>JANQPP010000205.1 GCA_028289405.1 Pirellulales bacterium
ACTACTGCGTGAGCACCGTCGGGCTGGATGAAGCGATGATTCGCGAATACATCCAGAACCAGGAGAAACACGAGCGGGACGAAGAACGCGGACTTTTCAACATTGGCTAACCCCAACGGCCCCTTTCAGGGGCCTTCCTCATACTACCGGCTCTGCCGGTAGTTATTGATTGAAACCCGCGCCGGGCATCGTGCAGGCTCGATCCGCCGCGCTAAGTTCATGCCCAATCGAGCCCGGTTTCCCCTTTCACGCGCTGTTGAAATTCCCCGATCAGGCCGCCGATCACGTCCCAACCGTCCGGGCGGCGGAGCTCGATATCCCCCTGCTGGTTGATCCTCACGATCGATTCCTCGGTCAAGCCCGCCGCGCGTAGCTCCCCGGGATCGATCGGGCCATCCGTGACGAGTTTGAGCAGGGTCTGTCCGGACATTTCTATGAATTTCATCGCGGTCGTCAGTAGTGATTTGGAGTGAAAAGGTCGGCTCGCGGTCCGCAGCATGGGCCCGCCGTGCCACCATCTTAAAACAAAGGCACAAAACCGTCACTCCCGTTTCGGAAAACAGTGCCATGGCACCCGCGAGAAATCCGAAGACAGTTCACGCGGAGAGTGGTAGGATAAGCCCGCATCGTTGGAATGGTTCATCGCGTGGTCCGTGGGGGGGGAAATCGGCCATGAAGAAAATCGATCGTCGGGCGCTGTTACAACAAGGGGCCATCTCCTTCGCTTCCTTGGCCGGACTGCACGCACTGCGGCGGACCGCATCGGCCGCGTTGGCGAAACAGGCCAAATTCACCATGGATTTGCGCTGCGGCTCGATTGGCGTCAGCGCCGACCAGCGGGAAGCCATCCGCTTGGCCCACGCGCACGGCTTTGAATCCGTCACGCCCGATGCGGGCTTTTTGGCCGATTTGTCGGAGGGGCAGCGGGAGGAACTGCTCCAAGACATGCGGGACAAAAAACTCGTGTGGGGCGCGGCCGGCTTGCCGGTCGACCTCCGCGGCGACGTGCGGACCTTCGACGAAGGTCTTCGCCGCCTGCCCTGCCTCGCCAAAGGCTTGAAGCAGGCGGGAGTAACCCGCGTGGGAACCTGGATCAGCCCCTCGCATGCCGAGCTGACCTATCGGGCCAACTTCCGCCGGCACGTGGAGCGGGTCGGAGCTTGCGGCAAGATCCTGGGAGATCATGGCCTGCGGTTCGGGCTGGAATACATCGGCCCCAAGACGCTCTGGGCCTCCAGCCGCCACAGCTTCATCCACAGCATGGCGGAGGCCAAGGAACTGATCGCCGAGATCGGCCTCTCCAATATCGGCTTCGTGCTCGATAGCTGGCATTGGTACACAGCCCACGAATCGGTGGAAGATCTGCTAACGCTGAAAAACTCGGACATCGTGGCCTGTGATCTCAACGACGCGCCCGCCGGGATTCCCATCGACGAGCAGATCGACAATCGCCGCGAACTGCCGATGGCGACCGGCGTGATCGACCTGCAAAAGTTTCTCTCCGCGCTGGTGGACATCGGCTACGACGGACCCATCCGCGCCGAACCCTTCAACCGGGCCTTGAACGAACTCGACAACGAAGCGGCCGTCGCCGCGACCGCCCAGGCCATGCGGAAAGCCTTCGCCCTGGTGCATGCCGCGCCCGCGTGAGGGGTAAGCCGCCAACGACTGTAGCCTGGGTGCTTGTCACCCAGGTATATGAACTTGAGGGCAGGGTGTTGCGATCACTCCCGCACGGCTGGACAAGCCAGCCTTGGCACTGGGCAGGAGTCCACATCGATGGATCGATCACTCGTTCGCGTCAGTAAGTTTCTGAGCTTGGTGCTGCGGCATAAGCCGGAAACGATCGGCATTTCGCTGGACAAGGCGGGCTGAGTCCCCATCTCCGAGCTGCTGGAGGCGGCCCGCTCCTCCGGAACCCATCTCGACTTGGACCTCTTGCTGCGCGTCATCCACGAAAACGACAAACAACGCTTCGCTATCAGTCCTGATGGCAAGTCGATTCGGGCCAATCAAGGGCATTCGCTCGACGTCGACTTGGGGCTGACTCCGATGTTACCCCCAACGGTGCTCTATCATGGCACGGTCGAGAGGTTCTTGGTGGGCATTCGAGCGAAAGGGCTTCTGCCAGGAAACCGTCAGCACGTTCATCTGTCGCCCGACCGCGAAACAGCGGCAAGCGTGGGGAAACGTCGCGGCAAACCGGTCGTGCTTTCCATTGACGCAAAACGGATGGCCGATGATGGAATCGGTTTCTTCCTGTCCCAGAATGGAGTGTGGCTTACCGCACATGTTCCCACGCAGTACATCGGCTTTCAGTAACATTACTGGCGACGAGTTCTACGCTCACGCCACTCGTACAGCGAGACAACAATACAAATGCAGATCAGACCCGCAATCAAACCCAACGCTTGCGACAGTATGCAGACTCCCACGATCCCGAGCGTCGTTTCCGGGCGCATCACATATACCCCGCCGAATTGCGCGAGCATAATGAACAAAAACAACACACCTTCAGGCCAGCTCCGAAATAGGAATAGCATTTTTCAATATGTAGCGGGTTAAGCTTTTTGGCATGCGTTCCCTAATTCCATGAAAATGCGTCCTTCAATCAGCATTGACAAGAATCATTCGTCACACGCCAGGCCAGCTACAGCTTCGATTTCAGCAGGGCGAAGTCTTTCAGGTCCACGATGCCGTCGCCGTTGGCGTCGCCTCGGTCGCCGAGCAGGTCCCGCTGCCCGAAGTTTTGCTTCAAAACACTGAAGTCGGCCAGATCGGTGATGCCGTCCCCGTCAAAGTCTCCGTCGCCGGTATCCAAGCGGCCAAGGAGGTGCGTCATCTCGCTAATGTACGCGCGAGCGAATGCCGCGATGTCACCGTCGCCGAGCCCGCTACCTGATGCCCTCACCTGAAACGTGACCCCCTCGGTCAATCCATCCGGAGCGAGCAAGACTTGCGTCGAACCGATGGAAGACGAGGCACGGGCCGCATCGCGATCACTGCTAAGCGTCCGTCCCCGCTCGATGACGAAGAGAACCTTGCCCTCTTGGGTGGTTACCGTGGTCGAAGTGTTCGCAGTCACGCTGCTCGTACCTCGTCCCGAGCCATTGGCGCCGAAGGTCCATTCCCACCCCAGCAATTGGACGGGACGAGGGAAATTGGCGGTCACGGAGACCTCGGCCACGGCATCGGCAGAGCTGAAGCCGAAATCGTCTCGAAAACTGTAGAATTCCGTGGTGAGATCACCGTCGAATGCCAATTCGGGCTCGGACCAAGCCCAGGCGCCGAACGTGAAGGAATACTCCACGCGTTCATCCTTGATGAAATCGTGTCCGGTTGTCCAGGCATAGGCATCTCCCATCCACAACTCACGGCCACTCGTCGATTCAATCCCGGAATCTTCCGCCGTCAGACGCAACAAATAATTCCCGGGAGCGAACGTCAACGCATCCAGGTCTTCCAGTAGCCAGGTCGTTTCCGAGATCTGGCTCAGTCGCTCGCGGCCGGTCAGCAAATTCCGTTCTCCATTCTGCGTGAGTAACAAGTCTTCCAGCCCCAGCCCCACGACCGGGTCGGAAAATTGGATCTCCACGCTGCTGACCGCGCTCGATCGCAAAGCGGGAAGATCCTCGGCGAATTGCACCGTGGCCAATCGCTCGAATTCAACGGCTGCCGCCTCCGCCAAGCGATTTCCTGCCCGATCGGCCACCTGCGTAGTTTCGGGACGGAGTTCCAAGCGATAGTCGCCGCTACGAGAAATCACGCCCGCCAGGTTTTCCAGCTTCCACGTGCGGCCATCGACCCGCGACACCAAGGGGGCCAAGTCCGGATCGGCGAACACCTCCGCCGTGAGCAGGTTTCCGCCGCCATCGCGGGTGAGCACGAAATCGGTGGCCCGCAATTCCTCGGTGAGCTCATCAAAGGTGATTTCAAACGAGTCCAAATAATCCTCGAGCGTGGTACCGACTTCCAGCAATTCGATGCTTGCCGAGGGTGCTGTTTGATCGAGTGTCCAAAACAGGTCCGCGTGGCCTTCGAGGAGGTCTCCCTCCGCCGAACGGAGGTCGTGGTCCGGCGAGAAGGCCAACTCGTATCGGCCTTCCGCCAGCGTGACTTCGCCGAGGCCCGACAAACGCCAGCGTGTTTCGTCGATCGGTTCCAGCGATTGCTGGGACGAGAGGAGATTCTCGCTCGGGGAACCAAGCTGTACGCGAAAGTATTCGAGTGCTCCGGTCTCCAAGCGGGCGGCTCCGACGACCTCCGTACCGGCGGCGGAAATCTCCCACAGATCAATCTCCACCCACGAATCGACGTTCATTCCCGCCGAGGTAAGAAGTTGGCGAATATTCCGCGGGCCGTGCTGTTCGGTCCACACATAGTCGTCCCCGGCGGTGCGGATCACGGCAGCCCGCCCGGCCGTGGCGGAACCGGCCACAAAGTCCCCCTCGGCGAAACCGGAGCCATCAGCGCGTGGCCCCAAAGATAGCGGAGCCTCGGAAGAACCGACCTTCCAGCGAAAAAGATCGTATGCATCGTCCCCCTCGATCTTGCGGGTACCGAAGACGTAGCCCCCCTCGGGTGAAACGGTCTGCGTGCTCGAAGTTCTCAATCCGGAGGGCATTCCCGGGACGGCGAGCGTGACGTTGTCGCGGGTCCAGACACTTGCGGCGTTCCATGCCGGTCCTACGAGGACGTCACCGCCGTTGGAGATGTCGATCCGCCCCATCGGTACCGCCTGGTTCGGGGGGTGCCGGTTGATTTCCCGGAGACCGTCTTGTTCCGTCCAGATATGGGTCGTGAAGCTTGGCGCGAAGGAAAACGCCGCCGCGAAACCGTCCAGGGAAACCGCGAATTCGGGACCAAGTGGTTCGTCGCTGTCGAGGATGGCTCCGTCGCGCCAGATGAATGCCTTTGAGAGAAAAATCTCATCGGACGGAAATTCGCCCAGGATCGTCGAACCGTCGGCGGAGACGGCCCGGGCCACGCTGGGCGCCGGAGCGAGCAGTTCGACGCCGGTTTCCGCTGTCCAACGAAAGGCCCGGCGCTCGTCTCCCTCACCGGCCTGGCCGACCAGCGTCGTACCGTCCGCGCTAATCGCATGCACCGTCAGATTCGAGTCCGCGGCCACTTCTTCTGCCAACACCTCAAGCTGGACATCCGAGGGTTCGCCCGCAAGTCGGCGTAGTGAAAGATCGGAGAGGTCGAAATCGACGACGGGTTCGCTGAACGTAATTTCCACGGCATCGAACGGTGCGTTCGTCGGGCTGCCGGCGTTCGAGGAAAATCCCGCCGTCAACGCGAGCAAGCGGCGAGCTTCGAGCGGCTCCACGCCAGCGATGTTCCCCCGCCGCCATCTGAAAGAAGCCCTACTCTTGCTGGTCCGTGCCAATTTTCTGTTGTGGATCATGCCCGCGACTTCCAGGTTGCCGAGGATCGTGAAACGGAGAACCCCCTATTCACCTAATGAGACAATTATTCTAGCCGATCCGTCACGATCAGCGCGCGAATTGGCCGCGAAGAAATGGATCGATGGTACGAAGGACTTCCGTGTCGTAGCCTGGGTGCTCGTCACCCAGGTATGTGAACTTGAGGGCAAGGTGTTGCGAGCACTCGCGCACGGCTCGACAAGCCAGCCGTGGCACCGGGCGACATCGAGATCATTCCGCACTTTCGCGCATCCCGGCTACGCATCATCTTCGGCACCATCCACTTCGCGGGCTTCGCGTTCGAACGGATTGTCGCGATAGAAACGCCGGCCCGTCAGCCACATATAGAGCGAGGCCAGAGAAAATACGCGGGCAGCATGAACGGCCCCCAGCGTTCGTACTGGGCCACGTGGACGGCTTCATGCGCGCGGCAAATATCGAGGGCCGCGCCCGTTTGCCCGAGGATGGTATGCCCCAGCGTGACGGCGAGCGTGAACTGGCCATGCGGCAAGCGATGGACAAACCATTTGACGCCCCCTTCGTAAAATTCGATCGCGCGGCCTCGAATGCGTGCCCGACCGCCAAAACAGAGCCCGATGCCGCCGATGGCCAAACCGATCAGCGTGTTCGGCGACGCCCAAACGAAACGCAGCAAATTCAGTATAAAAGGCAAATCGGTTGTACGATCCGAGATGGCTATGTTATTTCTTGTCAATCATCGCATGCACGCGACGATTTGAATCCAATCGTAGGTGAACTTGTGGGCAGGTTTTTGTGAGCCCTCGCGTACGCCTGGACAAGTCAGTTTTGGCAACGGGCGACTTCACGGCATGCCAACGCTACATCACCCACGGCCCAAGAGCGCGTCCACCGCACAACCGATGTCTGAGCTGGCCATGAGATGTTCGCCCACTAGCATGGCTTGGACGCCCGCCGATTGCAGACGCAGCACATCCTCGCGAGTGCGGATGCCGCTTTCGCCCACGACCAGGCACTCGGGGGGGATTTTTTCCCGCAGTTCCAGCGTGTGCTCCAGCCGCGTTTCGAAAGTGTGCAGATTGCGGTTGTTGATGCCGATCAGCGTCGCGCCCGCTTCCAGCACACGGTCCAGATTGGCCGGGTCGTAAAGCTCCACCAGCGGGTCGAGACCTTCCTCGACCGCTTCCCTATGCAGCGAACGTAAGCCGCAATCGTCCAGACATTCGGCGATGAGCAGCACGGCATCGGCGCCGGCCGCGCGGGCCTCCAGAAGCTGATAGCGGTCGAGAATGAAGTCCTTTCGCAACAGCGGCAAGTCGACCGCCTGGCGGACCCGCCGCAGGTTATCCAGGCTTCCCTGAAAGAACTCCTTATCGGTGAGCACGCTGAGGCAAGTCGCCCCGTGCCGCTGGTAAACGTGCGCGATCTCGATCGGATCAAAGTTCTCGCGGATGACTCCCTTGGAGGGGCTGGCCTTTTTGACCTCGGCGATGAGATGAATGCCGCCCGGCGCGGCGAGGGCTTCGAAGAAACCGCGCGGAGGAGGCGCGGCCTTTGTCACTGAGCGCAGCGTGTCCGGCGGACGCGCGGCTTTCGCCGCCTCGATCTCCCGCCGCTTGTGGGCCACGATGCGATCCAATACTGATGCCACGTTTACCCTCGTCAAGATTAAGGTGCGACACGCACTAGTGGCGGAAGTGGCGGCGGCCCGTGAACAGCATCGTGATGTTTCGCTCCTGGCAAGCGGCGATGACTTCCGCGTCACGCCGGGAACCGCCGGGCTGAATCACCGCGCGGATGCCCGCTTCGGCGGCGAAGTGGATCGAATCGGGAAAAGGGAAAAAGGCGTCCGAGGCGAGGACCGCTTCCCGGGACCGCTTTCCCGCTTTTTTGAGGGCGATCTCCACCGAATCGACGCGGCTCATCTGCCCCGCTCCCGCCCCGCAGAGTGACTGTTCGCGGCAAACGACGATGGCGTTCGATTTCACATGCCGGACCATTTCCCAGGCGAACCGCAACTCTTGCCGCGTGGCGTCATCCAATTCAGGCCCGGCCACGTGTTCCCAAGAAGTGTCCGCGTCGAGCCCGGCCACTTGCTGCTGCACTAAGAAGCCCCCGTCGATGTGTCGGAAATGCCAGGCGTCCGCCACCGGAGGCGTCGCGCCGAGTTCCATCAGCCGCACGTTGGCTTTCCACTTGGGTTTGGTGGTGAGGATCTCCACGGCATCCGCGGCGAAACCGGGGGCGATAATCGCCTCCACGAAGCGGTCCGGCTCGGCCAGCACCTCGGCACTGGCGGCGTCCATTTCGCGATTGAAAGCCAACACGGAGCCGAACGCACTGAGCGGATCCCCGTCCATGGCCCGCCGAGTGGCCATGGCGAGATTTTCATGCGCCGCGGCGCCGCAGGGGTTATTGTGCTTGATCACCGAGACCGCCGGCGCCGGCCAATTCCGCACGACTTCCCACGCCGCGGACAGATCGAGCCAGTTGTTGTAGGACAGTTCCTTGCCGTGGAGCTGCCGCGCGTTGATAAGACAAGGTTCCTCGTGCCCAACCCGTTCATACAGGGCCGCCGCCTGATAAGGGTTCTCGCCATAGCGGAGCAGCGCCTTCCGCCGCAGATTCAATGGCCAAGTCTCCGGCAAGGCGGGTGTGGCCTGGTCTTTCGCAGCGTTCTTGGCGGCGAGTTGCCGCGCGAAGTAGTCCGCAATGGCCCCGTCGTAAGCCGCCGTATGGGCAAATGCCGCCGCCGCCAGGTGCCGCCGCTGTGCGAGGTTCGTGCCCCCCTCGTTGCGGACAGCGTCTAGGATGCCATCGTATTGGTCGGGCGAGGTGGCTAGCGTCACGAAGGCATGGTTCTTCGCCGCGCCGCGGACCAGAGTCGGTCCACCGATGTCGATTTGTTCGATGGCTTCATCCCACACGACGCCGGGCCGGGCGACCGTCTCCTCGAAGGGATAGAGGTTTACCACCACTAGGTCGAATTTCAGAATACCATGCGCTTGCAGGCTTTGCAGATCATCCTCGCGATCGTGCCGGCAAAGGATCCCGCCGTGGATTTTCGGATGCAGCGTCTTGATCCGCCCGTC
Source organism: Pirellulales bacterium (assembly GCA_028289405.1). Classification (GTDB taxonomy): domain Bacteria; phylum Planctomycetota; class Planctomycetia; order Pirellulales; family JANQPP01; genus JANQPP01. Next base: position 8,501 of record JANQPP010000205.1, read on the forward strand.
GAGCATCTCAGGAAAGCCGGTGTATTCCGCGACTTCCCGGACCGAAATGCCCTCTTTTTCCAGATGCTTCCGCGTGCCCCCTGAACTGAACATTTCCACGCCGCATTCCGCCAGACCCCGCGCGAATTCGGCGAGGCCCCGTTTGTCGCTGACGCTCAATAATGCCCGTTCGATGCGGATGGTGTGCGGCATGTTGCGGAAAATTTTGGTGTGCGAGGAAAAAGAACGGCGGCAAAAAATGACGAAGGACGACAGATACCCCGAGGAACGGGTCCGGCGTGAGCCGCCGATCGAAAACTTACCATACGATGTCGCCGGCCGAAAAGATGGGGCCTTCCACGCAGGTGCGGCGGTAATCCCAGCCGTCGGCGTCGTCCCGCACTTTCGCCACGCAGGAGAAGCAAATCCCCAGACCACAAGCCATCGGAGTTTCCAGGGAGACCTCGCAAGGAATCTGTCGTTTGAGCGTCAGCTGTGAGACGGCGGCCATCATCGGCTCCGGCCCGCAACAGAGGACGCGTGTGTCTTTGCCGGTTTGATCCAGCACGCGCTGGAGCAGGTCGGTCACCAGCCCATGATGCCCGAAGGAACCGTCATCAGTGCTGACGTGGGCCTTCACTCCCAGCTTTTCGAAGGCGTGCAGATCCGGGAGAAACTCACGCGAGCGGACGCCGAAGCAGAAGCTAATGTGTTCACTGGTGTGGAAAGGGCTGCCCGGCAACTTGGCCGGCCACTTTCCGCGCGCCGCGAGAGCCACGGCCAAGAACGGGGTATAGCCGATCCCGCCGGCAACCATCACGAGATGGCGAGCCCGCGCGCCGCTAAATCCGTTACCCAGCGGTCCCCAGATTTCCAAAGGCGTGCCCACGGTGGCGCGAGCCAGCTTGGATGTCAACTTTCCCACGACCAGGTACACCAGGTCCAAGTACGCGGGAGAACCATCCGCATCCAAGGCAATATCGTATACGGCCAGGGGACGCGCCAGCAGCGGGTCCGCCGTGTCTGCCCAGCGGAGCATCACGAATTGGCCTGGTCGCACGTGGCCGGCGATTTCTGGCGAGCGAACCCGCAGGCGATACGTGTCCCGGGCGAGTTGTTCCTGCTCTTCCAAAAAGGTGGAGCCGAAAGCAACCTGTGGCGGAGTGTCGAGAGAGGTCATCGGCCTTTCCTCCGGCCGCTGCCTCTTTGGGAAGACTTTGCACCACGCGGCGGGCGCCGTGGAACCGCTCGCTTTGTTTTATGCGGCTGGCTGGGAGACTTTCGTGATGCCGTGGCCGTTTTGCCAGCGGCGGATTTGGCACGGCCCTTGCGCGGCTTCCCACCATCCACGGCTTGTCGCAGCGCGGTAATTTCACGGGAATTCAGCGGGCGAAAATCTCCCGGCGGCAATCGGCCTAGCCGCACCGCGCCGACGGCGATGCGCTTGAGCCGCAACACCTTGTGCCCTACGCGGGCCAGCAACCGGCGGACCACGCGGTTACGGCCTTCGTGCAACACCATTTCCAGGATCGTGCTCTGTTTGTGCCGGCTTTTGATGCGGGCACTCTCCACGCGGGCCAGCCCCTCGGCAAGATGGATGCCCTGCCGCAGCCGGTTGGGGACCTCCGAATCGACCTCCCCCGCCACCTGCACTTCGTAAACCTTGGGCACACCGTACCGGGGATGGGTCAGCAGATTCGCAAGCTCTCCGTCATTGGTGACCAGGATCAGCCCTTCGCTCGATTTGTCCAAGCGGCCCACCGTGAAGACACGTTCCTGCTCGGGAACCAGATCAACGACGCGGGCCCGGCCCGCCGGATCGCGATTCGTGGAGACCACGCCCGGCGGTTTGTGCACGGCGTAATAAACCGGCCGGCGAAGCTTCACCGAGACACCGTCCACGCGAATTTCGGCGGTACGGGGATCGGCGCGGGTCCCCAATTCCGTCACCACCTGGCGATCGACTTCCACGCGGCCTGCCAGAATCAAGGCTTCGCATTCGCGGCGGCTGGCGATGCCGGCGCGGGCCAAGATTTTCTGCAGGCGTTCCTCGCCACCGCGCGTCGATGCCTCCTGAGGAGGCCGTGATGGCGGATTCTTCTTGGTTCGCATAGTGTATTCTCGGACCATGGCGAGACGAGTCGCGCGATGTGCGGGCGGGCCGCGGTGGCCAGACATCGGTTCGCCGAGCCTGAATGGCTTACCACATGGGGACAGCGGTGACTCGGCCCCGTCCATTCGGGCGTAGCAGGCCCTTGGATCGGCTCGGCGTGGAGGCACTTCCTAGAGTTGTACCGTATTCCACCAGGGCCGGGTATTCCAGCGAGACCGCTGGGTTTCGGGGATTGGCTCTTCGTATCCCGGGGGACGCCCTCCCAGCACGGCGGGGCCGATGTCGTTATCCACGTACGGATCGAACCGTTCGGCTCGTCGCTGTTGAGATTGCGCACTGCCGGGGTGCCAAACGTCTGGCCCCGTGATATTGGTGCAGCCCCACACTCCTGACAGCAGAAACCACCAGGCCATGGGCTTCCAGCTTCGTGACATGGCCGGGGCCTCCTCCATTGCTGAGTTACTCGCCGCCAACCTGCCGAGCCGGCTTTTGGGGCGGCGAATTATAGGAAGCCGCCCGGTTCCGAGAAAGGCCGGACATCTCCAGCCCTGACATAAACGGGAGCATGGATCACGGGTGAAGTGGTGGATTTGTCCAGAGATGGCCAAAAGAACGCCGAGCATGTTACGCAAGCTGTTTTCCCACAGTGCTTTGCAACGGATTTCCTCACTCCGAAACGCCCCTTGAGGTGGAACCGGCGGCCAGTTGCCCACACCACGGCACGGTGGTATGGTTACACCACGGAACACGCAGCTCTACTTGAATCCCCCAGTTTACGAAACCCGGCTTGGCGGCCATGGCGGCGAAACACGCATACGATGCCGATCTCTTCCAAGACTCCACGATGACCTTCGGGGAGCATTTGGAAGAGTTGCGGTCTTGTCTGATTCGCGCGCTGGCCGGACTGATGGTCGGCTTCGTGATCGGTCTGCTCTTCGGGAATTGGGTCGTCGAGTATATCCAACTCCCTTTGGAAGAAGCTCTGCAAGACTTCTACCTCAAGAAGACCCGGGAACGGATCCAGGCCATGGAGGGAGGCTTGGATGCCTACGAGGCAACCTTGCTGGAGGAAGGCTTTTTCGCCGAATCTTGGGAAATGGATCTCCCCAAGTTGCGGCAAGGGCTGCGGACGCTGTTCCCGCAAGACTTGCTGCCCGCGCTGCCGGGAAGCCCCGTCCGTGCGCAAGATGTTTTGCGTCCGAGTTCGTTCGCGGGCCGTCTGGCGACAGCGGCGGAGGAATCGAGCGGCGCCCATCAGTTCTTGTGGAAGAAACTTCGTCCCGAACAGCGGTCGAAGATCCGCCAGATTGCCGAAGGGAAGGAGCGTTTCACCACGGCGGAAAGCCAGAAGCGGGCGCTGGCTGAAATACTCAATGAGCTGGCACAGAGGGAAACGCTAAGCCAAACCGACGATTTTTCACCAGACAGCTTGCCCGCCTCGGTACGTGAGCTTTGGGAGCGGCGGGAAACACTCGATCTCACCGAACGGGCGGACTTGAACCGGTGGCTGCTGACCACGGCGTTTCCGCTCGACCTCGGCCCGCCCCGCCTGGCACTCGTGCCTCTGCGGCTTTGGCGTCGAGTCGCCGAGGATCCTCGCACCAGTTCCAAGGCGCTCGCGTTTACCGAGCCCTTCATGATCTACATGAAGGCCTCCTTGCTGGCGGGAGCCGTCATCTCGGGGCCTTGGGTGTTTTATCAGATTTGGATGTTCGTGGCGGCAGGGCTCTATCCGCACGAAAAGCACTACGTGAAGATTTATGGCCCCATGAGTTTGGGCCTCTTTTTGGGCGGTTCGCTGCTCGCGTTTTTCGTGGTATTTGAATATGTCCTGCGGTTCTTGCTGGGCTTCAATGACTGGCTGGGCATTGATACCGAACCACGTATCAATGAGTGGCTTTCCTTCGCGCTGCTCTTGCCGCTCGGGTTCGGGATCAGCTTTCAGCTACCTTTGGTGATGCTGTTCCTGGAACGGATCGGCATCTTCACCATGAAAGCGTACGTGGAGAAATGGCGCCTCGCGGTGCTGTTCATCTTCGTGCTCTCCGCCGTGCTCACTCCCGCCGAACCGACCAGCATGGTGATGATGGCCTTTCCGCTCTGCTGCCTTTACGCGGGGGGTATTCTGCTCTGCCGCTTCATGCCGCGGGGCGGAGCGCCAGCGGTGGAAGAGTAACCGCCGGGGCACACGGGTTTGATCCGTGCCCGTGATGTTCGCCCACGGACGGAATAGGCAGCGATGGAGCGACGATCGAACCAGGGCTCCGTTCCACGCGCCCCTAGAACGAAACAAGCCTCCGGCGAACCGGAGGCTTGTTTCGTAAGAGATCATCGGTTAAGGCTGATGATCAACGCAGGTAGCTTTAGGCTTCCTCGCCGCCGTCGTCATCGCCCTCACCCTCCCCAGCGGGGAGTTCAGCGAGTTTTGTCCACAGCTCGTTGGCCTTGCCGGCGAGCGGGTTGCCAGCCAGGTCCGTGATGCCGGTGCCCGTTCCATTCACGCGGAAGTTATAGTCGCCGTCCGCCGAGGTACGGGAGGTCAATCCCTCCAGGAGGTAGGTCACGTCATCGACCTGGGTGAGAACCAACGGGTCGGTGAACGAGGCCTCGGTCAACAGGTTGCTAAGGCCGTCATTCGCGCGGTCCAGGTTCAGATCACTGAGATCAAAGCCGGTGACCTGTTCCGAGAAGACAATTTCTATGGCGTCCACGGGCGTGGTGCGGGGATTGACGGAAAGGTCCGTAATGTCCACCGTGGGCGCGGTCAAATCGACTTCCATCAGCTCCCACAGCTCATTCGCCTTGCGGACCAGCGGATTCCCCACCAGGTCCGTGATGCCGGAACTTTCAGCACTCACGCGGAAGTTGTAGTTTCCGGGAACCATGGTGCGGCTAGACAAGCCATCCACGGTCCATGTCACGTCATCAATTTGTGTCAGCGTGACGGGATCCTCGGAAAATAGCGGGTCGGTCAGCAAGTTGCCGCGTCCGTCTCCCGCGAGATCCAGGTTGAGGTCACTGACGTCGAAGCCGATGACTGGTTCGGTAAATACGACCGTGAGGGATTCCACCGGAGTGGTGCGGGGATCTTCCACGTCGAGAATGTCCACGCGAGGCGAAATATTGTCGGGTCCCGCCATGTCCCAAACGTCGTTCACCTTCTCGGCCAAGGCATTGCCGCTGAGATCCTGGATGCCAGTGCTTGCGGCATCGAGCCGCAGATTGTAGCGGCCATTTTCCACGGTCCGCGTGGCCAACCCCGAGATTTCCCAAGTCACGCTGTTGAGGCGGGTCAGGGTGACCTCATCCGTGAAAGAAGGATCGGTCAGCAAGTCGCCGCGACCGTCGTTCGCCAGGTCGAGATTGAAATCGCCCAGATCAACTCCGGTGACAGGCTCATCAAAGGTCACGATGATGGAATCGACGGGGACATCGCGCGGATCGGGGGAAACGTCAAAAATATCCGCCGTGGGAGGAGTCACATCCAGGGGGATATTCGCTTGGACCCAATCCTCGGCATCGCTGTTGGCCAGGAAATTGCCCACGCCGTCGGTAATCCCCGACCCAAACGCGTTAACGGCGACAATGTAGCGGCCGTTGGTGGCGGTAAGCGTGTCAATTCCCGAAAGCGTAAACAGCTTGTTATCCGATGAGCTAAGCGTTTCATTGCCGGATAGCAAATTCCCCAGCAGGCTGCCGCTCTTGGCGAGGCTGATGTCCGAGACGTCGAAACCGAGTACCGCTTCGCTGAATTCGAATTGCAGCGACGTAACCGGCTCGGACGTGGGGCTGGGGTCGATGGACAAGATATTGATCGTGGGCGGGTCCGTATCGCCAAACACGAAATCGATCTGGTTCCAGGTCTCGGCGGCCCCGCCCAGCAGCGGGTTGCCTTCCAAATCCTCGATCCCCGAACCCTGAGCCACGACGCTCAGCGTGTACTGGCCAGCCGTCGAAGTGATTTGGCGGATGTTGCGCAGTACGAAATTTTGCCCGTTGGCCGTGGTGAGTTCCGCAGCGCTGCCATCGAGCAGATTATTGCTGCTACCGTTACGGCGCAGGACCAAATCTTCCAAGCCGAAGCCGACGACTGGTTCGCTGAAATTGATCGGCGATGAGAAAAGGCCAAACAACTGAGGATCAGGCGAGACGTTCGGAATGCCGACCGTCGGGTTGTTGAGGTCCACGCCCGTTTGTGTCCACTCCTCGGTGGCATCCTCCAACATGGGGTTCTGCGCGAAGTCCAGGATGCCGGACCCTTGCGCCGTTAGCGTGAGATTGAACGTCCCCACCGCGAAGGTGGCGTTATCGATTCCCGAAAGCGTGTACGTCTGCATGTCGGTGGACGTCAACGACTCGCCGCCGGTCAACAAATTGGACCCGCCATCCAGCGTGAGTGAGAGATCGCCTACGTCGAATCCCGTGACCGGTTCATCGAATTCAATCGTCAGCGACGTGACCCGGTTCGAAGTGGGGTCCGGGACGACATCAATGATGTCCGCCGTGGGCGGAATCAGGTCCGTGCCAGCGGGAGCCTTGGTCCATTCATCGAAATCGCCTTGCGTCAGTGGATTGCCCACCAAGTCCGTGATGCCCGCCGAGGCCGCGTCCAAGGTAAGTAAGTAGACGCCATTGGTGCTGGTGATGGAACCCGTGAACGCCAGCGTGTAGTTTTGGCTATCCGTCGTGGTCAGCGTTTGCGTGGGCGTGAGCAAATTCACGCCGCTGTTGTCGAGTTCCAGGAAAAGATCCGTCTGGTCAAAGCCAGTCACCGGCTCGCTGAATTGGATCGAGATGAGGCCCACGTTGGTGATTCGCGGGTCGGGGTTGATATCCACGATGTTGACCGTGGGATTCGCATTGTCGATGGTCCAGGTGTCAGAAGCGTCGCCGGTAAGTCCTTCTTGATCCGAGACGGCTTCAATGTCCGAACCTGCCGCCACGAGAGTCAGGGTATAGGTACCGTCAGCGGTGTTCAGTGAACCCAAGGAACCGTTCAGATCGAAGGTGGTGTTGTCGCTGGTGGAAAGAGAGGCGCCGCTTCCGTCCAGCAAGTTGGTGGAGGGATCTCCCGCTTCGGTGAGCATCAAGTCGCCAATGTCAAAACCGGTGACTTCCTCGGTGAAAACAATCTCGATGGTGTCGACAGCGCTTGTGCGTGGATCAGGCGAAACGTCGGTGATGTCGGCATCCACCGCCAACATCCGCCGGTCTTCCAAAGGTTCTTGCCGCAAGCGAGCGAAGTTACCCAGCCGCGATTTCCGATTGAATCTCTTTCCCAGTCGACTTGCCATCGTGTGTACCCTCATTGAATCTTCAGTGGGAGCGGCCGCTCCGCCCTTGACGCTTTTCCTAGGAAACTCGATCAATAGATGTCAAACGCCGCGGTTTTGGACGCCGTCGGCGTGGCGATGCCGTAAAATTGACATTTTCGGTAAGATTAGGGTATTCGGTGTAATAGGCTCCGTCAACCACTTTGTATACATCTGAACACTTGGATTTCTCAAAAACGTTGACTCGTTTTCACCAAAAACTGGATTCTTTGGCCCGCGGATGAGCCGGAGAGGGAGATCTTCACGAAAATGACACCAATTTTTCTTCTGGTGCAGGGTGCGGCCGGGCGGATGGGACAGCGGATTGTGGCCCTCGCCTCCGCGAGCGATGCATTCCAAGTCGTGGCCGCTTTGGACCATGCCGGGCACCCCCAATTGGGTCAAGATGCCGGACAACTGGCGGGCTGCCCGCCCATCCAGATCCCGCTCTCCTCCGCCTGGAGCGAGGAGGTCCGGCCGGATGTGGTCATCGATTTTTCCACGCCCGAGGGGACCGCCCAGATCGCGACGCAGTGCCGGGAACGAAAAGTCCCACTCGTGGCCGCGACCACCGGACTAACGGACGACCAGCAAAGCGTCTTGCGGGACGCGGCGGGAGATATCCCCCTGCTCTGGGCCCCCAGCATGAGCGTGGGCGTGAATCTCATGATGCGGTTGACGCAAATGGCGGCCGAAGTGCTCAAGGATTTCCCCGATGGCGCGGACGTGGAGATCATCGAACGCCATCACCGCTTCAAGGAAGACGCTCCCAGCGGCACGGCGCTCCGCTTCGGCCAGATCATCGCCGAGGCTATGGGACAGGAGACGCATCGCCATGGGCGGGAAGGCCGCGTCGGGCAGCGTCCGCATGGAGAGATCGGCTACCATGCTCTCCGCGTGGGGGACAATCCGGGCGAACACACGATCGTCTTCGGCCTGTTGGGGGAGACCTTGGAATTCACCGTGCGGGCATCCAATCGCGACTGCTATGCCCAAGGCGCGTTGCTGGCGGCGCGTTTTGTCGCCGAACAGTCGCCGGGCCTCTATGCGATGGCGGACGTGTTGAAATTCAAGACATAACGCAGACAAGGCAAGCGTGATGGCCAAATGCGAGGAGGGATATCTGTGCGAAGTCTGCGGGCAGGACGTGGAAGAAATTACTGACAGTGACCTTTACTTGCGGTTCGTGATTGGCCTGGTCGATCCCGAAACGCTGCACACCAGCCCGGAACGTCATATACGCTGCAATCCCACGCTGGGGCAGTTCATCGTGGACGCGGATTTTCCGGCAATCGAAGTGGCAGGCCCTTTCGCTAAGCGGGAATTGGATGCCGAGTATGTCCGTCAGCAAGAGATGCTGGTCACGCGCGGCTGGCGGCGGCTGCGCGAAGTGCGGGGGCAGGAGCTGCCGATTCAGGAATATCCCTTGCCCGAAGCGCGTGATTTGTACGAACGGTCCGCGCAAAAAAAGTCCTGATCGAGCGGGGCGTACTCAGCAAAGTTCACCGCGGTTATTTCCACGCGGCCCCGACGGACGAAACAAACGGAAGGTTTTGTCCGTTTGCTTTAAGACTCTTTGTTGAGAAAGTAGACGGCCGCCCCCACCGCGATGCCGGAGACGCCCAACCAGAAGAGTCCCCGGCCAATCCCCGAGCGCAAATCGCGGGCACTTTCCAGGCGGGAATTCTCCGATTCGTACGTCTGTTTGAATTGCTTCTTTTCTTCATCCGAAAGCTTCGGGTCGTAGGCCGCCTTGTGGAAGGCAACCGCCGCCTGCTCGTACTTCTGCTGGTCCTGCTCACTCCAATACACGCTGGAGCCGGTGAGCGATTGCCAGTTCTGCCCGACGATCAAGAGCACGAAACCGAGTCCCGCCAAGGCAGCGGCCAGCGCCGGTTGTCGATAAAACGGCAGACCTTCGCGGGACTGCCGAGGCGTTGGGGCTTCCTCCACGATTTCCAGGCCGGCGGCACGACGCGCGATGCGGTCCGCTTCTTTTTGCAGCGCCAGCTTCTGCATTTCATCGCGAATGGAAGGCATGTCAAAGCTTCATGGGGTTATCGAGGCGGGCAAGCACGGACAATTCGTGGAGAAATCAATAATCGCCAACAACTCTGTTATCGTCGATGGACACGATATAGGCCATCACCGCTTCGTCGATCTCGTTTCCGATGAAGCGGACGTGGCCGTCCACGTAGGCCATGAAGACTCCTCCCACGTGTTGGCTCCGCGGCGCGGCAGAGAGCCAGCCGGGATTTTCGAGGCAGGGAAGCCGATCCAAGGCGGCCTCTTCCGGATTGTGGCAATGATACAGCGTGTCGGCGTTGGGGCCTTGGCCATTGGGCATCTGTGTTTGGCCGCGGCTATTTTCGTTGAATTCGTAGGGCTCGACGCTGGATTCGCCTGGAAAAATTGTTCTTGCGTGATGACCATCGACCGAAAGCAGAGATGATCCCGCCCAAGGAAGGGCCCAGGCACCGCGTTGGTCGAGCGAATTCTCCCGAACGCGGATTTCTGCCAACATGATGGTGTTCGATTCCCCGTCAATGATCTGAGACACTTTTTGGGGGATGCCGATCAGCGCGCCGGGAAAGGCGTTTTGCGTATCGACATGCGTCGGACTGCAATACGCCGCATAATTCCCTTTGGCGAAGCGGCGGTCGAAAGTCAAATCGGGATGTTGGAAGAACTGGCTTCGTGGCGTATCCGTGGCACAGACCAGCGAAGACAGATGCAGTGCCTGCGGAGATTCGGGCTGCCGCCGCACGGGCAGGGAAAAATCGAATTGGTCAAAAATCGCCTGCTGCTCGATCTGCGGGAGGATGCTCACAATCCAGCTAAACGTGCCGACAAGATCAAGGTTTTCGGGACGAGTCATCGCCAATACATGGGGATTTCTCGTGCCCAAGGTTTCTCCGTCGCTGCGTTCGCTGACATTGTAGAGAGGTCCTTCTTCACTGTACCCCGACGCTGGCAGCAGCCGCGATTGGCTTTCGTAACTGCGGATCGCGAGCGCGAGCTGTTTCAGATTGTTGGTGCATTGTATACGCCGCGCCGCTTCCCGCGCCGCCTGGACCGCTGGCATCAGCAGCGAAATCAAGAGGCCGATGATGGCGATCACGACCAACAGCTCGACCAGGGTGAAACCTCGTGGACGCCTCGCATGGAGTTGCTTCTTCATCGTTCTCGTCCCCGATGGGTACGTAGCCACGTGAAAAAAATTGTCGCCGCACGGACCTTCGCGGCTCGAGTGCGTTTCCCTGGTAGTTGGCGTGTGGTGAGGCTTCTCCCATCATTCTGGCGGTCTGCCAGGATCATCGCAATAGAATTGTCGCCAAAACCGCCAGCAGCGTGCGCGCGGGCTTAACGGATTTCACGAGGATTTCCGTTTTTCGAAAGATTCCGCGGTGATCCGCTCGTAGGCTTCGATATATTTGCCGCGCGTCCGCTGGACGATCTCTTCCGGCAAAGCGGGCGGCGGTGACGACTTGTCCCAGCCGGATGATTCCAGCCAGTCCCGCACGAATTGCTTGTCAAACGAAGGAGGAGACCGCCCGGGCTCATATTCATCCGCCGGCCAATAGCGGGAACTATCGGGCGTGAGGACTTCATCCACCAGCACGATTTGGCCGTCGATAATGCCCCATTCGAACTTCGTGTCCGCCAGGATCAGCCCCTGCTGTTCCGCCCAGGCGGCCCCTCGGAGATAAAGATCCAAGCTCCGCTGCCGCAGGTCCCGCGCCAACTCGCTTCCCACCAAAGCACACATTTCCTCAAACGGAATATTGATATCGTGCCCGCTGGTGGCTTTGGTGGCGGGCGTGAAGATCGGCTCCGGCAGCCGGTCCGCCTCCCGCAATCCGGCAGGCAGGGCAATCCCCGTCACCTTCCCGTCGCGCTGGTATTCCTTCCAACCCGACCCAGCCAAGTAGCCCCGCACGACGCACTCCACGGGCACCACTTCCGCCGGGCGGACGAGCATGCTCCTCTCGAAAAAGCGTGGGATGTGGGTCGCGAATTCTTCCGCGCGTTGGCATGCCGACCAGGGGAGACGATGGTCGGGCACTCCCAGTTTGGCAAACCAAAATTGGCTGAGCCGGTTGAGCACGCACCCCTTGTCGGGAATGCCATTGGGCATCACCCAATCGAACGCGCTGATGCGGTCGGTGGTGACGAACAACAGTTGTTCGCCCAGATCGTACACGTCCCGGACCTTCCCCCGCCGGGGGGTGAGCCCAGGCAATGACGTTTCCCACACGACGTCGGTGCGATCGATTGGCATCTGCGTACCGAACTGAAGGACGATTTGGCGAATTCGGGTGCCACTGCTGACTCGTTCAGCAGTGCCGAGACTTGACTTGGAAGCACTGCTGGCAAGCCAGCAGTGGCACCACGCACGACGATCGTGAATTGTACTACGGTGCCGGGACTCCATCTGGAAACACTGCTGCACGGCGATTTGCCGGCTAATTATGATTTTTGAACAGACGAAGTGCTACTACCACTAAGCTGCCGCAATCCTCGCACCGCTTCGGTCACGCGGTCCATGGCGTAATCGATCTCGTCAGCGGTATTGAAACGCCCCAAGCCGAAACGGAGGCTGCTCCGCGTCAAATCCTCGCTGAGCCCCAATGTCCGCAGGACATGGCTCGGTTCGGGCATGGCGGACGTGCAGGCACTACCAGAGCTGACCGCCACGTCCCCCATCCGCATCATCAACGCCTCACCATCCACGTCCGCGAAACTGAGGTTCAGGTTATGGGGCAAACGCAGGGCGGGATCTTCGAGCGTCGGGCCATTCAATTGTACGCCGTCCAGATCACGTAGTCCGGCATACAGACGATCCCGCAATTCACGCAGCCTTTCAGCTTCGCGCGACATCTCTTGATCGCACAATTGCAGCGCCGTCGCCAGGCCCACGATGCCGGGCACGTTGAGCGTGCCGCTACGCCGGCCCCCTTCCTGCCCACCGCCGTCGATTTGCGGTTCCAATCGCACGCGCTTCCCCTGCCGGCGAACGTACAGTCCGCCCACGCCCTTGGGACCGTACATTTTGTGGGCCGAAAAGGAGAGCAGATCGACCTGTAATTCTTCCACGTTGACGGGAATTTTGCCCACCGCTTGGGTCGCATCGCAGTGCAGCAGCACACCCCGCTCGGCGCAAATGGCGCCGATTTCTTTCAATGGCTGGATGATACCGATTTCGTTGTTGGCCAACATCACGGAGACGAGCAACGTGTCGTCCCGCAGCGCTTCGCTGAGTTGTTCGACCGAAATTCGTCCCGCGGCAGGATCGGAGGCGGGAAGCACGTCCAACCAGGTGATCTCGAAGTCCTTGCGGCCACATCGCTCGAGCGGATCGAGGACCGCTTTATGCTCGGTCTTTACCGACACGAGATGGTTGCCTCGCCGCTGCCGCCTTTCGGTCACGCCGCGAATGGCCAGGTTGTTGCTCTCGGTCGCGCCGCTGGTGAAAACGATTTCCCGAGGCGCAGCCCCCAAGCTGGCCGCGATCGCTTCCCGGCTGGTCTCGACCGCTGCCGCCGCCTCCTCGCCGAAGGAGTGGCCCACGCTGCCCGCGTTGCCGTAGCGCTCCGTAAAATAAGGGAGCATCGCCTCGACCACACGAGGATCGGTCCGCGTGGTGGCGTGATTGTCCAGATACACGGGAGCGTGCGGCATTGATGGCTAGGCAACAGCGGAGTTTTGCGGAGACGTGCCGGGCGGCACTAGGTCATTCCGTCTACCGACATTCTAGAAGAGCGTAACAGGCCGGTCGATCAGTACGTTTCGCTATCCGCCAGCAGTTGCCGGAGGTGGAAGTGATATTTGCCGAGTTTGCCGCCGTAGTTGCCCGCTCCGATGGCCACCACGCCTTCGCCCGCCACGGCTTGCAGCAACACGCGCATACCGTGGGCCACGGCCTCTTCACTCACGCCGTCGAGTACGATTTCGTAAGCACAGTTCGCCTCCGGCAGAAGCTGCGATTCCACGCGACCCCGCAGCGTGGGGCAGTAGGCGTCGGACGTCGAGGCCTTGAGCGCCTTGTAGCGCGAACCGACCTTGCTGCCACTGCGAACGACTCCGCCGGGAAAGGGGGCGATCACGCCCGGCAGTTCGGCGATGGCCTCGGCACCCCGGCGGGCGGCGGCCAGCCCGGCTTCCGGCGTGGCGGCTTGCAAGATGATGTTTCCTCCGGCGACCCCCTTGGCCACTCCCAGCGTATCTTGCATGAGAAATTCGCCGTCCATCACGGGAATCCGCCAATACCGCGTGCCGGCCACGATTTTGCTCTTTTGAAATCCGTCGCCAAAAAAGCGGACGTGCCTGCCTAAGGGAACGCGCTCCGCCGCGTCGGGCAAACCATCGTAGACAGCAGTGGTGGGACAGGTCATCAGGCACTGCCCGGCACGGTTGCGGACAGCGGACCCTAGCGCGTCGGCGGAAAAGCCGAACGAAAGCAGCGCCGCGCCTGTCCGGCCATCCGGCGTCTCCTCGGCAGGCAGATGGCGTTCCACACCAGCCTCCAGGTCGCAAGCGATCACCGAAGCGCTGTAACCGCAATACTCGCGTACGGCCGCGTCGAGCCAGTACTCGTCCTCGGCGGTGACCACCAGACGCGCATGCCGCATGCCGAACGCTTCGGCATAGGTATCCAGGATGAGGGTGGGGCCGATGTGCAAGTTTGTGGCCTCATGGATCGGGGTGTGCGGGAAAAGGTCCCATCATGCCACGCGGGGATTGCAATGCAAGGCCAGCCAGCGTCTCTTTCTCTTGGTTTGCGGATCGTCCCTTGGTGAGGAAAGGGAACATGGAGAGACTTTTTGCCTCATGTTGGATGTCGTATCGACCAGGCTGATTACAGCAAAGGGCCGACGTTTTGTCGCCTAAGAGTCCTTGGAAGACGCGGATTGCGTCGAAAGCGTGCTAAACCGCACACTCTCGCAATGATGTCGATGATTGATAACACCGCGTATCTGGCGCAACCCTCTTTTCGGGAAACACTTTGAGAGACGGCTTGGAAATTATCGGCTGGGTACGAAAAATGCAGAATCTGGATGTGGTGGGGGCGCTGCGTCCAACAAGTACTGCTCAGTGCAAATAACGACGCATTTCAAACTGAAAGGAGCCATCTGATGGTGAAACGAATTTTGGTCGGGCTGGATGGTTCTCCTTATTCGTCCGTCGCCATCCAGTATGCCACCGAGCTCGCCCTGAATCACGCGGCCCAATTGACAGGCGTGACCGTCGTGGATGAAAAGCATCTTTGCAATATCGGGCCGGTGCCGATGGGGGCGGCCGCGGCGGCGGAGGAGTTGCGGGAGCATCGCCTGCAAGTCGGCAAGGAACACTTGGACCAAGCCGTGGCCACTTTCGAGCAAGCCTGCCGGGAAAAGGGCCTTTCCCATGAAGTAGACCGCGAGGAAGGAAATCAGTTCGATCTGATCACCTCCCTGGCCCGCTACTATGACCTGACGGTCTTCGGGTTGCGGAGCATCTTCGAGTGTGGCGTGATCGGCGAGGCCCAATATGATCCGGGCGAAGCGCTCATCAAACTGGTCTCGTCGGGCGTGCGGCCCATCATCGCCGTGGGACCGGAATACCGGCCCATTCGGCGGGCAATGATCGCGTACAGCGGTTCCATGGAATCGGCCAAAACGATGCGGCGGTTCATTCAATTGCGGCTCTGGCCCGACGTGCAGGTCCAAATCGCCGTCTTTGGCAAGACTCCACCGGACCGGAAGCGGTTTATTGAAGACGCGGCGGTATACTGCCAGGCTCATCATATACATGCGGAACTCGCCAATGTGGACGCTTCCCCCAAGGAAGCGCTTTTGCCACATGCCCAAGAGTGGGGGGCGGACCTGATCGTGATCGGAAATAGCGCCAAACGGCTGTTTTTGCGGAAGATTTTCGGTGAAGTGGCGCTCAAGGTGATCCGTGAATCAGACCGCACGCTCTTCCTCTCGCAATAACGTTCGCCAGGAAAAACGGTTGCCTGGTCGAACGGTGGGAAGCGGCGGTTCGCCGCAATCCGGTCAAGGAGGTTGTCACATGAAAGCGATCGTAGGAATAGACGGTTCGGAACATGCTTTTTTGGCCCTGCAATTCGCGGCGCGGTTGTTGCGGCCCGAAGCGGATCAGCTCCACCTCTATTACGCCTGCCCCAAAGTGCATGTGTCACGCCACGGCACGGAGAAGGACGAGGATCGAGTGCGGGAAGCGGTGGCGCGGGGCGTGTTCGAGGAGGCACGTCGCCGGCTGCCGGAGGCCTGGTCGGCGGACACGTTTACCATCTCGGGCAAGCAAAGGCCGCAACGTGGACTGATCGTGGCCGCCGACAACTGCCGAGCGGATCTCATCGTCGTGGGTGCCCGCGGATTGGGACCCTTGCGCGGCCTTTTGCTCGGCAGCGTGGGACGGGCCGTGGCCCATGCGGCAACCGTGCCCGTGCTGATTGTACGGGGAGATGAAGAACACCTGCGTACCGTCCATCCGCGGGTCTTGCTGGCCTACGAGGGCTCTCGGGCCTGCGAAAGGGCGGCAAACATGATCTGCCGGTTCCAATGGCCGCCGGAAAGCCGTGGGTATGTGATGGGCGTGGTGGAATCGATGTTCGCGGGCCAAGTGCCTCCCTGGCTAGCGGAGCAAGCTCGGGACGCCACTTCCGATGCGATGGCGCATGCCTGGGCGGAGGAGCAGGAGCAGGCGAAAAAGGAGATCTTGGAAACGCTGCGGGCCTGCCAAGAAACCCTCCCTGGCCCCTTCAGCGCGGAGGAACCCATCTTGGAAGAGGGTAACCCGGCGGAAAAGATCTTGGGCACGATCGCGGCGCGGCGGATCGATCTGGTGGTGATCGGCGCCCACCGGCAGCATACCTTGGGCGAACGGCTGATCGGCAGCACTTCTGAAAAAATTTTGGCCCACGGAAATTGCTCCGTGCTGCTGGTACGGGACCAAGAAGATCCGTAAACTAATCCTCGGCGATACCAACCGGCCGCACCGCGCGGCTGCGGAACTGCCGCTTCCACACACTCCTCGAAATCTTGCCGCTCCTTCCCACCGGTGCGATGCAATCCGCCTCCCTCCTTTCCATGGGCACGACCGTTCTCCTTTCCGCCATGGCCGGTGGAATGGGCTGGGGTATTCGCGGGCAATATGGGCACGAAACCGGCGCGATGATCGCGGGCCTGCTGGTGAGCCTGGTGCTCGTGCTGCGGTTGTGTCCCCGCGCGGCGGCGCTGCCGGCGGCCCGCGCGGTCGCCATCGCCACGATCGGGATCTCCTTCGGCGGCTCGATGACTTATGCGCAAACGGTGGGCCTCACTCACGACGCGCCGCTGATCGGTAATGTGGCGGCGCTCCGCTGGGGGCTGCTGGGGCTGGCGCTCAAGGGGGGGATTTGGATCGGCCTCTTCGGAGCGCTCTTCGGCATGGCTCTCAGCGGCAAGCGGTATCGGCCCCTGGAATGGAGCCTGCTACTGCTCGTATTGGTGTTCGTGCTGTTCGCGGGCGTGACGCTGTTCAACGAACCGTTTGATCCCGACCAAAAGATCCTGCCCCGGCTCTATTTCTCCGATCACTGGGATTGGGAACCGGATTTCGATCTGGAGCCGCGCCGCGAACGCTGGGGGGGGCTGCTGGCCGTGCTGGCCGGGCTTGTGATCTACGCGGGAGGCGTCCGGCGGGATAGCCTCGCGGTGTGCCTCGCCGGGTGGGGATTCCTCGGAGGAGCCCTCGGTTTTCCGCTAGGGCAATGCATTCAGGCCGGGCACGCCTGGTATCCAGAGTGGTTTCAGAAAGGATGGTTCGCCGAACTGGAGCCGCTGATCAATTGGTGGAACATGATGGAGACCGCCTTCGGAGCCATTTTCGGAGCGGTCTTCGCCGTGGGCGTTTGCCTGCACCGAAAGTGGATCGAGTGGGACGAGCACCAGGAAGTGGCCCTTGCGCTTCCCGATGAGTGTTCGCTCGCGCTGGTGCATGTGCTGGCGGTGGCCGCTTGGAATTTCGGCTCTTTTTCCGCCTTGGACCGTTTCGCCGATCTGGCGCTGACCATGGGGATTCTCCCGATCGTGGCCGTGTCGGCGGGCCGTTTGTGGCCCTACTTGCTGGCGTTACCCATCGTCTGCCTGCCCATCGCGGGAAAGACTCTCCGGCAACTCGCTTTTCGGGAAGACACCATCTCACCCAGCAGCGGCGGCCTGATCTACCTTGTTTTGCCGCTGCTCTTGGCCACGGCGACAGCTTTTTGGCTCTTCCGACGGCAGCAACGCGGGGGCACGGCACACGCTTTCGCCCGCATCGCCCTGCTGTTGACGACATGGGTCTACTTTTGGCTGAACTTCGCCTTTTTCCACTACCCCTGGCCTTGGTCACCGAGAGAGGATTGGACGTACCGCACGCCCAACGGGATCATCTTCGCGATTTGCGCCGTGGGAATGACTTGTGCGGCGCTATTCAGCCGGGGACATGTTGAGACGCGGGACCGTGCTATGGAATGAGGCGCGGAAAGTCAGGCTGCCAGGCGTCGCTTAGACAGCTCGCCATAGAGGGAGAGCAATTGGTCACATTGATGGTCGAGCGTATGCCGCTCCGCCATGGCCCTCGCTGCCTCGCCCATCCGTTGCCGCAAACTTGGATCGAGCAACTCGGTCATGTGGCGCCGCAAGGCCTCCGCGTCGCGTGGATCCGGCAGCACGAAACCTTCTCGGCCAGGGACCATCAACTCGCTCGCGCCGTTGTGGCGGGTCGTGATCAGGGGGAGTCCGCTGGCTGCCGCTTCCAATAGCGACAAGCTGCAAGAATCATGGAACGTGGGCAACACAAATGCGTCGGCCGCCGCGTAATAGGATTCGGGAGCCGGGACCGAACCGAGGAAAGCCGTGGCCTCTCCCGCGCCATGGCGTTGGGCCAAGGCCGCGTAACGTCGGATCCTTTTGCCTCCCAAAACGGCGAGCCGTACCGGCAGACCGCCGCGCGCCATCTGACCCAGCGCGGGCAACAATGTGCCCAATCCCTTCAGATGGAAATTGTGTCCCACGAACAGAAACAGAGCCTCCTCGGGCCGGACGTTTAATGCTTGCCGCGTTCGTTCCCGATCGGTTTTTCGCTGCTCGGGAGAAAACCGCGCGGTGTCGACTCCGTTGTACACGACACGCAATCGCTCCCGAGGCACGGCATGGCAACGGTGAAAGTCTTCCGCCACCATTTGCGAAACGGCCAACACGAGCGGTTTTCTTCGATTGAGTTGGCATTCGGTGAACCGCCGCAGGTCCACATATCGGGGCAGCCATTGGGCGAGCCGGCGTTTGACGGGCCGCGCGAAGCGGGGCAGCAAGGCCAACTTGCGTTCCCATTGCGCATCGAAACACCCAAAGTGCGGTTCGAAGATATCGCAATACCAGCCCGCACCCATATCATGCACGACGTCCAGCCGAAGACTTGTCAGCAGCCGCTCCGCGGCTTCCGCGAAGGCAACGCGGGGCGGGGGGACCTCGATGCGATGGAATTGGACCGGCATCCTCCCCGGTCCCACGGGAAAATGCCGGGAGATCACGTGTACTTCATGGCCACGTGAGACCAGCCGCTGGGCGAATTGCCAGGTCCATTGTTCCGCCCCGCCCCGCTGCGGATCGAAGGATTCAATGACCAGGCCAATTCTCATGGGACCGCGTTTTTTCTGGTTAAGGCCACCTGGGAACAGGAGCCGAACCGATCCGTTCTCGAACTTGGTTCCGCCGAATCGCACACCAATTGAGCGATTCGCGACTTACACGAACCTCCCACACCTCCGAAATTCTCGGTTGTGAAGGCGGTCACGGTCGTAAGCCGCCGCAGTCGCCGTATCGGTTCCCGGGGAGGTGCGTCTTTAGCAGAAAGCACGATTCTGGGAAATGCGCAAAGTCTGCGTCCACAGGCGCGGTCGTGAAGATTTTTTGACCGTTGGACGATACCGTTGACCTCGCCTGCTGGTCGTCGCGTGAAGCTACGCCAGTTCGGCAAGCAACTTCGCCCGGCCATTTTCGACTGACTTGTGCAGCATCCGCAGTTTCGGGGCGATCGCTTGCACGCATTGGCGGTGCGATTCGATGCCCGCCAACAGTTGTTCGGTATCTGCCTTCAAATCGTCGGCGAATTCGAGGCGGGCGGTATCTTCCACGAATTCCGTGACGAGATCGGACAAGTCGCTCGACTTCCGTTGAATTTGCCGCATGGCCGAATCCGCCTCGCCGAACGTTTCGTCATGCAATTCCCATTCTTCCACGACGGAACGAATCTTCCCCGCGGCCTGGTCACACGCGGCATGCAGTTCGAACATGGAGGTTTCCAAGCGGGCAGCCTCCTCCTTCTCGGAGTCGTCTCGTAGAACCTGTTCCAGCCGGTCCAACTCTTCCCGGAATTCTCCGACGGCACTATCCAAATCGGTAAGCGAGTCATCCAATAAGCCAATGGTACGCTCGGACATGTCCGCTTTGTTCTCGGTCTTTGTCCCCGACTCGTCCCGCGTGTATTGGTCTTCCTGCGGCGCGGCATCGTCAGCCCTGCTCAAATTTGGTTCCGGCGCGGTGGTCGAAGATTCGTCCGCATCGGTCGTGGGGCTCGTTTCCGCGTCTTCAGCTCGTTTCGATGTAGAGGGCTTGTAGTATTCCGGCGAGAATAAGGGCTCTTGCAGCGAATCGTCCGTATCTCCAGCCGTTTCCTCCGTGGATTCGCCACGGCGAAGAATGGCTGACAGCCGCTGCCAGATTCGATGGAAACGAGCCCACAGTTCTGGCCAGGGCATGCCTCGCAAGGCTTCCCCCGCCCGGATCAGTTTGGGAGCCAAGGCATAGCCGAGACAAAGGTTCGCGACCGCCACGCAAAAGACATAAAAGATCGACATCGGCCCAGTGACTTGGGGGAGGCTGGTTTTTTTGGCTGGTGGCAATCTGGGTAAGCCATCCATATTTCGCCAAGAAAGCATAGGTTACACACCTGGTGGATGCGATAAGTTTTTATTTGGCAGTAGGATAGGCCATCGCATCGTGGCCTGGAGGTGGCGGATTTTGGCCAAATTTCGCGACAAACTGTTGGACCTCTTCCGCTGGATGAGTAGAATAATGGCGGTCGGAATTCAGGGCCATTCACGACATTAAATCGCGTTTTTTCACGAGGCCGCCGCTTACCGAGGATATTTGCCAAAATACATGAGCACCGCCGCACGCCAGCAAACGGGTACGTCTTTCAGTAGCCTGGAACGTGCCCATGCCGCCGGTTGGGCCGCACAAGACAATCGCGGCCAAGACGTCATCATCCTCGATCTACGCCAAGAAACGCCCCTCTTCGATTACTTCGTGCTCGCAACCGGCACCAGCCGTCGCCAATTGCACGCCATGAGCGAGGAGATCGACCGTGTCCTGGAACAGGAAATGGGAGATCATCGCATGGGGATTGAAGGCTATTCCGATAGCCACTGGATCCTGCTCGACTATGGGGATCTGGTCGTGCATCTGTTCGACCGCGAATTGCGGCAACATTACGACCTGGAAAACCTTTGGGGTACTTCGCCCAAGATTCCCTTGAAGCCCCGGGCCGTCCCCCCTCCGCACGCTTCCTGGAAGTGATGCGTGATTTCCGCATTTAGCACGCCCTGACGCAGTAGCCTGGCTACCGCTAGCCGGAATCGGGGCTTGCCCATTCCCGCTCTTCCGTGTCACATGCAGGTTGCCTGCCTGGGCACGATGCTTTCAGGTGGCTGTTTGTCTTCACCGACCTTCCCACGCTCGATCAGCTCATGAACCCTCTCGCCACGATTCGCCATCATTTTCGCGAGGCTCTCTCCCAGCTCGTCGATGATCCGGAAGAACTGGTGGACATGGTCCGGTCGAGCCAGGATCCCAAGTTCGGAGACTATCAAGTCAACTGCGCCATGCCGCTGGGCAAACGGCTGAAGCGGCCTCCACGCCAAATCGCCGAAGAGATCCTTGGAAAACTAGATATTTCCGAGATCTGCCAGGATCCGGAAGTTGCTGGTCCCGGTTTCATTAACCTGCGTCTGCGTGATGCGTGGATCGAGCAGGCGCTGCTGGCGGCGTCGCGGGATGACCGTCTGGGCATTCCCCCCGCGAAACATTCCCGCACTTTCGTCATCGATTATTCGGCCCCCAACGTGGCCAAGCCGATGCACGTGGGGCACGTGCGGTCCACCGTCATCGGGGACAGCCTCTGCCGGGTGCTGCGTTTCCTCGGACATCGCGTGATTAGCGACAATCACATCGGCGACTGGGGCACGCAGTTCGGGATGATCATCCACGGCTGGAAACATTTCCGGGACGAGGCCGCCTATCGGCAAGATCCGGTCAAGGAACTGGCCCGCCTTTATCGCCTGGTCCAGGCCCTGGCTTCCTACGAGGAAAAGGTGAGCCAGTCCGCCCGCTTGGAGCAATCGTTGGCCAGCGGGAAGGACGACGATGAAGAAGCGGAAAAGCGAAAGCAAGCACAGTTGCGGGAATGGAACGGCCAGCTCGCGGCCGCCCGTGAAAATGAGCTCCTGGGACCGCTCGTTGACGCCGGCAAACACGAGGGAATTGGCGAGGCGGCGCTGCGAGAGACCGCCCGGCTCCACGCGGGAGACGAGGAAAATCGCCGGCTTTGGGAAGAGTTCCTGCCCCCTTGCCGGGAAGAAATGGAATCGATCTACCGCCGTCTAGATGTTTCCTTTGATGAAACGTTGGGGGAAAGCTTCTATCACGACCAACTCGCCGGCGTGGTGGAAGCGTTGCAGGCCCGCGGTCTGGCCACCGAAAGTGACGGCGCGCTCTGCGTGTTTTTGGAAGGCCACCAAACCCCGTTCATTGTTCGCAAGCGAGACGGCGCTTATCTTTACGCCACCACCGATCTGGCCACGCTCCAATATCGCCTGGAAACGTGGCAGCCGGACGAGATGCTGTACGTCGTGGACCATCGCCAGAGCCTGCACTTCGAACAGCTTTTCGCCACGGCACGGCAATGGTTTCCCGAGGCCGATTTGGAACTGCGGCACATCAGCTTCGGCACCGTGCTGGGGGAGGATGGCCGGCCATTCAAAACCCGCTCCGGCGACACGGTCGGCCTGCATGCCCTGCTGGATGAAGCGGTGGCCCGGGCGCGGGGAGTCCTAGAATCTTCCGGCGAGCAAGACCGGCCCGAGGAGTTCCTCCAACAGATCGCGGAAAGCGTGGGCATCGGGGCGCTCAAATACGCGGACCTCTCGCAAAACCGCACCAGTGATTACACCTTCAGCTACGATAAAATGCTGGCCATGCAGGGCAATACCGCCACGTACATGCAATACGCCTATGCCCGCGTCCGCAGCATCTTTTCCAAGGGAAATATCGACGAGGAGCAATTTCGGCAAGCAGTATCGACGCCGAAAATCACCGCGCCGGAGGAACGTGCCTTGGCCTTGGAAATCTTGCGGTTTCCCGAAGCCTTGGAGGCAGTGGTGGCCGATTACCGGCCCAACCTGCTGACCAACTACCTGTTCACGCTGGCCGAAAGCTATTCCCGCTTTTTCGAGCACTGCCCGGTCTTGAAGGCGCCGGAAGAATCCGTGCGGGACACGCGGCTCTTGCTCTGCGACCTGACCGCGCGGGTCCTCAAGCAGGGCCTCTCCCTGCTGGGCATCAACGTCGTCGAGCGAATGTAGGACCGGCATCGACTGGCCACTCAAAATATCGTCGCCTTCGTTTTTTGGAATCGCTGAGGAAGCAGGCATGCGGATTTGGGTCGATGCGGACGCCTGCCCCGGGCAAATCAAGGAGCTGCTGTTTCGCGCGGCGAAGCGAACGAAGACCCAGATAACGCTTGTCGCCAATCAGCCGGTCCGCACTCCGCGTTCGGAGTTTATCGACGCTTTGCTGGTCGGAGGGGAAATGAACGCCGCCGACCGGCGTATCGTCGA
>JANQPP010000017.1 GCA_028289405.1 Pirellulales bacterium
GCTTCCGTCGTCTCGTCGTCATCCTACAGGTCTCCTTGCCAAGCTCGGCGCTGGAAACCTTCATAACCCATGGATCCGTTTTTCAATAGCAGGCCAATGGTCCTCGTTAACAACGAGGCGCAAGCGTCGTTCGATAAATCGACGTACTGATTCCATCACACGCTTGCCGACTCGCGCGCTTCGCACGAATACGCTGAAGTCATCGGCGTAGTGAACGAATCGCAGGCCGCGACGGTCCAATTCCCAGTCGAGTTCGTCCAGGACGATATTCGACAGGATCGGTGAAAGGGGGCCCCTTTGTGGCGCGCCCTCTTCCGTCGAAACACGTGTGCCATCGGGAAGCACTACCTTGGCCTTCAGCATTCGGTGGATCAGCTTCAAGACACGGCCATCCTCGATATGCCGAGCCAATCGGCTCAGCAAGCGCTGATGGTTCACGCGGTCGAAGAATTTCGAAAGATCGATATCGACCGTTGTGTCGTATCCTTCCGCGAAATTACCGGTCGCCTCGGCGAGCGCGGTTTGAGCACCGCGATCAGGGCGGAAGCCGTGACTGCTATCGTGAAATCGTGGTTCGAAGATCGGTGCCAGAACCTGGAGCACCGCTTGTTGAACCACGCGGTCCACGACGTTGGGAATACCTAGACCGCGTTGCCCACCGCCGGGTTTGGCGAAATCAGTCCACTGACCGCTGGCCCGATTCCGGGCCAGGAAATTGACCAATTCGACGCCTGGCGCGTTGGCGCTACCTGGTAGCCCGAACCATGGCCAGGATGGCGGCGCGAATCGATTCCGGCAGGCTGGGCCAGGCATCGACCACCGCCTGTAATTCGGAAGAAAAGTCAGTGTTTT
Organism: Pirellulales bacterium; assembly: GCA_028289405.1. Lineage (GTDB taxonomy): Bacteria > Planctomycetota > Planctomycetia > Pirellulales > JANQPP01 > JANQPP01. Next base: position 853 of record JANQPP010000017.1, read on the forward strand.
TGCAGTCCAGTACGCCGGATTCTGCGCCGCCTTGGCCAGAAATCCCCGTTTTCCCCACGTTTTTAAGCGGTGATCGAATCCTGTCCTCTCCGCAGGGAACGAAGCGTCTGGGAACTAAAAAAACGCCTTATTTGCGACACCTGCGTGCGGGGCTAGGTTCGAGTGAATTTCGTCCACAAGGCCGGTTCAAATCCAGAACGCGAGAACCAACTCGATTCCTTCGATCCGCAATTCAAAGCCTGAACAGGCACTAGGCTGCTGCCTTTTTCCACCAGCTTAGACACTGGCTGACGGCGGCTACACTGATGATTCCGACCAGAATGGACAGCAGCAGGTCGGCGTAGAGTTCTGGTGCCACCATCGGCAATGCTTTTGATTTCGCTTCCCGGGCTCGATCGAAGGACGTGGCATTGCTGGACGTTGTTCCATTGAGTTTCCGGAGAGCCTCGGAGTCGCGTAGAGCGAACGAACTGGGCGGGAAGTCGAATCGTTCGGCGGAAATCGCAGGATGCGTTGCTTCTCGGGTGATCGCTGTGGCCAGCGATTGCAAGGGAGCCTCAGTAGATGACGTTCCCGTGCCATCTGCTTCGATAGCCCGCTCTGAAGGCTGGCCATGAGCATCCCGTTCCAGAGGTGGGGAGGCCCAGTTCGGCCTCGCGGCGGAGATGGTCTCTCCACTTGGGGATTCATTTGTTGGGGCAAATGGGCTCAATGTGAGTGCCCGATTTAGGAACATGCGCACACGTCCCACATGGCTGCCGCACGTTGCTCCTCCACCCTCGCCGAATAGCACGCCTGCCAGTTCCCCTCGTGCATTCAAGATGGGGCCTCCGGAGTCCCCCTGCCGCGCGCGAGCCTCAAGCTCCAGGATCTCCATGGGAGCTTCCGGTCCCGGCGAGAGAAACTGCGTGCATTTCCCCTGTTGCTCCCGATAGGTTCCACCGCCGTAGCCGGCAATGGTCAGGCGCTCGCCAAGAACGGGAACACGAGTGGAAAGCGGGACTGGATCCATGGGAGGCGGCGGAATCGACACGGCCGCCAAGTCCCACTCGGCATCCTGGAGAATGACTTGGCCTTGGGTTCGCAAGCCGCTGGGGAACATGATTTCCACGGCACGTGGATCCGACGCGTCGGCCACAACGTGCCAATTCGTAAGGACGATGCCGTGGTCCGCACCTTTGTACACCAGAGTTCCCGAACCGTACGACGTGCCGTCAGGCTCGTTGACTAGAATTCGAGCCACGGATGGGCGCGGTGGCGTGGAAACAGCCCGCGAAAATCTCCCCAGCCAGCCTAACGGATTACTATTCTGGGGACTGGGAAGAACGGGGGACGACGCTTGGCTCACCAGCGAAAAGGCCAATCCCCATAAGAGGGCCGTGTTCACCTCGCCCTCACCTAGGCTTGGTTTTGCGGTCGTGTTCGTTCTTGACGATCATTCGCAACAACTGACTGCGAAGGCGCTCCTGCTCCGATTGCCGATCCGTCGCGGGCTTGGTTTGAGGCATGGTCAGGCAAAATCAGGATTTCAGGGAGAGTAAACGCCGCGAACTCACGTGAAGGTGGAGCGGCAAACGGAAAAGCGGGCAATGATTCGACGGTAAAAACTCACCGTGCGTGAATGGACATGGGTTCCACCTAACGGTGTCGGAAAATGGTCACGAGGGCCATGACTCTCGGAGCCGTTGCCAGCTCAAGCGTATCAATGCTCAAAGTCAGCCATGGCGTGGAGAACCGGTTCAGCCCATCCGGTGGGCATATTCGCGCTAAGTGGCAAGGTCTCCCATTTCACGCTCAGGAAGATAGACGTCGCTCAAATACATTTGGGGAATGGAGAAGCAGATGGCGTGCCCAGCACTTACAGCGGGCGGGTTGCGTGGCTCAAACGGAATCCTTGGCGGCAGCCGGAGCGAACGGAATAGAAGCTTTTCACCGGATATTTGCCCGAACGGCTTCAAGAATATCCCTGCCAAAGCAAGGAACCGGCAAAGGCGGGAAATTTCCCCGCTAGAAAATCGCGCGAAATTAATGCGGAGAAGAGCGGTTTTTCAAGCGTGGGGGACGGCGAAAAAGTCTGTCCCGTGTTCACGGAACGCCACGGAGTGTTTCGTGAAAACACCTCAGCGCATTCGAATCATGCGCATGGGCGCACATGAAATCACGATTCTCCGGCAGGGATGCAACAGATTTCGCGGATCCGGAAACTAAACAAGCAGGTTAGTTATCCAAACCCTGGGACAGGCTTTCAAATTCTCCCAAGCCACCCGTGGCCGCCCCGGAATCACCGTCGTCGGATTCCTCGGGCTCCTTCTCCTTGACGACATCCGCCCGACCCAGGTGGATCTTGCGGTAAACGTCCTCGGAAATGACGTAGTACCAATCGGCGAAGCGGTCGTTTAGCTCCGCGACCTTTTTTTTCGTGCTTTCCACCTTCTCATTGTATTCATCCAGCTTCCGCTGGTTGGCCTGCTCGATTCGCTGACGCTCCTTGGCGGCTTCGTCCTCTTCCTCGGATAACTCACCGGTGGTTTCGTCCCCCGTTTTTTCAGTGGTGGAGGAGGCATCGTCTTCCGTGGATTCCTCGGCATTTTCCGCTTGTTCGGTCGAAGCCTCTTCATTGGGAGTTTCTTCGCCAGGAGTCTCGTCCGTGGCGGGAACCTCTTCTTGCTTCGGTGCTTCGTCAGAATCTTGTGGAGCGGTTTCCGTGTCGGTTTCTTCCGGGGCCGCGGAGTCTGTCTCGGTATTTTCCGTCTCGGAGCCGGAGTCCTCGGCGGGGGCTTCTTCCTCTTCTGCCTGGCCCGTGGCATTCTCTGGCGGCAGCGGCTCCAGTTCGGGGGCGGGAATCATGCTTTCATCGAACCTCGCCATCACAAGCAGATAGCGGTTTAGACCGGGCCCGGAGTCTTGGTCCTCCTCGGTAGTGGCAGACTCTGATTCTTCGCCGGCGTCTTCGGTTGTCGAGCCGTCATCTTCACCTTTGCCGGCGATTTCGCCAAAGCGAAGGATGTACTCGATGCCATCTTTCGTTTTGCAGATAATTTCGCCCTCGGAGGAGAGAACCGAGCCCCTTTCTTCCCCTTCGGCGGGTGGGAGAGCGTAAAACCCACGTGTCACGAGGGATCGCATGGCCTCGGGGCTCTGGGCCAGTTCGGCATCCGCCCGAAGATCCCGACCGACCCCTTCCGGCTTGCGCTGCACGTCCACGATTCGCAAGTCATCGAGCGCGTTTCGCAAATCATTTAGCTTTTGCGTGTTCAATTCCTCGTTGTCCGCCAGGGCAGTTTCTTTCCATGCCTGGTCCTGATACTCCTGCATATCCGTGATGGACCACTGGGAGTTGGTGTCGTCGTAACTCAGCCCGATCTTCGCGCGAGGTATCGGATTGAGCAGGATTTGGCCGCTCAGTTGAAATTGGGCTTCAATCGTGTAGTCATCAATATTGACTTCCCGCACGTCAAAGGAGTTGAGCTGCAGCAGATCCTTTTCGATCCAGTCCGCGAATTTGGTGGAATAGCGGCTGGGGTCGATTTTTACGACGTAGACGTGGTCGCGTCCGGCTCCGCCATGCCGCACATATCGCTGCCCCGTTTGGTCCTTAACCTCCTTGCCGACGATGATTTCTCCCAGCACTTTGTCGTCGGCATCGCGCATCACGACCCGCATACCGACGCCTTCTTCACCGACCCTGAGTTCTGGGTTTTGCGGGTCCTTCACCCCATAAAGCTCGTGCGTGGAGCGGTCCTTGCTCTCTACTCTCAACACGGTGAGGTCGATGAGCCCGGAGGCCGCGTTGGCCATTTGCCGTTCGGCATCGGCGGGATAATCCTGCTTGGAGGGAATGGACCAGACGCCGTTGCGTTGCGCGACCTCAAACCGTTCCAGCGTGGCCGTTTCTTCGTCGTATTTCACGATCTCCATCCGCCGGGCGTTGAGCGGATCCTTGAAGCTCGCGAAAAGATTCTGGCCTTCTTCGTTGGTTAAATCGGGGCTGGGAGGACGCGGCAAGGAAAGCCAGGCTAGCAAGCAAATCACTGCCGCGGAGCCCACGAAGGTGATGGTCTTCTTATTCTCGTCCATTGATCGGAATCCCTACATCTGCAACGTGTGTTATGGCCAACGGACAAACTCTTTGGCCGCGCTCGCACACCGGCGTTTCACAACCGATGGACGGCAAATTTCGCGGAACCCATGTTGTTTTGTCCTCAAGCTCTTATGACCGGCTGCTGTGTTTCCAGCAGCATTTTTTATGTCGGTTGGGTATTTCCCTACGAAGCTACCGTAACCTTTCCTTGGCGACTCCCTCTTGCTCCCGGGCCCGGCGGCGGAAGTAAACGAAGAAGGCCATCATCAAGGGGAAAATTGGCGGAATCAGCACGGCGAGCCGCTTATATTCGTCTTGGACCTGGCGGACTTCCAGGGCCAAGTCCCGTTCCACGCGCTTGATTTCGGCGTCCCGATCTTGCTGGAGGCTGGCCCGTTTGACTTGCAGCCGGCGGCTGCCCGCCTCTTGGGCCGTCGCCACTTCAATGGCCATCTGGCGGGGATCGACTTGCTTGCGGTTTTGCAGGTCTTGGATCAGCTTGTTGAATTCATCTTCCGCTTTCCGCGCCTCTTGCTCGAACTCTTGATTGAACTTGGTCCGCAGCGCGTCTGCTTCCTCACGCGATTCAAGCGTGGCCTCTTCCACTTTCGCCAAGGTGCGATGCACGGGGCGCCTTTTGCGGATGTCGATAAAGCGGTCATCATCGGCCAATTCGTCGAGAATATTTAGCACCAGTGTCACATTGTCGAACTGCCAATTGATTTCGTCCTCGGCTTCGTTGCCTCGTGCCCGTACGGCGAAGAAAGCCGAATGGAGCATATCGATATCGGCGACCAGCGTAAGATTGAGTTCGGTTTCCGAACCGCTTTCGGATTCTTCGTTTTCTTGTTCGTTGGACGCGTCGAGCAGGAAATTCTCGTTTCCCTGGGGAAGCGTGCCATGGAGACGCGCGGCGATGACGTATTTCTGATCCGTCCGCCGTTCCAACAGAGGGAGATTGGGGTTGAAGGTGCTGGGTCCAAACGGATTCTGAATCATGACCTCGCTGGCGGAAACCGTGCCGGTGTCCTCGCCTGTCGTGGCCAATTCCGTGAAGTCGAGCGGGCAGCTATTGAGGGGCCGGACCGAACCTGGAAAGAGAAACAGGGCTTGTTGCAAGCCGCTGCTGATGGAGGATTCGGAATTGAAGGGTTCCTTGGCACCGCTGCCCGCACCCACGAATACCCATTCCCGGGTAATGAAGGTCGACGCCTTGGGATAGGGGTTATAGTTCTGCCAGATGACCTGGCTGCCCATGAAGTCGATGCCCAATTTGCTCCACAGGCGGGAGATTTCTCCCTTGGGAGGCGGGGGCTGCCGGCCGCCCATGAAGGGATTCGCCCCGCCAGGCGGCTGCTTGAGCTGAGTCGTGCCCGCCACTTGGGGATAGAAATACGGGAAAGGGTCCTCGAAAATCGCCGTCGGTTGGCCACTTAAAACGACATTAATGAAATGGTCCATCTGTTCAGGAGCGAGGGACGAAGGCTGTACTGCCAGCAAGACGTCGTATTTCTCGGTGATTGGTTGGCTGGGGTCGACCTGCTCCACTTCATACTGCTTGCGAAGTTCGTTGATGATCTCCTGGTCCATCCGGCTGGCCCCGGATTGAAAATCGAATCCGCCGTAAAGCGGGACATCCGTGGTCAGCACGCCGACTTTCTTCCGCTGCTGGTCACTGACAGTCGAAATCGAGCGGACAATTTCATACTCCACGGACAATCCCTTGGAGAAAAAGGGAACGACCACTTTGTCCAAACCGCAGGTGAACGCCGCGCCGAGATAGATTTCTTCTTGCGTCATGGCGCCCCGTGAGCGGGTTTCCACGGTTTGGGGGCGAATATTGAACTGCTCCTCGGCCCGCGTCGCTTCCTCGCTGAAGGTTTCCACTTCGTGGATTTGGACTTGAACCTTATCGCCGCCCAATGCCCCAAATTCCCGCAAAGTGGAAAGCAGATTGAGCCGGGTTTGTACGTACGCCTCCGGCACGACGGGGCTCACGTAAGCGTCAATCTGCACCGGATATTCGGTCTCCAAATTGCGTACCAGGTCTCTTGTTTTCGGTGAGAGAGAGCTCAGCTTTTCGGTCGTGACGTCCATGCGGACGATATCATGATTGGCGAGCAGTACATTCACGCCGGCCACGGCCACTAGTAGCGCCACCGCGCGAACGGCGTAATGGCCGAGCATCGAGTGGCCATCGCGTCCGCCGAGCCAATGCCGGCGGCCAATGAGCACCATGGCGATGTAGAGCATCACCGCCACGAGCAATAGAAAATAGGCGACGCTGGAGAGGCTGATCACGCCACGGCCAAAATCACGAAACTGCTCGGTCAGACTCCAGCGTTTCACGACCACGGCGAGTTCGGGATTGGCCACAATGACATCCGCCGAATAGGCGAATGCCAAGGGGGCGTTCAGTACCACGCCGAGGATGTAGCTCACGGTAAGATTGCTCGTCAAAAAGGAGGCGACCATGCCGATGGCCAGCATCGCCAGGCCCATGAGCCAGTAACCGATATGCGTGCCAAACAGCAGGCCGGCGTCCGGCTGTCCCAGCCGGACTAGCACCGCCGTGTTGGAGACGAAGGAAAACAGGAGAGCCACGGTGAAGATGGCCACCGCTGCCAAATACTTGCCGACGACCACGTCGATGTCCGCGGCAGGCATGGTCAACAGCAACTCATCGGTCCCTTGCCGCCGCTCTTCCGCCCACACGCTCATGGTGATGGCGGGAATGAAGATCAAAAAGATGAACGGCAAGTACTGGTTCAGTTGGTCCAGGTTGGCCAAGTTGGCGTTGAAAAACTCGGCGGGCCAAAAGGCGGCGAAGGAGGACAACAGGACATAGACACAGATAAAGACATAGCCTGTCGGGTTGCGGAAATAGCTAAAAAAGTTTCGCTTGAATACGGCGGCGACGACTTTCCCATTCATGGTTTCGCGTTCACTCTATCCCTGGACTTGGTTGAATCCGCAACGAGACGTCTGGTAAAGGGTGATGTGACGTTCTTGCCGCAAGATGTTGAGATCTGTTGTTCCGTTTGGCCCGCGCCGGACGTGCAAGACGTTCGCGGGTCAGGCTGGTTGTGGGGTGCTCATGGTCAATTCGTGGAATCGATCATCGAGACTCTTGCCCTCCCGGGCCAAGTCCGAGACGGTTCCGTCGAAGACCAGGCGGCCTTCGTTGATAAAAATGACTCGCGTGGCAATGGCTTCGACCTCCTGCAAAATGTGCGTGGACAGCAGGATGGTTTTGCTCTCGCCGAGGCGGCGGATCGTCTGCCGGACCTCGCGAATCTGGTTGGGGTCGAGCCCGGCGGTCGGCTCGTCGAGAATCAGCACGTCCGGTTCATGCAGCAAGGCTTGAGCCATGCCCACCCGCTGCCGGTAACCTTTGGAGAGCTTGCCAATCGGTTTGCCGATCACGCTGTGCAGCGCGCACAGATCGACCACGGCCTGAATCCGCTCGCGGCGCCTAGTGCCATCCATCCCTCGGGCATCGGCGAAAAACTCTAAGATATCCCGAGGATTCATGTCGGGATAGAGCGGTCCGTTTTCTGGCAAATAGCCGAGGCGGGCCGAACCCGCGAGGCGATCGTTGGCCATATCGTGATCGGCGATACGGGCAGTTCCCGCCGAAGGGGAAAGATATCCCGTCAGGAGCTTCATGGTCGTGCTTTTTCCGGCCCCATTTGGGCCCAGGAAGGCGACGACCTCGCCTTGCGAAATCTGGAACGAAACGTCGGCGATGGCGGCGAAATCGCCGTAGTATTTGGAAAGCCCCTGAGCCTCGATCATCGGCTGTCCGCTTCCCTCACTCATCATTCGCGGATTCTCCTCGGTAAATGGTTTGGCGGAACAGTGAAAGTTGGTGCTTCAAAAAATAGAGGATTCGACCGGTTTGGGAAACAGTCCCCGCGGATCCAGGAAGCATTTGGAACGCCGGGGCCAGTGGCTTCCTTGGTCGGCGGCGAATCCCTCACCATCGTAAGAAACCACATAGTATAACGAGACCCTATACGCAAAAAACCCCGTGAGGGGTCTGATTTGCTCGATCATTTTTTTTGGGGAAAATTCGCGGACCCAGAGACACCGGGCGTTGGGTTTCAGAAGTGCAATTGCCCAGGCACCGCCGAGGCATCGGGTGGCCACGCACACCAAAATTGCCGCTACACTTTATCTAAGAGGCTGCTGATTCACACAATCAACTGCTATGTTCGGTTCCGAGCCCCCCGGCGAGTGTCCCTGGATCCTGCTTGTCGTTGTTCGATAGGCCATCGTTCGAGAGAGCCGGAGACCAGCTCCCCATGAGAGCTACCGCCGATCGGTCCTCGCGAGCGAGTAAGTCGAAGTATATTTTTAGTTTAAGAGATATTCAATGGCGAACTGATTGTGTCCGCCCGCCTAAAAAACCACGGCCAAGGTGGCTTCCTGCAAGTCGTGGCTGTCGAAATCGGGTGGGGTGAACGCCCGCAGTCGCGCTGCACGAAAGTGAAGCGGACCCCAGGATTTTCCACGCGCTGAAGAAAACATGCCGGCGAATCTGACCAAAAAGGCGCTCCGCCAGATATCAAGGCAAGGAAAGGACTTGGCGGAGCAAGCTAAGGTCCGCCTCGGCATGCACCGCCATTTTGATGTCATTGTGTGTGCGGAATCGATCGAGATTGCCCAAGCGCAGGTACATCCCATCGTGGATTGGGTCACTGACCACAAGGTCGGCTGGATTTCCAGGAGAAATGCCTACCACGCCCAACTCTGGAAGCGCTGCCAACCGGACTATGCTTTCGTCCAAGGCTATTGGGATACACCTTTCGAAGAGATCGAGTCATTGGTCCGGCTGATTCGAGAGGAATCTCCGGACTGCCGTATTTGCTACCTGGACTGGTTTGCCCCGGCTCACATTCCCGATCCGCGAATTATTGATCTGGTCGATTTGTACGTAAAAAAAAACCTTTTGAAGGATCGGCGGAAGTATTTAGAAGGGATGCCAGACACGAATCTCGTGGAGTATGAAGCTCAGTGGGACGCTGGCTTTCTCAAGCCACGGCAGGGCGCTTTGAGAGACGATCAACTATCCAAACTGGTGCCAGGCTGGAGTTTCGCCACGGATCGCACGATGATTCGCCTACTGGCAACGCCCTTCAATGGCGAGCGAAAGAGGCCAATCGACCTGCATTGCCGGATCGCGGCACCAACAGGGCAAGGCTGGTATAGCCACATGCGGACCCGAGTTTTTCAGGCCGTGAGCAACCTGGACTCTCGCACTAACGGGGAATTCCAGATCCTTTGCGACACGGCGCGAGTGGACTACGCCCCTTATCTCGAAGAATTGCGGCGGTCGAGTAGCTGTTTGAGCCCCTTTGGTTATGGTGAGGTTTGCTGGCGGGATTTTGAGGCGATTGCATTGGGGTGTGTCCTGGTCAAGCCAGATATGAATCATCTTCAAGTGGCTCCTAAGATTTATGTCGATTTCGAAACCTATGTCCCATTGGATTGGCAATTGACCAATCTTGGTGAAAAATTGACCGCACTTCGAGACGAAAAATTGCGGGCGACCCTCGTGTCCAATGCCCGAGATATCTGGCAGACCTTTGTGAATTCAGGATGGCAGCGGATGTGGCAAGATTTATTGGATCGGCTGCATGCACGCTCTTGAATTTCGGTGCGGCCCGTCGTCGGCAGTGACAGTGTTTGTCACGTCATTTGGCGAAGCCATCGTTTTTTGGACTCTTGGAAATTCATCCGTTCGGATTGAAGCATGAAATCAGCGTCACCCCCACCGGTCGATCCGTCCATCGTTTGGCCCGCGCCTCCGCCATCTTTCGTTAGTCGGCTTGTGAGGCGTCCGGCCAAACAGTTGATCCTCCGGACCATTGATTCCGGTTGGCTTGGCGCACGCGCGCTACGGAGGCACGTCGTGATTTCGGGGTTTCCGCGCGGCGGGACGACTCTGCTACAAGCCATGTGTGAAACGTGCGTCGAGGATGCTCGAGTTTTCGGAGAAGAAGTGGACGCGCGAGTCGCGGCGAAGTACGCCTTACGCAACCATCGTTTCATGGTGACCAAACGCCCCGACGACCTGTTCTTCTTCGACGAGATTCGCGGCATCTATGCCAAGAGGCCGGCGGACGTACGTTTCATCTTGTTGAAACGTGACCCGAGAGCGGTGTTGACCTCTCGACACAAGAAAGGTTCGGGTGACCACTACGTGTCCATCGGCCGCTGGCGAGCCTTTTACGAGCACTGGCAATATCAATGCTCCAACCCCGATGTGTGCGTGGTCGCGTTTGAAGACCTGGTCACCTCCACGGATGAAGTCCAAATGCGTTTGCAGGAACACACGGAATGGCAGGTGAAACGGCCTTTCGCGGAGTTTCATCGTTCCATGGACGACTCCTTCGATGCGGCGGCTCTCAACGGCGTCCGTCCGGTCGATGCCTCGGCCATCACGAGATGGCAGTCACCGAAGCACAAACCGTATCTGCGGGAGCTCTTGCGAAAAGACTTGAAAGAATTGCCGCAAGTGCTGATCGACATGGGCTACGAGAACTCGACCGAGTGGACCGCCGAATACGTGTAACCGCGTATCAATCGGTCGAGACCCCAGATATTCATTCGTGATTCGCGGTAATAGCCGCTAAAGATGCCCGTGTGGGCAACCTTGCGAGAGTGATCTAGAATAACTACGCCTTAGCATCAAAGCACGCGTGACGTAAACCTCACCAAAAGGAACATCCACCACGTGTCCGAATTTGTTTCCGTGGCGAAAGTAGGGTCGATCCCTCCCGGACAATCCGGCGCGTTTCCCGTTGGCGACCGTCTCGTGGCCGTATTCCATCAAGACGGCGACTACTTTGCAATCGACGACCTTTGCCCGCACATGGGGGCTTCACTCGCCACGGGAGATGTCCAGGACGGCGTAGTGACCTGCCCTTGGCACGCTTGGCGATTCCGCCTCAGCGATGGCATCTGGTGCGATAACCCCAAGCTCGGCGTGAAAAGCTATGACGTCCGTATCTCGGGAGACGAAATTCAAGTCCGCTTGCCGGACGAGTCTGAGTGATTACGGTGTAGTGTCCTCGCCGGCGGCTCTCGAATCCTTGCGTCTCAAAGCCGAATTTTCTCGCCCGGCGCCAGCACGTGCGGGCGGCAATTCGTTTCGTTGTTGACCAGCTTGGCCCAGCTTTTCGGGTCTTGGGCGATCGGTGGCCACGTATTGTAGTGGGCGGGAGCCACGCGCTTAGGGCGAATCAGGTGGATTGCCTCGATGGAATCCTCCGGCCCCATCGTGAAGCGGTCGCCGATGGGGAGCACGGCCAGTTCGATCCCGCGGCGATCGCCGAATTTCACGCTGCCGATGAGGCTCATGTCCGAAAAGAGCGCGGTATCACAAGCGAAGTAGACGTTGCCTTCGGGCAGGGATAGCACGAACCCGCCTGGATTGCCGCCGGGCGTGCCATCGGGCAGCGTGGAACTGTGGTGGGCGATGGTCATGGTGACTCGACCAAAGGGGAGCTCGCAGCCTCCGCCCAGATTCAGCGGTTCAGTTTTTTCCACGCCTTGTTTGCCGAACCATTCACAGACTTCGAAATTGGCCACCACGGTGGCTCCGGTTCGTTCGGCAATTCGAGACACGTCCGCGACGTGGTCGAAGTGTCCATGTGATACCAGGATGTAATCGGCCTCCACATCTTTTGCTTTGACCGGCGCCGTGGGAGAATCTTCCAAAAAGGGGTCCAGCAGTACGGTCGCTTCGCTGGTTTGGATCGACCAACTTCCGTGTCCTAACCATGTCAGTTCTGTTCCCACGCTAATCGCTCTCCTCTGCTGTTGAGTTGCTCTTCGTCGAAGTCTCTAGGGGTTTCGAACGGGGATTAAAACAATCGGCTTTTCACTGCCGATGGGTGCCAAACCGCGCGGAGACTGAAGCTTTTCATGCCGCGTTCTTATTCCTCGCCCCGCAAAATGGCCTGCATATGTTTTTTGTAGGCTTCAACGCCAGGTTGTCCATAAGGATTGATTCCGATCAGTCGGCCTTCCATCACCGTGGCCAGCATCATCATCTGAAACATTTGGCCCAAAGTGTGTTCGTTGAGCCGTGGAAGGTGCAGATCCGCCGTGGGGCGCTGGTCTTCGAGGTAGGCGCGGTTCGTGCCGCGAATGGCCGCGTCCATAATATCGGGCAGCCCCTTTTCGGCAAGACCATTCAAGCCATCTTGGTTGTGCTGGGAAGTGCCGATCGGAATCGGATCACAACGAACTTCATCCACGATCAAATTCGTGATGACTTTGTCGCGTCGTCCTTGCTGGTGCTGTTGTCCGCGCGAATGCAGATCGCGCGTGTTGACCGTGGTGAGCGGCGTCGCGCCTTGTTCCTGTTTTCCAAGACTTTCAGCCAATAACTGGTCGTACCACAGCCCAAACGCTTCGAGTGCCTTGCTCCAGCAGGAAAGCACACGTTGATTCATGCCGTGTTTGGTTTCCAGGAGATGGGACACCGCTACGTACCGCAGAACGACGTTCTCTTCTGGAGACGCGGCCACGAAATGCTCATTCATGGCCCGGGCACCTTCCAGCAGGCGTACGACGTCCAGTCCCAAGATGGCTGCCGGCAGGAGTCCGACGGCGGTGAGTACGGAGAACCGCCCACCCACACCATCAGGAATGTCGAACACCTCCTGAAATTCCAAGGCACGGGATAAATCCCGTAATTTCCCCTCGGCTCCCGTGATGGGGATCACAAGCCGCTCAGGGCCGAGGTTTTCCGCATCGCTGGAATTTTGCAGAGTCCGCAAAAACTGGCGAAAGGCCACGGCGGTTTCCAAGGTTCCACCGCTCTTGCTGACGACGACCATGGCCCAGCGGTTTTCCGGGCCAGAAGTTTTTTCCTTGGCGGTGAGCAGATCCAACAGCCCTTGGGTTGCGTCATTGTCGACGTTATTGCCTTCGAAGTAGAGACGTGGACAGCTACCGCGCTCGCTGCGAGAGAGTTCATTGTGATAGGGATGGCAGCAGGCTTCGAAAATGGCACGCGTGCCCATGTAGGAACCGCCGATGCCCAACACCACGACTCGGTCCACGATTTCCCGCAAACTGCCGGCGGTCCGCAAGATCCGCCCCAGTTCGCTTTGGTCACGCTGTTCGCGGTAGGCATCAAGCGTTCGTTCGGGCAGGCGAAAAAAACCGGCATCGAGCGGCTGCTTTTGCTCTGGGATATCGCCTTGTTGCTCCCAAAGCTCCTGATCACGCAGCACTTCCGATCGTGCCGCTTCCAATTGGGAATGCAAGGCCGAGATGTCTTCAGGATCAATACCGTGATCCGGTAAAAAGACGCCTTCTGGGTCATAGCTCACGAGTCGATCTTTTTGACCTGCCATCTCGAAAATTCTCTCCAAGAGGTCGTGTGGATACACCGTGGGCGGACAAATTCATTGCTTCTGATCGCGGCGCTGCGCGACCGGCGCAACATACTCCTTGCCGCGGGAAACTGTCAACGCGGGGGAACCGCGACCCAGATTGAGTTGTCGTCGCCGCGAAAGCTGAAATTCATCTGGTGCGCATCACGGGTGCTTTCCGTGCTTCCCAAGAGGGTTCTCATCCATACACTTTTTGCGCCCGCAATGAATCGAGGCGCTCACCTCCGCTGGCGTGGCATGCTTCAGGCGGGGGACTCGACTTCCTGGCTAGGGTAGTCGGTTTCGGATGAAGCGGGTTCCGCTGGTCCTCCGGTGATGAGCCGGGCGGAGCGATTTCGCGTGATGTAGTTCCAGCCCCATTGAACGAACACGAGCACGCGGTTTTGAAATTGCACCAACTCCATCAGATGGATGAAGAGCCACATCAGCCAAGCGAACCGCCCGCTGAATTTCCAACCGCCCAGTTGTGCCACGGCGCTAGCCCGGCCAATGGTCGCCATCGTGCCATGATCGCGGTAATGAAAGGTTGGCGGTGTTTTCCCCGAAAGCCGCGCCGAGATGACTTGGGCCACGAAGCTTCCTTGTTGCATGGCGACTGGCGCGAGCCCCGGCAGGGGCTTGCCGTCCGGTCCGGGGCAGTGGGCCAAATCTCCCAAGACGAAAATTTCTGGATGGCCTTCTAGGCTCATGTCAGGCTGGACCATCACACGTCCGGCACGGTCCGTCTCCGCGCCCGTGGCGTCGGTCAAGGCTTTACCCAAGGGCGAGGCTTGCACGCCCGCCGCCCAGAGGACTGTTTTCGTGGCCAATTCTTCTCGGGAGCCATTCGTTTCCAAGACCACGTGATCAGGCTGGATATCTACAAGCTTCGTGGAGGTGCGAACCTCCACTCCGTGGCTGTGCAATGAATCCGCTGCCTTGGCAGCCAAGTCGCGTGGATAAACCGACAACACGTGTTCGGCGGCTTCCACCAGCATGATCTGGGCTCTGCGAGGATCGATGTGACGAAATTCGTGCTTTAACGTGTGGTTGGCGATTTCCGCGAGCGCTCCGGCCAATTCCACGCCCGTGGGGCCGCCTCCCACGACGACAAATGTGAGCCAAGGCGAGAGCCGGTCGGTGTCTCCGAGATCCTGTTCCGCGTATTCAAAGGCGGAGAGGATTCGCCGCCGGATTTCGGTAGCGTCCTCGATGGTTTTCAACCCGGGGGCGAGGGGTTCCCAGCCGTCATTTCCAAAGTAGCTATGTTTTGCTCCGCTCGCGACGATCAAGGTGTCGTACGAGAGCGACATTCCCTCGCAGAGGACCTTCCGCCGCTGGACGTCGAATCCCGTCACCTCTCGCAACAGCACGTTGCAATTTTTCTGTCTCCGAAGAATGTGCCGTAGCGGCGTGGCGATATTCGCCGGAGATAGTCCCCCGGTAGCGACCTGATAGAGCAAGGGCTGGAAGAGATGGAAATTCCTGCGATCCACTAAGGTGACTTGCACGGGAGCCGCGCGCAGTCCCCGGACGGCATGCAAGCCGCCAAAACCACCTCCCACCACGACGACATGATGTGCCATTTGCCTTACCTTTGCTTTCCCTGCGGCCAGTTGAAAACTCTCAATGTGTGGACGGTGCTTGAATCGGTCAATTGTCCGGGTCGAGAATTCCACCGGAAATCAGACTCAAGAAACCCGCGTAAAATCCCCGTCGGCGTCCCCGCAGTTCGGAAGTCGCGACTTTTCGCTCGATCCGCCGCAGGTCGGGAGCATGTTTTTTCACATCTTGTCCGATTGTTTCCTCCCAGCCTTCAATCAGCATCTGCACCTTTTCTAGTTCTCCTCCGTCAAACCAAATGCCTTTGCAACCGGTGCAGCGGTCCAAAATAATGCCCGTGTTCCCGCCGTAATTGATCGCGTCCGTCGTGGCGCCACATTTGGGACATGGCAAATCGCGATCGACGTCCTTGAGCGGAACTCCCTTGATTTTCGTGGCATTCACGAGTGCTCGGCGTTCCTCTTCGTCAAACTGCACTTCACGCCGCTGGAGGATCTTGGGCAATTCCCCGTGGTCAAGCCACTCGCCTTCGCACTCGTCACACGTTTCGATTTCGATGCCTTCATACTCGATGGTCCGTAAGGTTTCACGGCAAACGGGGCATTGCATGCGGTGGTCCTTGATAAAGGGTAAGGCGACGGGGAACCTGGGCGCGGAACAAGTCCGCCTTAGCGGACCATTTTCGGCAAGCAGGGACGCGAAGCAACCCAATACGGGCTGTCCGGGATAAAAGGGACCCTGTCAAGGATCAGTCTTCCGCGCGGCTACCGTCTCCACACATCTTGACGATCCGAGGTTCAAAACGGGCCACGATATCCACGAGGTCGTGCTGCTGTTGCATCACCCGTTCGATGTCCTTGTAGACCTGCGGCACTTCGTCGGAGCCCGCTGAAAGTACATGAATACCTCGCGCTTCCAGCTCCTTTCGCACGCTCTTCCAGTGAAATTGGCTCTTGGCCGCGCGGCGGCTCATGCGGCGCCCTGCGCCATGGGATGCCGACCGCAAGCTGTCGGGATGCCCCTTGCCGCGCACCACGAAGGCGGGAGCGGACATGCTGCCAGGAATGACACCCAATTCCCCTTCGCTGGCCGGCGTGGCTCCCTTGCGATGCACGATCCATCGCTGCCCTTGGTGTTCCTCCTCCCAGGCGAAATTGTGGTGGTTCTCCACGCCGCCCACGACCCTCGCCCCCAGCAGCTCCGTGACCTGCTTGTGAATCACCTCGTGGTTGGCGGCGGCATAGTCTCCCATGAGATTCATGGCCGCCCAATATTCTTGCCCCTCTTCCGTGTCCATGCCCAGCCACGCGAGACGGCCCAACTCCTTGTATTTTCTAGGCAGCCGAGACTGAGCGATCCGGCTGTAGTAAGAGCATACCGCCGCGCCGGTCCCTCGGCTGCCGCTATGGCTCAACAGGGCCACGTACTCTCCAGGATCGATACCCGATATTCCTTCCTGTTCCGGCACACGTAGTACGCCAAACTCGGCGAAATGGTTGCCCGAACCCGAAGTCCCCAATTGCTTCCAAGCCTTGTCCCGGGACTCTCGGGTGACCTTGCTCACAGTCCAGTCCGCGTCCAGCACGGCGTGATGTCGCGGCTTCTTGTACGCGCCGCCAACGCCAAAATGAGTCCCGCGTTCGAGCGAGTCACGGTATTGCGGGAATTTGGTTTCCAGCGTCTCGCGGGGCATGTCCAGGATGGAGAGTTTCATCCGGCAAGCGATATCCACACCAACGGCATAAGGGACGACCGCGTTTTCCAGGGCCAATACACCGCCAATGGGCAGGCCATAGCCGACGTGCGCATCCGGCATGAGGGCCGCCGCGCGGGCCGAGGGGACCTGGCATGCCTGCCGCATCTGCGCGTGTGAAGCGTCATCGATATCACTGCCCCAAGTGCGATAGTGAATGTCCCGAGGCGGCTCGTGCGTGTTCTCGGCCAAAAGTTCGTCGGCGAGAGGTCCCCAATGGGGATCACCCGAAAACGCGGCGGGCTGCTCCGCGACCCGTGCCATCCGCGCGCGGACCTCTTTTCCTCGCAGATTGAAGGCTTCCGCGCACTTTCGCGCGCAGTCAATGGCGGTTCGCGCGCTCTCGACGGGAATCCCTATCGCTTGCAATTGGCGTTGATTCATGAGTTGGCGACCTATTGCCATGGACTGCCCGGTTCAAAACCGGAATGGTACGGCGCATGGCGTTCCGTTGAGGAAAGACATAAGGAGCGGGCAAAAAGTTCGCCCGGAGAAATTGCCTGCCCAGCCGACTCTCGATCGCGTCACGAGTATCCCGCAGGAGTGCATCGCTTACGAGGGCAGGGGCAGGCTGATCAGTGATGCAGCACCCAGTTAGTGCGTTTGGACGAGATCCTCGAGCCATTGCGGAGAAGCCGTCAGATCCTTGGCCACGGGTTCTCCGTTCGTGCCAGATTCCTCGGGCTGCTTTCGATTGGCGATCCTGTAGTACACGAAGTACAGCATCGGCACCATTAGCGGAATCAAGACAGTGCAGGCGATTAGGCCAAAGACCAAGCTCGTGGCCATGGGAATCAAGATTTGCGCCTGAAATGACGTTTCGGTTAGCAGTGGCAGCAGTCCCGCCACGGTGGTAACCGAGGTGAGCAGCACGGGACGAAACCGCTGGCGTCCCGCTTCCAGCAGCGCATCCTCAATGCGGAGGCCGTCCGCCAGGCGGTGATTGATGAAATCGATCAGCACGATGGAGTCGTTCACGATCACGCCCGCCAAAGCCACCATGCCGAACATGCTAAACAGCGTGACGGGAAGTCCCATCACGAAGTGCCCCCAAAACGCGCCAACCGCGCCGAAAGGAATGATGACGAGGATGATCAAAGGCTGAAAATAGGAGCGGAATTCGATCGTCAGCAGTGCGAACATGGCCAAAATGGCAATCGCGAATCCTCGCCCGATACTAGCAAAGGATTCGTTGGTCTGTTCCTGCTGGCCTTCCCAGCGGACCCTCAGTCCTGGATTTTTTTCCAGAAGCTCTGGGAGAAAACTCGTCTGGAACTCCTGAAGAACTTCCCGGGCATTCGTCTTGTCTTCATGGACATCGGCAGTGACGGTGATGGAACGCAATTGGTCGATCCGATTGATCTCCGCGTAGCCACGCTGGATATCGATTTTGGCCAGTTCCGTAAGCGGACGTTCCGCGCCGTCGTTGCCCCGCACGCGCAGCTCCTCGAAGCTGGCGAGAGAACGGCGGTCCTCGGCCGGATAACGGACCATCAGCTTGACTTCATGCCGACCGCGCTGCAGCCGCATGACTTCCTCGCCGTAGTAAGAAGCCCTTACGGTGCCTGCTAATTCCGACAAGGGAATGCCCATCGCCTGGGCGCGATCCTTGACGGTGATTTGGTATTCCCACTTGCCTGGATAGGAGTCGTCACCGATGTCATACACGCCTTCGTAGGTGGCGAGTTTCCGCTTGCACTCGTCCACCGCGGCGGACAACTCCTCCATCATTTTGGGAGGCGCCAGCAGCTTGAACTCAATTGCTTTTCCGCCAGGCCCCATCTGCGGCGTGCCAAAGAATACGCTCTCCGCGCCGGCGAATTCCCCTGATTTCTCCCGCCAAAGATCCAAAATGGTTTCGCTGCTCACGCTGCGATCCTCGGGATCGAGGAGTTCGACCATGACTCCGCCCACATGGTCTCCCACCGTGCGCGTATCCGGCCCCAGCGAACCGGCACCAGTCATTTGGCCCACGGAGAGATAGACCAATTGCACGACTTCCTCGCCGTGATCGCGGACGATTTCGTCATTGACTTCACCAATGGCCTGCTCCATCCGCTGCGCGGCGGCCATGGTCACGGAGGCGGGAGTGCCATCGGGGAAGACAATTTTGGATTCGATGTACCGGCTGTCCAGCTTAGGGAAGGCATTAAACTTCACCAACCCGCCTTTTTGAAATCCAATCGTGACGAACAGAATCGCCATGGCAGTCGCGGCGACGATCCGCAGATGTTTCAGCGACCACCTCAAGCTGGGCACATAGAGGCGTTCAATGACCCGCGAGAGGTTCCGCTCGGTGATGCCATTGAGAAAGTGAAATCCTTGCGAAACCCGCCTTAGTGGAAAAGTAAACAAGTCCAAAATCGACGCGAGCGGCAATAGCAAGGTTCCCAGCACGTAACGGCGCGGGCCTGGCCGGGCCGCCACGGATTGAAGGGCTTTTTCACGATAGGTTCTTGGTTGCGGATCAGAGGGATGGGAATGCGCCAAGTGGCAGGGGAGCGCCGACATGCTCTCGATCAGCGAGATCGCAAGCATGGCGATCACGGCCAGCGGCATCACGGCGATGAACTTGCCCATCACGCCGCTCACGAATAACAAGGGCGTGAAGGCAATGATCGTCGTGGAAACTGAAGCGATCACGGAAGGGACGACCTCGACCGTGCCGTCGATGGCCGCCTGGAGAACGCTTTTCCCCTTTTGCCGATGGGCATAGATGTTTTCGCCCACGACGATAGCGTCATCGACCACGATGCCCAGCGCCATTAAAAACGAGAACATGGAAAGCATGTTCATGGTCTGGCCGGTCGCCAGTAGCACCCCGCAGGCTCCCAAGACGGCGATGGGAATCCCCAGCGCGACCCAAAAGGCGAGCTTGAGTTCCAAAAAGACCGCCAGCACGAGGAACACCAGCACCAAGCCTTGCAGGCCGTTGCGGGCCAACAGCACCATGCGGTCCCGCACATCGATGGACTGATCCCACCACACCTTGAGTGAATAACCGGGAGGGAGTTCCTTGGTCTCGATGTATCCTCGGACATCTTCCACGACTTGCAGCAGATCTTCCGTGGACGTGCGGTCCACCGAGATCACCATCCCCGGTTGGCCGTCGATGCGATGATAGGAGATCGTGGAATCGTCAAATGCGTCCCGCACATTTCCTAAGTCGCCCACGGAAAGCACCGCGCCGTTGGGCTGCGTGACGAGCGGAATCTCCGCGATCTGTTCGCCCAGTGATCGCTTATTCTTGCCGCGCAAGAGCACGGTCTGGGCATCCGTACGGAGCATGCCGCCTGGCAACTCCAAATTTTCCTGGCGGACGATTTGCGCCACGTTTTGGAGCGTGAGCCCGTACTTCCGCAGGGTCCGTTCGGGTATCTCGATATCGATTTGGTATTGCCGTTCGCCCAGAATATTGGCTTGCGAGACGTTCGTAAGTTGCAAGAGATCATCGCGGATCTCCTCGCAGACCGAGCGGAGCGCCAGCTCCCCTTCCAAGCCGTCGGTTTCCGGGCCAAAGACGGCGATGCGAATGGCCGCATCCCGGATCACGATTTGCTGGATCTCGGGATCTTCCGCCAGTTCCGGAAAACTGGGAATCGTGTCGATCTCCGAACGGACCTCACTCAGGATTTTTTGGACATCTTTTACGTTGGCTTCCAGTTCCAAAACCATGAAGCCCGAGCTTTCCCGGGCCACGGAGGTCATCTTTTTGATGCCCGGAATCGCGCGGACCGCCTCTTCGATTTTCATACAGATGCCCTCCTCGACCTCTTCCGGACTCGCGCCCGGATAGGGGACCGTGACGAGGAGGATTTCTAGCTCGAATTCAGGGAAGACTTCGCGGCGCATGGTGAGGGCGCTGAACAGGCCCACGATCAACGTGGCCACCACGAAGGTGTTCACGGCGGGAGAGTTGGAAACGGCCCAACGGACGATCGACTTCATTGTGGTTGCGACTCCTGAACCGCCATGCCGTCTTCCACCAGAGTGAGCGGCGAGATAATGACCTTATCCCCAGGAGCCAAACCCGAGGCTGCCGCGTCCAAAATGAGAATGTCGTCCAGCGCTTCGGCGACATGGACTTCCTGAATGCTCAGCTTGCCATCACGGTAGTGCCAGATCACGTTTCCTGGCCGCACCGCTTGGGCCGGTATCCGCACGAGCGAGACGTCCGGCTCGGCATGAATCCGCACGTCGACGAACATGCCACGCAATAAAGGCGGAGGCTGCATCGCTTGTTGATCCGATGCCGCATCCACATTCAGGCCTCCCCGTGGATTTTCCACGACGACGCGGCAGGGAAGCATGCGGGATGCGGTGTCGACTCCCAGTCCAGCCAAGCGCGTGAGCGTTCCGTCCCAGCGGAAATCATGCCCTCCCCAATGGTAGAAGACGGAAACGGGCGTCGGTGGCAGTGAGTATCCATTCTGCTGGAAACCTTGCGATTCCAATGGCGGTTCTGTCCGCCGTCCTTCCGCTCGCTGCCAGATCCAGGCCAGCTCATCCATCTGCAAGCTGCAATGCACTTCGGCCCGTGAGGTGTCTTCGATCTTCACCAAAACCGTGCCACGCTGGACGAAACTCCCTTCCTCGGCGGCTTCTTCCACGATCAATCCGTCCACCGGGGACCGGATTTTCGTCCTCTCTAAATCAAGCCGCGCCTTATCGAGCTGCGTTTGGGCCAATTCTTTGGAGGTAGTTAGGCGTTGGCGACGAGTTCGCAGCAGCGCGAGTTGATTGTCCACGCCAGTCAGCGTGTTTTGAGCCGTCAGCACATTGCGTCGTTCCTGATCAATCTCATTGGAGGTCACGATACGCAGGCCGGTCCGTTTCTGCTTTTCCATGCCTTGAAGCCGTTCCAGCCGCCGGAGATCGTTTTTCTGCAGTTCAAGTTGCTGTTGGGCGATTTCCCGCAAAGCTTCCGAGTTGCGGATCTCCACTTCCAGTTCTTCAATTTCCGTTTCTGCTTGGGCCAATTGGTGTTCCAGGCGGCGGACTTCCAACTGATAATCACGGTCGTCGATTTGGAACAGCAACGTACCCTGTGAAACGTGGTTGCCTGCGCGGCACTCCTCGGATTGGAGCATGATATTGCCCGCCACTTCGGCGGCCAGCTCAATCTCGCGAAAAGGGACGACCAATCCATCCACGTCGATATTCAGCCCACCCGTCTGTTCGGCAATGGTGATGACTTGCACCTTCGGCACGGCCTCGGCAACCTCTTCCCGCGTAGGAGTCGGTGGCTTTTGGGAGACGTAGGCGAAAATTGCCCACCCTCCTCCCAAGATGGCGGCCGGCAAGAGCCACTGATACAACTCCGTGAACACCGAACCTCGCATCAGGCTTTCTCCACTGGAGACTTCATTGCTGTGGACTGTTTTCAGGCCACATCCAGCAAAACACGATTATCTCTGTTTCAGAAAAGCGAACGTCGTTGACTTCCAGGTTTTGCGATTCCAGGTTCGCGGTTCGTTGCTGTTCGCTCCGCCAACGAAAATCTTTCCCATCGAAGCACGTTTTGTATGAAGCCGCTGGCCGCTTTTTAGCGTTGATTTCAACAAGGCGTATGTTGAATTACCCCGAGATCGATTCAAAAGTTTCCACGTGTGCCGCGCCCGCGATCGCGGCCAAGGAGAATTGCACAATATGGTCCGCCACCTGTTCCGCGGAGAAGTGAGTTGCCTTTTCCTCGGGCGAAATCAACACTTCCACGACCATATGCCCGACCCGGTAATAGACACATTGCCCGATGATGCTGAATCCGATTTTGTGCCGTTTTTCTGGTGGCACATCCTCCGGCAACAAACGACTGAGAATGCGCATCAGGGCCTCGAAGTGTGGCCGAATGTTTTCCTGGACCAACTCACGGCAGGCAGTACTCGGTTTGAGAAATTCACGCAGCAGAATTTGCGATTCCCACGAGTCATCTTCCATGGCCAGCGCGCGGAATACGAAATCATGGACAAACCGCCGCAAATCCTCGACCGGGGAAGAACTCGGCTGCCGCGACCGGCTAGCGGCGAGGTTCATGCGTTGGGAATGCGCGTACTTCAGAACCTCAACATAGAGGCGTTCCTTGTCCCCGAAGTGATAATTCACGCTGGCCAAATTTACCTCGGCGCGATCGCAAATCTCGCGCACGGTCGCGTCGCGGAATCCCTTGGAGGCAAATATGGGGCCAGCCGCCCGCAGCAGCCGCTCACGCGTCGAATCGCCCATGAATCGTGTCAAGTTTGAATTAAACGATAGTATGAAACGCTTGTTTAAAACAATTGTACGAGATCGCCGAAACCTGCCTAGACGGATTTCGCCTGTTTCGATGGAAAAGATGCAAAAAACTCCCAAATTTGTCCGTTTGCGATAAATGGGACTGTTCCTACATTCTCGTTCTTCAAAAATCTGGAAGGGGATACTGCCATGCTATAGGTGTTCTCAGCGAAAAAAGGTGGCTAACTCGTAGTTACAACCTTGCTCACGTTCTCCACCGCCGCTTCGGATAAAAGAGCCTAAGCTTCTGCTGTTTCAAGGTTTATGTGATGACATCTGCTGGCCCGACTGCCCATGATACTCGCCGTTCTCCAAGTGCCCTGCTCATCGTGGGCCACGGGACGAGAGAACCCGCCGGGATTCGGCAATTCCGCGAGATCGTTCAACGGGTTTCCGAGCAGGATCCACACGGCTTAGTCCGTGCCGCGTTTTTGGAGTTTGAACGGCCCACTGTGGACGAAGCTTTGGCGCGGCTAGCCGGGGAGTCGGCAGATGAGATCCGCGTACTCCCTTTGCTACTGTTTGCCGCCGGACATGCCAAAGAGGACATTCCCGCGTTGGTGGAGCAAGCGCGCCCAGGACTAGATGGAATTCCGGTCCGCGTCACTTCTCACTTAGGGTGCCATCCCAAAATGCTCGCACTTTCCGACCTGAGGTTTCGGGAAACCGTCGGCGAACTGTCTTCCGAAGCGAAAGCAGAAACATTGCTGCTGATGGTGGGAAGGGGAAGCCGCGACGAGTCGGCAACCGCCGAAATGCATCGCTACTCCCGGCTGCACTGGCAAACCACGGGCCTGGCATCGTTCCGCATCGGATTCCTGGCAATGGCCGAACCCCGTTTGGAACAAGTTCTGCATGAAGTTCGCGAGACGGAGTATCGGCGAGTGGTCATTCAGCCGCATCTGCTGTTCGAAGGACGTTTGATGGAGGAGGTTCGCCGGCAAGTTGAAATCTGCCGTCGTGAGTGTCCCCAAATCGAATGGGAACTTTGTCCACCGTTAGGACCGCATCCACTGCTTGCGGAGGCCATCCTCGGGATCAGCCGGGAACGTGATGCAGCCGATTCATCGAGTAGAGAAAATCGGAATCTCCACGATCACGTCACCGAGCGTGATTCCGAAGCTGCCCGATAGAAGAATCGGCGGACGAGCGAATCGGGCGGAGGAGCCGTGCAAAGAGCAGCCACGACACAGCAAATTCCCGAGGCGAGAAATCCCCATATCAGGGGGTCCAGTTGTAATGGGCGCCAGGGGCTAGCCTCGCCAAATCGCCGGAATCCCTCCAGATAAAGGCTTAAATAAGCGACGAATCCCCCGATCATTCCCGCCATGGTTCCCACGGCGTTCATCCGCGGCCAATACAGAGCCAGGGCCATGGGCAACAAGAACGTCACCGAAAGTGCCCCGCCGGCGAACACAATCAAGTATTGCAAGTATTGGGGCGGGTTCATGGCAGCCACGGTCGCCAGCACTCCCACAGTTAAGGTACATCGGTAACTCCAGCGCTTCACCGTTTTCTCCGAAACGTCTGGTCGGAAATGTTGCTGGTAGATATCGCGCACCAAGGAAGAGGAGATCATGAGCATGAAGCTGTCCACGGTCGACATGGCCGCCGCGAACGGCGCCGCCACGAGAAGTCCCGCCAGCCAGGGCCGTCCGGTCACGCTGGAGAGATGAAACGCCATTTCCGGCATGATACGGTCTGGATCGTGGTCCAGCCCTGGCAGCAGCACGCGAGCGCAACAGAAGATGATGACCAAGGGGAAATAAATACAGCTAAAGTAAATCGCCAGGGAGGCCATCGAACGCCGCAGCGTCGTCGCGGAGCGCGTGGCCATCAGCCTCACCATATTTCCCGGCTGTCCGGCGCCAGAAAGTGCCCAATACGCAAAGAAGGAAAAAGCCAAGCCCAGCGGCAGAAAACCGTTGGGATTGGTCTCGCTTGGCCCCGGGCCACTGACGTAGACTCCCCGCTTTCCCGCTCCGTAAGCATAGGCCCGCTCGTCCACAACCTCCACGCGGACGGAATCAGGCAGCGTGGGCGCGGCGCCTTGTAGTTTCGGCAAGAGTACCGCGATTTCTTCTGGCGTCGTGATCCGCACGGCCTTCACGTCGCGGGATATCTGGGAATCGGGATGGATGATGGCCAGTTCATTGGTTCGCCACACGGCAATCGGCGTGGCTTCATCAACCATACCGTCGCCTGCTTCTGTGGGGTCAAGAAGAAACCAGGTGTCGGCCTTGATGCGGATTTCTTCATTTGTCTCGGAGCCTTCATAATGGAATCGAACTTCCCCCAAATTGGGCGGGGTCATGCGGCTCATGGCTTCGGTGGCCCGCGACAAGCCGCCGACTTGCTGGAGGGTGATTCCGAGCATGAGCAAAATCCCCACCAACATCACGCCGCCTTGCAGCACGTCGGTCCAGACCACGGCGCGAAATCCACCCCAGGTGGTGTAGCACACGACGAGAACCGAAAAGAGCAGCAAGCAAGCCAAATATTCCGGATCAACGCTATTCAGCCAGGCCAATTGGGAAGTGGCTTTCGAAAGAAAAGAAGCGAGGCCTTGTACGAGGTCCAATGGCCCAAGCAGATTTTGCAAAATGAGGCCAGCCACCTTGAACTGGGGTATCAAATACAGCCAGAGCATCAAGGCAATGAAACCAGAAGTCACCAAGCCGAGCGCGGGGCTTTGAAATCGTTCCCGCAGCACATCGGGAATGGTGATCGCGCCGGTTTTTTGCGCGACTTGGTTGAGCCGTTTTCCCAGCAGGCCCATCCCACACAGCGGCACGACCATGTAGCTGGCAATCCACAGCGAAAGAATCCATCCGCTAGAATAAACAAAGGACGGGAATCCGGCGAATGTCCCAGCGGAGGCGCTGGTGGCGGCGAAGGTTAGTGTCAGTGCTACCGTCCCCAGCCCTCTCGCGCCCAGAAAATATTCACTGAGAAAATTTCCCCGCAATTGAATCCGGTGGCATAACCAGCCCATGACGAAGAGGATAGCCGTGTAAGCCACGAAGATGGCAAGCGCCTGCCGCTGGATGGGGGAGGCTTCCTGCGCGATCAACCAGTAGCCGTCAGGCATCATGGGCGGCCTCATCCGGCTCATGCCGAGGCTTGTTCGACCCAGCACGTGGAGTATTGCCTCCACCGACTTCTTCAACGGCTTCGCCGCTCAAATCATCGTCCGCCATCCAGGACAAACTGAACACCACCGTGACCGCCGTGGCGAGGATCCACGGCAGAAAGACCCCTCCCAAGACCCAGGTAGGCATCCCCCAGAACGACGTCATGGTTTCTGGATTCGAAGTGTATCCGAACTGGTAGGAATAGAGCGTGCACCACGCCGCGAATCCCAACCAAATCCACAGGATCCATTTGGCCTCTCGGCGACCATGGACAAACACGGGATCGAGATCCGGCTCAGCGTTCGGCATCGACGATGGAAGCAGCTTGGCATTCTTTATTAGAAACGGGGCGGGAACGGTTTCGTGGTTTCACGGACCGTCGAACTCCGATTGTAGCGTCGCCGCCGAGCCGTAAAAGTGTTCCCCACGCAAAAGAGTCTCCTATCTACTTCTACACCAAAGCTTTGTGGTCAAGGCATGACACGGATTGCGCGGCCAATTGGTGCGGATTTCATACGCGACAGAGCGCATTCTCCGCAGGCTGGAAGTTCTGCTCATGGCATGTTTCGCAGCGTAAAACGAATTATTCAAAATAGTTGCGTGATTTGAGATCGCGATTATCATAAAGGCAGCGCTGACGAGCATTTCATCGGCTGAAAAGAGACCTCCCGCAAGAACTCCTCGCACGCCGTTCGGCGATGGTGGTCTCGGTCCATTCAATCTCAAATTATTGCGGGCAGATTGCATCCAAGCATGGCCAACTCGCGC
This sequence comes from Pirellulales bacterium, assembly GCA_028289405.1. Taxonomy (GTDB): domain Bacteria; phylum Planctomycetota; class Planctomycetia; order Pirellulales; family JANQPP01; genus JANQPP01. The sequence continues at coordinate 27,817 of JANQPP010000017.1, forward strand.
TTCACGCGCCTTGTGTTGATTGAATCGCCTAGCGGCCCGGAGAGCTGTGTTTATTAAGTGTACATTTGTGGTTTTGTCGGCTAGGTAAACCCATACTGGGCCGAGGCGAATTGTCGCCTCGAATTATGGCTTCTGTTATCTTGGAATGTGTTGAGTGTTTTGGCGGATTCACGAAGTTTTTTCTAGCGGCAGCGGTTGAGCAAACCAGATAGAGCCGAGAGCCTGCAAATGGGCCTGCCAATTTTGGTTGGCAGGGCTTGCGCATGATCGGGGAATCCTGAGATTCACCACGAAGAGGCATACGTAGCATGAGCGGACCGATGATGCCCAGTCGAGAGATCGTCCCCGCAGCCCCCAATCCGTCGCCGGCAATCACCAGCACCGCCCGACCGGACGTGGCGGACTTTCGCCGCCTGGTGCGCCGTCGGCGATTTTGGCTCTGGGGAGGCATTTTGTTCGGGATCGTCGGAGCCGGGGCGTACTGCTGGTGGACCAAGACGCTGTATGAAGCGGAAGCCCGTCTCTTGATATTGCCGCGCGAAACTTCCCTCAACCCGCAAATCGCGACGCCCACGACTTCCTCGGTGCGTCAGGAGTGGGATGACCTGCTAGCAACCCAAGCGGACGTATTGCAGAGCGAGCGGATCGTCTCCGCCGCACTATCGGGACCTGCCGCGAACCGCCTGGCTTCGATCGAATCGGCTAAGCAGGACGATCAAACTCCGGTGGAGTACGTTATCGAGCAACTCGACGTCGCGCGAGGTGGAAAAGGAGCGGCCAAGGGAGCGCATGTTTTGCATGTCACCTTCCGTCATCCCAGCGCGACGGATGCGGTGGCGATCCTCGATTCGGTTGTTCAGGAATATGAACTTTTTCTCCAAGAGCAATTCGCCACCGAAGGAAAAAAGGCCGCGGAGCTACTTCATCGCCTGACGCACGACGTCAAGGAAGAACTGACTAAAGCGGAGGATGAATACCGCGAATTCCGCAAGCAAACCCGGTTACTTTCGGAGGGGGGCGAAAGCAGCAATCCCCACGAAGTCAACCTAGCCGCGCTGCATCAAGAAATTTTCGACTTGCGTGCCCGTTTGCTGAAGACCAAAACCCGCCGCGAGGAATTGGCTCATGGTTTCGCCGAGATCCGTGAGGAAGACGCCTCACCTTTACAGTTCTTGGGACTTCTGAACCAAACTGACATCGCGCGGATTGGCAAGCTCGTGGAGTTGCAACGTGGAGATTCCAATACGGAAGCCTTTATGTCGCAGCAGCCCACGCGCGTGGAGGCGGCACGCCGCGAGAGCGAGCTTGTGGATTTGGAATCACGGCGGTCGGAGTTGTTGCAGCGTCGCGGAAAGCATCATCCCGAGGTGCTGCAATTGGACAAGCAAATCGCCGATGTGCGAAATTTTTTGCAGGAGACGCAGTCGAGCGTCACGGTCGACGCGGCAGAGCGTTTTTCCGCCGAGGATTTGCTAGAGACCTATCTAAGGTCATTGCAAAACGATATCCGTGAAATGGAAAAGAGCGTGGAGGGGCTGGAAGAACTGCAGGAGTTAGAAGCGGAAGCAGCGAAGCAACTTATTCAGGATGAGTTAAAGGCGGAAGCCTTGCGCAAAGAGATCACACGCCACGAGCAAATTCGGGACTCTCTGCTGACGAATCTCCAGGACGTCAACCTGGCCACGGACTATGGCGGGTTCGTCACGGAAGTGATCGAAGAGGCGAACGCGCGCGAGCCGGTGTGGCCTTTGCCAGGATTTCTCCTGCCCTTTGGTGCGTTCGCTGGGCTGATGCTGGGGTTTGTCGGTGCATTGTGGCGTGAATCGATGGATAACGAATTCGCCGATTTGGACGATATCTCCTCCACGCTGCGGATTCCTGTGTTTGCCAGCATTCCGGCCTGGTCCTCTTCCGAGTCTCCGATTCGTATGGGAAAAGAGGATTTCGAAACGTTTCGTTCGTTGCGGACCATGTTGCATTTCCGGCTGAACACCGACGGTGGGCGGATTGTGCAGGCGACAAGTCCCGCGCCGCAAGATGGAAAGACCACGGTCCTCGTCAACTTGGCCATCGCCTTCGCCCAACTCCGCAAAAAAGTGCTGGTAATCGACGCCGACTTGCGGCGGCCCAGCTTGCACCGCGCGCTGGATCTCGGCCAGCGGGCCGGCCTGACGGAAGTCATGGCCGGGGAAATCGATACCTACGACGCTATTGTTTCCACGGGCATCGACAGTTTGTGGGCCATGCCCAGCGGATCCATTCCGCCGAATCCCGCGGAATTGCTGGCACTCCCCGCGTTCCGAGTCATGCTGGAATCCCTCGCTGAAAAGTACGACATCATCCTGGTTGACAGTCCGCCCGTGCTGGCGGTGAGCGACCCTGCGGTCATCGCGCCCTGCATGGATGCCGTTGTGCTGGTGATGCGGAATTCATCACGGGCCAAGTTACTTACGCTGCGGGCCAAGCAAGCCTTGGAGGCGGTGCGGGCTCCGTTGCTGGGCGTCATTCCCAATCGGGTACGTGCCCAAGATCGGCAGCAATACGGCACATTTGATTACGGCCAATACCAACCCGTCGTGGAAGAATCCAACCTACGGAGACAGTTGCCCAAGGATGACGCGAATACGAAAGCGACCGTCGAGATTTCTTGAAAAGATAAGATGCTTCAGATAGGGCCATTGACATATCACGTGAACTCCGCTGGCGTTCTGCCAGACGTTCGAATTCGTCAATCCTCTAATTGACGCCGGGATTGACCGAATAACGTGCTGTCCGCGCCAACTCGATTGTTTTGACGACTTTGACGAATTACCACCTGGGTTGAACGCTGGAGGCTCCCTTCCATGCGAAGTGAGTTGCTAATGACCGTCGTCCCGTTGGGGGCCGCGCGCCCCGCGACGGTCGGCAAGCTAGTAACGGCGGAGGAACGGGTGGCCGCTCCCGGCCGCCTGGTCCAGTCCCTATTGACGGGGACGCCATTGTTGTGCGTGGATGTTGTCGCGTTGGCGGTGGCATTTGGTGTGAGCAGCATCTGGACCTCGATGTTTGGATGGCCGGGATCCGGCAATTCACCGCTCCTGTTCGGCACCATGTGCATGGCTGTTGCTTTGGCTTTTTTCTTCGCCGGGCTTTATCCGGGCGTCCATCGCCATCCGAGCGAAGAGCTGCGCAAATTGTGGTGGTCGTTGTCGCTCGTCTTCGGAGTTTTTTGGAGTACGACCTGGCTCGACTCGGACTTGGTGCAAGAGAGGCAACTCGTCCCGGTCATATGGGCGTTGTTCGCCGTGATCTGCCCGCTGTTTCGCGGCGTGGCGCGAAATGCACTGGCGCGTTGTTCCTGGTGGGGATACCCAGCGATCGTGGCGGGACCCCGGCAAGAGGCGGAGGCCGTTCACGCCGCGCTACGCACCAATCCCGCGATGAGTCTGCGGCCCGTGGGCATCGTGGGCGAATCCTTGCCGCGACAATTCCGAGGAGATGCTCCCGTTCCCTATCTTGGTCCAGAACGCTTGGCCGGGAATATTGCTCAGCGGTATTCCGTGCATTGGGCTGTGGTCACGATGCCCAATTGCACGTTGCGCGATATGCAATCCACCCTACAAAGACAATACGGCGGCATTCCCAATGTTTTGGTCGTGACCGATATGGCCGGTCTTCCCAACCTCTGCGATTGGGAAGCCGAAGCTCGCGAGCGGGCTGGAATCACGCTGTCGGCCAACCGCTTCGTTTCCAGTTCTCTGTCCATTAAGCGGGGGATGGAATTTGCCTTGGCAGCGGCGTTGGGACTCTTGTCCCTGCCTTGTATTTTAGCCATAGCCGCGCTGATCAAGCTGACCTCCAAAGGCCCCGTATTCTACCGTTCCGAGCGTATCGGCCAGAATGGGAAACGTCTCTGGATCTGGAAATTCCGCACCATGGTCGTGGATGCGGAGGAGATCTTGGGGCAGCATTTGGATGCCGATCCGGAACTGCGGCGGCAATGGGAAGCGAAAACCAAACTTCGCCGCGATCCACGCGTGACCCCTCTGGGGCATTGGCTGCGGAAGATGAGCCTCGACGAGTTGCCACAGCTTTGGAACATATTGCAAGGAGATCTTGGCTTGGTCGGGCCACGGCCACTTCTCCATGATGATGTGCCCAAATATGGCAAAGAATTTGAAACCTATATGTCGGTTCGGCCTGGTTTGACCGGCCTGTGGCAGGTCTCCGGTCGGAACGACACCACGTTTCAGCAGAGAATCGACTTCGATCGATACTACATTCGCAACTGGTCTCTTTGGCTCGACGTCTATATTCTCGCACGGACGATCAAAGCGGTGATTTCCTGCCGTGGGGCCTATTAGCAGGCTGCTGAAGTACTCCACGACCTACGGCGTCTTCTGGGCGTGATGCTCAAAATGGCGACATAAGTCGTTATCATGCGAGCCTGGAGCGGCTATGCCGCGCCAACCATAGCCAACACGGTGGCGAGCCTGGGAAACGCCACGAAGGCGTCTTTCAGCAACCTGCTAAAACTCTCTTCCCGAGGGCATTGTGATTCTCCCGGTTCGTCCCACATCCATTGCCGAGAGAAACTCCCAGCTTTCCTTGCGAGTGGCAGAGAATGAGACCTCCGGCGATACGCCCGATGTGGATAATAATGCGGCTCCCGCGACATACACCAGCAAACGGTCGCTGCTACGAGGCGGAAGCTGGGTGCTGATCAATCGCATTTCGGCGGCCGCGTTCTTCTTGGTTGCCAATGCGCTGCTTGCTCGATCCTTGCCGCCGGATGAAATGGCCGGCTTTTTGCTGTCTTTCAGCTTCGTCATATTCTGCGGAACGTTAGGCGGGTTGGGGTTGCACTTGTTTCTCGTGCGGGAGATGCCCCTCTGTTTGCGGCAAGGGGATGCCGAAACGCTACGTACCTTGTTGCGTCGCGTGTACATGCTCGGAACGGTGGGAAGCGTTGGAGTTGGCTTGGCCTTTTTTTTCTGGGTCGAGGCCCTGGCATATTTCTTCCCTCGATTCGCCACGGTCGCCGCGGTGGGCTGGACGGTCGCGGTATGGATCGTTTTGCAAGCCGTCTTGCAGATCGTGGCCGAATCCCTCCGTGGACTGCGGCACGTCGGCTGGGCCAGCTTCTTTGGCGGAGCATCGGGAGGGGCCGCGTTCGCACTCAGTTTTCTGCTTCTGATCGGAGGTAATTTGCTGATTTCAGGCCAACTCTATTTGAAGGGCGTAGCAACCTGGGCGACCGTATCCGCTGGGGCGGGTCTGATCGGGGGCGCGATGTTGCTGGCGTATCGGCTGAAATTTCTTTCCTGGCAAGACGTTCAGCTTCCCGTGCGATATCGACTGCCAGGCTCGCTCCGCATTACCTCGGAGGCGGTGCCCTACATGATGGCCACGGTTTGCATCCTGTTGATGAACCAGGTCGACTTATGGATCGTGGGCAGCCTTTGCTCGGCCGAGGAGACGGCCATCTACGGTTGTGTATCACGACTGATGTTTGTCACCACGTTGCCACTAATCGTGGTCAATGGTGTCATGGCACCCATGATTTCAGATTGGCATTCCCGCGGCCGAAATGACGCATTGCAACGGATGTTACGTCTGGCCGCGTCGGGCGTGGCATTTCCCGCTATCCTCATGGGAACGATTGCCCTGCTTTGGGGAGATGGCCTGTTGGGTCTGATGTTCGGCCCTCGATATTCCACTGGCGGCACCATATTCGCACTGTTGTGCCTCGGACAAATTGGATTCGCGTGCGGCGGTTCCTCCGGTTTGTTATTAATGATGAGTGGACATGCCCGCGCTGCCATGCTCGTCAATGGCGTGTCCGTGGTGGGACTCTCTCTGTTGGCGGTCCTGGGCGCTTCACTCGGCGGGGCGACCGCCGTGGCTGCCGTGGCGGCGGGCGCGTGGATCGTTAACAAGTTGTTGCTGGTCCTCATGGCCTATCGGCAAACCGGCATTCGCACGTACTGCTATTTGTCTATCGGCGACCTACGCGAGACAATCACGAAGATTCGTCAAGCCACGACTTGAGCTAGGATTACGGCGAGGCCATGGAACCTGTGCATGTCATTTACATTGCCGGTTACGGACGATGCGGTAGCACGCTCATGGAGAACGTGCTCGCTGGCCTGCCGGGAATGACTGCTTTGGGCGAAGTGAAATACCTTTGGGATCGTGGCTGTCGGCAAAATCTGCTCTGCGGCTGCGGCCAGCCATTTTGGCAATGCGATTTTTGGCCCGGCGTGGTCAACGATGCCCTGCGGAAGCAAGGCATTCATCCGTCCTGGGAAGAAATATTGGCATGGCAGCGGGCTTCGGACGCCATTTTAATGACGCCGCTTCGCCTTTGGCCGGCTTTGGACCGTCGGATAGGTGGCCAGCAATGTACCCGCTTCACGGAGTTGCTGGGCCAGCTTTATGCCGCCTTGCACACGGCGAGTGGTCGGTCGATTCTGGTCGACTCGTCCAAATTTCCCTCGTATGGCCTGCTTTTGACGCGCTTGCCAAACGTCAAATTGCACGTGATCCATTTGGTGCGTGATAGCCGCGCCGTGGCCTACTCTTGGACGCGCAAGAAGCAACGCCCGGAGGTCCACTGGGAAACCGCATACATGCCACGCTATCCCGCGGTGCGTACCGCGGCGGCCTGGTATCTGCACAATCGTTTGGCACACGCCCTAAAACACCGCGCGGCGAATTACCGCTTGCTCCGCTACGAGGCGTTCGTTGAAAATCCTGGCGATGTTCTGCAAGAAGTGCTCGAGGAATTTGGCTTTCAAAGCGACCCACGCCGCTTGGAACTGGAACGGTTGCAAGCCGACCGGACAACCTCTCCAGTGCGGCGGCATTCCGTATCGGGCAATCCCGATCGATTTCGCCAAAGCTCGACGCCGATCCAACTCGATGCTGTATGGAGACGCGACCTGCCGCTGGCGGCGCGATGTTCCGTATTTCTGCTCACCTGGCCCCTGTTGAGATCGTATGGCTACCGTTGGTGATACTTGGCCGGTGGTTTCTGCCAGCCAGCCGGGCCAGTTCAGCCGAGTGCTCGGGTTGGCGGTCATTCTGCTTAGCGGGATCGTGTTCGTGGAGCCCGCGCCTACGGACCTGCTATTTCCGGTGCTGTTTTTTTGCGCCGTAGCGCAAGGCTATTGCCACTTTTATACCGCTTCTTTGCCGGCGTACGCCTCTTTGGCGGTGTTGACGGTGCTCGTCACCGGCTCGATGTTTGCCGCGGAGGATGTGGGCCGTGCGCTCCGTTATGGCGGAATCACGATCTACCTGGCGGCCTTATGGTTTGTCTTTCATAATCTTTTTTTGGGAAGTGCCGAAAAATACCGACAGCGGGCCATGCTGACGTACGTGGCCGTGGCGTGGATTTCTGCCATCGTGGCTGTGTTGGCGTATCATGAATTGATTCCTGCGGCTGACCGGTTTCTCGCCAAGGGGAGGGCGACCGCGCTCTTCGAGGATCCGAACGTGTTCGGTCCCTTTCTCGTGCCCCCTCTCTTGTTCTGCTTGGCAAAACCTTGCTTGAGGGAAACACGCCATCCTGCCGGCTGGTTTGTCGCGGCTTTGTGCATGGCGATTGCGGTGGTACATACGTTTTCCCGTGGTGCCGCGGTGAATCTGCTCGCCAGCGTGCTGGTCTTTTGCGCGTTCGTGCTAATGGGACGCATCCGGGGAATCGCACCCACGCGGACCATGCTGGCAGGGCTTGTCGGCGTGAGCTGTTTCGGCGGCGTGCTGTACGCTTTTTCTTCTTCCAGCCCCTCATTTCAGCAAGTGCTTACGGCACGCACGGGAATGCAAGATTACGATAACGATCGCTGGCAATTTCAGCGTCGGGCCATGCAAGAAGCCGTCAACTCTCCCTGGGGCATCGGGCCGGGTCATGCGGAATTAACATTCGACTTTCCCGGGGCTCGCGGGCACGGCGCGACGCACAACTTGTTTTTACGGGTCCTCGTGGAAAACGGCTGGCTGGCCGTGATGGCCCTGGTCGTCTTTTTAGTCAGCGTGATGCTCCCGTCGTGGGCCAAGCTGGGGTGGGATGGTGCTTCGCCAAGCAGCATCCTCCTCGATGCGGTGTTGCTGGCTTCCTTGGTTGGCATGCTCGTGAACAGCCTAGTCATCGATAGTTTGCATTGGCGACATTTGTGGCTTTGTTTGGCCATGCTTTCGCGTCCGCCGGTAAATGTAAGTTCGCCGGATACGGCATGATGCCCAGCTTGTTTTTTCGGATGGGATCAAAACCGGCTTCCCGTCGTTTTCCGTAATCTCATGGTGCAAGAAATCGCCCATTCCGTGACTGCTTGCCGCCGCGTGGTCCAAATCGTGGAATCCTCGAATGCCGGTGTGGGGCGCCACGTGCTGGACTTGTTGCAAGGGCTGCCTTGCTTTGGGTGGGAGGGGGTGTTGGTCTATTGTCCGCTGCGGGCGGATGAGAAGTTTCGCCGCCGAATACAAGACCTTCCCCCGGAACACGTAATTCCACTCCCCATGCGGCGGCTTCCGGGCCCGAACGATCTACGAACGATCCGTAAATTGCGTGGCCTGTTGCGGGAACTCGGACCATTCGATCTGGTGCATGGCCATAGTTCCAAAGGGGGATTGTTGGCCCGTTTGGTGGCCAAGAGTTTGGGATGGCCTAGCGTCTACACGCCGCATGCGTTCATCACGTTGGATCCCACCATGCCGGCTTGGAAGAGGCGGGTCTATGGCCGGGCGGAGCGTGGGCTGGCGCGGTTTTGCCAAGCGGTGATTGCCGTATCCACCGACGAAGCCGAGCATGCGGTTCAATCGCTGAAGATTCCCGCGGAGAAAGTACATGTGGTCTACAATGGCATCGGCAAGATTCCCGGCGACCAGCGAGATTCTCTACGGAAGCAGTTGAATATCCACCAGGACGCGCTCGTCGTGGGATGGATCGGCCGATTGGCTCCGCAAAAGGACCCGCTGATGATGGTGCGGGCCTTTGCCCAGACGGAGCCCGCTCAGCAGCATGCCGTGTTGGTCATGGTGGGCACGGGCGACATGCTTTGGGAAATCCAGCAACTTGCCCGAAGTTTGGGGGTTCTCGAACACTGCCGCTTCCCAGGCGAGTTGGATGGTGAGACGGCCATGTCCGCCTTCGATGTTTTCGCTCTCTCTAGCCGGTACGAGGGCATGCCGTACGTAATCATCGAAGCCGTGGCGGCTGGATTGCCGATCGTCGCGACCCATGTAGGCGGAGTGGCCAATGCCGTGATGCCTGAGGTCAACGGATTTCTAGTGCCGTCCATGCGGGCCGACGAATTGGGCGCCGCGCTCCGCCGGCTCATCGAAGACGTATCCCTCCGGCAGAAATTCTCTGCCGCATCTGGACAGATGTCGGAAAAATTTTCCCTGGAAACCATGCTCCGCCAAACGGTGGAAGTTTACGAGCAGGCCCTCTCTCGTTGAGACTTGGTCCGCCGTGGCCAGATCGTCCGTTCGAGCGATCGGCAGGGAAACGACGCGCTATCTGGGAAGCCGGTCCCGCCTCCATGTACTACAATATTCGAGGCAAAATGGAAGCAGGAATCGACGGCAAGGGAGCGCGCGACCGCATGAGTTCTCCTCCAGCAAAGGATGAAGAGTACGGATTTCGCAAGGCCGCCGCGAAAGTTCGGGAATTCCCACAGGCCCCCGGTGTCTACCTGCTAAAAAACCGCGCGGGCGTGGTGATCTACATCGGCAAGGCCAAAAATCTGCGAGCCCGAGCCGGGAGCTATTTTCTGCAGGCCGCCGCCGAAGACCGCCGCACCGCCAGCCTGGTCCAAGAAATCGGCGATATCGACTGCGTGGAGACCGAAAGCGAAGTCGACGCCCTGTTGATGGAAGCCCGATTGGTGAAGGATGTCCAGCCGAAGTTCAATAAGGAACTCAAGGACGACAAGAGCTTTCCCTATCTGCAAATTACCACGCGGGAAGATTTTCCTCGTATAACCTTCACGCGGGAACCACGCGAGAAGGGAGTTAAGCTGTATGGCCCCTTCGCCAACGCGGGAAGCTTGCGAGGCGCGATCCAAGTACTGCAAAAGATTTTCAAATTTCGCACGTGCGAGCTGGATATCGAAGCCGAGGACGAGCGTTGGAAGTGGTTTCGTCCCTGCCTGCTGGCTTCCATCAACCAATGCACCGCACCCTGCAATCTGCGGATTTCCAAAGAAGACTACCGGCGGGACATCCAGCGGTTGCAGACTTTTTTGGAAGGCGGCCGGACACGGCTCCTCAATGAAATGCGGAAGGAAATGGAATCCGCCGCGGAGCAATTGGAATTCGAAAAAGCGGCCCGTTTGCGGGATGAGATCCGCATGCTGGAGCGGCTGGACGAACGAGGGGAACTCGACAAGCATGTCCAGCCCGAGGTGTTTTACATTCATCCGAAAAAGGGCCTCGGCGGCCTGCAGAAAATTCTCAAGCTGACCGCGACTCCCCGAGTGATTGAAGGCGTGGACATCGCCCACTTGGGGGGCGGCGAAACCGTGGCCAGCCTGGTGCAGTTTATTGATGGATTGCCGTTCAAGCCCGGCTACCGGCGATTTCGTATTCGCGGCGTGGAGGGCATCGATGACTATGCCAGCATTCACGAAGTCGTTTCGCGGCGGTTTCAACGCCTGCAGGACGAAGGTGCAACGTTTCCCGATATTCTGCTTATCGACGGAGGAAAGGGACAGCTCAACGCCGGAGCGGCCGCGTTTCGGGCATTGGAAATCACACCGCCTACCGTGCTCTCCTTGGCGAAACGCGAGGAGGAGGTATTCGTGATGGGCCAGGACGCGCCGCTACGTTTGAGCCGCCATTCTTACGCTTTACGCCTGCTGCAATACGTCCGAGATGAGTCGCATCGGTTTGCACAGCACTATCATCATGTGTTACGGAGAAAATCGACACTCGACCAATGAACCACGCCGCGTCATTCATGCGCGGCTTGGTAGCTGGCACGCGGAGCGGAGTTCGTCCTGGTCGCCCGACGAACCAAATTGGCTGAGCGGGAACGCTACGCGACACGTAGTTCGCCGCCTGTCTTGACGCCGTTCTGTTCGCGTGGCCACCGCCGCAATGCGATCGCCACGAGATGTCCCCCAAAGGCGACCGACAACTTCAATGCGAATTCGACATTTCGTTTCCGCGCGACAAGTGGGACGCAGTCCAAATCGCAAGCCGGATCCGGAGAGACCAGATTCAACGTGGGGGGCAGGTGGCCGTCTCGCAACGCCAAGGCAGTGACCGCAGTTTCCACGCCCCCGGCCGCGTTGACTAGATGGCCTAGCATGGATTTGGTCGAACTGACACACGTGTCCATCGCCGATTTGCCGAGCGCCTGGTGAATGGCTTTGCTTTCGACGATATCGTTTTGTTGCGTGCCCGTACCATGGGCGTTGATGTAGCCGATGTCCCGCGCGGTGATTCCGGACTTCCGCAGCGTTTCTTGGATGGCGTGGGCTAGGGTCTCCCCCGATTCGCCTAGACCCGTGACGTGGTGGGCCTCGGCATGCATGGTGCCACCCAGGAACTCCGCATAAATGTTTGCCCCTCTTGATCGAGCGTGGCTCAGCCTTTCAAAGATCATCATCGAGGCGCCTTCGCCCATGACGAATCCGTTACGGTCCCGGTCGAATGGACGACACGCTTGCACGGGATCCTCATGAGCGGCGAGAACGCGCATGCGGTGAAAACCGGCCGCCATCAAAGGATCAATCGCTTCGCCTCCCCCGGCCAAAGCGATATCGCACTGTCCATCCTGTATCCCCCGCACGGCGGCCAGGATATCCATCATGCTGCTGGCACACGCGGTGGAATGGCAGAGCCGCGGTCCCAACAGGCCATGCTGATTCGCGATGAAGGAGCAAGCGGAGTTTGGCAACCATTGGTGCCACCATGGAGGCATGGGCTCCTTCGATTGCGACTTGACGCCAAATCTTTCCCGCATGAAAGTGGGATCGCCCATGTGGCTGCTGATCGCGCAGCCAAAGCGACGGGGATCGAATTGGCCCTCCTCCAACTTCGCATCTTCCCAAGCTTCCGCCGCGGCACGCTCGCACATCCGAATAATCTTCACGGCGCCCGGAGCGAACAATTCCATCTCGGTCGTTGCTCCGATTTGGAATTCTTTGGGTAGGCCGTAAATTTCTTGGAGTTTGCGCACTCCACTCTGGCCATCGCATAGCGAACGCCATGCGGTCTCTCGATTGTCACCCACGGAGGTGACCAGGCCGATGCCGGTGATGACGATCGGATCTTGATGGTGAAGATCGTTGCGCAAGCGAATAATCCCTCCAAGGTGTCCAAGCTTCCCATTTTTAGTCGGCTATTATAGGGAATTCCATGCCGATCGTAATCCTTTTCCTCCAGTTTTTGGCGCAGTGGGAGTTTTTCGGGACGGCATGCGCGAATCATGTGTCGCGCGGACTGGACCGTCTCACCGTACATATGGCTAAAAATCGGCGCTGAGCATTCGTGTCCCACAAGGAAAAAGGCCGAAATGTCACCAGCGACTTCTGTTTTCGAACAGTCTATTCACGGAGACTCAGCCAACCAGGAGAGATCTCGGATGATGGGGGACAGGCCGATCCATTGGACAAGAAGCACGGCAGCGGATTATGGTCAGACCTCGCGGCACATGCAGAAACCAAGCCGAATGGTGGCTGGTCCATAATCCGCCATAGGGCGGGCTGTACTCCGAGAAGTTAAAGCCAACGGACAAAGCCTTCACTGACTTTCGCCCATCGGCGTTTCACGGCCGCTGGGACAGAATTTCGCGGATGCTGAGGTGTTTTGTCTCCAGGCTCTTTACTCTTTCGCGAGGCTGTCGGGGCTTTCCTCTTGCAGCAATTCGGTGATTTGATCGAACTCATCAACGAGGTGTTTGAGCATATCATCCAGGCTGATGAGGCCAACCAAGGTCCCATGGGAATCCACGACAGGGAGCCGACGATAGGGGCCGGAACGCATCAGCCGTAGCGCCGATTCAATGGGCGTGTCTTCGGTGACAGTTTCCGGCGTGCTGGTCATCACATCGGCCACGTCCGTGGTTGTGACGTCGAGTCCCGGAGCGATTACCCGAATGGCCAAATCACGGTCGGTGATGATGCCCACCGGCCTTCCCTCGGTATTTTGGACGACGAGGGTTCCCACCTTGTGGTCGTGCATCCGCCCGGCAGCCAATTGCGCGGAGTCGTCCGGGGAAACCGTATCCACATTCCGCACGCATATATTTCCGACAGACATTCGAATTCTCCTTCCGCCTGCTTGCCCTGGAATGACAGACTGTTCCACTCAGCCGCCAGCAAACCTTCGTCGCCGCGACGGCCTGCCAAGCCTACTGGAATTCTACCGTACGAGCAGGTTCTCGCCGAGCGGTCCGAAGCTTTAATTTTCCACTCGGCGGATTGGCCGAGCGTTTCTTGAACTCGATACTTTCTTCAGGGATTGCTAGCTACCGCGAACCCGTGGACAAGATTCGGTTTCTATGGAATAAGCCATAGGGCGCGAAGCGAGTCACGCCATATTCATCACGTTTTTGGTTCCAAATTGGAGGAGGCGGTCCATGGGCGACTATCGTTGGAATCGGCGGGAATTGGCCGAACAGTACGACATGGCCGCCGACATGATCCATCCTTGCTACCGGGAAATCCAGGATGTGATTCTTGCCAGGCTGCCTTATCCGCGCGAAGCTTCGTTCCTCATGCTCGACATTGGCGGCGGATCAGGGCGACTGATGGAGCGCCTATTGGAGAAATTCTCCCAGGCACGTGGCGTCGTGCTGGACCAATCCGCCGCGTTTTTGGAATTGGCACAACGGCGGCTAGCGCGATTCGGAGATCGCGCGACGACAATCCATCAGCGGCTGCAGGACGATTGGATGCCACTGCTGAACGAACGGCCCGGGCTGGTGGTTAGCATGTCGGCGATCCACCATTTAGACGCCCAGGAAAAATCGGGGCTCTTTCGCCAAATCCACGCAGGTCTCGTCGAGGAAGGGTCGTTTCTTAATGGAGATGAGTTTCGAGCCGAAAGCGACAACCAGTATCTCGCCGATTTACAAGCCTGGGCCGAGCACATGAATCAAGTCAGCCGGTCCGGCAAAATTTCGTCCGACATGGTGGAAAACTTGCAACGCTGGCAAGACCGAAACATCGAGCAATTCGATCAACCCCGAGTCAGTGGGGATGATTGTCACGAAACCGTCGCCGCGCAGACCACGAAGCTTCATGAGGCCGGTTTCGCCGCCACGACCATGGTTTGGAAACGACAAATGTGGGCCGTCGTTCGCGCCGAGAAGAGCCTGTCTCCTGACTAAGGAACGAGAAAGAAGTCGCGCGGTGGGGCTCAGCGCGTGTTTACGCGAGTCTCTTGGGAGCTGCTTTCCCGTTTCCGGATCAACAGGCGGATCGGCACCTCAGGGTAGGGAGTCCAATCCCGCAAATAGTTGACCAGGTACCTTTGATACGGTTTCGTGAAGGCATCCGGCATGTTGCAAAAGAGCACAATCGTGGGCGGCTGAATACTGGACTGGACCGCGTAATACACCTTTGCCCGACGGTGGTAATGTAATGGCGGCGGATTTTGGTCGAGCGCCATTTGAATCAACCGGTTCACTTCGGCGGTGGGGAGCCGTTGCCTCGATTGGCGAAAGAGCATCTGGGCATGGTTCAGTAGCGTCTTGATGTTCCTGCCCGTCTTTCCCGTGATAAAAGCGATGGGGACATGCAGCATGCTCCGGAAGGTGTCGTGCAGGTACTCCGCCCATTCCCCCGTCCGCGCCTTGTCGGCTAGCAGATCCCATTTATTGACCACGAACAAGCACGGTTTGAACTGCGTCTCGACGTAATCCACGATCTGTTTGTCCACCTTGCTGATTTCCTCAGCCGCATCGAAGAAAATCAGGCAGACGTCCGCGCGGCGGATGCTGCGTTGGGCACGGTGCAGGCCATAGTATTCCACGTCGTCCGCGAAGCTCTTCTGGCGGCGGAATCCGGGCGTATCGATCGCCAAGAACGGCTTGCCGTCTAGTTCGAAGCGGATATCGACGCTATCACGCGTCGTGCCCGGCACTTCGCTGGTGATCATCCGCTCCGCCTGCACCAAGGAATTCACGAACGTACTTTTGCCGGTATTGCGGCGTCCCACGATGGCGATCTTCATCTCGGGCTCGGCTGCCGCATCCTCCGTCTCTCCCGCAGTGCACGCTTCCAAATGTGGAACCAGCGTTTCTTCTAGCTCAGCCCGGCCCAAGTTTTGGTGGGCACTGACGGGAAGCGGATTCCCCCAACCCAGCGCGGCGAATTCGTGGGCATGGTTTTGCAGTTTGGGCGTGTCGGCCTTGTTCGCCAGACAGATCACGGGCTTGTTCACACCCCTCAGCCGCTGCGCCACTTCTTCATCCAAGGGCGCAACGCCCGCGCGGGCATCCACCACGAACAAGATCACGTCCGCCTCGTGCAGGGCGACGTCGATCTGGGCCACGATGTCCGCCGTGAGATCATCCTTATCCACGATGCCATAGCCGCCGGTATCGATCAGTTCGAACGGGATATCGAAGCCGTCGATTTCACTGACCATGCGGTCGCGCGTGACGCCCGCCATGTCGTCCACGATGGCCAAACGCCGCCCAGCCAGCCAATTGAAGATGCTGGACTTGCCCACATTGGGGCGGCCCACGATGGCAACCTGCGGCAAACCCATGGATTCGGCTTCCGAAGTGAGAGACGGCGGAGGAAATTGCACACCACGCGCATGGCGCCAACATGGCGAATCCCCCATTCTACGCGGCTCGCGGACAGCGAACTAGCGGACTGCCTACGCATGCCCGGCGTTTCGCCAAAATACGCACACCCTTCGCCCAAACGTGGCTATGAGCTAGCATGATTCCTGAATGAAGAAAGTTTGAGCATTGATTTCCGCAGCCGCCCATTCGGCGATTCAGACAACCGGGAAACCGATCCGATGGCGTCAAACATGACAAACTTTGACGGACTTCGTGTGGCGGCCTTCGAGAGCCGCCGCCGCGACGAAACCGAACAGCTCATTCGAAAATTGGGCGGAGAGCCGTTCGTAAGCCCTTCCATGCGCGAAGTCCCTTTGATTGAAAACCCCGATGCCGTGGATTTCGCCAATCGGATTTTGGCCGGAGAGATGGACATTGTGCTGTTCATGACCGGAGTTGGCGTGCGGTACCTCTTGGAGCAAATCGAACGGCACGTGGAACGGGAGCGTTTCCTGCACGCCCTACAGGACATTCGCACGGTGGCACGCGGCCCCAAACCGGTCGCCGCACTGCGGGAATTGGGCATCGCTCCGACCTTTACTGTGCCACCCCCGAACACCTGGCGGGAAGTGCTCGGCGTGATCGATGCCCATCTCCCCGTGGCGAATGAAATGGTGGGACTGCAAGAATATGGCCGTACGAATCCCAGCCTGATTGCTGGGCTTGAGGCGCGTGGGGCTCGGGTCTTCAACCTGCGAGTGTATCAGTGGGGGCTGCCGGACGATTGCGGGCCGCTGGAGCAGAATGTGCAGGCTGTCGCGGCTGGTGAGCGGGATGTGTTGATGTTTACTTCCGCGCCCCAGGTGGATCATGTGCTTCGAGTGGCCCGAAATGCTGGCGTTGCGGAGCGATTGCTCGATCAGGCACGGAGCATGGCGGTGGCATCCATCGGTCCGTCCACGAGTGAACGCCTGCGCGAGCGCGAGTTTTCTGTCGACATCGAGCCGGACGTATTTAAGCTGGGACAGCTCGTCGTCGCCGCGGCTCGTGACGCCAAGGAGGTCTTGGAGAGAAAGCGACGAGCCGTCTCTGTTTTAGAGCGACCACTTCCTGCCGGCGATCAGCCGGATGACACGGAAAAAGCCTGGTATGACAGCCCGTTCATGCGGGCCTGCCGACGAGAAACCGTCGAGCGGGTACCGATTTGGCTCATGCGGCAAGCCGGGCGGTACATGCCCGAATACCGGGCGATTCGTGAAAAAACCACTTTCTTGGAACTTTGCAAAAATCCCGGGCTGTGTGCCGAGATCATGATTACGGCCGTGGACATCCTGGGCGTGGACGCGGCCATCATCTTCAGCGATTTGCTGCCGATCCTCGAGCCGATGGGGCTCGATTTGGAATTCGAAGCCGGGGAAGGGCCGGTGATCCACAACCCGGTCCGCGAAGCGTCGGATGTCGACCGCGTGCTCGAGATCGACAATATGTCCTCCCTCGACTTCGTGATGGAAACGGTCCGTGAAACCCGGGCAGGTTTGCCCAAGGCGATTCCCGTGATCGGTTTCGCCGGGGCTCCGTTTACGCTGGCCAGCTACATGATCGACGGGCGCTCCAGCCGAAATCATCTGCACACGAAAACTTTGATGTACCGGGACCGTGGAGCCTGGCACGAGTTGCTGCAACGCTTGGCGCGGTCGATCAATCGCTACCTTCAGGCTCAAATCGCGGCGGGAGCCCAAGCCGTGCAGATCTTCGATAGTTGGGTCGGCTGCCTGAATCCCACCGACTATCGCGAATTGGTGCTCCCCTACACGCAACTCGCTTTGGCCGATCTGCCGCCGCATGTCCCCGTGATCCATTTCGGCACGGGCAATCCGGCCTTGCTTCCTGCCATGTCGGAAGCGGGCGGAAGCGTAGTCGGGGTCGATTGGCGGATCTCCCTCGGCGACGCCTGGGACCTCGTCGGCCCCCATAAGGCGATCCAGGGCAATCTGGATCCGACGGTACTGCTCGCGGATCAGGATCTCATTGAACAGCGGGCAGCCGATATCCTCCGGGAAGCCGCCCATCGCCCCGGCCACATCTTTAACTTGGGACATGGCGTCTTGCCACAAACCCCAGTGGACAATGTGCGCCGACTGGTTGACTTCGTGCATGAACATGGCCAGCATAGTTGACCTTTCGCGATTCGATTCACCACCACCATCACTGACAGAGGACAACCGATGTCGAATTCCTCCACTCCGGAAGCCCGGCTTGCCGAATTGGGGCACGAACTGCCCCCCGCTCCCAAACCACAAGGCGTGTATCGGCCCTTGGTCATCACCGGGTCGATGGCCTACGCGTCGGGACACGGACCGCTTCGCAGCGATGGAACCTTGATCTCCGGCAAGGTGGGCGTGGATACCGACCAACAAGGAGGCTACGACGCGGCCCGACAAACGGGACTAGCCATCCTAGCAACTTTGAAGAGCGAATTGGGAGATTTGAGCCGGGTGAAGCGTGTCATTAAACTCCTGGGCATGGTCAATGCCGATCCCTCTTTTGGCCAGCATCCGGCGGTGATCAACGGCTGTAGCGAATTGTTCGCCCAAGTGTTTGGCGCGGAGCGCGGCGTGGGAGCCCGCAGTGCCGTCGGCATGGGCTCTCTTCCCGGCAACATCACCGTGGAAATCGAGGCTATTTTCGAAATCGAGTGACGCGTCGCTTGGTCGCGCGATGGCCTCAAGCCGAATCGGAAGCATCGTGTTTTGGCGGCGAAGCGATGATTTCCACTGCCCGCTGCATGAATTCACCACGGCTCAGCACGGCGTCGCAACCGGCTTGCCGCGCTGCCGACAAGCGGTCTTTGCGGACATGAGGCCCAAACGCAATCAAGCTTGCGCCCGGGGCACGGCGCCGGATTAGTTCCACCGCTTCCTCGACGGGACCTTCCAGCGCGTCCAAGTCTAGCAGAACAAGCTGCCAAGCGGCGGATTCCAGTTGATCAGCGCTATGAAAAACGCGGATCTCGTTGCCGTGAGCCCGCACTGCCCCTTCATAGCGGGAGACGGACATCAAATCCTTGGTGATCGCCGCGATGGGCATGGTATTTCCTCACGCAAACTCGATTGTCCAATTCACCGACGCCACTTCGATCATGCCAATCCCCAGCGTTTCCGGAGAAACCACTCGGTGCAAAGCACACCGATGAACAGCAGAAAAAACGGCCAATTGTCCCACAGCGTCAGCTTTCTTTGCAGCGTCACTTCGAAACGTGGTGGGTTTTCGCTTAATTCCTCCAAGAATGTAGGAAGCTCCTCTGGAGCTAGAATCTTTCCCTCGGCCTCCGACGTGATTTGGGAGAGGCTGGCCAACAACGTTGGATCCGCGGCGGGATTGTCCAATTCCAAGTCTTGGTCAAAAACAAGAAATCTCGCTTCGGTGGAACCCAGCGGCACATTCTCGGCATCGGCTGTAACCCGCACGACGTAGTCGCCCGCTTCGCGCGTCTCGACGAATGTTCCCCACCAATCCTCGCCTCGGCGCGCGAGCGGAACCACGACGCGAGAGCCATCCGGTTGCTGCACCTCAGCGGAGAAATTCGCATCGCGGACCGGAGTCCCTTGAGCATCGAGCGCTCCGACACGAAACTCCACTTTCGATGTCGGAGCGAATCGCCGCTGCGGCAGTTCGATCCAGACGGAACCTTCCGTGCGAGTGTCTTGCCGTGCTAGCCACAGAATCACTTGACGCCAGAACCGCCGGTGTGTATCGGCGAAACCCCGCATGGCCCATTGCCAGGTGGTGTCGCCGGCAAATGCCATGGCGCGGCCCTGTCCGAAATCATCCACGATCAGCAGTGGTTCCCTGCCTGGTCCCTCGGCCCAGACCTTGCCGCGATTGGAAGGCGTTAGCCGATTGCCCCCGGCCAAAGGCGGCAACGTCGACCAAACTTCTTCCGGCGGTACGGCCCCCCCGATCCGCATTACGAAGCTCATGCGTCCTAAAGGATCGGTCGGCAGCATTTTCAGCGGCTGTTGCCAATGCACGTCGCTCCGCGCGGGAGCATCCAGTTTTTGGCGTTCGAAACGGTTCATGGAAACGGGCAAGACTTCCGCCAGCGGTGTTTCCGCGTAGCCCCCCGGGCCGAAGCTATGGGTACCGCCTAGCATCAGCAATCCGGCTCCTTCGCTTACACGGCGGGCAAGTTCCGCGAGGTCTTCCTCGCGAAAGAAGGTAGAGTCCAAATCTCCAAGGATGTAGACATCGTATTTTCCCGGTTCGAACGCTTCCGGCATGGGACGTGGCCACTCACCGCGTTGACGTGAGTCGAACCACTGAAAATCCATTTCGATGTCCGGCGAGGCATCCAGCGCGCGGCGCAAAAATGTCTGCTCGCGGCGCAACGTGCCTTCGAGGTACAGCACATTAAGTCCCCCGGGCTTCACCGTAATGAACGTGGCCAGCTCATTGTTCGTGGTGATCAATTCGCCCGGGCGGGGAGGAGCCTTCACGAGCAGCTTGTATTCACCGGGAACAGTCGGCGTGTGAGAAAGTTCCACGGTTTGTCGCGGCTCGTCTTGATCGGCCCGCAGGGACGTTTCGTCGACCTGCTCCAACTTCCCCCTGGCGGCCTCGAACCACATCTGCACGGAAACTTCTTGGTTGGCGTAACCATCGATGCGGACCGTGCCGAGGATATCCAAAGGGTTTTTTACGAAGACCGAAGGAGCCGAGAGCAATTCACTCACGGCCACGTCCCGAGCCTCGCTCGACCCGCGAGGATCGCCAAACGCGACCGTCCACAGCGGGCAGCCGATGTCGGCCAGTTGCCGCGCGATCAATTGGGGAGCGACATCGCG
>JANQPP010000018.1 GCA_028289405.1 Pirellulales bacterium
TTGCTGGGCTTCACCACGTTGGGAACGCAGACCGTCTCCGGAATTCGCTTCTTTACCGAGCGTGGCTCGCGCGGCTTCTTTTAACGCGGGTCCCGCGGAGGAGTAGCGTCGCTCGGGGGCAAGTGACACGGCCAGGAACAAAGGTATGGATACAACGGCGACAAACGACGTAATCGGATGCCGAGACCCAGGCTCCGATCAGCCCGCGCTTCCGGTGAGAGGGAGCGTGCTTGCAGGCCGTCCCGCCACGTGCCAGGCAAAAAACCGCGAGTAACGAACGATGCACGCGAAGACAAATCATGGAAATTGGAATTGGAGCCGCGTTCCCTGGCTGGGCATCGCCGCCCTGCTGGCCGGCTGCCAGGTGCAATTCTCGCACGAAATTCCGGCGACATCTCCGGCTCCGTCCACCAAGCACGCTCGCGGACCGCAATGCGTGCCTCCCGGGATGCAGTTAGGCTACGGCTATCACGCCACATGCTGGAGGGACTGGCCGGCGGAATGGTGCGGCTGCCCCCCTGCGATGCCGGTGGAAATCATCTCGGGACCCACGCCCGTGGAGATCATGCCGCAGGGCATGACGCTCGACGCGGAAATGCGTACGTCTCCGCTACCGGCGAGGCCGGATGAGAGTTCCGTGTTGCCGCCCCATGGCATCCAAGCCACACGACCTCTGGAACAGGAGTTCGACGACGATTCGCTTCCGGAATCTTCGATGCTGTCGGAACCTGGGCAAGCACCGCGCGAGCCCGCCGCGACGCTCCGAAGCGACGCCTTGCTGGACCAGCCCCGGATCGAGATCCCCTCGAACTGGCCCGACTTCGACCCGGCGGAAGCGGAGACGCCGAATCGGGCGAAACCTCCGGCCAAGGAAACGACCGGAACCGAGCCGCATCCCACCGGCGAGAAACAAGATCCGGAGCCATCGCCCACCGTGACACACACGCCGCCGAAGCGGATACCACAGTTGGTCACCTTGGAGCCAGGAGCGAGCGGCCCAACGCGGGCCGGAGCGCCTCCGCCCGCGCAATCGCCGCGCTATGCGGACCCGGTCCAACCCTTCCCGATACCCTGGCCCTCGCCGGTCGTGCGACACGAGCCGCCGCCCCCGGCACCCAAGACACAAACCCTCGGGACACCTCCACCGGCTGCCACATCCGCGAATCGCACTGCGGCCCCAGGCAACCGCTTGGCACAAACGAAGCACAAACCGTCCCCGGGCTTATTGAATGTATTGTTCGATCGCGTGGCCAAGCGTGGGCGGAAAGTGGCAGCGACTCAAGATCGGGTCTCCTCCGCGAAACAGCAGAAAGTAGTGGCCGCGACGCCTTCCACGCTCTCCTTCCCCATCGGCCATCCGTTGTACACAACGGGGGCGGTCCCAGGGGCTCAGTCGCCATCCCGGGCATGGGACGTGGCTCCCAACTACATCTCTCAGAAATCGGTTCCGCCAGCCGGGCCGAATGTACCGGCTGATCAGCTACGCTGGGGGCCGCTCCCGCTCGACGCGGTGGAGAAGCAAATTGTGCGTCCCGGTAGCGCTACCGAAACCGTGACGCCTGGCGGTCCGGTGATCCTCTCGGAGACACGCGTCCAAGCACCGGGGGAGCCCGTTGCGGCGCCGCTCGCGGGGCCGGAATTGAACAACACGTCCGCGGCTGATATTCACCCTGAACCGCAAGGGCCGCCTGTGAACTCGGCAGCGAGCGACCCGGCGGCTCCGATAGAATTGCAGCCCGAGGTGCAAGGCGCCGCCGCCACGCTGGTATCTCCGCTTGGACCACGCACCGCCAGCCGGGCATTCCATGAGATGGACCCGAGTTCCGTGCATGCTCCGTCGGTCGCCACGGCCCTGTTCCAGCGGCCCATGAAGCAGCCGCATCAACATGTCGCCTCACCGACCGAGAAGCTGCCCTTGTTCCTCCAGCAGCAACTGCGGACTGGACGCCTGCCGGACCATCGTGGAAGATCGAAGCGCTGACAGCCCCTTTCACTACGCTACTATTCATTGGTCTTCATTGAGCCGCCGCACCCACAACAACCGACATGGCTTCTGACGACGCGCCGAGTATTCTCATCACGGGAGCCGCCGGTTTCATTGGCTCCCACCTGGCGGAACAGCTCTTGCAAGCCGGGCATGCCGTGCTCGGGCTGGATAACTTTCATCCCTTTTATCCGGCCACGACCAAACGGCGAAACCTGGCCGTGCTCGAGCAATATCCGGCCTTTCGTTTCGTGGAGGCCGATATCCGGGACCGCGCCGCCGTGCGGAACATCTTCGAGCAACAATCGCTGTCCGCCGTCGTGCATTTGGCGGCCTTGGCGGGCGTGCGGCCCAGCATTGAAAGCCCGCACGAATACGTGTCCGTGAATCTGGACGGCACCACGCACCTGCTCGACGCGGCGGTGCAAGCCGGCGTGAAGACCTTCCAGTTCGCCTCCAGTTCCAGCGTGTATGGCAACAACCGCAAGGTCCCGTTTTCCGAGGAAGATCCGGTTGATTACCCCATCAGCCCTTACGCGTCCACGAAGCGGGCCGGCGAATTGCTCTGCCACACGTACCATCATTTGCACGGGCTCTCGATTCACTGCTTGCGGTTTTTCACCGTGTACGGACCGCGCCAGCGTCCCGATTTGGCGATCAACAAATTCCTGCGGCTGTTGGCGCGGGATGAACCGCTCCCCATGTTCGGCGATGGGAGCACGAGCCGGGATTACACCTTCGTTGATGACATCGTGCAGGGCATGCTGGCTTCCTTATCCCGCTGCGAGAAATCCGACGCTCCCGTCTTTCGGATTTACAACCTGGGGGGCAGTTCGCCTGTCTCCTTGCGGGACCTGATCGAAATGTTGGGACAAGTGACGGGCAAGACACCGCGAATCAAAACGCTTCCCGCCCAACCTGGCGACGTCGAGCGGACCTACGCTGATATCCGCCGCAGCCAGGATGAATTAGGATACGCTCCGCAAACGCCCCTGGCCGACGGATTGCGGCGCCAATGGGAATGGCTCCGCGAAGAGCTGACGCGAGAAAATTCTTGACGAGTTGTTCCTTTCGTTGGTAGTGGAACAATTTGAATCCGGTTTGAATCCTGACTTTCGACGGATGGCACGGAATTTGCTGAACGGTGTTACGATTATGTTGTTTTGTACTGTTTAGTGCCGTATAATACCGATCTGTGTGTAATGGTACGTATGTAAGCAGGTTCATGAGGCTTGTTTGACGATGCCGCGATGATCTCGTTAAGTTGTTTCAGGAAAACCGCTTGCGTCGAATTTCCGGCGCACAAGATAGTTGATCGTATAAAAATATAGAATGGCTGCTTAGGCGGCCTGCGGAAGGACAAGGAGGTCCGGGAGCAATGATTGTCCATTCTCCTGGACGGGGACGGGGCCGCTTGCGTTGAGCAAGTGGCTTGTTTTTTGCGCTCATCCGGCCAGCCGGATCAATTTGATTGAGACTTTCAGATGGGAAAATCAAAAAAAACGACGCCAGCGAAGAATGGATCGTCTAGAGGAAGAAGTAAAAAGTCAGTAGCAGAAGAACCGAAGTCTATTTCGCATCAAAATGATGAAGCTACCTATAAAATAGTTCCCATAAAAAGAATCCTCTCCCCGGACGTAAGGGCGGTTTACTCCAATCACGTACTTATTCGTTGCGAGACAGATACGTTCCATTTTTTCTTCTTTGATGCCCAGGCCCCATTGGTTGTCGATGTTGATAGTGAGGAAATCAAGGAAGAGGCGCGAAACGTGGAGCATATTGACGGGCACTGTGTAGCAAGAATTGTTATTCAACCCAAAAATATCCCTAGTCTCATTTCGGCATTAGAAAAGACTTATGAGAGTTACCGCAAAGAAAAGCAAAGACACCTGGACGAGAAAGAATGAGCAGCATAGATAATTCGAGTTCTTATTCATTAGGACCAGCCTCTCGCGGGGCTACGGTTGCCGGAAAGCCGGCCATTCGCGTTGTTGATAGCATTGCCGGCGATACTGTTGACAGTTCCGCCAGGGGCGAAGCCTCTCGAATGGTTGAAACGCTCATTCCACAAGGAGAAATCCGTCGAATTTCTTTGCCAAAGATCACAGCCGACGTCGTGGCTGATTTAATTTTGGATTTTTGCCGAACCCATGGCGACTTGGTCACAAACCTAAAGCTCCAGAAGCTCGTTTATTATTCCCAAGCCTGGTTCCTGGCAATTTATGAGAAGCCGCTTTTCCCTCAGAAGTTTCAAGCGGGAATTTTTGGCCCAATTCAGCCAGAATTGTTTGCTAAGTATAAGCGGTTCGATGACGAGCCAATCAGAAACGGCAATCCCAAATGGGATGTTCCGAAATATATTTCACAACATATTGCTGATGTCATGGAGGCATACGGTGGACTGTCTGCGTTCGACCTAGAGCGTCTAGCGTGCAGCGAAACTCCATGGAAAGAGGCTCGCGGTGACATTCCATACGACGCAGATTCGACGGCAATCATTGATGAAACAACTATGAAGAAATTCTACATGTCGAAAATCAATGGGCAGGAAACAGCCAAAACCAAAAAAGGCAATTAAAGTCGATCCGCCACCATTGCAGGGTCGTATTCCAAAACCAGAAGTGCCTACTGACCGCATCCTTTGGTGTTTCAGGCATCTTCAGCAAGATCACGACGTTTTTCGTATAGACAGACTTCCAAATGATTTTGGCAAAACACTCCTTAAAAGATTATGCGATTACGGAGCGATGCGATTCAAGGATTTAGTTCCCAACAAGAGCCTGCATTCGCACGTAATCCAAATTGAAAGAGTAAAGGCTTTCGGCGGGTTTAAGGGGGTGCCTGAACATCTACTAGCGAGGCCCTGGCAAATTAAGATCCAAAGCCAAATGAGAGCCATCGGCTTTTTGGTTCAGAATGTATTTCACGTTGTTTGGATTGACATCGATCACCGGTTCGATCCAGGTAAAAGAGCGTGAATCCGGACGGTCGAATTGTGTCATACGCTGCATGGATGCAAACCCCTATCTTCCAGGTGCTCTCTAACTCGGAGAGCGGCCCGAGTCTGGAAGGCGCAGCAGGCTTACCTAGCGCGTGGAAATACTCAACAAGCTGTTCCCCCTTCGCCGCGCCGCTTGACCACCTTCGACGGGGCGTCCTATAATCCGCCGGCTCCGGGGCTCAAGGCGGACAATTCTCCGCATCTCGCGTCTCCCCGGCTCTCGAATCGATCGTCCAGCGAAAGCGAGCGGGCATGAAAATTCATGAGTATCAGGCCAAGGAAATCCTCCGCCAGGCGGGGGTTCCCGTTCCCCAAAGCATCGTGGCCCGCACGCCGGACCAGGCCGCTGCCGCCTTCCGCGAATTGGGCGGCAGCTTGGCCGTGGTGAAAGCCCAGATCCACGCCGGAGGGCGCGGCAAGGGTACGATCAAGACCCGCCCCGAACAACACGGCGTGCAGCTCGTGAAGTCCGCCGAGGAGGCGGAGAGCGTGGCTCGGAATATTCTGGACGAACCGCTCGTCACGATCCAAACGGGACCCGAAGGCCGTGTCGTTCGCCAAGTTTTGGTCGAAGCTGGTTGCGACATTGCCCGCGAACTCTACTTGGGCATCGTGGTCGATCGCGGCAGCCAGCGGCCCGTGCTGATGGTCTCCAGCGAAGGGGGCATGAACATTGAAGACGTCGCCGCCAAAACGCCGGAACTGATTTTTCGCGAACCGTTCCACCCCGATGCCGGCCTGCATAGTTACCAAGCACGCAAGCTCGCCGCGAAGCTGGGCCTCTCCGGAAAGAGCGTGCGGTCCGCGGAGAAGTTCATGCGCGGGCTTTGCAAAGTCTTCGTCGAACAGGATTGCAGCCTGGCGGAAATCAATCCGCTGGTTGTGACCGGCTCCGGCGAATTGCTGGCCCTCGACGCGAAGATCACCTTCGATGACAACGCCCTCTTTCGGCATCCCAACTTGGCCGAGGTGCGGGACCTCAGCGAAGAGGAGCCAACCGAAACTCGCGCCGAGCAGGCGGGATTGAGTTTCGTGAAGCTGGACGGCAACATCGGCTGCCTGGTCAACGGCGCCGGCCTGGCCATGAGTACCATGGACCTGATTAAACTTCACGGTGGTGAGCCGGCCAACTTCCTGGATGTCGGCGGTGGAGCCAACGTGGAACAGGTGACCGAAGCCTTCCGCATCTTGCTCTCCGACGAACATGTCCGCGCCGTGCTGGTGAATATCTTCGGCGGCATCATGCGTTGCACGACCATCGCCGAGGCCATTCGCGAGGCGTATGAATCGGTCGGCTTCAATGTGCCCCTCGTGGTGCGGCTGGAGGGAACGGAAGTCGAACAAGGCCGCGAAATCCTAGCCACCAGTGGTTACAACATCATCAACGCGGACGACCTCACCGATGCCGCGAAGAAAGTGGTCGCTGCCGCCACCGCCGCCTGAGATACCCGCCCGCGCAAGACGAAAAGCCCGCCCATTCAACACGAAAGCTACCGCCAGCCATGAGCATTTTGATCGACGAAGAAACCCGGGTCATTTGCCAGGGAATCACCGGAAAAGCGGGTGAGTTTCACACACGGGGCTGTCTGGAATACGGCTCGAAAATGGTCGGCGGCGTCACGCCCGGCAAGGGAGGCACGGAAGTCTTGGGCCTGCCGGTGTTCAACACCGTGTCGGAGGCGGTCGAAGCGACCGGTGCCACGGCCACCATGATCTTCGTCCCCGCCGCCTTCACGGCGGACGCCATCTTGGAAGCGGTGGATGCCGGCATCCCGACCGTGGTGGCGATCACCGAAGGCGTGCCGGTCTTGGACATGGTTCGGGTCTATGACGAAGTGGCTGAGTCGCCCGCCCAATTGATCGGCCCCAACTGCCCGGGCGTGATCACTCCCGACGCCTGCAAGATCGGCATCATGCCGGGCTACATCCACAAACAAGGACCCGTGGGCGTGATGAGCCGCAGCGGCACGCTGACCTACGAAGCAGTTTGGCAGTTGTCCAATCTGGGACTAGGGCAATCGACCTGCGTGGGCCTCGGTGGAGATCCCATCGTGGGCACTTCCTTTATCGACCTGCTCAAGATGTTCGAGGAGGACGATCAAACCGAGGCGATCCTCATGATGGGCGAGATCGGAGGGACCGCCGAAGAGGAAGCGGCAGAATACATCAAGGACCATGTCACCAAACCGGTGGCCGCCTTCATCGCGGGCCGCACGGCGCCTCCCGGCAAGCGGATGGGCCATGCCGGCGCGATCATCGCCGGCGGCAAGGGGACCGCGGCGGAAAAAATCGCGGCGCTACAGGAGGCGGGCATCGAGATCGCCGAAAGCCCCGCCGACATGGGCGCGGCCATGCAGCGGGCCATCAAGAACAAGCGCTAACTCCAGCCTCAGAAATAATGCTTGTTGCGGCGGCGATGGATGCCGTTAGCGGAGACTCGACGCGTGCCACAACGTTGTTGAGTCTTGTTCCGGCGGTTCTCACGCGGAGGGGCGTCTTCTTCGAACTCGAAGGGCAGGGCGTCGGCGTCGTATTCGCGGGCCACTTCCCGCTCTCGTAGTCTCCGATCAAAGCCTTGGCTTGCTCGCGCCATGCATGCACCCCTTGCTCGTCCGCGCTAATTCCGCCCTACAGCAGCGGCCGCCGCGCCTCAGAAAATTTACAATCGTTGTAAATCTAGCTTAATCAGGAAAGGCGGCAAAATCAAACAATTCCGCACTCGGCATTCTGGTACCGCACGGCCATCTGCAATTACCATCGAGCCGAAAAGTGCTTGCGCTACATGGGTTGTGGAGAATGGCGGGACGGGCTCGAATAGCACCAGCAAACCGTGGTGCCAGTCATGACCATGAATCCTCCGAGCAACGCGCCGCAGCCCACGCCCGTCGTCACTGCCTTTCTCGTGCGGGAGGGGCATGTTTTGCTCGCGAAGCGCGGCCGAGAGGTCTCCACGTTCCCCGGCCATTGGGCTGGTATCTCCGGCTACTTGGAAGGGGACGATCCGGTGTGGTGGAGTGTCGTCGAAGTCTCTGAAGAATGCGACCTCTCGCTGTCGCAATTGATTTTCCGCAATCAAGGCACGACGCTGATCGCCGCAGGACCGGAGGAACAGTCCTTCGCGGTCCATCCGCTGTTGTTCGACTTGTTGCCCGGAACGGACCCCCGTGCGGATTGGGAAGCGGAACGGTTCCAGTGGGTATCGGCTGAAGACTTGCTGGCGGACAAATTCCAGCCGGCGGTCCCCCAGCTTGCCGAGGCTTTTCGTGAAGTCTGGCCGCCTCCGCCGCTGAACAAAGCATGGGACGCGAATATCCGCCTGATTGCGCGATCTCTGCGGGAGGATCGCGCAATGGGCGCGAGTACCTTAGCCCGCACTGCTGTGGCCCATCTGGTTAAATTGCTTTCCGCATTGGAAGCCGGCGAGCCTTGGGCAGCCCTGCCAGAGAGGCTGGCTCAAGCGACGGAGACGCTCTCCGGGGCGCGTCCGGCGATGCTGCCCTTGAGAAACCTGATGCGGGAAGTCGCACGCTTGTCCAGTTCGGAGGCGGACTGTCGAGAACTTCGTGACCAGTTGCAAGCCTTGGCCACCCGCGCTGAACAAAACGAACAAGAAACCGCGCGGCAAGCGTCAGCAGCCATTCCGCCGGGAAGCCGCGTGATCACCTTAAGCGACTCCGGCACCGTCCGCCAAACATTGCTACAAGCGAAAGACCGCGTGGAATCGGTCATCGTGGCCGAAGGACGACCGCTGTGCGAAGGCCGGGCCTTGGCGGCGTGGCTTGCTCAGCAGAGGATCCCCGTTACGCTGATCACCGACGCGCAAATGGATCGGGCCATGGCCGACGTCTCACTCGTGATATTCGGTGCCGACGCGGTACTCCCCGGGCGAGGCGCGTACAACAAGGTCGGCAGTACTCTGTTGGCGCTCGCCGCCCAACGAAGAAGTATCCCCGTGTGGGTCATGGCCGATTCGTTGAAGTTCGCGGGGGACGAAGATTCCTGGCAGGTGTCGCCAGAGTCGAATCCGCCGGAAGAGGTCTGGGAAGACGCGCCGCCCGGCGTCGACGTTCGAAACGACTACTTCGATTTCGTGTCCGCCCTGTTGATCGACCAGGTGATCACGGAGCATGGGCCACGTTCGCTGCTCAGGCCGACTCCTTGAGTTCGGACTGGTGCAGCCGCTGGTAGAACTCGCAGCGGGCAAGCAATTCGCCATGCGTGCCGTGGTCCACGATCCGGCCCGCGTCGAGCACCAAAATCGATTGCGCCAGAGCCAAGGTTTGCACGCGGTGCGTGATGATGATCGCCATCCGCTGCCGCACGAAACGTTCGAGCACGTTGTGAATCAGTTGCTCGCTTTCCAGATCGATTTGGCTGGTGGCTTCATCGAGAATCAGGATCTCCGGGTCCCGCAAGATGGCCCGGGCCAGCGCGATCCGCTGCCGCTGTCCGCCGGAAAGACGGTTGCCTTGTGGGCCGACCACGGTGTCGTAGCCTCGGGACAGCTTCTGCTCGATGAAGCGGTGCGCATGGGCCTGCCGCGCGGCTTCGATGACCTCTTCGCGTGACGCGCTGGGAGAACCGTAGCGAATATTGTTGAGCACGGTGTCGTCGAAGAGCATGGTCTCTTGGGTCACCACGCTGATCCGCCGCCGCAGGTCTTGCCGGCGAAGCTGCCGCAGGTCGATCCCGTTCAGCAGGATCCGGCCCGCCTGGGGGTCGTAAAAGCGGGGAATCAGGCCGCTCAACGTCGTCTTGCCGCAGCCATTGGTTCCCACGATGGCCAGCGTCCGTGCCGCTGGAACGCGAAGGTTGATATCGTGCAGGACCGGCTTGTCCGGCGAATAACCGAAGGAGACGTTTTCCAATACCAGGTCACGCAGGGGGAGTTGCAGCGTGGCAGGTTTCATCGGATCCATGATCCGGGGCCGCCGGTCCATCGATTGGTAAATGCGGTCCGCCGCGGCCGCCGCGCGCTGCAACTGCGCGAATACTTCGGACAGCTTCCGCGCGGGATCACTCACGCCGGCCAGCAACCCGAAAAATAACAACAGCGAACTCGTGCTCAAGGGCCGGGTGGTCATGCGGATGCCCAGCAGATGCGTCTCTTGATTAAGCACCAAGTAGGCCCCGCCGATGATCGCCAGCGAGATCATGGAGATACCCATCAGTTCCGTGGTGGGCCGGACCAGCGCGTTATAGACCGAGATCCGCATCGTCTTGCGGAAGTATTGTTTGGCGTTCAAGTGAAAACGGCGGCGTTCGAAGCGCTCCATCGTGAACGCCTTGACCAGTTTGATGCCGGTCAGTGTCTCCGCCAGGATTTGATAGAGCTGCGCCATCTCCTCCATCGCGCGACGGTTGGCCCGTTTCAGGGAACTCCGCAAACGGTTGATCAGGAACACGGCCACCGGAGTGACCAATAAGGAAAACAACAACAAGCGTGGGCAGATGTACGCGGCGCCGGTCAGGCAGACGAGCGCCTTCAACGGTTCCCGGATCGCCTTGCCCAACAGGATATGCACGCCCGTGGAGAGGCTATCCAGGTCGTACGTGAAGCGGCTCATCAGGTCTTGCGTGCCATGGTTGCCAAACGCCTCCAGGTCGAGCCGGAGCGTGCGGCGATAAAACTCCTTGCGGAGATTCATGGTCACCAGGTTGGTCACGCGGTCGGCCAGGATGGAACTGGCCACCAGAAAGATGTCCTTGAGGAAGGTTCCCGCCACGAGCAAGGCCACGACCCAGATCAGCGTGCGGAAAGGTGTCCGGGGGAGATACTGGTCAATGTAGGGCTGGAGAAATTGGTATCGCTGGAGCGCGAACTGTTCCGCTTCCAACTGATCCTGGACATGCGCCAGTTCGCGCTGTGCGAGCCTGCGCTCTTGAGGGTCCGCTTGCTCGAGGGCCGTTTCCCAGCGCCGGGCTTCGCTCGCCAGATTCCGTTGACGATCTTGGCTCTTGTCGATTTCCTCGGCGACCCAATCTTGCAAGCTCTGTTTCTCGAACACCACTTCCACGAAGGGATAGACGGTGCCGATGTTGGCTCCCCACAGCAGCGCCACCATCAACGCGCACGCCATGGCGCCGAGCAGCGTCCAAGGGTGTCGCAGCGCCAAGCGTGTGGCGCGAAGAAAATTCTTCATCCGTGAAGCCGCCGCGTGGACAAGAAGTTGGGCCGATCTAAGAGCTGGATCCGAATCTCCGCAGTTGATTGCGGAGCGATTTGTAACAAATCCGGGTTATGAGGCCAAGATCGCCCCGTTTGCGGGCCGATAGAACAAAAATGCAGAATAGCGCCTTGTCATTTTTTGACGCAGCGCCAATAATTGAAATATCATGACCATGACACGCAAACAACGTGAAATTCAAGCCCGGGAAGCCCAAATCCTGGAAGTGGCTCGCGATATCCTCTTACAAGATGGCTACTTAGGGCTCAACATGGACCGTATTGCGGTCCGCATGGAGTATTCCAAGGGGACCATCTACCAGCATTTCGGCTGCAAAGAAGATATCATCCTGGCGCTAGCTAACTTGGCCCAAGAGAAGCGGTTACAGCTTTTCTCCCGTGCCGCCGAGTTTCGTGGCGGTTCTCGGGAGCGGGTCACCGCCATTGGCCGGGCATCGGAGTTGTTTTTCGAGCAGTATCCCTATTATTTCAAGGCGGAGCAGATCATCCGGTCCGCATCGCTGTGGGAAAAAACCTCCGAGGAAAGGCGAGATTTGATGCGCCGCTGCGAAGTCGGCTGCCTCGCCGTCGTGGGGGGAGTGGTGCGGGACGGTCTGGCGCAGGGAGATTTGGAGCTTCCGCCCGAAATGTCCCCCGAGGATCTGGTGTTCGGCATGTGGTCTTGCCATTTGGGAGCCTTTTCCATCATCTCCACGAGCCAATCCCTGCCCGAAATCGGTATCGCCCAACCGGTTGCCGCGCTGCGGCTGGCGACCACCATGCTGTTGGACGGCTATCGTTGGCGTCCTTTGTCCTCCGAGCATGATTATTCCGCTGTCCTCAACCGAGTCGATGAGGAGGTGTTTCACGATGAGCTGGCGACCGCTTAATAAACCGGCGAATTTTTTTGGAAATAAATTGACGGAGCGTCAGTTCTTGACGCGGCGTACGGGGCTCCTCCTCACCGGAGGCCTGATTGCCGTGGTCGGAGCGGCCTCTTATCTGCAAGGAGATGCGGAGAGCTCCGTGTTGCCCGAGGAATCGGCGCTGCCCATGCCGGTCGCCGTGGCTTCGTTGAGCAAATCGGAAACGTTTCACAGGGAGCGGGATTATGCGGGCACGGTCGTCGCGCGGCGGACCAGCGACTTGAGCTTCGAGCAGGTGGGGCGCTTGGAGCGGATCCATGTCCAGGA
Source organism: Pirellulales bacterium (assembly GCA_028289405.1). Taxonomy (GTDB): domain Bacteria; phylum Planctomycetota; class Planctomycetia; order Pirellulales; family JANQPP01; genus JANQPP01. Next base: position 12,345 of record JANQPP010000018.1, read on the forward strand.
GGGAGAACCGGTTGACGCCGGGCAGCTTCTCGCTGAATTGGACACCAACGCGCTCCAGGCCCAACGCCGGGAACTGGAGGCTCAGCTCGCCGAAGCGGAAGCGGTGCTGGCTGAACGGCTGGCGGGGCCGCGTGAGGAGAAGATTGTGGCAGCCCGGGCGGAGGTTCGCCGGCTCACGGCCATGCGGAACCTGGACACGGCTCAATTGAAACGCATGACCACGCTCCGCCGGAGCAAAACGGTTACCGAGGAAGAATACGACCAGGCCCGCTTCGGGCTGGATGCGACGAGCGCGCAGCTTGAATTCGCCGAAACTCAACTCGAAGAACTGCTCAACGGCACACGGCAAGAACAGATCGATTCCCAGCGGGCGGTGGTCGGGCGGTTGCAAGCCTCGATCGAGCGGATCGATGTCGATTTGGCGAAGAGCCGTTTGACCGCCCCCTTCGCGGGCCGGATCGCCTCGCGGATGGTGGATGAGGGGACGATTGTCTCGATCGGATCTCCCATTTTGCGGCTCGTCGAGCAACAAGCGTTGGAAGCCTGGATCGGACTTCCCGCTGCCACCATTGCCCACTTGGATTTGGAAGCACCGCACGACTTGCGTTCCGCGGGCCGGGATTGGAAGGGTACGCAGGGACGTCTGCTTCCAGAATTGGATCCGGCCACGCGAACACGCACGGTGGTTTTCGATCTGCCGGACGATGCCGAGGAAATTCTCGCTCCCGGCCAAACCATTCGGCTCAAAGTTAGGGAAGAAATCGCCAAGCCGGGATTTTGGCTCCCGGTCACCGCGCTCATCCGCGGCACGCGCGGCCTGTGGTCTTGCTATGCGGTAATGGAGAGCCCTGAAGAAGACTCGATTTTGCAGCGACGGGATGTCGAAATCCTGCACACCGATGGCGAGCAGGCTTTCGTGCGCGGAACGCTTTCAGATGGCGAACTCATCGTGACCGCCGGCACGCATCGCTTGGTCGCGGGGCAGCGGGTCACTGTGATGGATCCTTCCGGAAATTGGACCCCGTGACAGATTCCTTAATGAACGATTGAGCCAAGACGTACACACCAAACAATTCCATGAAGGGAAAAGAGCCATGTTGAATTTGTTTTATCGAGACAAACGGCTCTTGGCCCTCGTGGTCTGTTTGATCTTGGTTTCGGGACTTTCGTCTATCTACGTGCTGCCACGGTTGGAAGATCCCGTGCTCACGGAGCGGGCGGCCACGGTGAACACGCGGCTGCCCGGCGCTTCGCCCGAACGGGTCGAGTCGTTAGTGACCGAGAAGATCGAGGAAGAGCTGCAAGAGATCGAGGAGATCAAGGAGATTCGCTCGATCTCACGTCTGGGCATCTCCACGATCAGCATCGAGCTGAAAGACAACGTCTATGAGTCGGATCAAGTTTGGTCCCGCGTGAGGGACCAAATCGATGACGCGGCGCCGCTGCTGCCCGCCGAGGCGAGCGAGCCCGACTTTGAAATTCAGGACGTCAAGGCGTATGCCCTGATCTTGGCCCTCTCCTGGGCATATGATGGCCCGCCCAACTACGCGATTCTCAGCCGCTGGGCTGAGAGGCTGGAGGACGCGCTGCGGGGCGTGCCGGGTACGGAAACCGTGGACACGTTTGGCGACCCCGGGGAAGAGATCACCGTCAAGCCGGATCCGCATCGCCTGGCCCAACTCCGTTTGTCGGCGGCGGACCTGGCGAGCCAACTCAGCGAAAGCGACGCGAAAGTGGCGGCCGGGCTCGTCCGATCGCGGCAAGGCAATCTGATTCTGGAGGTCGATGGGGAACTGGATTCCCTAGAGCGGGTGGCCCGCACGCCGATCCGGCTCGACAATACCGGCACGGCGTTCGTCTCGCTAGCCGATATCGCCACGATCGAAAAAGGCATTCCCGATCCTCCTTCCAGTTTGGCGATCATCGAAGGCGAACCGGCCGTGGCCCTGGCGATCTTCGTGCAAGCCGACCGCCGCATCGATCAGTGGACCCGAAACGCCGACGAAATGTTGCAAGGCTTTCGCGAGACCCTCCCGCCCGGCCTGGAACTACGCACCGTCTTCACGCAGACGACGTACGTGGAAGCCAGGCTCACGGACCTGGTCGGAAATCTGCTGCTGGGAGGCGCGGCGGTCGTGGCCGTGATCTTCGTGATGATGGGGGGCCGCGCCGCCTTCGTGGTGGGCATGACGCTTCCGTTGGCATCCTTGATGGTCATCGCCGGCATGCGGATCCTGGAAATTCCCGTCCACCAGATGTCGGTAACGGGCCTGATCATCGCCCTTGGCCTGTTGATCGACAACGCGATCATCATGGTGGACGAAGTAAACCACTTTCTGCACGAGGGGCATTCGCCCCCTTCGGCGGTGGCCCGAACCGTGCGGCGGATGGCGGTGCCGCTGGCCGGCTCCACCTTCACCACGGCGTTGGCTTTCGCGCCGATCGCGTTGATGCCCGGCCCCGCCGGCGAATTCGTGGGCTCGATCGCCATCAGTGTGATTTTGGCCATCTTCAGCTCGCTGATGTTGGCGCTCACGGTCACGCCGGCCATGGCGGCGCTGCTCGACCGAGGCGGCTCCGAAAATGCAAACGGCCACTGGTGGAGCCACGGTCTGGCGGTGCCCCGTTTGACCGAGGCGTATCGCGGAGTGCTTCACGCGCTCTTTACTCGGCCCTGGCTAGCAGTCGCATTGGGATTGATTTTGCCGCTGCTAGGCTTTTGGAAGGCCGGGCAGTTGACCGAACAATTCTTCCCGCCCGCCGACCGCGACCAATTCCAGATCGAGTTGGAACTGCCCACACAAGCCACGATGGCTCAAACGCGGGAAACCGTGCTCAGTCTGCGGGAAAGGCTGCTGGAACATCCCCGGATCGAGGCGGTTGACTGGTTCCTGGGCGAAAGCGCCCCCTCGTTCTATTACAACGTCATTTCGAAGAACCAGAACACGCCATTTTACGCGCAGGCATTGGTCAAAGCGGATTCCAAGGAAGGCACCTCGGAGCTGATTGACGAGTTGCAGCGGCAGCTTGATCGCGAGTTTCCCAGCACGCGCCCTTTGGTACGGCAACTCGAACAGGGCCCTCCCTTCGAGGCGCCGATCGAAGTCCGTGTGTTTGGACCCGATCTCGACCGGCTGCGGGAGATGGGCCGCGAGATCCGCGCCGTGCTCGCGAGCCTGCCGAAGGTGACGCATACTCGGGCGGATCTCTCCGAAGCGCTGCCGAAGATCGCGCTCAAGGTGGACGAGGAGGAAGCCCGCCTGGCCGGTTTGAGCCAAGTGGCGATCGCCCGGCAATTGGACACGACCCTGGAAGGAGCCCTAGGCGGCTCGGTGCTGGAGGAGATCGAGGAGTTGCCGGTGCGGGTCCGTGTGGGGGAAGGGCAACGGACGGATCTCGACCGCGTCGCTTCGTTGGGACTGATGTCTCCGGCGCTGGCGGGACGAGTGGATGCGCCCGTCGCCTCCGCGCCCCTCTCCGCGCTGGCGGAAGTGACGTTGGTCCCTGACGTGGCGGCCATCGCCCGTTTCAACGGACAACGCATGAACGAAGTGAAGGCGTTTCTGCGTGCCGGGACTTTGCCGGCGGAAACCTTGACCGCCTTTCAAGAAGCCTGGTCCGAAGTGGGAACCGATCTGCCTCCCGGCTATCGTCTGGAATTTGCCGGCGAAGCGGCGAAACGGGACGACGCCGTGGCCAATCTGCTCTCCAGCGTGAGCGTGCTGGCGGTGCTGATGGCGGCCACGCTGGTGCTCTCCTTCGGTTCATTTCGCATGGCGGGGACGATCGGCATGGTCGGCTTTCTTTCGGCGGGGCTCGGCATGGGTTCCCTGTGGCTTTTCGAGTACCCGTTCGGCTTCATGGCGATCGTGGGTACGATGGGCCTCATCGGCGTGGCTATCAACGACTCGATCGTGGTCCTCGCGGCGCTCCGAGAGAATCAGGCAGCGCGGCAGGGGCAGCCGGAAGCCGTGCGGGATGTGGTCCATCGCGCCACGCGGCATGTGCTGGCCACCACTTTCACCACCGTGGCTGGATTCGCGCCTCTGGTCTTGGGGGGTGGTGGATTTTGGCCGCCGCTGGCCGTGACTATCGCCTGCGGCGTGTTCGGTGCCACCTTGTTGGCGCTGATCTTCAGCCCGTCGGTATACATTCTCTCCATGTGCCGAGCCGGCTGCCGTGAGCAACCCGCCAAAGTACCGGAAATCGAAGCGGAACCTGCCGACGAACTGCCATTGGCCCCAGCTCATGGAAAGTTGGCCGCGTTCGGCTTCGCGAAATTGTGGCCGACATCCACCCAGTGACGGATGACCTCCACGGGAATGGCCGCCACGTGCCCGTCGGCGAAGAGATAATTCGCCACGGAGTTCTGATGGCGTCGCGGCGCGATTTCTTGCAGCAAATCGATCCAGACCGTTCCCCGCTGGAGATTCCGTTCGCTGAACCACTCGGACGCATGGGTGTGCTCGAAGTAGAAGGATTCCGGGTCGCGAAAATCGGAACCTTCGAAGACCATGATGGTCTGGGTCGTCGCGTCCAATTCATCAATGCGATGCACCGCCTCGGGAAGCGGCAAGGAGACATAGTCGTTCAGGACGTAGCTCGTCCCGCGATATTGCACCCGGATTCGCCCGTTGGGATCGCTCGGACAAATGCGGATCTGGTCGACCTTCTCCGTATAGGGCGCCAGCGTATAGACCCACGATTCCCGTTCATCTCCGTGGAAGGTTTTGGGAAATCGTCCTTGGTGGGCGTTGCCAAACATGGCGATGGCCAGCCCGATCTGCCGCAAGTTGTTCGCGCACTGCGTCCTCCTGGCTGCCTCGCGGGCACTTTGCACCGCGGGCAGCAGCAGGGAAACGAGCACGCCGATGATCGCCACGACGACCAACAACTCCACGAGCGTCATTCCGGCGCGGCGTGGCATCGGCGTGCTTCGGGCTTGGAATACGCGTTCAGCCATGTGACCGTGATCGTGGGCGTTTCAGCCCCCGGGCGAGAAGGACGAATCCGATCCCCATCAGCAACCAAGACGAAGGTTCGGGGACCAACTGAATGGTGCCGCCGATGGCTCCGCCAGGAAAGGCGGTGGTATGGATCATGACGTACAACTCGTTCGCGGCGAGTTCATCGGTGAACTCGGAAATCATCTGCGTCGGAGCGGGAGACAGCAACGGATCGGCGTCGGTGTCTTCCCAGATCCCTGTCACTTGGGACAGCGCGGCATCGAACATCATGTCGTCGTTGTCGTCGCCACCTCGCGGCACACCGAAGACGTTGAGCACATGTTGCGTCCCCGCCGTGTCCCCCAAAGTGTTTGGCGACAGATCCGGCAGAAGATTCAAGTTGTGAATATGAATGGCCGTCACGTCATCGTCCGTGACTCCGGGAGTTTGCAGGCCATCCAAATCGAAACCATTCAGCGTGATTTCATAAGCCAGCGTCGTCTCCCCGGTTTCTCCCGCATCCGGCTCGGTGAGCGTGAAGGTCGCGAAACCCGTGCCCGCATCCGTGGAGACGGGATTGCCGTCCCGCCGCACGGTGGAACTTTCCATCGAAGCCTGGAACAAGGTGATTGTTTCCCCTGAAGCCGGCCAGGCGGCGAAAGCGAAAGCACAAACCAAACCAAACTTGATGTTATTAAATGTGATGCATGCAAACTTCTTCATGTTCTTTCTCCAAACGTCGTAAATTCATCCCAGTTGTGAAATGGATACATAACAAGAAAGTAGAGATCACCACGAGCAACAAAGTGCTCGGTTCGGGAACGGGTGAAGCCGTGCCGAAATTTTGCTTGAGTAGCGTGAAATCGGCCAAACCCACCATGCCGTCCCGGTCGAAATCCCCATGTTCGATTCCCAACAGTTCTTTTCCAAAGTTGCCACGAAGGATCACGAAGTCCGACAGATCGACTTTCCCGTCCGCGTTGGCGTCTCCGATCAGCGGGGACTGGAGCGCACGCCAATGTTCCGTCAAAGCGGCGATGCCTTCCTCCACCGCCGCGTCGTCGAATTCACTGAAGCGGTCGTACAACAGCGGCACGAGAAACGGCTCCGTGGAAATGAATCCTGGAGAACCGATTTCCACGGGCACGGCATAGATGCCGGACGCAACCGTGGGAGGATCCAGGAAATAATCGCCATGGGTGTCCCAGCCCGGCACTTGGCCTTGGTAGGTTCCCCAGACCATGCCGGTTTGAGCCTCGGAGTCCCGCGTGACCGTGTAATACTCCACCGGACTATTCACGGGATTGCCGAAGCCATCCGATATCGGGCTTTCCACCGTGAGTTCGGCGGAGGTCTCCGCGACGGACGCGCCGTCCCAGAACAGGAGCCCGCCGGTGACTGACAATTCCAACACCGAACCGTCGGGAACCCCGTTGCCGGGACTCAGGACGCCGATGCCCGGCAGATCGGTCACGACGAAGGTTTCCGCGATCAAATTCAGCGTTCCCGTATCAAACTCCGGGTGAATAAAGAGGCGGTTGCTCTCTTCATCGAGAAAGACATTGATGGGGATTCCATGCCCCCATCCCTGCCTGCCGGTCAGGAGCAGCAATAGCAATCCCCCATAAACCACCGCGACGCGCATGGTGAATCTCCTTCACGGGCAACGAACATACGTTGCCTTGTTGATTCACGGCTTCCGTGGAAATGGACACCCTGCTCGCTTGGTCAAGAAGTGCCCCCAATGCCTTACCCGCAGACGAGCAGACGGAGCGCTCCCCAAGCGGCTACAAGGATCCAGAAAGCGGACGGACTAGACGGAGGCCGTGCGGGGCGGGGGAATGGGCGGTCGATCCGCCGGTCGCGTGGAAAGCAATGTAAAGAAACTTGCCACGCCGGTTACACAGGGTACTGGCTTCCAGGTGCCGGCATTTGGCGAGCAAGATGGAAGCACCGTGACGAAGAGAAGACTTGTGCCTGAGCACTTCAGGACATCGAGTACGGCCACGGAATCGTGGTTAGGTGACGTGTCCGAGGGTTTATGGTCAGGTGTTTCGTCGGACGTCGCTTCGCTGACGTTACCAGAGCAACATCCGCGAACCGCCGCAAGCGGGGTCCGCTTTGTCAGATCCAGCTTCACCTTCGATGGCCCACGAATTTCCTTTGCTCGCGTGTCTCGTTCCGTGCGGGACGAGCAGCAGCATTGCGTGCGGCACTGTTCGGCGGAGCGGCAGCCACACCGGCGATATTGGCAGGGATAGGGCTTGGAAGATTTCGAAGCCGCCAATTTCTCGTCGCGAGGAACCGGTACCGAAATGCCGAATGCCGCCAGCGTGTAAGCCAACGCGCAGGCCAGCGCAAGACATTTCCTCGCGCGGATCCAGCGTGATCGAGAGGCCAAACGCATCAGACGTTCCAAACGAGTTGGACGAGTAGGAGGGATACTCCAATCAAACTAAAGCGTCCACCTTCCAATGTCAAATCGGCTACATTCGGCAAAGTGCCTGGAATCCGAAATGTCAGGGGTTCGGTCCTGGCCGTTCGCCTCCGTCGCGAGTGGCCAACGCCCGCCAGACCGCGAGGTCGATTTCATCCGAGAAAGATTGCACCGAGCCGTCAGCTAGCGCGGTATTGACTTGCCCCGGATGAAAACTACGGGAGGTGATGACGGCGTAGGTGGGACTGCCTGCGCGGCCATTCTTGCCTTCCTGCCAGGAGTTGTAATCCGCATCCACTTCCTCGCCGTCGCTGTTCGTGTAGGGGACGAACGTGTTGGGCGTCATGGCCGCCGTGAAGCCGGTATGATGCACGCGCCCATCGGGCCATTCCGTGTGGCCGGTCACTTTTTCCTGAACACCGGAGGTGACAAGGGCTGCCACTTCCGCCGTGGTATTTGGTATGTTCGTGTTCGATGGTCCCCCATTGCGAGTATACGGCTGCCATGCCTTGACCTCCGCGCAGAGCAGTGTATTGCTCGTGCCGTCCAGTATGCTTCCCATTCTCAGGTTGCTATTGGGATAGAATACTCCATCTCCCCCCTTTTTTGTCCGCGGGTCGAAGACAAACCAGGTGCCCAGATTGAAGCCGTAGTTGGTGGCGTAGAGCAAGACCTTTCCGTTGCCTGGATCACGGACCTCCCGGCTTTTGGGATCGCTGGGGCATTGGAATGCTGGTATTCGGAGGCCACTGATGGCTTGTTGGAAGTCCCACCCGGTTTCCAGGTCAACAAGATTTCGCAAGTTCTGCTGCTCCAGGTAATCCAAGATCCGTCCATGCACGCCCCAAGAGCCATTATTCTCCGTTTCCGTGACGCTCAGATCGACCAGGGCGCTGGGCGGTAAATGCCGGTTCACGTTTTCGAACAACAGCACGGCCAGGCTCAATTGTTTTAGATTGTTCTTGCATTGCACGCGCCGCGCGGCCTCGCGAGCGGACTGCACCGCCGGGAGCAAGAGCGCCACGAGGATGCCGATGATGGCAATCACCACCAACAATTCGACGAGCGTGAAGCCATTGCACGAAAATCTTCTGTTCCGCTTCTCCATTTGTGCTTCTTCTCCTGTTAGATTCGATCTAAGAGACGGTTTGTCGATCCGCCGCGCCGAAACAGCATTTGCCGTGCCGGCGGATGAATACGGAAGCTGCTGTCGGTTTTTCCCAGAATTTTGAAGTGCCTCAGCCGATGGATAACGTTTTCATTCCCTTCGGATGTCGCCTGGATCGACATGACGTGTCGACCAAGTCGACAAGCACGGTTCCAGACAAGAGGGGTATCGCTGTGCGATTTCCGATTCGTTATCAGCTCATGTTGCCCTTTTCCGTGGTTGCACTAGCCAGCCTCTTGGCGGTGGGGGCGTTTCATGCCCGCCTGGCGACGGAGCAGACGAAATCGCGTATCGAAAACCAACTCCAGGGAGTGGTCCGCGTGCTGGAGGAAAGCAGTTTTCCGCTGACCGACGCGGTACTGCGACAGATAGGAGGCCTCGCGAACGCTGAATTCGTGCTCGCGGATCATCGGCAGCGGACAATTGCCGCGAGCAACTCCACCGTCGCCCAAGATTTACCGGCGCGAGATTTCAGGGCGCAAAGTATCGAGCATGTGGCCTTGGGACCGAGCGTTGTGTTGGACGAGAAGCCGTACTTTCACTCCTCCGTGGAAGTTGCCCGCCGAACGAACAGGAGCCAGCCCGAGATGCTGCATATCCTCTTTCCCCAATCCGACTTCAACGCGGCGTGGCGTGCCGCTTTTCTGCCTCCACTTTTCGTGGGCATGGCCACGGTTTTGGCCGTGGCGGCTTCCACCCAACTCATTGCCACGCGTCTGGGCCGTACGCTTGCCGGCCTGGGTCGCGCGGTCCAACGCATGGCCGAGGGGGACTTCAGGCAGATCTCGTCGCCCACTTGGAATGATGAGGCCCGGGACTTGGCCGGAGCGGTGAACCAAACGGCGCTCCGGCTGGCGGCTTACGAATCTCAAATTCGCAAAACGGAACGGATGCGCACGATCGCGCTGCTGGGAGCGGGCTTGGCCCATGAGATGCGAAACGCCGCCACGGGATGCCGCCTGGCCGTGGACTTGCATGCCCAAAGCTGTCACCGCGATCCGGCGGATGACACGTTGGAGGTCGCGCGCCGGCAATTGCAGCGGATGGAAAGCAGGCTGCAACAACTCTTGCAGTTGGGCAAGCCGACTCTACAAACGAATGATCGAGAGATTGATTTCGCGCGGCTCGTCGGCGATTCTCTGGACTTGATCAAACCGTCGGCCCGTCATGCGCGGGTCGATATAGTTTGGGACCCTCCAGGCGAAGTGAACCGCGTGGTCGCGGATCCGGTGTTGCTCGAACAAGCGGTGATGAATCTGTTGGTAAACGCCCTCGACGCGGCGAGCAAGGACCGCGCGGCGGGAAACCAGGATGCCTTTATCCATGTACAACTGCTGCGGCGTGAGCAAACGTCGGAATTGGTCGTGACGGATTCCGGAGAGGGGCCATCCACGAAGGTAGCCGAAGCGGTCTTCGAGCCATTCGTCACCGAAAAGTCCGAGGGAGTCGGGTTGGGATTGGCCGAGACGAAACGCATCATTGATTCCTACGGAGGAAGCGTTGCCTGGCAGCGGCGGCGGCACTCCACGCAATTCAGCATCCATTTACCTCTAGCGACGATGAGAGCACAGCATGTCTAAAATCCTCGTGGTGGATGACGAGCAAGCCATCTGCTGGGGAATCGTCAAGCTCGGCCAAAGCTTGGGGCATTCCGTCGAAACGGCTGCTTCCGCCGAGGAAGGTTTGCGGCTGGCGCGGGATCTCCGCCCGGACTTGTTGGTGCTCGACGTGCGTTTGCCTGGCATGGACGGGCTTACGGCCATGAACGAATTTCGCCATTGCCTGGGGGACGCGCCGATGATCATCATCACCGCGTTCGGCGATTTGGAGACGGCGGTCAAAGCCGTGCAAGGAGGGGCCTTCGAATACGTCTTGAAACCGTTTGAGTTGCGGGAAATCCGCTCCGTGATGGAACGGGCACTACACCGCGTTCCTCGAACGGACCCCCTTGCCATCTCGAATGACGGCCACCAGATGGTGGGCAGCACGCCCGCCATGCAAACGCTTTTCAAACGCATTGCCCTGGCGGCGGACTCGGATGCCAATGTCTTGGTTCTGGGGGAAAGTGGCGTGGGCAAGGAGCTCGCCGCGCGGGCGGTCCATCAATACAGCCCTCGAGCGGACAAGCCGTTCGTCGCGGTGAACGTCGCGGCTCTCAGCCCCCATCTGGCGGAATCCGAATTGTTCGGACACGTGGAAGGCGCGTTCACGGGCGCGGCGGGTGAGCGTAAGGGACTGCTGATGCAGGCCGACGAAGGGACACTGTTCTTGGATGAAGTCGCGGATATTCCTTTGCCGCTTCAGGTAAAACTGCTGCGCGCGATCGAACAGGGCGAAGTCCTGCCCGTCGGCTCGGACACGCCAGTGAAAACAAGCTTCCGTGTCGTCGCAGCAACGCATCAGGATCTGTTAACGCGTGTGCGTGCCGGTGACTTCCGTCAGGACTTATATTTCCGCCTCTGCGCGTTCGAGATCGCCATTCCCGCCCTGCGCGACCGGGTGGAGGATATTCCCCTGCTCGCCTGCCATTTTCTATCGCAATTTCGAAGCGGCGCCTTGATCTTCGCCGAAGAAACCTTCAAAGAGCTGAAACAGCGGCCCTGGCATGGGAATGTCCGCGAACTGCGCAACGCGATCGAGCATGCATGCGTGGTTGCCCGCGAAGGTGCCGTTCTCCCCCGGCACCTGCCCGAGCCGCAGCCATGTTTCGACATGGCCGCTGATTTCGGCGCGCGACAGCCCCAACTCACTGAGGCATCTTCTCTACGCGCGACGGAATTGCTCAACGACCCCACCGCCTTCGGCACGGTTTACAATCGGTTCTTGGACGAAGTGGAACGCCCGTTGTTGGATCACGCGATGAAACATTTCGACAACGAATGCGCTCCGGCGGCGCGAGCACTGGGGATGCACCGCACCACGCTTAAAAAGAAGCTAGAACAGCACAAGTTGTCCGCGCACGACAACGGCGAGTAGGCGCCCACCGGAGATACATGTCCGGATCGCGCCTCCCAGTCGGGTTAAGCTTCCGGTGTGCTGCCCAGGACGATGTCAAACTTCGCTGCCAGTTCGCCCGCGCGGGAACCCTCGATCGGCTTGAAATCGACGATCACCGATTCCCGAGCCCGTTTGTCACGGATGCGCCCGAGCAACATGTCCCGCTCGTTTCGCGGTTCACCCCGGATGTAGCATTGCGTGGTGAATTTGTCACGCCCTTTGCCTTTGATGGCGAAGTGAATGTGCGGCGTGCGGCCCGGATAGGGGACCGGTTTGATCGTGCGGAAATAGTATTCGCCCGTGGAACCGGTGAGGAAACGTCCGAATCCTTGGAAATTGCTGTCACGTTTGTCGTGATTGTTGCTACCGCTGTGGAGGTAAGCGCCGTGATTGTCGACTTGCCAGATCTCCACAATCACGTTCTTCAGCGGGTTGCCACGGGTATCCAGCACGCGGCCACTGAGATGCGTGATCTCACCCACGGCGGGAGTCAGGGCGTCATTCACCACGATCAGGTCATTGTCCGTATCCAACGGCAGGTGGTCTGGATAGAACGGCCCTTCGCCTTGTGCCGCGGTGCGGAGCAGTTCCTCCGCGAAAGCGCCGGGCGTGGTAAATAGCGCCGCCGCGCCCGCGCACCCTTGGAGGAAATGTCGACGGCTGTTTGCCATGGTAAATGCATTCCGCATGGATAGATTCCTTGTGAGGTGCAATGAGGAAAATGTCGGCCAGTGATGCGTGCCCTACAGCATCATCCTTCCTCGGGAAAGCCGACGCAATACAGCCGATTGCTGGAGCGGATGAAGAGTTGGCCGTCGCTGACCGCCGGAGTGGCGCTGAAGTCGCCGTCGTCGGAGGCGAAGCGGTTTTTGCCCAATTCTCTGAATTCCAGCCCCGTCGCGAGGACATAGCTTTCCCCCGAGCGAGCCACGAAATAGATCTTGCCGTCGGCGATGACGGGCGACGAGTAATCCTGCCCACGGAAGCCACCGCGCCGGCCACCCCGGCCTCCACGCTGCCCGGAGTCATTGCCGCTGGACCGGCTGAGCCGGGATTGATAGACCCGTTCCCCTGTCTCGGCGTCGATGCAGGTGGCGACACCGCCATTGATGGAGTAAATGAATCCCTCATGAACCAGGGGCGTCCCGATGCGGGACTGGTCGCTACCCCGCCACACGACATGTGACTCGGAGACGTCCCCTTCTCCGCCAGCCCGGACGGCCACCGATCCGCCGCCCCGCGCGCCCAACAGATAGACGATGCCCTCTTCGGCGATGGGGCTGGCGCACATCGAGTCCGATTCGGAGGCTTCACAGTACCAGCGGAGCTTTCCGGTTTCCGGATGGAAGCCCCAGATTTCATACGGCGCGGCGAGCACCAAGTCCTGCCCGCAGTCAGGCGTTTGTACCAAGATGGGCGTACTCCACGTGCCCACGAAACCGTCCGCCTGCTTCTTCCAAACGATGTCTCCTGTATCCTTGTTAAGAGCGACGAGCGCTTCGTCTTCGGCGGCAGCGGTCACGATCACTAGATTCTTGTAGAGCATGGGGCTCGAGGCGGAACCCCAACGGCGGGGATCAAGACCCGTACCGACACTCGTTTGCCACAAGCGGTTGCCCTCCAGGTCAAAGGCGAGCACACCGCTCTTGCCGAAAAAGACGTACACCCGCTCGCCATCGGAGGCGGGCGTATGGGAAGCATACCCATGCTCGGCGAACATGCCGCCATATTCATCCTCCGGCAGCACCGCTTCGATGGTCCGTTCCCACAGCGTCTCGCCCGATTTCCGATCTAGGCAGAGCAGATGCCGCTTGAGGTTCTGCTGATCGCCCGGATTTTCTCGGCTCAAGCCGTAGCCGCTCCAACAGGTGACGAAGACACGGTCTCCCACCACGATGGGTCCCGAGGAACCGGGTCCCGGCAGGTCCACTTTCCACTGGAGGTTTTGGGTTTCGCTCCACTCGACAGGCAAGGCGCTTTCCCCGCCCGCGACGCCCGACCCATTGGGGCCTCGAAAGCGGGACCAATCCGTGGCGGAGAGGTTCGTCACCAGCGAACCGAGGAAGATCACGGCCAGCAAGGGACCTGTGCAACGTCGGTAAGGAAGTAACATGGTTCGCTCCTTCAGGGGCCAAGTGGTAAGCCTGGTTGGATGGGATAGAAAGTTTCTGTTGGCCTTCCAGGTTTCGCGAAAAATGGATCCGCCTTGGTCGAATGGCCGTGATCAATGTTGGCATTCAGCGGCGTGACGGATCACGGCCTCCTAGCCTGCCCGTTCTACGTTCTCCGCCACGGAAACCACCGGGTGGGCCCGCCGGCACGAGACCAGCCAAGCTGGCCCGTTCATCATGGCCGTCGAATCTCGCACCTTGCGAGACCCAATCCCGGAGGAGTTTCCGTTCCACCGCTGGAAAAGGGCCCCCTCGCGGCGGCATCTTACCCTTTTCCACGAGGGTCACGAGGGGGCTTTCGCGCATGGCTGCCGTACTACCTGGCGGCCATTTGGATGTGAGGTTGGGAAGGTAAACCCCAGGCATTGCCAGAAGTTTCGCTGCGGCACGCGAGAATTTTCCGCACCGGTCCGCGTCAGCGAAGGCAGTTTCCCTGGGTCACCAGCACCCAGGCTGCGATGCTCTTTCTCGATTCCAGAAGGCGATCTCCTCGCCGATCCGTATTGCTTCCTGTACGTGTTTCAGCGCCGTTTGGGCCGCCCATGGAATTCGGGTAAGATCACGAGCGAGTATCTCGAACCGCCCGGAAAGTGAAAGCCATGAAGATTCAATATCTCGAAATCGTGACGCCGGACGTCGATGCCGTTTGCCAGACCTATTCGCAAGTTCATGGCGTGACGTTTGGTGAACCCGACCCCAATCTAGGTCGTGCCCGTACGGCAAAACTGGCCAGCGGTGGGATGCTCGGAGTGCGTGCTCCCCTGCGTGATACGGAAGAACCAGTCGTGCGGCCATATATCCTCGTGGAAGACATCCAGGCTGCCGTTGCCATCGCGGCCAACGCGGGTGCGAAGATTGCACTGCCACCCATGGATCTGCCAGGACACGGAACCTGTGCCATCTTCATTCAGGGCGGCATCGAATCCGGTCTCTGGCAACTTCCATAAGGCATCTCGCTCGCGTCAATCCAACGAAGACCATCAGTTTCGAAAAAGGGGCTGGCGTCTTTTCCGCGCGTATTTCGCTTTGGTGCACCCGTGTCACCGCTGAGCTGCTCAGCGCGGCCATCAAGGCAGTTTCCCTGATTGGCAAGCCCCCAGGCTTCGTCTGCTCCCCACCCGCTTCGCTCAGGCGGGAACAATTTGGGTACGCCCTTCCCAGTTGCCATACTCGGCGATCGGTCGGAAACGCAGCGTGGTGAATTCGAAATGGAAGTCCTTTCGTTGTCGCTCCACCATGGCATCCGCATGGCGCCCAGGGCGAGGCACGGAGCTATGCCCGTGGACCATATTGAGCATCTCTTGCAGAGAATTCCACACGGTGAAGGTCGACACCGTGCGCGGCAGCCTCATGGCGGCGAGCGCCAATGTGGTGCCTGGATGGTCCCGGACCAGTTCTTCGACCGGTTTGCCCCAACGAATGAAGCGGGGGACTTGCGGCAGCTTCATCCGGGCGAGGGTCACCGCGACGACCGGTGCCGAGGGATTTTGTTCTCCCACGCTTTCCGCGAGACCGCCAAACTCACGGACATGCCCCCAGCGGCGCTGGAACGCCATCCGCACATGCCAGCCCTGGGCCAGCGCACGGCCAAGCTTGGTGCAGTCGAGGAACCCGTCGATCGCCGCCTGGCTCTCCCAAGCCGCGAACATCGCCAGGTGACGAAGTTGCATCCGCGCAGGCGACACGATCGGAGCACCGAGCGTCATCATGGCCAAACACTCGGCATGCTGTAGCCCGGGGACCTGCTGGCCATGCGGTGGGCGACAAAGCGCCATCGCCGTGGTGCGGATCTGGGTTCTTGCGAGATGGAAGGTAAACACGGCCATGAGGTTTTGGCGTCAGCATGAGCATTGCTCCCAGCCTGGGGGTGCAGGAGGGGTTATCGCAAGACATTTCCGGGCACGATATCACCGGCGGCGCGGGTCAGCAGGGCGACGTAAGACGTAAATCGTCTTGTCGAACCCGTCGCGGAAATCGCGGACCGAACCGTCACACATCGCCATTTTGGCTCCGTTTCCGTGGAAGCTAAAGGCGTCAAAAAATTTTTGCGTGAAATGGGGGCTATGTTCCGCCCTGGAACTGTCAATCGTAAGGAACGCGGAAATCGTGCACGTGCAGCGGTGATGAATCGCCCAACGGCCTCGATTGTTCGTGTGCCATCCCAGAGCGGTGTAAGGAGAATCTCCATAGTCGCGTAGATTGGGTGCTTGCCATCCAACATCATGACAGCGCCAAATCGCTAACTCTTGGTGACAAGCATCTAGGCTTCCGAGCTACGTGACAGGCAGCCTGGTCACCTGGCAATAAGGCCATCCCGCATTCCCCACGAAACGAGTACAATGCGGGAGTGATCGAAAGGGTATCTTTCAAGTTCGACTCGAATCTTTGGACGAAGGAGAGCAACAACGATGGCAACCTTCATCAGCACTGTCAAATTCACGGCTCAGGGAATCAAGAACATCCAGAAAACGGCGGAGAGATCCGAAGCGTTCCGGGCGACCGCGCAGAAAATGGGTGTCGAAGTACAACACATCTTCTGGACGCTCGGACCGTTTGATGGGCTGGTTGTTTTTGACGCACCCGATGCGGAGACGGCGACCGCCGCGATGCTCAAGCTTGGCTCCGAAGGCAACGTGCAGACCGAGACCGCGCGGGCCTACGTTGCGGGCGAGATCCAGCAGATTCTCGGCAAATTCACCGCTTGACGCATCGGCACATCATCACCTAAGCCTCGGGCAACAAGGATAGATCACGTAAACAGTTGTTGTCATATGTGATAAATACACATGTTTTGTCTGGATGCAATTAGTTGTGCATTCAATGCATAGAGGGTGGCCATTGTGTAACTGAACTACTACCGGCTGGAAGCCGGTAGGTTGAGGGACATCGTGAACTTCGGACTGAAGTCCTTCGCTCACGCTGGGGTGACTTTGAAGTTTTCGCCGCCGTCGCTGGGCTCGGTGCCATCTTGCTGTCGGATGTACTCCATGATCGCTTCATCCGTCACGTTGCCACTGGTTGCCACGAAGTATCCTCGGGCCCAAAGATGGCGGCCCCAATATTGTTTTTGGATGTGCTTAAACTCCATCATCAGCTTCCGCGAACTCTTGCCCTTGATGTACTGCATGACCTTGCTGGGCGACAAATTCGGAGGGCAGGATAGCAGCACGTGCACGTGGTCACGCGACACCGATCCCTCCAGGATCTCGATCTCGTGCGTGCGGCAGATCTCCCGCACCAAGTCCCGCAATCGCTTGCCCACCGCGCCGGCGGTAACCGTTCACACCTTGGGGAGGAGTGAGGGCGGCGTGTGGGCGGCGAAGTGGGCCTCGATGGTGGTGGTGAGGAAGTCGCAGGTGTTGCGAGATTGTTGGCGGCAGGTTTCGATGACGGTGAGCATTCGCTCGACGAAGCGACTGCCCCGCTCGCTCTGTGTGCCGAAGGAGAGTTTTCGCCAGATCACCGCGTGCCGTAGCGATCGTTCGCTGGCGTTATTGGTCGGTTCGACGCCGGGCTGGTCCACGAAGGTCCACAGCCACTCGCGATGGCCGTAGAGTTCCTCGCACATCCCGATCAGATGCGGATTGCCGCTGAACACGCCGCGCAGCAGCAAACAGTCGATCTCTTCGTGAATCGGTTTCATCAATCGCTGGAAACCTCGCCGGGTGATTGTCCCGTCACGGTAACGAGCCCACACCTCGAACAGTTTTTTGGTGGGCCGCATCAAGTCGCGGCCGAGCCTTTTGACCTGATGGTCGGAATGATCGATCAAAGCTTGGGAGTCGCGTTTCAAGTGAGCCCAACACCATTGCAGCCGATGCCTCGGCACGTCGGGCGGCGGGTCCAGCCCCAGCGCCCAATACATCTTCGCTCGGTCGCAGTGGATCGTGCCGCGGAATCGGTCGGTGAGCAACTGGGCCAGGATTTCCGCCGAACGGGAAAGGCGAATGCCGAACACGGTGAAGCTCCCCGCGACAAACGTCCACAACCACGCCATGTGCGAGGCCTCTTTGGTCGCGGTTTCGTCAATGCCCAGTTGATCTTGTTCGGGGAGTTGCTCGACCAGTTTTCCGTAGGCCGGCGCCAAGGCCGCGGCGACCAGGTTCTGATGCTTGACCGTCAAGTCGGTGCTGCAAGGCTGCCCCAGCAGGGTCTCGAGGAACTCGGCCGTGCGCCGTTTGCTTTGTCGATAGTAAGCCATCAACAGCGCGGTGAAGGCGATCAGCCGCGGGCCGGACTGCCCGGTCGGCACGCCCGGCGGCAGCGGGGCGCAGGTCTGCGTCCGGCAGCACGGGCAGGTCAATCGGTGTCGCTGATACTCCACCACGATCGGCTTGATTTCCGGCAGCTCCCACACCTGATGCCGCAGTGGCGTGGCGTCTTCGCCGGCGAGTTGCTGGCCGCAACGGCGGCACTCGGTCGGCTTAAGCGGCATCACGTCATCGCACTCTTCAGGCGGAATGAGAGGCCGCTTATGCTTGGGATGGCCCGGCTGTCCACCTCGCTTGCGGCCTTCCTTCATTTTCTTGGGCGACGGCTTGGCGTGCGGATGCCGAGAACTCGGCGGCAGCGACGAGTTCTCCGGCGTCTTGCCGACCCGGGCCTCCAACCCGGCCACCCGCGTCTGCAATTCCGCCACCTGCCTCAGCAACAAGCGAATCACCGCCTGTGCCTCCGCCGGTTGCCGAGCAATGAGTTCTTCCGTGATCTCGATCGACATCCCCCTGTTGTCGCCGAGACCCATTTTTCAGCAAATAGCAATTTCAGGGTGTGAACGGTTACCGCCGGCGAGAACCGCCTTGCGGTACTTGGTCACCCACACAAAATGGTACTTGATGTCGAAACGCGTGTGTGCTCCGGTCCGATAGTTCTCCATGCCGGTGATTGTAGCCGGCCAAAGTAAAACCTAAAGGATTCGCCTGAAGGCGAGGGTTTTTCACCCATCGCAAGGACAATCAACGGCGAAAGCCCGCTAACCCAACAAGGTCTAGCGGGCGGTCGCTCAACGCACACACGCGATCGTTTTCGCTAACGGCAAATCGCGAGTGCGTCAATCGAAACAGTCTTCGAGCTCACGCTATTTCAGATTGGCGATGTCTCCTTCAAAACTCCGCAAAGATGCATAAGCTCTCTGAAGGCTGTCGCGAACTTCGTTCCGGTAGGGCTCGTCTTCCGGGCGGACAACGAATTGGAATACATCATGAAGTTCAAGGTTGTATGTACGCCGTTCTTCTAGCGTGCGGCCACGAGGATGAATATCCATGTAGAGATTACGGACCGCGGAATTCACCCTGTCGAGCACGGAGTGAACATCTCGTCGAAAGGATTTGCTTTCGGGATGGACTCGAAAACCATAGCTTTTCTTGATCCTTGTTACTTTCTCCTCACTGGCTGTGCCCTCAATCAACGCTAATTCCAAGCGGAGCTTGCGCAGCGCGGCACCGAGGTCACGTAATTCCCGGATGACGTCGCCTCGAAAGTTGTCATCCAAACGGACCCGGATTTCAGATTCGCGCTTCACATTCCGCCCCAAGTCGATATCCTCTAGCGGCTCGATGCGATGGTCGTGATCGGGATGCGTTTCTCCATGGTCGACACGAAGATCGTGCTCGCGCGAGCTTCGACTTCCCCTGTTTTCTTCCGTTGGTTGAAGAGTCTTTTCCAATCCCCGCGCTTGTTGCCGAACTTCCCGGGCAAGTTCTTGCATACCGGCAAGTCTTAGATGGCGTTCAGCCGTCGAAAGAGCCTCAATTTGCTGGCGCGTCTTACGCCGCTCGTTTTCTTTACGATTCTGGGATTCCGTTGCCTCTATCCGAGTTATGCTCGTCAGCGCGGTCACCACCACAAACAAGATCAAGATCGGCACGGATACAGCTTTGTTAACATGGATCATAGTTTTTCTCCGAGGATTCAACAGTCCCTTGATACGATGTTCAAGACTCCATCTGGAACCAAACAGACCGACAGTCCCTACTGAATACCTATCCGAGGTAATCAGCTTTCCTAAAGTGAGCAATGTCATTCCATAGGCACCTCCTTTGGCTTGAGCCAACACCGCGTTGTCGCATACCTCCTCGCGGGCTTGGTTAAAACGACGATTCAATGAATGAGCCAATGGATTCCACCACCAGATCAACAAATGAATTCTCTGCAAAAGCAGGATCAGTGGATCTCGACGGGCAATATGAGCTGCCTCATGTGTCAGAACATGCACAAGTTGGTCTTCAGCCATCGTTCCGATGCAAGTCTTTGGAAGCAAAACCCAAGAGCTTCCAGGAAAACTCACGGCGAGTGGAGTACGAATGGATGCCGAAATTCCGATACGGGGAAACTCGGCAATCCCAAGGTTTGTCGCAGCGCGCCTGGAGGCCGAGTCGGCCAGGTTTTCATCTAGTATTTCAACTTTTTTCAACAACCGGCGCAGTCTAATCATCGATATGATAATTCCCAATCCTTGGAGGAACGAACCGCAAAACCAGAGTCCTAGCAACAGACTTTGAAAAGATGGGCGCGGAACTCCGACGGATTGAGGAGACTTATTAGCGGTGCCGGCCATCGCATCATCTAGAACACTAACTATCTCGGTTTTGTTGGCAAACCGAAAATCTTCTTGCTCAACCGGTAAGGCATGGCGAAGAATCTCTATCGTTTGGATATCATCTTGAAAACGGCCAATCGGCAATGCGAATTCCGCCTTGAACTCTAGAAAAGAGGAGGCGAACAGCAACACCGGAGCCCCGAGTGAACAGGCAAGGGCCGTCGAATAAATGCAACAGCGAATAGCCGCCCAGTCTCGAAAGACAGTCCCTAAGCTAACTGCCAGTCCCATGATTGCCGTTGCCTGAAAACAGGCCAGCACGATCGAGCTTTCCATCATCGCATGCAAAAGCGTTATCATTTCTTTTTCGCTCTTGTGTTTTCTCTCTGTGCGTCGGCTAGTAGCTTTTGGATTCGCTCGATCTCTTCCGGATTCAAACCACGATAGTCCAGCAAGGCGGCCATCAAGCTTTCCGGGCGGCCATCACATACCTTGTCGACAACATCCGCGATGCGTTCACCGATACTTACTTCTTTGGTTACTAATGCCGTATAGAAGTAAGTCCGCCCGATAACGTGGTGCGTGAGCCAGCCTTTCTCTTCGAGGCGTTCCATCATGGTGCGAACCGTGTTGCGGGCAACTTCCCGGTGTTTCGACAATTCGTCTCGTACTTCGAATACCGATGCCTTGCCCAGTTCCCATACGACCTCCATGATTTCCCGCTGCTTTTCCGACAGCGGCTCTAACTTCTTTGGTTTCGCCATGCTGATAGTTATCCTTCCATTAATGTCGCCATTATGGCTACTTACGTAGCCATGTCAAGAGGGAGTATAACTTTTCTGGATAAAGTTTCATGCTCGTCGCCGAATCTACCCAGAAACGACGGTCGTTTTCGCACTCTTCAGTTTTTGTGCTGATGCGGATGGCACCAAGGGTTTTCGTCCGTTCGCTCCTGATTGAATCCACAGAAAGCACCTCTTTCGCTGAGAGCCGTCCAAATGAATCCATGCATTCTCAAGGCATTGGCCTGCTATTGAAAAACGGATCCATGGGTTATGAAGGTTTCCAGCGCCGAGCTTGGCAAGGAGACCTGTAGGATGACGACGAGACGACGGAAGC
>JANQPP010000025.1 GCA_028289405.1 Pirellulales bacterium
GGTGGGATTGGGGGCGGTTCCGCCCGTGAATCCGGAGACGACGTCCGTCACGCCTTCCAGCGATTCAAAGTCTTTTTCCATACACCAAAAACAGCCGCCTGCAAGTACGGCCTTCTCAGCCGTCGCGGCGGTGGAAAAAACGCCAAGGGCGAGCAGAGTGATGAGTCGAATCAAGGTAAGACTCCCTTCCTATTGAAGCTAAATCGTTTGAGCATGCCACGCGCCCGATGGTTCAAGGCGTTCAGGCGCGCAACGCCCACTCAATCGATGAGACCGGGTCGGGCCCGACTACATTTCAATGACGACCTTACCCATGTGTTTGCCCGCGGGCATGGCGTCGAGGGCATTACCGGCCTCATCGAAGGGCACCGTATGGTCGATCACCGGCTTGATCTGGTGCTGCTCCACGAGGGCCAGCATGGCCGCAAAGTCCTCCCGGCTACCGACGGTGATGCCGTGCACGTGGGCTGCCTTCCCCACAATGGAAAGCAGATTCAAAGGCGTTTCGAAGCCGGAAAAAGCACCAATGAGGGCCACGTGCCCATTGGGTCCCAAGGCCGCCAGCGACTGCGCCAAGGATCCAGCGCCGCCGGTTTCCACGACAGTGGAAACGCCACCGGTGGCCTCGAATATCGTCGTGCCCCAGTTCTCGTCCGCTTTGTAGTTGGCGGTGAAGTCCGCACCGAGCGATTTGGCTCGTTCGATCTTCTCGTCGCTGCTCGACACGAGCGCCACCTTCGCGCCCAGTGCTTTCGCGAACTGGAGGCCCAGCAAAGCAACGCCCCCGGTACCCAAAACGAGAACCGTATCCCCCGCTTGAGTATTGCCAAGGGTTGAGATCGCGCGCCACGCTGTCACGCCCGCGCAGGGAAAACACGCTGCTTCCGCTGCACTGAGGTGTGCGGGGACCTTAATCACTGCTGACTCAGCGTAGGCGCCATACTCGCGCAGCGCACCGGGGGCTTCACAGCCTCCGGAACGGCCCCGGTTCGCAAACGAAGGCGGGCCAGCCTGCCAGTCCGGAAAGAAGAGGGTTGCGACGCGATCACCCACCGCCAAGGACGTTACCCCGTTGCCCACCGCCACCACTTCCCCCGCGCCATCGGACAGCGGTACAACCGGCAGCGCGAGATTGGGGTTGTACCAGCCTTTCATGATCATGTAGTCGCGATAGTTGAGCGAAGCCGCACCGAATTTCACCAGCACTTCGCCGGCGCCCGGCTCGGGCGGGTCCTGGTCGGCGATCGCGAGTGGCGTATCGAAAGCGGAGAGTTCGGCGATCTTCATTGCTTCTCCAAAGAGTGATTCGCAGGGAAAGGAACAGGATTCTAACGGCCAAAACCAAAACTCCGCGGGGAAAGGCTAGATATCGTCCGTTCGTACCACCATGCGGAACTCCGGCTAGGGTGGGCCGTTCACCGCGCAAGACCCCGATTCGGTGGCTGGACCGTCGATATCGATTGAGCACCGGCAGGAAGCTTCAGCAGGTAGACTATTCGCAAGCACAAACGCTACGGCCAGCGGCCCTAAGGACACACACGTGGCAAGCGACTTCTCCCTACTCCCGCGTCGAGTGAGTTCCTGGCGAGGGAGTAG
>JANQPP010000031.1 GCA_028289405.1 Pirellulales bacterium
CACCGCCCCGGCATACCGCCCCTCCTCCAGCCACGACTCCGCCTCCCGCAACCGCCGCTCCTCCCCCCGCTCCAACGGAAAACCCATCGCAGGCGGAGCATCGCTTGCCGCTTTCTCCTGCCCACGAGCGACCCCCAGCCAAAGCAGAAAAATGCTTAGGCAGGCCATCGTGAAGCGAAGCGTCAAAGAGCCGGCGGATGGAAAGAAGCGCATTAGCACGAAGGCAAACTCGATGTTTCGCGGTTAACCTAGAGTTTCGCAGGCTGGGCAAGAGCCAACCTTCAGCATAACATCACGCGGCGGAATCTTCGTGATTCATGGCCGCACGATTTTCCCGCGCGGTGATCCAGGCGTCGGAAACAAACCGTCGCAAGAGAGACCGCAAAATCCGTTGCATCCCCACCGCCGTCTCCGTTTGGTTGGCTGGATCCGCCGCTTCCTTCCACTTTGGCCCGGACCAGGCGAGTTCCACGGGCCAGCCATTTTCTTTCGCCGCCAGATTGACCCGCTCCGCCACGCGCAAGCTCCACAGAATGCCATGTCCATTGCGGAAATCGAGCCACAGAGCCTCCAGGGGTGACGTGGCCGCACTGTGACGGTCGGAGAGGAAGGTATCCCAAGTGATGGAGCAGACTAAAGCGGCCAGCCCCATCAGCGGAGACATCTGAAATCTTCCACCGCCGAGAAAACCCGGCAAAAAGGGTGTCGCTAGAGCGAACTGCGCGAAGCCCAAGGTCCAGGCTGCCGGCCAGCGGGGTGTCGCGGTGTAATTCGCGATGCCCACGGCACAGAGACCACCGAGGAAGATGCCGCGCACCATACCCAGCCGCAAACCGGATTCCGTGGGAAACAACAACGCCTCCCCCGCCGGCAAGATCAGCACAACCCACAAGGAGAGCACGATCCACTGCCAGGCGCGATGCTGGGGCCGCTTGGCTCCCAGGATGGCCGTGGAGGGACAGAAGGCGGTCATGGCCACGACGAACCGCAGCAGCGAGGCCGTGTTGCCTGGCATCGGCAGCACGAGCAGCAATATTTCGACAACCGCCACGGCCCATAGACTGAGACCCATCCAGTTCCAAGGCGCGGCCAACGTGGAGCCTCGCAATCGCGGGCGGCGGACATACCAACCCCATGTGCCGGCGAGCGCCAGCCCGCCCACAATCGTCGCGTGAAACACGTTCTCTGCCTGGATCATGTTACCAGTTCGCCCGGTAGGTTGATTGTCATGATTGGAATGCTTGGGGCCGAACCTTGCCGGGGTGACGCACCACCGGCCGGACGGATCAGCACTATTCTGCGGGATTCACGGAAAAGGTCCACGCCACGCCGGCGTACACGTCGCGCCGTTCATGACCGTTCCTCCGAAAATCGCGTCAATGGCCGCGAGATTTTTTCAAAAAAACACGCGCGGCGGCTTGCATGCTCCAAAACACGTGGCATTTTTTCAACAGGTTGCGAAATGGCAACGTACCGGCGAAAAACGCGCGCCGCCCCGGCGCGAGATGGCCCTGTCGTGCGCCAGGCGGCAGAACCCACGCCATGCAGGACATGCCGGTCAAAGGAATCTCACTCTGGAAGGATCGGAGCGGATCATGAAAAGAATCGCACTTGTTGCCACGCTGATCGCCTCGGGCGTGGCCTCGGCCCAAGCGGTGGAGCTGGCCTCTCCTTGGCCGGCGGGACGTTATGACAACACCTTCGTGCCTGCCCCGGGCATGTGGAGCGGCTATGGCAGCGAATACCCCGGTTGGGGGCGGCATGCCACGTCGGTCTTTTCCACGAAATGCTGCTACGAGCATGGGCACGAATGCTGCAACAATGTCTGGGACGGCTACTGCGCGGAACGCAAATGCTGGCCGTTCATCGATCGTCCC
Organism: Pirellulales bacterium; assembly: GCA_028289405.1. Classification (GTDB taxonomy): domain Bacteria; phylum Planctomycetota; class Planctomycetia; order Pirellulales; family JANQPP01; genus JANQPP01. The sequence goes on from JANQPP010000031.1 coordinate 1,878, forward strand.
CGCCACCATCATCGCGGATGCGGTACCTGCGGCACCGCGCATCACTGCCAGCACGGCACCCATGGCCATGCACACGGCGGATCGGGTTGTACGAACTGCGGTTATGACCACGGTGGTACCACGGTGACCACTCCCGAAGCGCTGCCGGAAGATGCGGGCGACTTGCCACCGCAGCCGCCCAGTGTCGATTTGACCGAGCCCCAAGCGTCCTCCCGCGACAACGAAGTTCGGCTGCAACTGTCGTCACCTTACAACGGCAATGCCCGGCGGACTCCCACGGTGCGTGCCCGAAAAACGGCGGTGCGTTTCATCCGCACTCAGCCCAACTGACACGAATCGCGAGGACGAGAAGTGCGGGCTGGTGCGCGCGATTTAGACGTCGCGCGCCGGCACATGATGGAGAAAGCTTAACGCACTTGCGTGCCGCGACGAATCCTTTCCGATCCCTGGCAAGCGGAAGCTAACGGATGGGCGTGTCGTAAATTGGCAGGTGGCGGTAATAAACCTCTAGCGATAGAAGGTTCATCGCCGTCACATAGACGCGGCCAGCGTGGGGCCCCCAACGGTCCGGAACGGGCGATAGGGGGTCCCAGCTTCCCGCCAGCGAGCCGCGAGGGAGTTGCGTGTCCACGAGCAGGGCGTGCAGCCGCTGGTTCCACGACTCCCAATGCGTTCCCTGCATGTGGAACATGACCTGCGTGGCGTAGTACCAGTAATAGGTGTCACGTTCCTTGCTTCTTACCGTGCCGATCCGGGGCGGATTGTCGAGCAGATAATCGGCACCGGCCTGCATGGCGGGCTGATCGCGATTCCATCCCAGATAGAGCCGCATCAACAGGCCCACGGCGGTCATCGTGGGCGTGGGCTGGCGGCCTTGGCGGCGCCGGGCCGTATCCGGCGCGTAGGGATTGTAGACGTACCGAGCACCACGGCTGTCTTGAGCCTCGGCCAGCCAGCCTTCCACTTTGGAATAGGCTTCCTGGGGAACGGAGATGCCCGCCAACTCACCGCTTTTTAGGGCCATCAACATCCAGCCGGTGACCGAGGTGTCGGATTCCGACCCAGGAATATATCGCCAGCCGCCGAGTTCCGGGTTTTGTGAGATAAGGATGAAGCGGATCGCTTTTTCCGCCGGTTCCCGCAGGGTTTCATCCCCCGTCATGCCGAGCGCTTCGCAGAGCGCGATGGTAGCAATGGCGTGGCTATAGAGCCACGCGCTCTGGTTGGAAGTGGAGTCTTCCGGGACAAACAGGTCCCCGTCTGGGCGCTGGCCTTCGACGAGAAATCTCAGGCCGGCGTCGATTTTCTGGCGATGCACGTCGCCGAAGTGGTCGTATCCGGCGCCCATGAAAGCGAGCAGCGCCAATCCCGTGGCGGCCACGTCCGATTGCAGGGCCTGTGAGCCGGGCTCCTCGTTGCCGGGGCCTCGGTCCTGGTCATGCAATTGCCAGCGACCGTCCGTCTGTTGCCGGCCGGCCAGATAGCGAAGGCCCAACTCGATGGCCCTTTCCGTCCGTTCACCGTAGGGACCGGCATCCCCTTGCGACCGGTTGCGGAGCCGTTCGGCCCGAGGCGCGAAGGACTGCGCGCTATCGCGTGCCCGGATGTCCAGTGTCGCTGGCGCGCCGACGTCCCGACGCAGGAAACGGCCCACCGAGGGCTGGAGCACGTCGCTGTCGCGGCGGGCGAGACGGCTGGGAAGTCCCACC
>JANQPP010000040.1 GCA_028289405.1 Pirellulales bacterium
CTCGCTCCATTCCTACGAATGCCCCTGTGTCGTCGTGCTCCCCATCGCCGCCGGCAACCCCGACTTCCTGCAATGGATCGCCGCCCAAGCCGTAGCCACCGTGCGGTTGTGCCTCCGTTGACGCCTTAAAGATGAATGCGGCTTATCGCGGCGCTGTCCTTACGCGGCTAATGCGCCGCCGTTTCCTCGGCGATCCATTGCAGGAAGTCGGGGTTGCCGGCGGCGATGGGGAGCACGACGACACAGGGGCATTCGTAGGAATGGAGCGAGCGGATGCGCTCAGTCAGGGCCTCGACGCGGTCGCCATGAGTCTTGAGGAGCACGGAGACCTCGCTTTCCTCCTCGACCGCGCCTTCCCAGCGGAACACCGACGTTATCTCGCCCATGATATTGGCACAGGCGGCCAATCTTTCCGCCACCGTCGCCCGAGCAATCTTCAGCGCCTCTTCGCGGGTCGCCGCGGTTACGTAGACCAACACTGCCTGCATCCCACCGTCCCTCCTCTTGCAAGGTCATTATTCGAGCTGCCGGCAGGATACGCCGCTGCTGCGTTGCGGCAAGCATGGAAAAAAAAGGGTTCGCACGAGGCGAACCCTTTAATAGTTTCCGGGTCTTTGAGGGGGCATCCATGCAACCCCGCGTCCACCGAACCCTCGCTCATCGTGAAACGGGACCACCGTGATTGCCGAACTCGTCAAAGCAAACGGCATGCCAAACTGTTGCACCAGGCATTGCTTCCACGAAAACCACCTCAAATGAGTTACTTTTTGCCCGTTTATGAACTTTTTTTGTCAGTTTGGCGGGTCAGTTATTCAAAGGTGTGGATTGAATCGGGGGAAAACGGGGAAAATCAGTGATCGAACGTCCGGTTTTGTTCGAAATCCGACAGAGCATCGCGTCGCAGGTGGAACGATCGATACAGCGAATACTGCCACGCAACTGAGCAGCACCGCTCAAAAAGCAAGCGGACGGGGCAACCTCGCCACTTAGCGTTCCACCGATTTGAGGAAGCCT
>JANQPP010000046.1 GCA_028289405.1 Pirellulales bacterium
CCGAGCGGCCGCCCGCACTGTCCCTACGCGTCCGGCATCCCGCCTCGAACCCTTCCAGGAGCTGACATGGATCCTCTCGATATAACCGACAAGCAGCGGCTATTGGAGATGCTGGCCCAGCATCGCCGCGGGCAGGCCCGGGTGATCGATCAGGCCGAGATGCGGGCCGCGCTGGGTCGGCGGGTGCAGGGGCAGGATGCGATCCTCGACGACGTGAGCAAGCTGATCCGCCTGCAGTGGGGCAAACAACGTCGGGATAAGCCGATCGCCAACCTGCTGTTCGTCGGCCCACCCGCCACGGGCAAGACGGAACTGGCCAAGGCGCTGGCCGCATACCTGTTCGGCGACGAGCAGCACATGCTGCGGCTGGATTGCGCGGAGTTTTCGGGGCCGGAGGGAAAGACGCGGCTGATCGGCACCCCCACCGGCTACGTGGGCGCCCAGCAAGGGGGGCAGCTGACCCGGCCCCTGTTCAGCAACCCCCGGCGGCTGATCCTGTTCGACGAGATCGAAAAGGCGTATGCCGGCGTGTTCGATCTGCTGCTGTCGCTGATGGGAGAAGGGCGGCTGACCGAACAGGGGAGCGGCCGGGTGGCCGACTTCACCCAGTCGGTGATCGTGCTCACCAGCAACGTGGAGCACGAGCGGCTGGGCCAGTTGCGGGAACAGATCGACGATTCACGGGAGCTGGCCAGTGCCGTGCGGAGCGCGCTGGCGGAGTCGCGGGTGTTCCGCCCGGAGATCGTCAGCCGCTTCGACCAGATCTACGTGTTCCAGCCCCTCGATGATGCCACGCGGGCGCGGGTGGCCGGGCTCAAGGTAGCCCAAGCGGGCGAGGAGTTCGGCGTGGCCATCCGGCGGATCGATCCGCAAATCGTGTTCGAGATTGTCACCGAGGGGGAGGCGGAGCAGGACGCGCGGGAACTGCGCCGCCGCGTGGACGACCGGCTGGGGGAAGTGCTGCTGGCGGCCCGCGAACAGGGCTACCGCTGCGTGGCGATTGACTTGGACGCCGACGGGAAACCGGTGGTGAGCCAAGTCGTGGACGAGGCGTGAGGGGACGGTGATGGAACTCGAACAACGCAGTTTTCGCGCGGATCCGCTGTTGCTCAAACGATTGCGGATCGCCGCTGGCCTGACCGTGCAAAAGTTTCAGGAACGGACCGAACTGAAAGTGGACACGGCCCGGAAGCTGCTGCGGGGCGAGCCGGTGTTTTTGAGCACGTTGGCCGAGGCGGTGCAGAAGGCCTTTCAGATCGAAAACCCCCTCGAGGTGTTGCATCCGGAGGAACTGGCCCGGCTGGGCATGCGGACGGAAGTCGCCGCGGCGGGCCAGGTGCTGGAGTGGCGGATCGAGGAGCACTTGAGCGGCTGGCGGGAAACCTCCAACGGCTTGCAGTATCAGTTGCTGCGGCTGCGGCATCGCTTTTTGGAGGGCCGCCTCGCGCGGGGCAAATGCTACGAGTTGCGGCACCTGTCGACGGAGGAGCAGAACCGCGTCGAGGCATACCTGCGGCGGCACGTGGAGGTCTGCGAACGGATCGGCGCGGATCCGCATATCGCCGCGAACCTGACCGCCGCGCGGATCGACGGCCTGTGGTGGGTGTTGGACCGCTGGGAGGCGGGCGAAACGCTGGCCGACCGCATGCGGGGTGGCCCGCTCGGCGACTACGAACTGCGATTCATCCTCACCGGCATCGCCCAAGGACTGGCCACGCTGCACCGGGCGAAAATCATTCGCCGTGAGTTGTCCCCAGGCTCCGTGTTGCTGCGGGAAAGCAGCGATCGCCCGCTGCTGACCGACCTGGAACTGGCCAAGATCACCGGCCATGTGCCCACCGTGTCGCCCGAGGAGTGGCCGGAGGATCCCTACCGCGCGCCGGAAGTGACCGGCGACGCGCCGCTGGACATACGAGCGGATATCTACAGCTGGGGGCGGATCTTCGTGGAGGCGGCCAGCGGCGAATTGCCTCCGCCGGGCAGCGAAACCCTCCCCACCGCCGCGTCCATTCCGCTGGCCGTGCGGGAGGTGGTGCTGGCGGCGGTGGAGCGGCTGCCTAGCCGACGGCCACCCGACATGCGGCCGGTCCTCCGCGCGCTAAGGGCTTGGCCATGAGCCGCAAGGTGTTTGAATATTTTTTTGATCCAGAGGATTTGGACCCGCTCGTCGTGGAAGGGGCCGTGCCCCAACGGCCCGCGCCGCCAGTCGACGTGAAGGATTTCGGTCCCTCACCAGACCCGCGAACACCCTCGGTATCCGATCCGTCTCCGGCGGCAGGACCTCCGTCCGAAACAAACGCGGACGATCCGCCATCCGATCAAAAACCTCCCCAGGAACCTGTTCCCGTCGCAGTGCCGATCGGCGAAAAACCGCCGATGGACCGTGCGCCGGCAGCGCCCACCGTGGCCGGGGCGACGGCGCCTCCGGCTGAACCGGCCCGGCACGAAGAGGGCCGCACGCGGATGCGTCGTTTACTGAGCGTGCATGCCTTGGGCCAGTATGTGTTCTGTCCCCGTTCGGCGATCCTGGCCGCCGAAAACGGGGACGACCGGGACGCGGATGAGCCGCCGCCCCGACTGACGTTCCTGCCCAACTTCGATCGAGAACGGATCGAAGAAACGCTCTCCACGTACATCGGGCAGCTCGGTTTCCTGGTGGTGTGTGGAGTCTGCCTGCTGCTGCTCATGCGGCTCGGCCTACATGCGGGTAGCCGCTGGGTGTTTTATCCGAGCCTCTTGGCGCTGTTGGGTCTCGCGTATGCGGCGTTGGTCACGTGCGTGGCCATCCTGGACTTGACGCTACGCCGCCGCGCGGCGCTACGGGCCGAGGCGGGGGAACCGGCACCCGAGATCACGCGGATCGCAGCGGTGAATTGGTGGTCCCTGCTGGCGGCCGGCTTCGCGCCGGTCAACTACCCGCGGCCGTTTCAGCATCCCGAGCTGCCGCTGGAGGGGGCGCCCTGGCGGGTGCTGGAGCGGGGCAGCCTGCGGATTCCGGTGATCCGTTCCGGTGGGAGCAAGTTGGGCCCGAAGCGCGGTGAGCTGTATGCCAAACATGAGATCCGGCTGGCCGCCTACGCGTTGCTCTTGGAGGCGGCGGGACACTGGGAAGTCCCCTACGGCCTGCTGTTTCCCGTCGATTCGCCTCGGGGCCTCGCGCTGCCGATCACTTCGGCGCTACGCGAACGGGCCAGGCGGCTGCTCATCGCCTGGGACCAACAATTCGAGGCCTCCCAGCGGCACGGCCTGCACCCTCCGCCTCCCGAAAACCGCCACCGCTGCGGAGGCTGCCAGTATGGCCAGCCGCTTCCCATCCGCGAGCCGGAGGTGGCCCGTGCCCACAAGGCGGGCCGCCCGCTGGTCGTGCTGCGGCAGCGGCGGGGTGACTTGTTTCACTGCGCCTGCGGCGACCGCTTTAACTGGATGCCGCCCCATCGCACGACCGTGAAACGACGGCTCACCGCCACGGTGGAATGATCGGTTGCGCCACGGCACGCGCGGGCATGTCGTTTCGACGAAGTGGCCCGAGAACATTCTCGGAGATGTCCGAATCTCTACCGGTTTCTCCGCGCGAACACTCGATGGATCCGTTCGATACCCCACACCAACGCCTGTTCCGCCCGCGACAGCCGGCTCCCTTTCCGCAAACGGTGATGGAGCGCGTCCCAGGTGGCCAGCCATTCCGTCGAAGTGGCGAACCGCTGGTCCGGATGGGGCTGCAAACCGGTTCCCAGACAGGCATCCAACAGTCGAAGTGCCTGGACCGGCAACCGCTGGCGCGAAGGGATCAAACGGGAAGGAGGGATATACGCTTCGGCGGCCAAGTCCGCCCAATCGGGCGTGCCGGCCTGGCCGCCCAGCCCCTCGTAGGGGACCGCCAACGTGAACAGTTCATAGGCGATCGCCGACAGCGAAAACTGGTCCGACCGCCAGTCCTCCGCGGCATGTTGGGCCAACCGTTCGGGGGCCGCGTAGGGACGTGTAAAATCGATTCGCTCGCGCCGCGCCGAGAATTCCAGGGGCCAAGCGGATCCAAAATCGATCACCACCAACTGGCTCGTGCCGCTGGTCAGCACGAGATTGGCCGGACACAAATCGCCGTGCACCAGGTGCGTTTTCCGGTGGTAGTGCGATACGCCGTGGATTAAACCGCGGACCAGCCGCACCACCTCCGGAGCGCTGGGGCGGGGCACGCTGCCATCGCGTAATCCATGCAAAAAGCGGCGCAGGTTCGTGCCATGCACCCACGCCAACACGACCGTGTATTGATCACCTTGGCGGACGAAATCGATGATGCCCGGGAAGTTGCGCGAGGCCCGGGGACCGCTCACGCGCCGCAAGGTTTCCCGCCGCTGGCGGGTCATGTCGGACGCGGGAATCTGGTGCAGCGCGCGGTAATCTCCGTCCGGTCCGGCATGCCGATCGAACACGCGATACGCGCCCCGCGGGCTCAACTTTTCCAGCGCCAAATAGGTGCGTCCCCGCACAAAAAAAGCCCGCAATACGGGCTCATTTCGGCCTCGAAAATGGACGTTCTTTGGAATGCGTGGCGGCATCGGCTCGCTGCTTTCGGTCGCCAGCGCCGGATGGTCGCCCCTTACGGGTGCGCGGCGCAACTTGCGGGATTCATGGTTGTGAACAAACGAAAGCGTCGTCCCTGCACCTAAACCATGAGCGGAGCACGCGTTTCCGGTGTTTCGCGGCCCGAAAATTCTCGTCGCCGGTGGACGCAGGTCGAGGCAACAGGTGGACGGCGCACCGTGCGCGGTATTGGGCCGCGTCCTAGGGCGTATCCCGCCCAACGAGAATGGCCCCAAAACCATGCCCCGTCGGGGGCTCGGCGAGCGACAATGCCCTGCGCACGATTCGTTTCCCCAGGAGACCTCACCATGCGTACCTTTTTTGATTACCTGCGGCGGCGGGCCTACGAGGCGGTGCTGGCCGGTGCCCGTGACGCGCTGGCGGAGCTGGAACTGCCCGCCGACGGATTGTCACGTGCCAGCCCCGCGCCGACCCCACAACCCGTCTGCAATTGTCCGCCGGGCGAAGCCGGCCGGCAACCGGAACCTCCGCCTGAACCTCGGAACGGACGCGCGCCGTCCGCCGACCGATGGTCGGGGCCCCGTAAGCAGGAGCCGCGTCGGCAGCCGGGGAAGCCGAAGCGATGACCGGGCGGGAAGCGGCCATCGTCCGCGCGCTGGCGGAACAGGTGCGGGTGATGACCGTCGAACAGATCGCTGGCACGTGGTGGACGCCGACGCGTTGGGGACGCGGTCGGTCCGCCGCGGCGCTCCGCCGTTTGGCCAGCGAAGGCTGGCTGCACTTGCAAACCGCGCTGGCACGGCCCATCCAACCGCTGGGCGGGCCCTTGATCGCCTGGCGGCCCGGTCAAAGGCGGCCCGACCTGCCGTCCGTGGCGCGGCGGTTGCACCGCCGGGCCCGAGCCGAGGCCCGGCCGGTGGAAGTGGTGTGCGCCGCGCCGCGGGGAGTGATCCGCTTCGCCTCCGGCCGCGCGCCCTCCACCAAATCGGCGCAGCTGACGCATGACCTGCACGTCAGTGAAGTCTACTTGCACTACCGGCGGCGCGGCCTGCCGGAGGGGGGCTGGGCCAGCGAGGACCGCCTGCCCCCGGAGTGGCCCTTGCGGCAACGGCCCGACGCACTGCTCCACAATGCTGCTAGGGAATGGATCCGCGCCATCGAATACGGCGGCGACTATCCGGCGGCGCGGCTGCGGGAACTGCACGAAGGATTCGCCCGCATCGGCCTGGCCTACGAGATCTGGTGACGGTCGGGAGGCGCCCATGGACTGGCAAGCACGTTATCTGACCGAGCGGGACCGCCGCGTATTGGACTTCATCGCCCGCTACCGTATCGGCACGGTCCACCTGCTGCGGTCGCAATGTTTTTCTGGCGAGACCACGGTGGAGAACGTCCACCGCGTGCTGCGGCGGCTCGAGGCGCGCGGCTTGATGCACCGCGTGACCTCCCGGCGAGGGCTCTCCTATTGCACGTTGTCCCGGCCGGCCTTTCCCATCTTGGGCCTGCCGGCCCGCACGCCGCGTCCACTCACCGAGCAGACGCTGCCGGTGGCCCTGGCCGTGGCTACCTACTGCGTGGAACGGGGCCTGCGGCGGATGACCACGCAGGAATTCCGGGACCTGTACCCGGAACTGTGGCGGCCCGGCCTGCGGTCGTCGAACTACGTGCTGGTGGACATCGAGGGCCGGCTGCGACTGGAGATGCTGCTGGTGGACCAAGGGGGCGCGGCGCACCGCATCCACGCGCGGGTCCGCCGGCTGATCGACCAGCGGAAGGGCCTGCCCAAGTTCCACACGCTGATGCGGGCCGGCCGGTTCCGTGTGATGGTGCTCACTGGCACGCCCGAGCAGGCCGGCAAGATCGAACGCCGCATCCGCAGCCGCCCCTTCGGCTTGATCGACGTCCAGGCTTGCGTCCTGCCCGTGCTGGCCCCATGGCTGGTCCGCGGCGGGAGGTCGCCCGGCGCCGGCCCACGTTCCCTGCCACCCCCGCACGACGAAGCTTGATCGCGAACACCCAACCTCGGATGTACCATGCTCCAGATCTTTCCCGACCAGACGGACGACTTGCTCGACGTGGCGGCGCTCCCCCCCACGGACCGGACGGAACTCGATTACCGCACGCGGCCCCTTTCCGCCGAACGGGAGCTGCGTCTCACCCTGCTCTGGCTGGTGGTCTGCCTGCCCGCCTTGACCTTGTTGGGCCTGCCGCTGCAGTTGATTTGCGCATGGATTCCTGGTGGACGCCACCTGGTGGTGGCGGCCGGCGTGCTGTTCGCCATGTGGATCGTCGGCCGACGGCTCACGGGCGCATTGCAAAAACACGACGTATTCCTGGCCTGGCTGTTCGTGGCCGGCTGCGCCGCCGCGCTGGCCTGGCACCTAGCCCTCCTCCAGGGCGCGTGGGCACTCCGCGGCGGTCTGCTCGCCGCCTGGATCACCGGCGGCCTGGTGGCACGCCAAGCCGCCGCGTGGATCCTGGCCGGACCGGCCGTCGATCGGGACCGCAGGCACAAGTGGCGCGAATATCTGCCTGAACTGCTGCCCAGCCGGTTTTCGCCCGATTGCCCGGAGCGGCTAACCTACGCCGTCAGTCCGCTGCTTTTGTTGTGCGCGTGGTATCTGTCGCTGTGGCTGCTGTGGCGGACGGGGACCGGGCTCGGAGGGTGGCCTTGCGTGTTTGCCGCCAGCGCGCTGGCCGTGTGGCTGGCCTGGCATGCGGCCGCGCTGCCCTGGGTACCGTTTCCGCATGTGGGGGAGACATGCCAGGCCACCTGGCGGGGGATGGTGATCTACGTGACCTACGATGTGTATCACACGCGGGCCGCCGGTGTCTTCCGCTTCCCCACGCGCTGGCTGCGCCCGCCCCCGCGCCGCTGGGCGCTGCTCGCCGCCACCCTACTGGCCATCGGTTTTGGCTACGGGGTGCACTGCCCTTCGCCGTTGGACACATTCCGTGGCGGCGGTTCGTTCTGGATGCAGTGGGGGGCCAATTTTCTGGGCATCGCGCTGGCCGGACCACTGGCGCTGCTGGTGACGCTCTGGCTGAGCGCGGGGACGCTGCTCGCGCGGTTCGAGCGGGAGCTTTCCGAACCTCGCGACGCTGAGTCGACCGATTGGGACATCTACGTGGACCGCATCCTCAATTCAGAGGACGAGCTGGAGCGGGAGCATCTGCTGTTGGGGTTCTGCGAAGCGGGAGACTACCCAGTCCTGGTCCATCGGGAGATCTACAACCAACACGCGCACATCTTGGGAGATAGCGGGGCCAGCAAGACGGCGCTGGCCATCGGCCCGCAGGCCGTGCAGCTCATCGCCCGCGCGGATTGCACGGTCGTGGTCATTGACCTCAAAGGGGACCGGGCGCTGTTCGAGACCTGCCGACGGGAGGCGGCCCGCACCGGCCGGCTCCAGTTTCGCTGGATCGCCAACGAGGTCGGCCAGACCACCTTTGGCTTCAATCCGTTCCTGCAATCGCACAACGAGCAATTGTCGGTCGACCAGCTCACGCAGCAGCTATTGCAGGGCCTCTCGCTCGACTACGGCCTGGAGTACGGCGCCGGCTACTTCACGGCCATGAACGAGATCGTACTCCGCAACGTGTTGCGGGAGACGGGGGCCGGTTCCTTCGAACAGTTGGACCGGGATCTGGCTGACCGGGGCTGGTACCGCACGATCGGCCATGAACAGGACTGGGAGCAGGCCCGCCATTTGGCGTCGCTCGTGCAGCGGCTGGGAGGGAGCCCGGCGGTGAATCTCGTGCCGGATGATGACACGCATCCGCCGGAGGTCCACCGGCAGGCCATCGACGTGGCGGAATTGCTGCGCGAACCGCAGGTGGTCTATCTTTGGCTGCGGTCGGCGGTCGAGCCGACCAACGCGCCGGCCATCGCCCGGCTGTTTCTGTGGTCGATGTTCACGGCGGCCAGCCACCGTCCCTCTGACGGGAACCGCGTCTACTGCTTTATCGACGAGATGCAGCAGATCCTCAGTGACGGCATGAAGCTGGTGTTCGAACAGTTCCGCGACCTGGGCGGGACGATCATCGCCGCGCATCAGGCGGCGGGACAGTTGCGGAGGCAGGGGACCGATCTGGGAGACACCATCGATTCCTGCACGGCGGTCAAGCAGGTGCTCCGCGCCTCCGACCTCGACTCACTCGAACGCCTGGAAAAGCTGTCGGGAATCACGGCGGATACCACCGCGACCTGGTACCAGCCCTACGAACGGGGCAGCGGGGACCTGGATACACGGTACGAGGAGATCTACGCCGCGGAGGGCCTGGTCCGCGTGGCGGAAAAGGACCGCGTCCGCTACGACCGGGACGCGCTGCAAGCCATCAGCTCGCGGCGGCAGTCGAGCCTGGTGCGGTTCACCTTCGGCAGCGGCTACACCCAATTCGCCGGCCGGTCGATCCCCATGCGGTCGGAATACGCGATCAGCTACCAAGAGTATCTCAAACGGCGGCAGGCGGCCTGGCCTGCGGCGGCGGGCGCTTTCCGGGTCCGTCCCCCGGTGGCGGCGGACGTGGGCGTCCCCACGCCGCATATGCTGGCGGACCAGTCGATCGCTGAAGGGGATTTTGGCGGAGAATTTGATCATCGCGGACGACCTGCGACAATGGAAGCGGACGGATCCGGCCAGCCTTAAGACGAGGATTGTTTTCCTGGGGCGCTCGCCAGAGGTTCGCCGCATGTTCTACTTCTTTTACAGGGTGCAAAGGTACGTGGGGTTGATGTTGATCCTGCTGGTCGGTGTCACCTTGGTCCTGTACTCCTCCTGGATCGACGACAAACTCTTTGGTACGGCTCCACCGGTGCGGAACGCGCCGGCCGCCGCGGCGCCGGTCGGCGGCTCCACTCCCGCGGGAGCACCGTCGCCCGCCGTGCGCGCCGCGGTGATCCGCCAGATCGCGGAGGCCCAAACGCTGTTGGCCGATGTCTCCGACAGCGTGACCCAGGCGCTCCAAGCGGCGCAAGCGTGGAAGACCCAGGTCGAGCCGCTACGAAATCGGGAGCTGGCGGAACCCGTCGAGAGCACCGGGGAAGGCGGAGATCCGGCGGAACTGTTCGACCGGCTGGCCTACGTGCTGCGGAGGGAACGCCTCGGCACGGCGGAACTGCGGGATGTCGCGGCGCGGGTCGATGCCTGGCGAATCCAACTGGAGGATGGGTCACGGCAATCGCCCCCCGTCCCGCCCACGCTGGACGCCATGGTCGAGATTCGCCAGCTGCACGCCAACTGCCAGCAGGCGGAAGCCGATTGGGAGCGCGATTTGGAACAGGCCCTGGCCATTCACCACTTGCTGGCAAAGCAATCCGCGAAGCAAGCGGACGTCCGCCAAGCCCAACCGGCCGCGCCCACCACGATCGGCGACCAGGTGGAGGAGGCGGATGCCCGGGCCGCCCTGGACCAGCTCGATCGGCAGATCGTTCATGAGCAGAAATTGGAAGCAGCGGAACGGGCCCGTGAAGCCAAGTTGGCCGAGGAGCGGCGCATCCAAGCACAGCGTGAAGCCGAATTGTTGGCGGAGGTGAAGTCGCCAGAGGTCCAGGCGCTGCTGGCCCCGTTTCTGCAGGACCGGGATGTCCAGCCGCGCATGTCCGGCGCGTCGATACGGTTTCAGAAGACGTTCGATTCCCAGCCCATGTCGCTGGCCGCCCTGCACGGGATCGGCGCCCTGGACGAATCGCTGCAAGGGCTCAAGCGTTTGGCCTTGTTGGGCGGCCACCGCAAACTGTCCCCGCCCAAATGGTCCGTGCATTCCCAGCCAGGCAACTGGAGCCAGGAGGACCGGGAGATGCTGCGGCGGGCGCAGCGGATGCTCCGCGACTACGGCCCCATCCTGGTGAAGGCCGGAAAATTGTCCAAGTGAGGCCGCCGAAGGCGTGACAGCGGAACCTAGCGCTGGGCCGGCCGCGTGTGGTATCCTCAAAAAGGAGGTATCAACATGAGCGAAGCACTCGATCAGGCCGAGCGGCTGTTGACCGCGCTTTCTGCCGAGGAGAAATCCCGGCTGCTCGTCCGCTTGCTGCAGGATCTGGGCCAGCGGACGCCGGGGATCGAATCGCATCCGGACGTGTGCGGCGGCGAGCCCTGCATCGTGCGGACGCGGATTCCCGTGTGGGTCCTGGAGCAGGCACGCCGGCTGGGGACCACGGAGGCCGACTTGCTCGCGGCCTATCCATCCCTGGTGGCCGAGGACTTGGCCCACGCCTGGGCGTACGTCCGTCAGCATCGCCAGGAGGTCGACCGGCAAATCCGCGAGAATGAAGCCGCGTGATCGCCCGACTCTACGCCAATGAGAATTTCCCGCGGCCGGTGGTCGACGCCTTACGCGAATGCGGACACGACGTGCGGACCACTCGCGACGCCGAACAAGACAATCGGCGGATGCCGGACGAAGCCGTGCTGGCCTTTGCCGTGGAACAAAACCGCGCCGTGTTGACGCTCAACCGCAAGCATTTCATCCGGCTGCACGCCCAGCGGCCGCGCCATCGCGGCATCATCGTCTGCACGTTTGATCCGGACTTCGCCGCACAGGCCGGCCGGATCCATGCCGCCCTCCAGGCCCTGGAAACCTTGGACGGCCAGTTGCTCCGCATCCAGCGGCAAAACTGACGCGAATCCGCTGGAGCGATTTGGCGTAACGTGCCTGGTCTGTCGACCCCATGACCGTCTTCGTGGGTGAGGCGGTAGCCGGCAGTTCATCCAGCATATTGAGTGCGTTTCGATTAAGTGTCGCGGCATTTGCGCTGTTTCGACTCGTGAATTTCAGCGTCAGAAACGCTACACGTCCGTGCGACGCGCACTAGCGGAAACCTTCCTCGTGCATACCGTGAGCGACGTCTCTGTTACTGTTGGCGCGGGGCCATTCGATCCGCGTGGCATTCACGGCCATGCAACACCACCCGCCCAACGAGAATGGCCCCAAAACCAACCTTTTTCGCGCCGCGCGCCAGCCTAAACTGGAGACAACTTCGAAACTCTCTCACTCCCGGGTCCTCGAGAGATGCTTAAAGAAGGAGGACCCATCATTTTCGCGACCGCCCGGAATCACAACACTGCGGCGGACACCTGCTCACGTTCGGCCGGAGAGATCCAACGCGGCCAGCAACGTTTGGTGGCGAGTTCGAACGGCCCGACGGCAGGTGCTGGCACACGGTTCCTCGTGGGAGCCGTGAGCTGAGAAACGTTCTCGGGAGATGACCGCGATGCAAGTTCGACGATCGACCACGGAACCCGATCGCGGTGGCGCCCCCGGGCGCCATCGAGGAATTCCTTGTGAATTCCTGGAACCCACGTGCGGCTGCAAGCCGCCGAGAACCAGAGGAGATATCGCCATGGCATTGGAAGCTGGTGGTCACAGGTTTTGCAAAGTGATGCACACCGAGAACGGGCGAAGTTGGACACGGAGGATTCACACCATGACGGTGCAGGCGGCCGATGGACGCGTGCATCATCTGGAAGGGCGTGATCTTCCGGATGCCATTTCGCTGTATGCGGGCATCTCTTACCGCGGGGCGCACGTGGCCGAGGTGCTGCTAAGCCCCAAAGAGGCGCAGGCCTCCCCCTGGTTGCCAGTCGCCAGCGGCTGGATCTCCAAGCGGGATGCCTTCTTTTTGGTGCTGGGCTTTTTCTTTTTCAGCTTGGTGCAATTTCTGGCTGAAGCGACCGCCCTCGCACTGATGTAACCCCCGGGCACACGAGAGACCTCTTCGGCCGGTCTCCTCGTGTGCCTCTTTTTTTGAAGGGCCCGAGATAGTTTCCGGGCCGCGAGTCTGAGGACGACGGGGAACGTCGGCTTCGGGAACGTGGAGTGGCCATGCGCCGTTCCGCGCTGGATAAACGCGATCCGTGACGGATAGGGATTCGGCCGGACGCACAAAGAAAGGAGGTGTGATGGACAAGGAACAGCCTGCCCATAAATTGAAACTGGGACAAATCCGTGTCGCCATTTGGGCGAATCCGTCGAAGGAACGGGGCGTGTGGTTCACCGTCTCGCTCTCACGGCTGTATAAGTCGGGAGACGGCTGGAAGGAGACACGTTCGCTCCGGCTGGAGGACCTGCCGGTCGCCATGAAGGCGCTCGACATGGCCGATACCTGGATCTGGCACAAACAGCGGCAGATGGAACAGGCCGAGCACAAGGCGGCGGCGCAGCTGCTGTCCCAGGCGGGGAGGTAGTCATGCCCATGGTTCCACTCGCATGCATGGTAGCGCAGCTTGGAGTCATCATGATCACGCGTAATGCGGCCCAACAACTCCACCACGAGGATGTGCTGGATGGTCTTGGCCGCCACGTGATGGGTGATTATGGCGAACTGGAAGACGTCGACTGGCAAACGAACGATGACGCCCGGAGACACGGATACGGCATCGTTTCGTCGTACACCGATCGACGGCATCGGCGGTTCCTGATCGTCACGGAAGCGGACCGTTCCGCGACCACGATCCTGCTTCCGGAAGAGTACTGAGCTGACCCGCGGGTTGTTTTCTGGTTTTTGAGGGGGGAGCGCCGGCCGCGCTTCCCCCTCGGCCAGGTTTCACCGTCCGAACTTGCCATGGTTTGGCCAGGATGGCAAGCCAAGAACTCCGTCCTCTCCGCATCGCACGGCAGCGCCTAGCCCATGGGAAGCAGCCACCATGGACCAATCTCTCAACCACGCCCGCCGTTCGTTGCTCCGCGCTCAAGAAGCGGCCCGCCAGCGGCTGGCCGCCTTGGACCAGGAACGCCGGGAGCTGAAGGCATCCCTCAAATCGTTGGAAGCGGCGCTCAAGGCCATCGACAAACCACGGCCTGGGCCAACGGCCAGGCCGATGCTCGAGCGTCCGGCGGAACCGGGGGACATGGAAGTCGACCGCAGCGAATGAAGTCGGGCTTACGCCGGACAGGCTTTTCGCCGTTTCCACAGCGGTTCCCGGTGATGTTGGTCGTCGATTCTATCCGAAACGCCAGCCCATCCCCGCGCCGCACGATGCGTTTCGGATCCGTGCGATGGTCACGGATATCGCCATGGGTCGTAACGGGTGATTTTCCGTACTTAGCTCCCGATTCGGGACGCGGCCAATCCAGAATGGCCCCAAAGCCCGGTTTTTTCCAAGTGGCGATGCGTCACCATGAATGAGATCGGTTTTGGGAACACAACGTCGCACCAATCCATGAGGATCCGCATGCCGTCGGACCGCCGGCCCGTTCATGAAATCAAACTCGGCCGCGTTCGGGCCTCGATCTGGAGCCACGGCAATGGACCAGGGGAGAGTTGGTTCAGCGTCTCCATCTCACGCCGGTACCGGGACGGGGAGACGTGGAAATCGACGGCCTCCTTTGGACGCGACGAGTTGCCGCTGGTGGCCAAGGCAGCCGAGATGGCCTACGCCTGGATTTGGAATGATCGGGGGGAACCAGATGCGACGCCCTAAAATCTCATCCACCAGCCCACCGGTCGCCGTGGTCGGCGCCGGAGACCTAGTGTCACACGTGGTTCGTGGCGACGAAGTCAACGATACCGCTAACTACCGCTTCAGCATTTTCCGGCTCAACGCCGACCTGCGGGCCACGCACGCGCTCCGTCCGGAGGACCTGCCCGACCTGATCAAGCTCTGCCAGGTGGTGACTGTGGCCATCGTGGATGACGGCTGGCTTCCCGATGAGACGCGTGACGCCTTGCGGAAACTGGAAGGCGAGCTGCGGATGATGACCGACCGCTGGAGCGACGCACAGCATGGCTAAGCCGCTGCACGAAATTCGCCGAGGCCTGATCGTGGCCCGCATTTGGCGCCACCGTTCTCGGCAGCGTGATCGCTACTCGCTGAGCCTCGTGCGGCTCTTTCGCAATGGGGACCAGTGGAAGGAATCGGCCCGCTTGGGTCGGGATGACCTCCCCCTGGCCCGGTTGGTCTTGGACGAAGCCCATGCCTGGATGCTCACCCAGGAGGGCGCGCGGCGGTGAACTCAACGCGAGACAAGGCGGGCATGGTCTCGATCGACAACACGTTGTCCGGACAGCCGAGCATCGTCGCGGATTTGGCCGAGCTGGTCGCCGCAGGCAGCCGCTATCGCACCGTGCTGGCCGATCCTCCCTGGCGGTATGCCAACACGGCCTCTCGGGGAGCCGCCGAGAATCACTATCCGACGATGACGGTGGAGCGGATCTGCGCCGAACCGGTTCGCCGGCTGGTTGCGGATGCGGCGCATCTGCACCTGTGGACCACGAACGGATTTCTGGAGGCGGCCTTCAAAGTGATTCGGGCCTGGGGTTTTGAATACAAGTCCTGCCTCGTCTGGGCCAAGCCGACCATCGGCCTGGGCAATTATTGGCGCGTATCACACGAGTTCTTGCTGCTGGGAGTCCGGGGCCGTTTGCGATTCGCCCGCCGCGACCTGGCCAGTTGGGTGATCGCTCCCCGGAGCGTGCATAGCCGCAAGCCGTTTCGGTTTCGGGAGCTGATCGAACAAGTTAGCCCGGGGCCGTATCTGGAAATGTATGGCCGCGTGGAACAGCCGAATTCCGGCTGGACGGTGTACGGCAATCAAGTGGAACGAAGACTGTTCTAATAGCCAAGGAACGCGCAATCGCCTCACGAAGAAAATGCCACGATGAAGAAACCATTCCCTATGCCGAGCGGTCTTGCCACGGTCAGCGAGCGATTGTCCGTGACTTGCACATCTTTTGATTCTGCCATGAGTACGACCGGAGCGGACTTCGCGGGGAGTTCCGCGGTCCGGTCAACCATTTGCTGAGTTCTGCTGTAGGTTTTGCTCGACACCGCGGGTGGAATGAGTTGGCGGAGAGACCGACATGAGTTCATCACATCACGTGCCGCCCATGCATGGAGAACCTTCGCCACAAACATTGAGCATTGGCCAGGTGGCCAAGCGCTGGCGGGTCGGGCGGCAGCGGATCCGCAAGCTGGTCGAAGCAGGCCAGCTCACGGCGTTCCGCATCCCCTCGGCGGGGCGATTGGGTCAAGCCATTCGCATACCCTTGTCCGCCGTGCTCGAGGCGGAAGCCGACTGGGCGTTGGTTCCACCGGCGGGCGCCAAAGTCCGGCGAAATTTGGCGCCTCCATCCGTCGGACCCCTCAGGCATTTTCCTGGCCTTGGACCCGCCGCTGAATGTCGTGAAGACGGGACGAATTGAGATGCACGTAGCGCCGCGTCGTCTCCGTGGACGTGTGCCCCATGAGTTCGGCCAGTTCCATGTCGGAGACCTTGCCGGTGGCCTCGGTGCCAAACGTGTGCCGCACGCTGTAGAGCACCAACTGCTCGTCCGCCTTGAGTTCAATACCTGCCCGTTTGCGGGCTTGGGCCATGGTATGGACAAAGGCGTTCTTGGTGTAGGGCCGGCCGCGCATATTCAGAAACACATGCGGCTCGCCCTCGGGTTTGCGCTCGTACAGCCAGCGGGTGAGTTGGAACACCACGTGAGGCAGCGGAATGATCCGCGGCTTGGGTCGGCGCTGCGTGGTGACGGTTTTGTGCTTGGGGAGCACCCACAGCCGTTGCTCCAAATCGACCATCTCCCAGGTGAGTGTGCGGATCTCCTTGGGCCGGCAGCCGGTCAGCCGCAAGGCGACCAGCACCCGGCGAAAGCGGGGATTGCGGGGCAGCGCCCGCAGCAAGGCTTGGAACTCCTCGGGAAGCACGATCCGCGAACGTTGACGCGCGCGTGGCTTCACATATCCTCGCAACGGATTGTCTTCGAGCAGTTCCTGCGCGACGGCCCAGTTGAGCGCCGTTTGGAGCGTGGTGATGGTGTCCCGCACGGTCGTGGGAGAATGCTGGGGCAGGTAGCGGCGCTCGATTTGGTTCAGGTGGAAGCGACGGAGGCTGGCGATGGGAGTGCCAGGGCCAATCACTTCCAGGGCGCGCTGCAAGCGGTGGCGGTAGGCCACGTAGGTCTCCGCCGCGCGGCGGGCCTGCACGTCATCCAGGAACTCATCGCAAAGCTGGCCGAGTGGGGCGTGCAGCCAATCCACAGCGCCAGACCGTGCTTTGGCCATCTCGCGAACCAGCCGACGCAGCTTGCGTTTGGCCGTGCGATAGTCGGCATCAAGATAGTGAAAGCGGCCCGCGATCTTCTTGCACCACAGGCGGGCGCCCTTGTGGAACCACGGCTCATACGGATCGGATTTGGGCACGGGATGCTCCTTCGGAAAAACTTCCTCCAGAGCATCGCGGGAGCGGTCGACGAGGCGGACACCGGGCCAGAGTGGGTGTAGTGCCGGGTGTAGTTGTCCGTCGACCGTTTCCCGTGGTCGTCGTAAGTCCTTACGGCGTAAAATCGGGGCGAAAGGATTTGAACCTTCGACCTCTGCGTCCCGAACGCAGCGCTCTAGCCAAGCTGAGCTACGCCCCGAGCTTCTTTGTCGTACGACTTCACCAATCCAGTGCGTTTCGCACGGAAGTATGGTGTTTTCAGCGGTGGTATCCGCAAGACTTAAACAGCGAAAATGCCACTCCAAGTCGACGAAATTCACTTTAGAATCAAAGAAGACTATATGCAAAATCCATCTTGAACGATGCATCTTAGCGGCAACTGCTCATTCGGACAACGAGCGCCTTCCCGCAAACACTGCCACCCCACTGCCACAGGTGCAGGTCAGCTTTTCCGGTTTGTGGGGGGACGAACTGCCTTGGAACTGGAGCATTCATCGCGAACACTTCTCGGATGATGTGGCCATTCTCGACTTCATCCAGGTCGCCAGCTATCTCCATGCGGCAGCGATCATTATCGGGAAAACGAAAGAAACGAGCCGGTCGTCGTGTCCGCGTCTGGCGACAGTTTGCTGGCAAAGCCAATCCCAACAGGCCGCCCGAGAACTGATGGAGTCGCGGGCCAAACAGATCAACCTTCGCATGAAGGGATCGAGATGTTTCGGGATTGCCCGCCAGGGGCCGAACGCATTCGGCAAATCCGCGCCGCCATCCTCAGCGGAGATGAGCGCTCCGACCGCTTCCTGAAAAACCGCCCAGGCTGCCCCTACGTCCGGCCGATCAACCGCCAAGGTTAGCCATAGGCTGACCTACACCCCATCGCTCGCCACCGTGGCAACGCGACCACTTTTCCAGGTGGCATCCGCAGGCTTGCGCTGGTGCGAGTCGCACGGACGCGTCGCGTTTACTACGCTGAGTTTCACGAGCTGAAACAGCACGAAGGCCGCTATGCTTAACCTAAGGACGTTCTAATCCATCTCGTCCAGAAGTGCCTGAATCTCCTCGCGCAGTTTCTGCTCGTCGTTTCTGGGAGCCCAGGGATTCCTGATGACGCCCTCGGCATCAATCAGGTATAGGTCGGGCCAGCCTTGCACATCCCAGCGTGTGGAGATCGGCCCATAGTAACCGTCCCACCAAGAGCGCCAGGTGATCGTCCCCTCCTCCATCGACTTCCGGAGGCTTTCCACGGTTTCGCCTTCCACGTGCGAATCCATGACCGTCAGCACCGCGACTGGCTGGTCGCGGAAATGTTCCTGCTGTTTTCGCAGGATCGGGTATATGGCCGCGCAAGGAGTACACCCCTTGAACGAGAACATCAGCACCACGACCTGGCCTCGGTAATCGCTCAAGCGAAACGTTTCGCCAAATGCGTCGGTGCCTACGATCTCCGGCGCCGGGCAGCCTTCTCGTAAATGCCTTATGGCGAACAGCCGCCGTTCGGCCATCTCTCCGTACGTCGGCTCGTCCGGCCGTTGCACGAATTTCGCGTCCAGCCGTAACCAGACATGCAGGGGACTCTCGCGCGAGGGCTCCCGCGCGAAAGGCCGTTCCGTGGGATGCTGCTCGATGATGCGCTCAAATAATTCGACCCTCTCACTTCTCAGGTCCTCTAGCTCGCGCGTCTCCAAATGGTTTCGCAAGAGTTCGATTTGACGAAAAACCTCGGGCGGACGGTCCCGGTAATTTTCAATCCATTTCTCGATATGCTGTTTTTTTAAGGCCAGACTATCGAGATGATATGCCAGTTGATAGACGGCTGCGGCCCGAACCGTGGCGTCCTTGGTCTTGCTCAGCAATGCACGAAGGAAGGGCTCGGTCACCAGTTCCGTGAGTCCGCCATTACCGATATCTTCCAAATCCGCGGAGAGATGCGGATTGTCCGCATGCCGCCTCAGAGTTTCCTGCATCCCCGCCGTCATGAAGCGGTAGGAATCGCTTCCGGGGGCTCCATGTCCCATGCGAAATAGAAAGCTGGCGGCCAGATAGGACGCTTCCCGCGACGGATGGTCCTGGGCCACGGAAATCAGACGATCTCCAAAGACGATTAACGGGTCATCTTGCGACTTTCGGCCTTCATCGAAATAGATTCCCCACTGCCAGTCGATGACCTCCGCCAGTTCCATCACGTCGGCTGGAAGCGGTACCTCGGTTGCCGAGTCCGGGCTTGATGGCTCGGCTGAAAAAGCGGGGGAACTCCCCGCGAAGAAGAGGAAGCTGATTGCAAGAAACAGAATTCGCATCGCCAAGCCTCCACGCGATTCCAAGGTTTTGTTCACGAACGTCGCCGCATTCTAGACAAAATCGCATGCTCTCGTCAAAAAACTCCCCGTGATTCACACCGTAAACGACGCTACACTTCCTCGTGGTATTCGCTAGAAAGCAGGGAAGGAAACCGCACATGCCTGATGTTTACCCCATCAACGATTACGGACCGCTCATGCCCGGACTGGTCATGGGGGGCGTGGCGATCGTGCATGTCTTTTTGGCGCAGTTCGCCGTGGGGGGCGGGCTGCTGCTCTGCTATTTCCAGTGGCTGGCGATGACAGGGCGGAACCCGCACGCCCGGCTGTTCGTGGCCGGCTACTTCAAGGCCCTGGTGCTGATCAGCTTCGTGCTGGGTGCATTGACCGGCGTGGGCATCTGGTTCACCGCTATCCAGGTCAGTCCCGCCACCATCGGCGCGATGGTCCTGCATTTCCACTGGCTGTGGGCCACGGAATGGACGTTTTTCTGTTTGGAGATCGCCGCAGGCTACATGTTCTACCGCTATCATTCGCGGCTTAGCGATCGCGCATCGCTGGCACTATTGGCCGTTTACGCGGCAGCGGCTTGGACCAGCCTGTTCATCATCAATGGGATCATTTCCTGGCAGCTCACGCCCGGCGCGTGGTTGGAAACACGGAATCTGGCGGATGGCTTTTTTAATCCCAGCTTTTGGCCGAGCCTGCTGTTTCGCACGATCGTGGCCACGACGCTGGCTTCTCTGGTGGCTTGCGTGGTGGTGAACACGATGGGGCAACTCGACCGCGAGGCCCGGAGGTCTCTGATCAATCGGGCGGCCTACTTGTTGATTCCCATGGTGCTGATGCCCGGGCTGGGTCTCTGGTTTTTGGCGGTGATGCCCGCCGATAGCCGGGGCTGGGTGTTGGGGGGTAGTCCCGCCATGACGCTGTTTCTCAATCTTTCCGTGGCGGCCTCCTTGGCCATCGGGGCATATGCCTTGGTGGGGCTGGTGGTCCGCAAGCTGTATATTAATGGTGCGACTGCCACGCTGCTGTTGATGTTGGCGTTCGGTGCCACGGCGGCGGGTGAATTCGTGCGTGAAGGGGCACGGAAACCCTATTCTATTCGCCATGTGTTGTATTCGAACGCGATCCGGCCAGAGGAGGTGGCCCGCTTGCGGGAGACCGGCTGTCTGGCGGACGACCCTTACCCGGTTCGCCGGCGGGGCGAATTCCCCAACTCGCAATTGGAACGGGGCGCCCTCGTCTATCGCCGGCTGTGCGCTGTCTGCCATACGGTGAAAGGCGTGAATGCCGTCACCGATTTGATGGAACATTGGGATGCCGACCAAATGCGGATGAATATCGCCAAATTGCAGCAAACGAAACCGTTCATGCCCCCTTTCGCCGGAACTCCCCAAGAGTTGGAAGCCCTTGTACAATTTGTCCGTTGGTCCGCCGCCGGGCATGCCCAAACTTGGCCGGTTAGCGACGACCCGGAAACGCTGGCGCAAATCAGTAAATGGCTTGCGGAAGCCGGCCCCCTGCCCGCGAATTCCCAGCGCTACCCGGACCTCGAAGTGCACGCGGGAGAGTGAGGCATGGAGAGCACCTTCCCCTTCGGTTTTCCGGGGCCGACTGCATTTTACCTCGTCTTGTACGTGGCCACGTTCGCCCTGCACCAGACATTCATGCATTATGTCTTGGCGGGCAGCCTGTACGTGGCCTGGGCCACGATGTTTCCCGGAAGCAGGGCCGTGCCTCGCGGCGAGCAGCCGCTGGCCAGCACTTTGAGGGATTGGATGCCGTTCATGCTCAGTGCGGCCATCACGGCCGGCGTGGCGCCGCTGCTGTTCGTGCAAATCACGTATCCCAAGCAGTTCTACACGGCCAATTTGCTGCTCTGGTGGCGGTGGATGATCGTGGTGCCCGTACTCGTGACGGCGTTTTATTTACTGTACGTGCTCAAAGGAAAAGCGCTACTCCGATGGCCACTTTGGGCCCGCTCGGCAGTCGGCATGTTCGTGGCCGGAAGTTTTCTGTTCGTCGGCTTTTGTTGGACGGCCAATCACCTGATTTCCACCAGCGAGGGGAAGTGGCCGGAAATCTACGCCACGGGGCAACTTCCCTTGGCGGCCAGCGAAGTCATACTTCGCATGCTGATTTGGACGGGAGGAGCACTCGCCAGCATGGCAGTCATCGCGGGTTGGCAGCTCATCGGACGCATGCGTGAGGCAGAATCTCGCAAGGAAACCAGTGAGCTGACTCGCTTGGCAACCTTGGCCTGCGGGGGATTGGCGATCGGATCGGCGGCCGCGGCCGGATACTATTTCCGTATACCGGAACATGCCCGCGAACTCATCAGCGGCCGGTTCGGATTGCCTTACTTGGTGGCAACGATTTTGGGCGTGCTGATGCAGGGCGTGGCTTGGATTGTTTTCCTGAGAAAAGAGGGTAAGCGTTGGCCGCTCGTGATAGCCTCGGTTGGATGGATGGTCTCGCTGCTGAGCATATCCGTGCTGCGGGAAGCCGTACGGTTGGCGCGGATTGACATGAGCGAACGACGTCCGTATCACGCCGAGGCGGGCGCGGTGGGCGGCTTCACCGTGTTCATCCTGTTCACGCTGATAAACGGCCTGCTGATCGCTGGCTGCATCTGGCTCGTCCGCCGCGCTCTGAGGGAGCCAACGGCGGGCAATAACCCAGATTGACGAAAAACCGGCTGTTAGGCTCCGGCGCCGACGAGTTGTTGTTCCTTCTTTTTGGCGGCGATGACCTCTTCTTGAAGGTTGGACGGCATGCGGCGGTAGCGGGAGAACTCCATGGAGAAAGTTCCCTGCCCCTGCGTCATGCTGCGGAGGTCGGTTGAGTAGCCGAAGGTCCCGGCGAGGGGAACTTCCGCCTCGATACGGGCGACTTCGCCGGCGACTTCCGTGGACATGATCAGCCCGCGGCGGCTGGTCAATTCGCCCGCAACGCTCCCTTGGAAATCCGGGGGCACTTCCACTTCCAGCTTCATCACTGGCTCCAGCAGCACGGGAGCCATCTTGAGGAACGTCTCGCGGAAGCAGTTCCGGGCGCACGTTTGGAAGGCCATGTCGGAACTGTCCACTTCGTGATAAGAGCCGTCCTGTAGCTTGGTCGAAACGCCCACGATGGGGAACCCGGCGACGGGCCCTTTTGCCAGCGATTGTCGGAACCCTTTCTCGACCGAGGGAATGTATTCTTTGGGAATTCGGCCACCAACAATGGCCTCTTCGAAGATGAAAGTTTCTTCCGCGTCGTCGGGAAGTGGCTCCATTTCGCCGACAATATGGGCAAACTGGCCGGAACCGCCGGTCTGCTTCTTGTGGCGGAAATCGTATTTTGTCGCCTTAGTGGGCGCTTCGCGGTAACTCACCTTGGGCGCGCCGACTTCGCACTCGACTTTATATTCACGGCGGATCCGTTCGACGTAAATCTCCAAATGCAGTTCGCCCATCCCAGCGATCACGGTCTCACCCGTTTCCTCGTCGGTCATGGCGTGGAAAGTCGGGTCTTCCTTGACAAAGCGGCCCAGAGCCTTGCCCAAGCGGTCCGCGCCATCCCGGGACGTGGGGTTGATGGCCATTTTGATGACCGGCTCCGGCACGAAGATGTTCTCCAGCGTGCAGCTTTTGGGTGCACTGGCATAGGTGTCTCCCGACGCGCAATCGACTCCTAGCACGGCGACGATGTCCCCGGCGTACGCTTCGTCCAACTCTTCCCGTTTATCGGCATGCATCCGCACGATACGGCTGAAACGCTGCTTGCGACCGGTACGCTGGTTGAAATAGGACGCGCCTTTCTTGATGGTCCCCTGGTAGATCCGCATGAAGGTCAGTTGGCCAAATGCATCGTCCACGAGCTTGAAAGCCATCGCCACCATGGGTTTTTCAGGGTCGGGCTCAAGGGGATATTGCTCGCTGGGATCGTCGAACTGCTTGGCCGAGATCTCCCGGCACGCCGGGGAAGGGAGATAGCGAGTAATCGCGTCTAGGAGTAGTTGGACCCCTTTGTTGCGGTAAGCGGAGCCCACGAACACCGGCGTGAGTTCTTGCTGCTGCACGCCCCTTTGCGTGACATCGTGAATCAGTTCTTCCGAAACCTCTTCCTCGGAGAGCAGCAACTCCATCAGATCATCGCTGTACATGGAGAGCGCTTCCAACATGTGGTTCCGCGCTTCTTGAGCCTCGTCTTGCATGGCGGCGGGAATTTCTTCACGCCGGACTTTTTCACCCGCTTCACCATCGAAATAGACAGCCTGCATGGTGATCAAGTCGATGACGCCCTCAAAATTTTCGCCGCTGCCTATCGGGAGCTGCATCAAGACGGCATCGCATTTCAGCTTTTCCCTGACTTGCTCGGCGACTCGCAGGGCATCCGCGCCGGTGCGGTCCATCTTGTTGATGAAGGCCAAACGTGGGACGTGGTACCGCTTCATTTGGCGGTCGACGGTCATGGACTGGGACTGCACTCCCCCCACACCGCAAAGCACGAGCACGGCCCCATCTAAGACGCGCAAGCTCCGCTCGACCTCCACGGTGAAATCCACGTGGCCGGGAGTATCAATCAGGTTGATCTCGTGGCCTTTCCAATCGACGGTCGTGGCCGCGCTGGTGATCGTGATACCCCGTTCTTTTTCCAGTTCCATGTGGTCCATGGTGGCGCCTTCGCCGCGGACCTCCTGCATGCGGTGGATTCGACCGGCGTAGAACAAGATCCGCTCGCTGAGGGTCGTTTTGCCCGAGTCAATATGCGCGGAAATGCCGATATTGCGTAGTTTTTTCAATTCCATCGTTTCGTTTATCTTATTCTCGAGAAAATCCACCAACGTCACATCGATTCCATTCGGATCGATCCGACCATCACTCGGTCCGGCCAACTATATCGATTCGGCAGCGACCAACGTAGGGAATGCCGATTATCGTGACTAGTAATCCAATGAAGGACGTTGGATTACTGACCGATAACCGGTTTGGCAACGCTTGCCAGGCGCCTGCCGATGGTCTCTGTTCCCTTCAGGGTGCCTTCTCTAAAACCGTCACCTGAAGAACCCAGTTCTGAGGGCAATTTCCGACGAGCTCCGCATGCTTCGTGGAAAGCGTCCCAATACGGACTCGTTACGCGATTGGTGACCACGCCCGAGAATAGCTCGTCCCCTCCTGGGTGAGCACCACATTGAGACTTCCTCCTAATTTAAGCAAGGAATCGGATTTCGCCAAGCGATGACTTTCACAGATTCCGGTGAGAATTTCGTGAAAAGCGGCAACACCTGGGTACCAAACCGGTAAAAAACGTAAATAACATTCAATTCGCAGCAATTTTAGTGCCAAACCTGGCAAGAAAGTGCGCTCGCCGGCGCTTTCGATCAGGTGTCGCCGGGCGGCGCATACGTACCATTTGAGCTTGCGGCGGGCCATGATGCCCAGGGTCACGTCCTCTTTGGCATTTCGCTGCAAGCTACGCACGGCGCTAATCGCCATCACGATTCTCTCGGTAGCGTTGGCCACGGCGCCATTTGGTTATTTCGCCCTCGGGATACGATTGATTGGCTACCTGATCCATTGGCTTGCGATATATTGGCTCAACTGCCGCGAACAATCCGCGACGACGAACCTACTCGGAATTCGGAATGACGTGAGCTTTCGCATTCACTCCGCGTGATGAGCAATCCATTCAAGCCCAGGCAAATTCGGACATGGCCACACCCGTTTTGCGATTTGTCCACTTCAGCGATACGCACATTCACGACGACCCGGCATATCAGATTTCCAGTTGCCGTCATCATCCTCTGGTGGGAGCCATGCGGCTGGTGGAGGAATTGCAACGGCTTCCTTTCCAGCCTGATTTCGCGCTGCACACGGGAGACGTGGCCTTCGATCCGATGCCAAGCGTTTACCAGAAGGCTCAAGAGGTCTTTCAAGAGGTCGCTTGCCCGCTGTACTTTTTAGCGGGAAACCACGATGATTCCCGCGCCGTTCGTCGGCTTTTGCAAGCGCTGGCCCCCGCCGGCACGCTCCAATGGGCTCCGCACTCTGGCACGGAAGGCGAATTCCTCGATTATGAGTTCCAGGTGAATGGCTTTCGTATCATCTGCCTCGACTCATCCTGTTACGCGGAGCATGAAGCGGACCATCTTCCCGCGAATGGGATTTCCGTCCAGAAACACGTGCATGGCCATGTCTCCCAGGAGCAACTTGCGTGGTTGCGGGAGAGCTGCCAAGTCCAGGAGGAAGGTCCACTGATTGTCGCCATTCACCACAACGTCTTGCCCATGGAAAACCAGGTCCCTTCCGGCCAAGAAGACTGGCTGAACGAGACGATGCGCGTCGACAACGGCGAGGACTTGCACGAGGTCTTGCGGCTCGCGGGAACCCGGCTGCGGGGAGTGTTTTCGGGACACGTGCATCAGGACTTGGACATGCACCGCGATGGAATCAGCTATATGGCCTGCCGGTCCACGTGGTATCAATTGCATGCCTGGCCGTATGTCGCGGGGTTGCAAGCCGTCGCGCGGGAGGAAGAACCGGGCTTCAACATCGTGACGGTCACGCCACGGCAGACGGTGGTCCGCCGGCACCGCTTCACGGTGCGTTGACCCGTCGGCGACAGCGCGGCATACTCAACCGCAATCCGGGGCCGCCATGGGCAAGTACAGCGCTTTCGGTTTAAGTTCGCTGTTTGGAATCAAACTTCCAACACCGATTCACGAAGTGGGGGGCTTTACGATGTGCTCGACGGGCAAGCGTCAACGCGCGGTTGGGAACTGGGGAATCGTTTTATTGGCCCTTTTCACATGGACCGCCATGCACCGTACCACGCACGCCGCGCCCGAGAAGGTCGTGAGTTTGGAAGGCATCAC
This sequence comes from Pirellulales bacterium, assembly GCA_028289405.1. GTDB lineage: Bacteria > Planctomycetota > Planctomycetia > Pirellulales > JANQPP01 > JANQPP01. The sequence goes on from JANQPP010000046.1 coordinate 25,867, forward strand.
CGAGTACCGCCTGGATAACGGACTGCGGATCCTTCTGTTTCCCGATAAGTCGCGTCCCACGGTCACCGTGAACCTGACGGTCTTCGTCGGTTCCCGCCATGAAGGCTACGGCGAAACCGGCATGGCGCACCTGCTGGAACACATGCTCTTCAAGGGCACGCCGACGCACGAAAACATTCCGAAACTCTTGCAGGACCGTGGCGCGGATTTCAACGGCTCCACTTGGGTCGACCGCACGAACTACTTCGAAACGCTCCCCGCCAGCCGCGATAACCTGGAATTCGCGATCCGGCTGGAGGCGGACCGCATGGTCAACAGCTATGTCAAACGCGAGGACTTGGTCTCGGAGATGACCGTCGTTCGTAGCGAGTTTGAACGGGGCGAGAACTCTCCCGGCAATATCCTGCGGCAACGGATGATGGCGGTCGCCTTTGAGTGGCACAATTACGGCAAATCGACCATCGGCAATCGTAGCGATATCGAGCGAGTGCCGATCGAAAGGCTGCAAGCTTTTTATCGGAAATACTATCAGCCGGACAACGCGATGCTGATCATTGCCGGCCAATTCGAGGAAAAGGACGCCTTGGAGTTGGCCGAAGAGCACTTCGGCGCGATTCCCCGACCGACGCGCGAAATCGAAGTCACCTATACGGAAGAGCCAGCCCAGGATGGCGAGCGCTCGGTCACTCTGCGCCGCGTCGGAGACGTGGGAATGACCGGAGCGGTCTACCACATTACGGCGGGCTCCCACGAAGACTTCCCGGCCCTCCAAATCTTGGATGAGATTCTCACCGCCGAGCCGGCGGGCCGGCTGTATAAGTCGCTGGTGGAAACGAAGAAGGCGGCCGCCATCTACGGCCAGGCGTATGCTTGGCACGACCCCGGCGCGTACCTGACGTTGGCGGAAGTCCGCGACCCGGACACATTGGAAAGCGTCCGCGATGAAATGCTGGCCACCATCGAAAAGGTCGTCGAGGAAGGGGTCACCGAGGAAGAAGTCTCGCGCGGCAAGCAGAGGATTTTGAGCCTACGTGAATTGGCCGCCGCCAACACGACACAAATCGCGATTCAACTCAGTGAGTGGTCCGCCGAAGGGGACTGGCGGCTGTACTTCCTGCATCGGGACCGCATCGAACAAGTCACTCCTGAGCAAGTACAAGAGGTCGCCCGCAAATATTTCCAGCGGGAGAACCGCACGGTGGGCATGTTCATTCCCACCGAGGAGCCCCAACGGGTCGAGATCCCAGCGGTGACCGATTTGGCGGAACTCTTCGAAGGCTATACGGGGCGGGCGGCCATGGCCGCCGGGGAAGAGTTCGACCCGTCTCCGGAAAATATCGAAAGCCGCACGTTGCGGACCACGGTGGCGGGCGGCATTCGAGCCGCGTTTTTGCCCAAGAAGACGCGGGGAGAATCGGTTCATCTGCGGCTCACTCTGCGTTACGGCAATGCCGAAAACCTCCGTCCTTACCGCATGGCGACTTCGTTCTTGCCGGGGCTCATGGCCCGTGGCGCGGAGGGGATGACCTATCAGCAAATCCGCGATGAATTGAGCAAGAACTTCGCCACGCTGAATAACTCGCCGGGTCTCGGTTCGGCCACGTTTCAAATCCGTACCAAGCGCGAGCATTTGCCCCAAGTGCTGGAGATCTTAGGCAAGGTCGTCCGAAAACCGACACTTCCGGAGAGCGAATTGGAGATCCTCAAGCAGGAAACGCTCTCCGCACTGGAGCAACAGTTGACCGAACCGCAGGGCCTGGCCCCCGTCGCGGTGCGGCGGCGGATCTACTCCTATCCGCCCGAAGACGTGCGGTACGTCATGACGCTGGAAGAACGCATTGAGGCCACGAAGGCGGTCGAAGTCGGCCAACTCCAAACGCTGCACGAAGAGTTCCTCTCGGCGCAAGCAGGCGAACTAGTCGTCCTCGGAGATTTTGATACCGGGGAAATTCAGAAGTTGATCGAAGATATGTTGGGCGGCTGGCAAAGCGAAGAGCCCTATGCCCGCATCGAGCGCGAGGCGTTCCCCTCGGTGGAAAGCGAACTGGAAAAGATCAATACGCCCGGCAAGGCCAATGCCTTCTATTTCGCCGAGCAATCCCTGGCGATGCGGGACGACCATCCCGATTATCCCGCCTTGGTGCTCGGGGATTTTATCTTGGGATCCGGTTCCCTGGCCTCACGTCTGGGAGACCGCGTGCGTCAACAAGAGGGGCTTTCCTACGGAATCCGCTCCAGCTTTTCGGCCAATACGTTTGACGAACGGGCCACCTCCCTGATCTACGCCATCACCAACCCGCAAAATGTGGACAAACTGGTGGCCGTGATCGCGGAGGAAATCGAACTCCTGTTTTCCGAAGGAGTCACGCAGCAAGAATTGCAGGAAGCCCAACAAGGGTATCTGCAAAGCCAGAAGGTGGCCCGAGCCAAGGATGCTTCCTTGCTGGGGATCTTGGCATCCTCGCTGTACGCCGAACGGACGTTGAAGTTTCAACAGGAGTTGGAAGAAAAGATCGCCGAAACCACGCCGGAAGACGTGCTCGCCGCGCTGAAAGAACACCTGGATCCAAAGGGCTACGTCATCGCCGTGGCGGGTGACATGAAGCAGGAGGAAACCGCCGCTGCCGGCCAATAGCCCTGTGCATTTATCCTGGTTCCTCTTCGTCATGTGAATCGCCGGCACGTCCGCCCTGCCGGAGCATGCCTGTCATTTTGCACCATTTGCAAGCCAATCCATGCGTGACCCACGACTGCAAAAGCTGGCCGAAGTTTTGATCGATCATAGCTGCCACCTGGAACGCGGCGAGCGTGTGTTGATCGAGGCTTTCGATCTGCCAGATTCCCAACTCGTGTGCCGCCTGGTGGAGCTGGCCCGGGAACGCGGCGCCGAACCTTTCGTGACGTGGAAAAACAATTCCGTGCTGCGGGCCATGTACCGCACTGCTTCGGAAGACCAGATGCGGCAAATCGGGGAGTGGGAACGTGCCCGTATGGAAGCCGTGCAGGCGTACATCGGTATCCGCGGCGCCGCCAACAGCAGCCAATTCGTGGATGTGCCGGCGGAACAAATGGATCTCTATCAGCGCTGGTGGTGGCATCCCGTGCATAGCGAGACGCGGGTCCCCAAAACGAAGTGGGTCGTGCTCCGCTATCCGACCGATGCCATGGCCCAAGCGGCGGACATGAGCAGCGAAGCTTTCGAGGATTTTTACTTCGACGTTTGCACCGCCGATTATGCCCGCATGGCCGAAGCACAAACTCCCTTGGTGGCCCGAATGGAACGCGCGGACAAAGTGCGGATCGCCGGCCCCGGCACGGATCTGGAATTTTCCATCCAAGGACTGCCCGTCCGACCCTGTTTCGGCCAGCGAAATATCCCCGATGGCGAAGTTTTCACCGCGCCGGTGCGGGATAGCGTGAACGGCACGATCCGCTTCAACACGCCTTCCCGCTATCAGGGGGCGATTTTCAATGCGATCGAGTTCGAATTCCAGCAGGGCAAAATCGTCCGGGCCACTTGCCAAGGATCCCACGCACGGCTTAACCAGATTTTGGATGCCGACGAAGGCGCCCGCTACACCGGCGAATGGTCGCTCGGCTGCAACAACCGCATCCTGCGCCCGATGTTGGACACGCTGTTCGACGAAAAAATCGGCGGCTCGTTCCATCTCACGCCCGGCAACGCCTACGAGGAATGCGACAACGGCAATCGCAGCCAAATCCATTGGGATCTCGTGCTGATCCAAATCCCCGAATACGGCGGAGGCGGCATCTGGTTCGATGATGAATTGATCCGCGAGGATGGGAAATTCGTCCCCGAGGACCTGCACGGGCTCAACGAGGGCTTGGCGTAGCACCGATTGTTCATTTCTTTCTCACTGACGATCTATCGTGACCCAAGCATCGGCATTGGAAGAAGCACTCGAGCGATTTCGCGAGGTCTTCGAGCGCGCCCAACAGGTCGGACTCAAAGAGCCGGCCGCCATGACGCTGGCCACCTGCGATTCACGGGGGCATCCCACGTCGCGAATCGTGCTATTACGCGGCTTCGACGAGCGCGGCTTCGTGTTCTACACGAACTCCCAGAGCCGCAAGGGAGAGCAATTGGCGGACAATGCCCGGGCCGCGCTTTGCCTGTTTTGGGACGCGTTGGAAGAGCAAGTCCGCGTGGAAGGCGACGTGGAAAAAGTCAGCGACGCTGAAAACGATGCCTATTGGGATCGCCGGCACCGGGAAAGCCAAATCGGAGCCTGGGTGTCGTCGCAATCCTCCGTGCTCGATCGCCGCGAAACTTTGGAGCGAGAAGTAAAAGAAATGACACGCCGCTTCGAAGGGCAGGACGTGCCGCGACCGCCGCATTGGCACGGCTATCGTGTGCTTCCCCGGCGGATCGAGTTTTGGAAAAGCCGGCCCGCGCGGCTGCACGAACGGACCGTCTACGAAAAACAGAACTCGCATTGGTCCAAGTTTCTGCTCTACCCGTGATGATCCGTCACGGGTCCTTCCTCGACATTTATCGAATACCGACTTGCGACGCGAAACACCATGCCAGCAGAAGATGATTCCTTTCCCTTGGCCAGCGTGGACAGCCTATTGGCGGAGGACACGCTCGTCCTGCTCGTCGATTGCCAAGAGCGGCTGCTTCCAGCTATCCACGAACACCAGCGGCTGGCCTGGAATATTCGCCGCGTGCTGGAGGCGGCCCAAGTCTTCCAAATTCCCGTCCTGGCGACCGAGCAGTACCCGCAAGGTTTGGGAAGCACGGTTGAAGAGTTGCGTACCTATCCCGAGGAAACCTTCGAAAAGCTGTCTTTCAGTTCCGTGGGCGCGGCAGGGCTGCTGGAAAAAATCGACGGCGCTGACAAACATCGCCTCCTTGTCGTGGGCATGGAAACGCATGTCTGCGTGCTACAAACCGTGCTCGATTTGCAAGCCCAGGGTTATCGGGTGTACATTCCCGTGGATGCCGTGGGAGCCCGTTCCGCCTTGGACCATGACACGGCCTTGCGGCGGATGGACGCCTCTGGGGTGACGCTTACGACCACCGAGACCACGCTGTTTGAGTGGTGCCGTGCGGCCGGCACGCCCGAATTCAAAGCCATTCGCCAACTCGTGATGCAGTCGCCGCCTGGCAATTCGTAACTCCTACTCTTCAGATCGAATCGAGCTTGTCCGTGAAAAATTCCCTGCAACCTCCGCTCCGTTTGCTGATGGGACCCGGCCCCAGTGCGATCCATCCCCGCGTGCTGGCGGCACTCGCCAAACCGACGGTGGGCCACTTGGATCCGTTTTATCTGCAAGTCATGGACGAACTGCAGGGCATGCTGCGGACGGCGTTCCGCACGGAAAACCACCTCACCATGGCCATCAGCGGCACCGGTTCGGCAGGCATGGAGGCCACCATCGTCAACCTCATCGAACCGGGCGACCCGATGCTGGTCTGCGTGAATGGCGTGTTCGGCGGACGGATGGCGGACGTCGCCGGTCGCGCGGGAGCGGATGTCACCACGATTTCGCGGCCTTGGGGCGAAGTATTTACCGCCCAAGAAATCGAACAAGCGCTCAGCCAGCGAAGTTTCAAGGTCGTGGGCATCGTGATGGCCGAAACTTCCACCGGCGCATCCCAGCCAATCCAAGAATTGGCTGATGTGGTACACGCCGCCGGCGGCCTACTGCTGGTGGACGCGGTGACTTCGCTGGGAGGCATGCCGGTGGAGGTGGACCAGTGGGGCATCGACGCGATTTACTCCGGCACGCAAAAGTGCCTGAGTTGCCCGCCGGGGCTGGCGCCGATTTCCCTCAACACCAAAGCGGTCGAGGTGATCATGAGCCGGAAATCGAAGGTCCAGAGCTGGTACCTGGATTTGACGATGCTGGCCAATTATTGGGGGCAAGACCGCGTCTATCATCATACGGCTCCCATCAATATGACTTACGGCCTACTCGAGGCCCTCTCCCTGCTCCAGGAGGAGGGTTTGGAAGCGGCCTGGCAGCGGCACGCGCTGAATCATCAGGCGCTGAAGGCGGGGCTCTCCGCGCTCGGCATTCAATTCGCCGCCCAAGAGGGGCACCAGCTTCCCATGCTCAATGCCGTGCGCATTCCCTCAGGAGTGGACGACAAGGAAGTCCGGGGACGCCTGCTCAAGGAGTTCGGTATCGAAATCGGCGCGGGGCTGGGAGAATTCGCGGGCAAAGCCTGGCGGATTGGCCTGATGGGGCATGCCTCGCGGCAGGAGAACGTGCTGCTGTTCCTGGCCTCGCTGGAGCAAATCCTGATGTCCCAAGGCCATGCGGCGGACGCCGGTGCCAGCGTGGCTGCGGCAAATCAAGTCTACGCCGGCCAATAAAAGCGTTAGAGGCTTTCCAAACCCGTGAGTCCGTCGTGGCGCTGCTGATGGCTGCTGAGAACTTCCAGCTTGCGTTGGGCTTCCGCGTCTTCGGCTAGGTTCTTATCGGGCGCGGCGCCCCAAACGATTGTTTGCCCGGCCAACGTCCGTAACGCGTAGCGGCGTTTGCCGGAGGGATTTCCTAGGATCGGTTCGATCCGTGCCAAGTGCAATGGTTCCCACATCGGCTGGAGCAGCGAGGCAATGCGCGCCGCTTCCATGATCCAGGGATCGCCCCAAGGCGCGCCGACCACGCCTGAAAGTGCGGTTTGGAATCCGCCCAAGCGAGGCAGATGCCGGGAATCGACCCGGGCAAAATCGAGCGGAGGCAACCGTGTGCCGTCGGAATCCACCGGTTGCAGTCCGTCGGCGACTTCCACCAGCGCGACCGGTTTCCGGTACTCCAAATCCACTTGGACCCACGCCGGATGCGTCTTGCGGACCGTTATCACCTGTTTTACCCAGGGATGTAGTTGGAAGGCTTCAGCCACCTGGGGCGTGAGGTCATCCTCCAGTAGTGAAAGTGGCGTCCCGAACAGAGAACTGCGGCGGGCTACCTGCTCGCGGAAATCTCCTTGGATCCACACCGGCGGCGGCGTGATCTCCACATCGTCCCAGGTGACGAGATAGCTTTCGGTCGACAACACGACTGGCCGGACATGCTGCCACAAGGCCCACGCACCCATCGTGAACAGCAACACCAAGGCGGCACCCAGAATGGGAACGCGCGCCGAACCTTGGGATAATTCCCAGCCGCGTCGCGTCCATTGCCGCGCGGAGAGCGAGTCTCCGCTCTTTTTTTGTGTCGTGGCCATGAAGGCTCCATCTCATGACATGGCCGAAATGTCATCAAGGGCGGAAGGCCCAAACTCACCGGGCCGCCTGCCCGCCAGACAAACTAAAGAAATTTGGAATTACCAGATGTTGATTTCCGTTTCCAATTCCACTCCCAACCGTTCGGCGATGCGATGCCGCACCTGTTCGATCAACTGGCGAATATCCTCGCTGGTCGCGCCCTCGCCCGCCACGATGAAGTTGCCATGTACCTCGCTGATTTCGGCTTGCCCTACGCGCGTGCCTTTGAGCCCGGCCTGATCGATGAGCATGCCGGCGCTCATCCCACGGGGATTTTTAAAAATGCAGCCTGCCCGCTGATTGGCGGAGGGCTGATTGGCATTCTTCACGATCCACTGTTTCTGCATGCGTTTGGTCAACTCTTCGGGGTTTTCCCGTTCAAGCTGAAACATGGCGTCCAAGATCACCAGTTCGTCCAAGCTGCTTTGTCGGTAAGCGAAGAATAGGTCTTCTTTTTGCCGCGTGTGAATTTCCCCCAGACGGGTCATGACGGTGGCCTGGCAGGTCCACTGCCCTATATCGCCAGCGCGGGTGCCGGCGTTGCCATTCAGCGCTCCGCCAATTGTTCCAGGAATGCCCACCAGGGATTCGAGCCCGGCCAATCCGTCGCGGACGCTGGCCGTGATCACATGCCCGAGTTTCGCGCCGCCTCCTACCCGCGCGAGGTCGTCTTGAATCTCGATGCTACAAAAGTGCTCATGCGATAGTCGTAGAACCACGCCGTCCACTCCGGCATCGGGTACGAGCAGATTCGAGCCCGATCCCAGCGTGCGGATCGGTACGCTAGATTCCTGGCAGCGTTGGACGACCGTTTGCAGTTCCTCCGTGTTGGACGGTTCCACGAAATACTCGGCAGGTCCGCCGACGTGAAACCACGTATGCGGAGCGAGCGGCTCGTCGGGCCGCACGATATGCTGGAGACCGTCAAACAGCGATTTCACCTCTCGCATGAGGCTCCGTCCTTCACTGGTTTAAAAAAACTATGCCTACACTCACCTTGCTGCACCGGCACGGCTCCAGACGCCTGAAATCGCCCCCTTCGATTCAAGCGGCTGAGCAAATGCGGAGGCATTATCAGACTGGACAACGACCGTCCTCCGCATGTGTCCCGGATGATAGGACAATCCGCGCCGCAGTGTCAACGCAGGTCGCTCAATCCAAGCGTTTTGCCCGGTTGGGAGGCCGGGTGATCGTCGCCAAATCCTCGAAGAAACGGGGATATGTCTTGGCAACGCAGGCGGGATCACGCACTTTCACACCGGGAACCCTCAGCCCGGCGAGTGCCAGGCTCATCGCCATGCGATGGTCATCGTAAGTGTCCAGAGTGGCGGCATGAAGCGGCCCCGGAGTGATGGCCAGGCCGTCCGGATACTCCTCCACGGAAGCTCCCAGCTTGCGCAGTTCCCGGGCCAAGTCCTCGATGCGGTTGGATTCCTTGTGGCGGATATGTTCCACACCTCGGATACGCGTCGCGCCTTCGGCGAACAAGGCCACCGCCGCCATGGTTTGGACCGTGTCGCTGATGTCGTTCATATCGACGTCGATTCCCCGCAAAGGACGGCCCACGACGTTGATGTCCGTTCCCGAGTAATGGACCTCGCATCCCATTTGTTCGAGCAGCCCAGCAAAAGCGACGTCCCCTTGGAGGCTTTCGCGTCCCAAACCTTCCACGCGGGTATTTCCACCAGTGATGGCCGCCGCCGCGAAGAAGTAGCTGGCTGCCGAGGCATCCGGTTCAACCTCGTAGGGAATGGCGGAGTAGCGCTGCCCGGAGGGAATCTCGAATGAGAGTAGATCAGGACGGGCTACCTGGACACCGAATGACCGCATCACGGCTAGGGTCATCTCGACATAGGATTGTGAAACGAGCTCCCCCTCGACGTGGATGCGGACTTCCGACTGGGCATACGGAGCGGCCATCAGTAGGCCGCTCAAGTATTGGCTGGAGATGTCGCCTCCCACGCGTGCCGTGCCGCCGGGCAGACCTTCGGCCCGCACGCTCACGGGGGGACAGCCCGTCCCGGCTTCGTCCCGCGCGTCGGCCCCCAGTTGTTTCAAGGCTTCCAACAGGGGTGAGATCGGGCGGGCCCGCATGCGGGGCACGCCGTCCAAGCGAATCGTTCCCGCGCCGAGAGGGGCGAACGCCGTGAGAAACCGCACCGTTGTGCCGCTATTGCCCACGAAGAGGTCATGATTCCCGGGCTTGAGCCGGCCTCCCTGCCCATGGACGCGGAGCACATCCGGTTGGGGGCCGGTCCCAATGGGAATGCCGAGCTGCCGCAAGGCTTCCGCCATCAGGCGGGTATCCTCGCTATCCAGGCAGCCGCTCAGCGTGGACTCTCCTTGGGCCAGCGCGGCGCAGACCAGCGCGCGATTGGTGATACTCTTCGACCCCGGCGGACGGACGGAACCTTCCACCGGCCCGCTGGGCTCGATTTCACGGACTTCCATGATGGAGAGTGTACACCATGCCGGTGTGGTGAAGGGAATCCCGCCGCGTCAGCTTTCCGCGGAGGGTTCGGCGATCTTCCACAGATGCCCGTTGCTACGAATGTAGAGCGCGTCATCTCCGACCGCGGGTGAAGCCAAAACGGTTTCCCCGAGTTCGTATTCGGAGACGATCTCCCCCTCGCTACCGCCGGTGCTGACGATGAAGACTTTACCCTCTTGATTGACAAAGTACAGGTGGCTCCCTGCCACGACGGGCGAGGCCCAAAACGTGCCGCCGAGCCGCAAGCGCCATTGCACGTCGCCGCTGGCCGCGTTGGAGCTGGTCAAAACGCCCCCTCGGTTGAGCACGAACAGCGAATCCTGAAAGATCAGGGGGCTCGCATTCCCCGGCGCGACGCTCGCCTGCCAAAGGATGTCCGTTTCACCACCTTCGGAGGCGGGGCGCAGCGCCATCATCCCTTGCGAGGGGACATACAGCACGCCCTGCTCGCAGACCAGCGAAGGGACCGAAGAGCACTCCCCGTCAAATTTCCAAAACTCTTCTCCCGTATCGGCGTCATGCGTGGAGACCCCATCCGGAGATTGCAGCACCACGAGATCTTCTTCCGGGCTGGCTCCCCGCAGTGCCATGGGACTGCTCCAATTCGAGACCGGTTCTCGGTCCAGGTGCCATTTCGTGAGGCCGGTCTCGCGGTCCAGCCCTTCGGCAAAGGAGTTGCCTTGGTTTTCCACTTGCACGACGACGGTATCCCCGATGACCAGCGGCGAGGAGGCCATGCCGATATCATTGCCCGCTTTGGGATAGTCGTAGGCCAGGCCACGGAACCACTTCAGATTGCCCTCGAGATCGAGGCAAACGAGGTCATTGGAGCTGAAGAAGGCGAAGATCAACTCGCCGTCGCTGGCTGGCGTCGGCGCGGCATTCGCGCTGGTGGGGTGGCACAAGGTCCGGCCCGTCGCCCAAAACCGGCGTTCCCACCGCTTTTCTCCCGTGAGCGCGTCCAAGCAGAGTACATGCAACATTTCTTGTTGCGGCCCGCTGGAGCTGGTCACCACGATATTTTCCCCCACCACGATGGGGCTGGCGGGGCCTTTTCCCGGCAGGGGAGCTTTCCAGGCGATATGCCGCTCATCGTCCCACTCCGTGGGCACTTGGCTATCGTGGGCCACGCCATTGCCGAAGCTCCCTCGAAATTGCAGCCAATCCGCCGCGACGGCCACGGCGGGAGAAAGGGCCAACGCCGAGAGTAGGGCAGCGACCAAAATCGTCGTATATCGAGCAAGTTTCATGTCACAACCTGTGATGGAATTTCCAGAAGTTTGGTGATCGACGTCGGGTAGGATGAGCGTTCGGGAGAATGATGGACAAATCCGTGCGGACGCGAGAACTTTTTCAAGGAGCCTGCCCGACGGGAGTTCCCAGTTCGTCGCAGACGCGCAATTGCACTTCCCAGCGATTGGTCCAGGGCTCGGTCTGCTCATTCTGGCAAACCTTGACGAGAATCACATTTTTCCCTGGACGCAATTTCACGATCGAGCGGTATTGGTCGATGTTCGATCCTGAATGATAGACGTCATGCTCCGCGACCGGCTCGCCGTTGAGCCAGACTTTGGTGGCGTTGACCGTGCCCCAACGGAACTCCGCTTCCGTCGCGTCGGGGATTTCCCACTCGGCCCGGGCATAGGCCACGACTTGCTTTTCATCCACCAAGTGTTCGTTCAAGTTGACCAGCCCGTGCTCATCCGTGGACTCATAGGGGGACCACTTCACGGCACCATCCTTGCCGGCATATTCCTGGTCCGGATTGAACTCCGTCTCCGGCGGATAAGCCTTGGAAAAGCCCTCGCGGTCCGTATTGTCGAAGGGGCCGATCACCATCCAATCGGTCACGAAGCCGAAATGGGCCGGCAAGTCCACTTCGCCGCCGAGTTCCTTGATTTTGCCGGCAAGCTGTTCGATTTGGTCCAGATCACGGGCCGCCGCGAACGCTTTCTCGTAGACCTTTCGAACCTCTTCCTCCTGGGCGTCCTGCTCGGCCAGCTTCTCCGCATGGTCCACGAGTGCCTGGACGGCGTCTCTCCGCAATTCCAGGCTGGGATCGTCGAGCATGCCGGCCAACAGCTCGTCCCGTTTTTCCGGCTCTTGGCGGGTCAGGTATTCAAACGCCAGACGGCGCCCGCGCGGGGCATGTTCCGTGTTTCGCACGAAGGCTTCCAGTTCGTCGGCGGGCAACTCGCCTTCACGGTCCATGGCCTGTTCAGCCACGGTGGCCGCCAGTGCCCGGATCCAGTTCTGCGCCAGCGGACCGGCTCCGTCCATGCCGGCGAGCACCTGGGGAACGGTGAGACCGGGCATTTCCGCCAGCTTTCCCCAGGCAGAGATGGCCGTCTGATGTCCTTCGCCGAGCGGTCCCACGGCTTGAATATCCGCCAGCAAGGAATCCACGGACTGGGATTCGGCGGCGGTCGAGATCGTGGCGCACGCCACGATGGCCAAAACACCACAACAGAAGATGCCGCGCATAAAGTCTCTCCTCGATCACGTTTGGATGGGTTTGGCGGAATTTTAGACTAGTGCCTTCCCTTTCCGCAACCGAGCGGCGGCGCGGAACTGACCAAGGCACCACGCGAATGATTGCTCGCGCGATGGGGGGAAGGAAGTAGACCGCCGTTTTATTTCCGTCCGGAGGACAAAATTTTTGGCCCCGCCGCGCGGACTTCGGGATCCGCCTCACTAGCATACTGCTCGAAGTTTTCGGCGAACATTTGTCCCAAGCGGGCAGCCTTGCGGTCGTACTCTTCCGGATCTTTCCAAGCGTTGCGGGGAGATAGAAATTCAGAGGGAACGCCAGGGCAGGCGGTGGACATGGCGAGCCCAAATACCGGGTCCGTTTGGCTCTCCGCCGAATCCAGCGTACCGTCGTGGATTGCGGCGAGGATGGCCCGAGTATGCTTCAAGGAAATCCGCTTTCCTTGGCCATACTCCCCTCCGATCCAGCCGGTATTCACGAGCCACACGTTGGTATGGTGCTGCCGCATTTTTTCGGCGAGTAGTTTCGCGTAGACCAGCGGATGCCAAACGAGAAAAGCCGAGCCGAAGCAAGCGGAAAACGTGGCTTGCGGTTCCTTGATCCCCATCTCCGTACCGGCCACTTTGGCCGTATATCCACTCACGAAGTGGTACATGGCCTGGGCGGACGTGAGCCGGCTCACCGGCGGGAGCACGCCGAAGGCATCGCATGTGAGAAAGATGATGTTGCGGGGATGGCCGCCCACGCAAGGAATCTTGGCTCGGGGAATGAACTCAATGGGATAGGCCACGCGGGTATTTTCCGTGATCGAGGCGTCATCGTAATCGACGGTGTGCGTCGATTCGTCGTAGACCACGTTTTCCAGCACCGAACCGTAGCGGATAGCCTGGAAAATCTCCGGCTCCTTCTCGGGAGAAAGGTGGATCACCTTGGCGTAACATCCCCCCTCGATGTTGAATATCCCGGTGTCGGTCCAGCAGTGTTCATCGTCACCGATCAGCGACCGCCGCGGATCCGCCGACAGCGTGGTCTTGCCGGTGCCGGAGAGTCCGAAGAATAGCGAAACATCCCCCTCGGAGCCCTCGTTCGCGGAGCAATGGGCCGAGAGCACGCCCCGTTTGGGCATCAGGTAGTTCATCACCGTGAACACACCTTTTTTCATTTCGCCGGCGTACTCCGTGCCCAGGATCACCAGTTCTCGATGTTCGAAACTGACATCGACGCTGGTGCGGGAGGTCATTTGCACGGTGAAGGGATTGGCTGGAAATCTGCCGGCGTTGAGTATCGCGAAATCAGGATCACCGAAATCTGGCAGTTCCTCTTCCGTGGGACGAATGAGCATGTTGTGCATGAACAGAGCATGGTAGGCGCTGGCGCACACCACGCGGACCTTGAGCCGGTGCTCCGGATCCCAGCCGGCGAATCCGTCCTGCACGAAGAGCCTCGGGCGAGTGTTCAAATAGTCGATGGCCCGTTGCCGGTTGATGAGGAACGACTTCTCTGGCAGGCGGATGTTGACATTCCCCCACCAGATGTCCCCGCAGCTATCCGGGGCTTCCACGATCCGCTTGTCCTTGGGACTGCGGCCTGTTTTGTCTCCGGATCGCGTGGCAAGCGCCCCGGAAGCGGCGATCACCGCGTCGCCATCGATGATGGCGTACTCATACAGCCGGGCTGGAGTCGCATTGTGCACGACGTCCGCGACGCCCAGGCCCACGGAATTCAAGTATTCACGGTACGCCATGCTTCCATCCCTTCAGCCGTCGTGATGCGTCGTCAAAACACGTGCCCACCTTGATTCCCGCAATGTAGAAAAATCGACACGTTCCCAGAAGGCCAGCGTGGCCCGAATCCTCGGAAACAAGTCGCTTTCGTGTCACGCAAACGCGGATAGACGAAAAAGCTTGATATAAGACGTGACGAGCCGTATGATCCGAGTGGAACATCCCGCAGCTGCTAGCCGTGCTTCATGCCTAGTCGGCACCTGTACAACAAAGGCATTCCCTTGAAAAAGGGAATCGCCATGAGAGGAGGGAAAGGGGATGCCGCGCCATCGTTCGGGGCTGACATTGACCGAACTTTTGGTCGTGCTTTTCATCATCGGCGTGTTGCTCGCGCTCCTGCTGCCGGCGGTGCAATCCGCGCGCGAGACGGCGCGGAAGGCCACCTGCCAAAACCATCTGCGGCAAATGGGACTCGCTCTGCAATCATACGTGGCTAGCCATGGCACGCTTCCTGGACTGTACAACGGCAGCTTCGTACCACAGCCGCGTTCGGTCTTCCACGAATTTCACTACCATTCCTGGCAAACGTCGCTGTTGAGCCGGCTGGAACAGGGCAACGTGCTCGACATGTTGGACCTGTCGCGCCCCGCTTCGGACAAGAAAAACCAGCCGGCGGTGAATCTGGAGATCCCGGTTTTTCTCTGTCCCTCCACCAGCAACACGCATCGGGTCGTGCCCGAAATCGCGGCTTTCTCGATTCAAGGGCCGTCCAGCGGGCCCCCCTTCGGCACGGCGGCGCGGAGCGACTATGAGGCGATCGGCGGCGTGCAGATGGGGCCTCAGAAACCTGGATTAAGCCACATCGATTTGAGCGTCCTGAAGCTGGGTGCTTGGGGAGCACCGACCTACGAAGCAAGCACGGGAAAACCACTGCGTTACAGCAGGGGGCGCCTCGCGGATATCACGGACGGGCTTTCCAATACGATGCTTGTGGGAGAAAAGGCCGGGCGGCCTGATCTATTCCGCCGAGGCGAACCGGAAAAACCTTACACTTCGTACTCGGATCCTGACTTAGGCATGGATCACCACCAGGCTGCCTGGGCCATTAGCACGCACTTCTGGTGGTTGACTTTCGGGCATGAGCGGCGGGTCAACGACGCGAATGACTTCGGGATCTACGGGTTCCATCGGGGCGGCGCGAACGTACTCCTGGCCGATGGCTCGGTCCGCTTCCTGTCCGAAAGTACCGATCCCGACGTGCTCGTGGGCCTGGCCAGCCGTGACGGCGGCGAGGCGGTCACGCTGGATTGACGCGAGAATTACTCCACGATGGGCACCACCTCTTTGCGACACACCTCACGCGAACAACGGCACGTATTCTTCCACCAGGGCGGCAACGTGCCCGTGATGCGAGGACCAAGCGTCCCACACGAAGCGGGACCATTTCTTGGCCCGTTTCACGTGCTCGGCGGGCGAGCCGGCGAGCGCCACGTCGAATACGGTGAGCGGCCCGCTCCACGCCGGCGGCTCGAAACACGGCCACCGGCTGACGTTATTTGCCAGGCTTTGCAGCAGCCCGGGTATCCGCATGGGATGCAGTCCCAGTTCATGAGCGGCATGAAGTCCGGCCAAATGGACCGTCACCGATTTGTCGGGGTGAGGCCCACCGGCGTGCTGCACGGCGTAGGCATCCACGGTCATCTGATGCACCTGGCTGAACACGACCGCGTTGCTGAATTCGAAACCGAGCACTTCGCCATAGACCGACCAGCACTCGGGAGAGCAGTGATAATATCCGCCGTATGCCGCTTGGGGCTGAAGCGGCATACGCAGCTTGCAACCGGGGCACTTCCGCTCGGCGATGGTGGACATGAAGACTTTCCCTATCAAACGAAGCGAGCCAGTGCCGGCGGAGCGCGGACACTGGCTCGCGTGAGTTAGCGGAAGGGATTTTCAGCCTTACGCATTCAATTCCACCGAAGGATCATCCGCGACGTTCACCCACACATGCACGTGTGGGTTGCCCCGGAAGTACCACACAAAGGAAGGCCCTTCGAGCCGCCAATTGTCCCACACGCCGTCCTCGCCGATGTCCTCGTCCTGGTAGAAGGCGAGCGCGCAGCGGTCGAGGTCGCCTTGGGCTTTGAGGCAGGCGATGACCTCTTCGCGGTCGCTCTGGCGGTAGGGTTCTAGCAGCTTTTTCAGGACTTTCTGCAAATCCTCCCTCTGGTCGCTGGAAAGTTCCGTCACGGGGATGCCAGGAAACTTGCCGTCCGCTCCTTGGAACCAGACGTCCTGCTCGATCGGGCTGCTGGGCCGCAAGGCCAGCTTGCGCTGCTTGCCGTCGAGCATCTGGTACACGTTGTTAGCCAGCACCGCCTGCTCCCAAAAAACATTGCCGGGATGGTCGGGCTTCTCGTCAAAGCCCTGCGCGGCGTGCCCGTAGAAGATGGGGCCGCCGAAGGCCACATGCTCGGCGGAATTGCCGTCGCAGCGGAGCGTCATATGCCGGCCCGTCATCACGAACTCGAACTTGCCTTCGCCCGGCTCTCCGAAGATGGCGATGCTTTGGCTCTTGCCGAATCCGCCCGCGTCATCCTTCAATTGCTTGTCGATGCGGGCATGCCAGTCGGGCTGGATAATACCTTCGAAAATGGCCCGCACGAGATCCCGCTGGTCATCGGTGTAGAAATCGCTGTTGATGGCGTAATCGTTGATATTCCAGTTGTTGGCCACGAAGGTCCGCAGCAGCCCCCGCTTGGGATCTTGGTAGTCCCAAGCGTGGCACATCGCGGCCCGCTGTTTTTCATTCAGCGTGTTGAAGAGTTGTTTAACCAAGGTCTCCGGTGTCTTGGCGGAAGCCGCCGCAGCGGATTTCCCCAGCAGCGGAACGGCCCCCACGGCGAGGGCGGTCGTGCCCGCCTGCTGCAAAAAACGGCGGCGGTCCACGGAGCTTTGCGGATCTTGGCAATCGGAGCACTGGCGAAGAGGCGCGGTCATGTTTTCCATCTCCTTCCGTAGGCGGATGCGGGACTGGGAAGTCTGCGAGGGCGGCGGCGTCCGTCGCATTCCCGGGCCATGGAGACGCGGTCGATGCTCGCCCGTAAATTCCACCTTATTAGACCGCAGGGAATCCCCGCACGCAAATCTCGCGCGGCGCGGTACTGCCTGAAAACACGGAAATTCAGCGGGATGGCTGTGAGATGCTCTCACACCGCGCTGGCCACCGAAGCGAAGTGAAACGACTCTTCCAGCCGCTGGATGATGGACGTCACCTGATCGAGCCGCATGCCGATGTCTTCATAGGTCTCGGGCGCGGGGGGGGCGACATTATCCACCCCCAGCGAGGTGTATCCTTGATGGCTACAGAAATAGTTGGCGACCGAGACGATCCGCACGATCATGGCGTAGGGGCCTTCATACGCCTCTGGACGGTGATGGTAGCCAGCGGCGGCGGCGATGGCCTCGGAGAGATTCCAATGCCGAACCACGGCGTGGCCTAGCTCGCAATGATCGAAGGCGAGGATTTCCCGCTCCGCCACGATAGTGGCCGTACCATCGGAAATTTCGTCGAGAACTTGCCGAAAGTAGCGGTTCATGTGCTGGTCGATGAGGATGAAACCAACGTCATGAAGCAGGCCGGCCAAGTAAGCTTCGTCGGGAGGCGCACATTCACAGATCTCGGCGATCAGCCGCGACGCGGAGGCTACGGCCACGTGGTGGTTCCACAAGCCCTGGCGGCTGTAACGCCGGTACGTGCCCGATCTGGAAAAGATCCGCGAAACATACAGCGTGAGCGCCAAGTTCCGCACCTGCTTGAATCCCAGCAGGGTAATTGCCGTTTTGAGATCCTTGACCTCATGGCGGAGGGAGTGGTAAGCCGAATTGACCGTCCGCAAGATTTTTAACGCCAGCGCCGGATCCGCTTCGATGACATGCAGCAGATCCTCGGACCCGGCCTTACGGTCGCGAGCTACTTGGAAAACTCGGATCGCGGCGTCTGGTAGGGAAGAAACTTCCCCGATTCGCGAAAAAAGGCGTTCCAGCGCTTCCAATTGACGAGGCGTACGGCCCTGCCGCAGCTCCGACGGCACCGCGCTTTTCGCGACATCGGTGGCAATTTGAGCCATCTCCCAGCTCCCTGCCCAGGGCGTACCACCGCCCGATCTGGCCGCTAGACACCGGATTGCGCGCGAGCGTCCGGCGGCAGCGCGTGTGTTTAAGAAAAGACGTCTCTGTAGCGATTCTAGGTTAAGCGTGGAAGCGAATTCGCGGTTTGAACTCGTGATTAGTAGCGTCGCGTATGCCGCACGTGCGCGCAACACGCACCAGACCGCCTCAAAACAAACTTACGCCACGGCCTGCCTCGGGGCAAAAACCGCTGGCCCATTTCCAAGAATTTGTCAACTCTGCCCAAGTCCACGAGGTAACACTCCGTAGAACCCTCGAAGGAACTAACTCCCCAAACCGTCTTGCCGCCCCGTGGAGGATTTCTCTATGTCGCGAATTGTCTGCCCCCGGCGGGAATTCTTGGGCCGCACTCTGGCGGGCGCCACCTCTTTGCCACTCGTCACTTCGGCCATCGCCCCGGCCAAAGCGGCAGTGCAATCCGCTTACACAGGGCCTCGCGTGGTCATCGTGCGGTTTGGCGGCGGAGTTCGGCGGCGGGAGACGATCGATCCGCAACATACCTACAGCCCGTTTTTTCGGCACGAACTGGTGCCTCGCGGCACTTTTTTTCCGCAAATGGAAATCTCGGTAGAGGAGGGGGACAACACGAGCCACGGCGAAGGGACTTTGAACATCCTCACCGGAAAATACGGCAAATACAAAGATGTGGAAGACCGCTTTCTCGGCGCCCGATTCGAGGCCCAGGTCCCCACCGTCTTTGAATACCTCCGTAAGATGTTCGCCGTGCCCGATTACCAAACGCTGATCGTCAACGGCGAGGACCGCACTGACGAGGAATTCTATTCCTTCAGCAACCATCATCTGTTCGGCGTGGCCTACCGTTGCCACGTGTTGAGCCTTTACCGCTTCAAAACCTATCTGCTGCGGCGGCAGATCGAAGAAGGCCGCTGGAACGGGAGGGAACTGCAAGCGAAGCGGGAAGAACTTCAAGAAGCAGAAGCCCTCGACTATCGTCGAAAAGGCGAGGAGAAGACCTCGCCACGAATGCAAGCCTTTTGGGAAAAATGGCGCGGCTACTACGGCGAAACTGGGCTCGTCAATCCACGAGGGGACCGCGTGCTCACCGAACTGGCTATTCGCGCCATGCGGGAATTAGAGCCCCGCCTGATGATGGTCAACTACAACGATTGCGATTACGTCCATTGGGGGAACATCAATTTCTACACCCGTGGCATCGCCATCATGGATGACGGATTGCGGCGGCTCGTGGATGCGGCCAACCAAACCGAAGGCTACCGCGATAACACGGTCTTCGTGGTCGTGCCCGATTGCGGGCGGGACAACAACCGCATGATGGCTGTTCCCTGCCAGCACCATTTCAATTCCGCCAGTGCCCGGAAAATCTTCGCCCTCTTTTTCGGACCGGGGATCGAACCTGGCCGCGTCGTGGATCGGCCCGTGGAACAGCAAGACGTGGCCGCCACGATCGGCGAATTGATGGGATTCCCGACGCCCTTCGCCGAAGGAAGTCTCTTGGAGGAGGTGGCCGGATGATCCAGACACTCGAACAGCCCTTGACGCCAACCGCTACCCCCGAGGAGGAGGCGGATTCCCGCAGCCAACGCCAGGAGTGGCGGGCACTGGTTTTCGCCTGGAAATACCTGTTCGGCATGGCCCTTTGCCAGCACCCGCTCACGAGCGTGCTGGTTATTGGCTGGGCGCAGCGGCTCGCCCAGCGTTCCGTGCTGGCCACCTGGTGGAAAAGTAGCCCTAACCGCGAACCGAACTCCTCGTTCCGGGAGGACAAGGCCCGTTCCGGCAGTCACGGCAAATGGTCCGCCTGGCCCAACTGGTTGGTGCGGCAAGGTTTCGAGTCGACTTCCCCACCCGACGCGGCCCCACGCAACTGGCGGAGTGCGGCCGGGCACCTAACCGGCTCACTCTGGGAAAATGCCCGCCTCGGCAGCCAGGTACTCTTCAATACCTGGGCCGTCACGCTGCCCGGGTGCGCGGTGATGCTCTTCTCCTGGGAATACGGCTGGAACAACTCGTTTCACAAAGGGTACGAGCAAGCCATCGTGGGACAGGCCACGGGCATCTTTGGCATTGCCCTTTTCATTGCCGCGCTCTTCTATTTGCCTTGGGGACACGCGCGGCACGCCGCCACGGGCGACTGGAAAGCGTTTTATCACGCGGGCCGCTTATTCCGGCTAATACGGCACAATGCTGGCGCGAGCCTGATCCTAGCCTCCGCGTATTCCTTGGTCGCACTGCCGGTGATGGCACTGAAAGTGGCTCCGTTGTTCATCGGCAACCATCCGCAGTTCGACGAGATGACCGGGCCGGAAATCGCCGCTTGGCTGGGCAATTACTACTTCTGGTGCGGACTGGCGTTGTTTCCCGCGTTCATCTTTCTCAAGTGGCTGGGTGCTCGCTGCTATGCCGCCGCCCTGCTCAAGGAACGCCGCCATTTCCCGAAACCGTTTCCGCTATCCCCCCGGGAAGAGGAGGCACTAGACCAGTTTCAGCTTCTGGAAAACGAAACTCCACCGCCGACCGGCTGGTTGGAATTCGCGTTGCGGCCTTTCTCTTGGGGCGCGACCGCCGGAGTCTTCGCGCTCACCGCCTTCGTGTGGTTCACTTTCGTGGCCCAGATGTACGTATCGGAATTCCTCAACTACCATCCCATGCTGGGCTGGCTGAACCATCCCCTCGTCCAGCTTCCTTGGATCCGCTATATCCCTGGTCATCTCTGGGGATCTTGAACGATCAGCCTTGGGCAAGCACGACTAACGATCGAACCATGCACGGAGTTTTTCCCGTGTCCATGGCACATGGGGCGGCGACTCGCGAAAGAAACGTGTCCAATCCTCCCACGTACCATGCAAAAGTTCCTGCTGAACTTCCGAGGCATCGATGGTTACTTCGCTTTCTTGCACCATGGCCTGCAACCAAGGTTGGCCTGCCTCCTCGGGGAATACAACCAATCTTCCCCGAGGCATGCCTCTCAGGCACAACACGGATCTTTTCTCACCGACGTAGGGAAAGTTATCGACCCGCGTCAGGCGGAAGCCCTGGTTCCGCTCCCAGGTGTAACTGTCTTGCGGTACTTCCCGCGTGACGAAAATCGGCGGGCCCGGAACCGATTCCGGCATTTTCCCCGGATGCGACAACAGCACGGCATCCACCGTGCGCTTCCAAGGCATCCAGGCATGCTGCCGGTAGTGGACAAACGCTTCATCCAGCACCGATTCCAGCGGATCGTCGACGAGAATGGAAACAATGGCGATGCGTTCAAACCGGATCACGCGCCGCTGCTGCAAAAAAGGTGCCCGTTCGACGAGCCATGCAGCGACCGCGACCACTAGCACGAACAGCAGTAATGTCCGCAAGCGGTACTTCATGGCCATCGGAACCGTGGCAGGCGGCCCGGCGTTAGTCTATTTCGTACTTGAAGCCGCCGCCGTCCTGAATATCGATCTTCACGTCGCCAATCACGCCCCCTTCGGCCATGCGGGAAAGGAACTCCGCCGACATTTCCGGCAGCAAGGTCCGCGTGAGGATGTGGTCCACGTTTCGAGCTCCGGTATCGACCTCCGTACAGCGTTTGGCGATCGTATCCACCAAGGCGGGTGAATAGCCGAAGCCGGCGCGGTAGTGCTCGCGGACGCGCTTGCCCACCTTGTTGAGCTTGAGTTCGATGATCTTCTTCATGACGTCGTCGGCCAGCGGATAATAGGGGACGACCGAAAGCCTTCCCAGAAAGGCCGGCTTGAACGTCTTCAGCAGTTCAGGAAAGATCGCCTGCATGAAGGCGTCCGGTTCCGGAGCCGTTTCGGGGTCCGCGCAGAGGCTCTTGATCAAATCCGTTCCTGCGTTGGTGGTCATCATGATCACCGTATTTTTGAAGTCGATGTCGCGGCCTTCGCCGTCTTTCATGGTCCCTTTGTCGAACACCTGATAGAAGATGTCCTGCACGCCGGGATGCGCCTTTTCCATCTCGTCCAGCAACACCACGCTGTACGGTTTGCGGCGCACCGCTTCGGTGAGCACCCCCCCTTCCCCGTAGCCCACGTAGCCGGGAGGAGAGCCCATCAAGAGCGAAACTTTGTGCTCTTCCTTGAATTCGGACATGTTGATCACGGTCATGTTTTGCTCACCGCCGTAGAGCAATTCGGCCAGCGTAATCGCGGTTTCCGTCTTGCCCACGCCGCTAGTGCCGGCCAGCAGAAACACGCCGATGGGCGTACGCGGGTCCCGCAGGTTAGCGCGGGAAGTGCGAATGCTTTGGGCGATTTGCGCGAGGGCATGCGACTGGCCAATGATCGACTCTTCCATCAAGGCTTGCAGGTTCAGCACGGTCTTGATTTCGTCGGCGACCATCCGGCCCACCGGAATGCCGGTCCAAGCGGCGACCGTCTCCGCCACGGCTTGGCTATTTACACAGGGGTGGACCAGCGGGTCCTCGCCTTGAAGTTCCCGAAGCTGGCCTTCGGCTCCAGCCAATGTGCCACGCAATTCATCTCGTTGGGCGGGCGAGAGGGCGTCCTCTGGTTCATTGGCATTTTCCACTTCCTGCTCCGCTTCAGCGGTAACTTCGGCTGAAGGTTCTTCGGAGTCTTGCGCGTCCGACGCTTCGCCGTTGGAGGATGGTTGAGGTTCCAATTGATCGCGCAACGTGCGGATTTGGGAGACCAATTCTCTTTCTTCCTCCCAACGCTTTTCCAACTCCGCCAACTCTTGGTCGGAAGCCGCTTTTCTCGCGTCCAAATCCGCCAGCGCTTCCGCATGGTCCGCGCCCACTTCCTGCTCGCGGCGGAGGATTTCTTGGGCCACGATGATCTGTTCGATGCGGCGGCGGCAATCCTCGACGGCGGCGGGAGTCGCGGTCTGGCTGAGGCCAATTCGCGCGCACGTGGTATCGAGCAGGCTCACCGATTTGTCGGGCAGTTGCCGGCCCGCGATGTATCGGCTGGAAAGCTTGACGGCATCCTCTACCGCTTCGTTCAAAATCCGCACACGGTGATGGTTTTCCAGCGTGGAGACTAGGCCCCGCATCATTTCGATGGCCGAGCCCTCGGGCGGCTCTTCCACTTTCACCACCTGGAAGCGGCGGGTCAGTGCCGCGTCCTTTTCGAAATACTTTTTGTACTCGGCCCAGGTCGTGGCGGCGATCGTTCGCAATTCTCCCCGTGCCAGCGCGGGCTTGAGTAAATTCGCGGCGTCCCCCTGTCCCGCCGAACCGCCGGCACCGATCATCGTGTGCGCTTCGTCGATGAACAGAATGATCGGCGTCGGCGAACCCTTCACTTCCTCGATCACGGATTTGAGACGATTTTCAAACTCCCCTTTCACGCCCGCCCCCGCTTGCAGGAGCCCCAAGTCGAGCGTGCGAATTGTGACGTTTTCCAACAACGGAGGTATATCACCGGAGGCAACACGCAAGGCAAAACCTTCGACCACGGCGGTCTTGCCGACGCCCGCTTCCCCCGTGAGGATCGGATTGTTCTGCCGACGGCGGGTGAGAATATCGATGACTTGGCGAATTTCCGCGTCCCGTCCCAACACCGGATCGATGTCCCCCTGTCGGGCTCGCTGCGTGAGGTCGATCGTGTATTGCTCCAGAGCGACGGTCCGTTTGGGCACTCCGCCGGGGCCCGATGTTGGTGAAGAAGCCGGCGCCGTGGCCACTTCTTCCTCCGACGAACCGGCCACCAGGTCAGGTAGATTCTTCTTGAATGTTTCCGGATCGATTTCCGCCAGCCGGGGAGCACTTTCCCGCGTCAATCGGGCGAGCTGCGGTTCCGTGATCAACGCCAAAAGCAGATGCCCGCTCCGCACGGCTTGGCTGCCATACTCGATCGAAGCCAGCATCCAGGCATGGCGGACGAGCTGCACGATCGTTTCCGAAAGCGCTGGGGGCCGACTGTTGCCGGTCTTCAGCCGGTCCACCGCCACGGTCAAATCGCGCGTGAGCCGCGAAATATCGATTTCATAATGTCGCAAGATACGGTTCAGGTCCGTATCACTGGCTTCGAGGATTTTCAGCAGCCAGTGCTCGATTTCGACGTTGTAATTCGTGCGGGAAAGGCAGAGCCCGGCGGCGCCTTCCAGAGCGCGTCGCGTGGTCTCGTTCAGCTTACCGATGAGGGATTTGAGGTTGACGTCCACGGCCAGTTCCTTTGATTTTGCGCGCGTTGATTGATCCGAAATACGGGGTACAACCGGCCATAGCGTGCCGGGACTTGATGTATTTTTTCCGCTCCACTCGACCGGCATCGCGGGCATGCCCGGCTCAGCATTTCCTTGGGACTTTCTATCGGCGGTCGCCGTGGCGTGGTGAAGTGAGGGTCACAAAAACATACGTCAAATGTCGTCCTTGCCAGGATGCAGGGCTAATAAGGCATCCTCGGCATCTTGAGTAAATTCGTTACGGCGGAGCCAGGTATTCCAACCGAGCCGTGGTCCACGCTGGGTATCGCGAGAAAATTGGCACCAGGGGACCTCCTTTGCGCGAAGCACGAGTTGGCAATCCATATCGAACGTGGGGCCGGCGTACAGCCGGGCCAGGTCGGCTATTTTACGGTATGCCGTGCCGGAAGGAAGAAAATCGAGAAACTCTTCATACGACAAAGGCCCCAGGCGCAGGCGAAACTTGCCTTGCAGGTCGCGAAAGCGCTTGCCGATCAGGGCGGTTCCCCCAAGCTCCGTGTTTCCTCCATCGGCCAATTGGGTTTGCGAATCCGCCTCCAGGGCGAGCCACTGCGGGACGAATTGCAGGACGTCCGCCGCGATGCCGAAGAAATCACGCAATAAACCTTCTAGTCCCGCAGCGGAGCGATGTTGCTGGGACAACAGGCCGGCATAATGGCGCACCGTGAGGTCCGCGACCGTGGACCGGGGCGCGAGCCGCTCCCTCACGGACGCCTGGTACCGCAGGGAGGGCGTGCCCATGCCCGTCAGATCAAGCAGGTTTTGCGATACGAGATCCAAGCGCGGACGCGTTTCAGTGACAAACGCGCGTAGCCGCGAGAGGTCGTCCGCGAAGTCCCGCTGCCCAATCCGCTCCGCCCGCTCGTGACCGATGTGAAATTGGTACTTCTCCCAGGCACGATAAAACAAAGAGAGCAGCCGGTGGCTAAACAGATCCAAAAATTCCCGGAGCGTGTGGTCCTTCTGCCGGGCTCGCTCCAGCATCAATTCCGTGTAAAAGCGGGGCAAGGCACCCGACGGACCGGTCAGTCCGAAGAAGGCGACGGTGAGGCGCGGCGGACCATCTTCCGAGCGAGGCGGCAGGACCTCCACCAAATCGCTGGGGGGGAACACCAGGGAAAGATGCGTGCGGAAGCGGACGCATTCCTCCTCGGGCGGATGATTGCCCCCCACGGCCCGCTTGTGCGGGGCTAGCCGCTCCAAGACCCGTACTGCTTGAAAGAAGTTGAAGCGAAAAGGCTCCTCGCGCAGCAGGTCTTCCAATGAAGGGCCGCTACTCCAGACGTTGTGATTTTTTTCCAAGGATGATGGCATGGCGATGCGTTGATGCCGTGTGTATCCGCTTTGAACCTTCGCGACCGCGCGGTCAGGGCATCAGCAAATTCCCTCCGGTCAGCGGGCAATGCCGTGTCACAGTAATTCCTTTTCTCCCGCCCGGAACGGCCAGCGTTTGATGACTCCCCCGCGCTGTTTGGTCCGGGCCACCAGCCGCGTGGCCGAATTGAGCGAGGCATACAGCGCCAAAAAACGTTCTAGAACGGCGGCGAAAAGAAACACTCCGCTGCCGGCGTATTGGTCTTCATCGAATTCGATGGAGACTTCCATTCCTCGGCAAAAACCCTTCTGGATTCCGTCTCGAATGGGTGCGACCGCCCGGCGGCTATTCACGCCAAGGATGCCGGTAATGTGCTGGTGGCTGACGCGGTTATCCGCGTAGTCGTAAAGCCGTAGCACTTCACGCAGCGCGTCCGCGCCGTCGGTTCCTCCCACGATCGAAAGATGATTCAGGGCCAGGTGGGAAATCAGCCGCCAGCGGTTTTGGCCCCACGGGAGCCGCGCGGGGGACGTCGGCGGCACCACCGGCACGATGCCCATTACCGGTGCCTGCCCGTCTAGCTGAAACTGCCAGGATTCACCGCCGGTGACGCGCAATTGGCCCGGCAAGTTGCGGTTGCTGCACGTGGCTTGCAGCATCAACACCTCGGCGGCTGGCAGCTTGGGATCGAACCCCAAATCCGTGAGCGTGACGTAGACCTCGGTCCCCGAATCCCCTTTCCTCAGCGATGGACGGCGTTGCGAATGCCAATAAACCTGCTCCCGGTTCGCGTCTTGGGCATGCTTGAAGGAAAAGAATGGCTGGTACTCCTTCGTTTCTTGCGTATCCGCATTGAGGCTGTACACACGGTCCAGGGAATACACTTCCATGGCGCCGGAGTGGCGGACATCCGGCACGACCAGATATTCATATTTCGTCTGCGTGATCCGAATCGGATCGGCTTCTTGCGTGAAGAGGTTCACGGCGGGGCAGCATCCCAGGCGAAACATGTCCTTCGACAGCCGGTTTTCCAACTCTCCCACGTTTCGGTCAAGGAACAGAAACAAGTCGAAAGAAGTTCCCAGCGATGCCCCCAAAACCCTTTCCATGCCACGGATATCCGCGAACAAGAATTTGCTGGGAAACGTGAAGTATTCCGTCAGCAGGCGATATCCCAAATGCGAGCGGGGGCCATAGGGCAACATGCCCTCGTCCCGGCCAAACCCCACGGGTTGGATGGCGCCACCGCCTTGGACGAACGTGGGCGAGGCTTCGGGATCATCCGCGGGACGGACCATGACCTGCGTAACATGGTTAAACAGCAATTCGTAAACAGTCCGCGCCGTGGCGTCGTCTCCACCCAAAAAAAATCGGAGATGGTCGAATTCGAGCTGCGAAAAAGGGAGCCCGTTGGTCGTCCGCAACCGCAACCGCAGCATCGCCGGCGCGCCCACGCTGCGGGGCGGCGGCACGACCATTTGGCCGAACGGGGCCGTGTGATAAGTCGCCGATTCCAATTCAATGGGCAGCAGCGTGACCGGATACGCGGTGCGGAACCGGCAGGGCAGACCGCCCACCTCCCGGGAATAGAGCTTGCTGTGCCGGGGAATCGTGTGCCCCGTGGTAAGTTGGCCTTGGCCGGGGTCCAACAGGAATTGAACCACGGTCATGGAGGGAATCGGCACCAGATAATGCGGATAGAGGATACCCAACAAAGCATCCGTGATCTCGGGAAATTCGTCGTCCAGTTTCAAGCGGATGCGGGCAGTCAAGAAGGCGAACGCCTCGATGAGCCGTTCCACATGCGGATCTTCCGCCTCGCCCGTCTCCCGGTCGAACAGCAGGCGGTCCGCGATCTTGGGGCGTTCCCGGGCGAATTCCAGGCTCAACCGGCGGATATGGTTGAGCTCGCTTTCGTAATAGGTTTCCAGAGAACTGGACAAGGTTCCCTCAGGCGAATAACGGTGCTCTCGTCCACATGGGAATCGGCCCGTGTTTACTTGGATTCAACTTTGCAGTTTCCCACGACGGGCTCCATGATCGTATCAAAACTGACGGGAACTGGCTGCGGCTCGACCCACAATAAAGCCTCGATCGTGAAATGAATTTTCCGGTCCAAGGATTTGGCGGTGGAATGCAGCGTGGCCTTCACATTGCGTAGGCGAGGTTCAAATCGCTTGATCGTGTTTTCCACGGCGCGCCGCAACCGTTCCCGTTCATTCAGACTGCCTGCTCCCATGGCGGTGAAGTCGGGCATGCCGAAAGTCAGGATGGACTGCTGGGCTTCGCTGAGTGTTTCGGACAAGTCGGGCCGGCTGGGGCGTGTGTTGAGCAGATACTCAACATCCCGGAGAACTGATTGCTGGAACTCGTGCAAAGTTTGCGCCTGCTGCCACTCCGGCTCCGTGGAGACGTCGGGCTGATGGTCGATCAAGCGGTCCAACAAAGAGGGCAACAAAGGCTGCCGCGAACCAACCGTGGACAAGGGACCCAATCCTCTGGGCTAGTGAATTGTGTGTGGGAACATCTAATTCGGTCACCCGAAGATTAGAGGATGCACTCCCCTCGCGGCAACCCCGTGGGCTGGTCTCTCGCCACCCGCAACAGGAGACAAATGGAAGTGAGAGGAGAGTTCTCAACCTAGGGGTTGCCGCGACATTCGGAAAACGCTTCAAGTATTCTTCCAGGGCTCCTGGATGCCGCCATACACCTTTTTTTCGTACGCCCAGCCCTCTTCGTTACTGGGGTCACCAGCTATGGGATCGTCCACACCATCCTGGTCGTCGGCCCAGTGAGTCAATTCATGGAGCAAGATCACGCCCACCATATAGACGAGCTTGCCGGAGCGTTTGGTTTTGCCTAGATGTTTTTTGAACCGTCCCCGTTTGTCGGACATGCCCTTCTCGAAATCCTTAACACGGTCTTCGTCGATGCGGATCTCCTGCGAGCTTGCACCGAACGTGAACTCTCCGTCCGCCCCCAAATTTTTTACGACCTTGATCATGGGGCTTTGTCCCCAACGAAGCGACTTCTTAATCGTGGCCCGGCTCACGTTTCCAGACAGTTTTCGAATCGCCTCAATAATCGGCTTCACCTCCTGAACTTCCGGCATGCGATTACGCACGTAGCGGGCAAACCGGGGAAACTTTTTCATCTGATCAGCGGACATATGCATGATATTTCTCCTCTTTCAAGCCGACGCGCGGCCGGCAAGGGTGTGAAAATGGCGCGGACGGATTTCGCCACGCGTAAGTATTTGTATTTATATTTCACCACCGATGCCTTCCCTCGGCTCGGAGCAGATTAATCACCTTGGATTTGCAATGAACGTGCTTCCAATACAGGCAAGGCATCGTCTCCCGCGAGAAAGAGCCTTTGTCCCATCCCTCGAACCGGTCCGTCACCTTCTTCCAACCAATCGGTCATCCGCGCGAGCTGGATTTGCTCATTCTCGTGCGTGGCCGAGCCCACATACCTTGTGGGCGTATAGCCGCTGCGCTGCGAATCGTCCCGCAAAAGCAGGCGTATCGGCAGCCACACGAGGTCGCGAGGCCGTTCCGGTGCTGGCAATTCCACTTCGCGGACCTGGTCCAAAGGAAGCCAGATGTAGTCCCGCATGACGATGAGTTCCAACACCGGCGCGAGCAGGTCGTCGCAATCGCAAAACCCTTCAACGTCCCGGCCGTTGACCGTCACCCGCAACGTGGGCCGCTCTTCCTGGGAACGGTCGAGCAGTTCCTTGGCTTCGCGATGGTTTCCCTCCCGAATACGATTCACGGCCTCCAAATGATGCTGCACGTAATCCGGCGGATCCAGCAGAAACTCCGGCTTGCGTCCCTGGGAAAACAGAGCCTCCCGTGAACGCTCCGCCTCCAAAACGTTACGATAGACCTGCACGGCCCATTCGTTTTGGGGATCCTGTTGAGCCACGACGTCGAGTTGTTTTTCCGCGCGGTCCCAATTGCCCGTGAAGCAGAGCAACTCGAACAAAAACGTCCGCAATTCGGGATTGTTCGGGTCCGCCTTCACTTCGTTATTGAGCGCGGTGATGGCCTCGCCAAGCTGGCCCGCCTGGAATAATTCTTTCGCGGTCACGAGCATTTCCTCCCGATTGCTGGACAGATTTCTGAAAGTGGAACACCGCCGGCATGGAAACAGCCGTATTTTTGGTGGCGTGAATTCCACCTGGATCTTCAAAAAAACCGGGACGCTCTCGTGAGCGCCCCGGTTTGGAGATTCCAGGAGAGAAGCCGTCGCACGAATCGGGCTTAACCCGGATAGCTTGCGTCGTTCTTTTGCACGTCCCAAGTTCCTTCGACCGCCGCGTCCAAGGTGCCGTCTTCCTTCTGCGGCTTGTACTCGAACTTGATCGCCCCAAAATTGAGGGACATCGTATCGACCGGGACAATATCGCCGGACGAACCGCCAGTCTGGTAACTGGTAATGTACACCGGCTTCATTTTGATCAACATATAATCCTGAGGGTTCTTGCCGGCCCGGCGGCAGGTGAGCACGACCTCATCCGTGATGTGTTCGCCTTGTGCACAGTATTGCATCAGCTTGGGCGTGGCCTTGTTAGCCCGCATCGTGAAGGTCAAATCCTGCAGATGGCTTTTGCCCGCGCTGCCGCCGGTGGTGCCGCTCTCGTGGGTGGAATCGTTGGTCTCCCCCCAGCTCCAGGAAAGGATTTCGATTTCGCCTTTCTTGGTTTTGTCGGTGGATTCGCCGTCCGCGCCGGGGATCTTCAGGAAATAGTCAACATTCGCCATTTTTGTTCTCCTTAAGTAAGGTGTGGTAAGCGGAGTCTCAAGTTTTGTTTCGTTTCCCGTCGAGGCCTCGTATAACTACGTTTTCGAGCGATGCCTCTGGCGGTTGCGGCGAATTCTTTGAAATTTTTTCCCGTTCACCGGCGAGGCATTCTTTTTCACCGAAGTAGATATGGCGACCTGAGAATCCCGTAGGGAAAACCAACAATTTCGCCTGGGATGCAACGTTACAACGTCACTTCCCCAAAAAGCCAAAGACCATTTGCTCGGGCCGTCGAGGCTTATCCCTTCGACTCCGGCAACTCCGCGACCAGCCGCAGCGAGACGCTCAACTCGTCCAATTGGTAGTGGGGCCGCAGATGCGCCACTGCCTCGTAGCAGCCGGGTTTACCGGGCACGTCACGGACGGTTACACGGGCTTCCCGCAAAGGCCGCTTGGATTTCGCCTCGGGGCCCGCGTCTTCCGGGTTGCCCAGCACGTAATTCAGGATCCAACGGTTAAGCCATTTCTCGCAGTCGCTGCGTTCCATGAAGGAACCGACTTTGTCGCGCGCCATCGCCTTCAAGTAGTGGGCGAAACGGGAAGTGCAAAGCAGGTACTGCAGCATCGTGGACAGCTTCGCGTTCGCATTGGCTTCGTCCGTGTCGTACAGCTTGGGCTTTTGGCAAGACTGAGCGCCAAAGAACGCGGCATAGTCCGTCCCTTTGCAATGGCACAAGGAGATGAAACCCAGGTCATTGAGTTCTTTCTCGCGACGGTCCGTGATGGCGATCTCCGTGGGGCATTTGAGGGCCACGTCCCCTTCATCGGTTTTGAAGGTATGGGTGGGCAACCCTTCGACAAGGCCGCCTCCCTCCACGCCGCGAATCGTGGCCAGCCAGCCATACTTGGCGAACGAATCGGTAATCCGTGTGCCGAGAGCATATGCCGCGTTCGTCCACAAGTATTTGTCGTGGTTGGTGCCATCGACATCCTCTTCGAAATTGAACGCTTCCACCGGGCAGGTCTCTTGTCCGTAGGGCAAACGACCCAGCACGTGCGGCAAGGTGAGTCCCACGAAACGGGAATCCTCCGATTCACGGAACGACTTCCATTTCACATATTCATCGGTGTCGAAGATCTTCGCCATATCACGGGGACCACCCAATTCCGTGAAACTGTCCATGCCGAACAGATCGGAGGAGGCAGCAGAGATGAAGGGAGCATGTGCGGCGGCCGCGACGTTGGAAATTCGCTCTAACAGGGCCACGTCTTGTGGATGTTTCCCAAACTCGTAGTCGCCGACGAGGCAGCCGAAGGGGGCGCCACCGAACGTGCCATATTCGTCCTCGTAGACTTTCTTGAAGAGCGCGCTTTGGTCGAATTCAGAGGCCCGCTCTAAATCCTTAAGCATGTCTTTCTTCGAGCTGTTCAGCACCCGAATTTTTAGGGAGGTGCTAGTCTCGGTCTGATGGACCAGGTAGTGCAGCCCTCTCCAGGAAGCTTCCAGTTTTTGGAATTCCGGGTGATGCATGATCGCATTGAGTTGTTCGGAGAGGATCCGGTCGATCTCCGCGATCCGCATGTTGATGGTCTTTTCCGTATCCTTGGCCACCATCATCTTGGGATCGAGAAGCTGCCCGACGAACTCTTTGAGCAGGTCCTTTCCCCAATCGCGGCTAGAGTCATCGCGGAGCCGCATTCCCTCGGAAAGGATCGAGTCGAGCAACGTGGATTCGGACGTTTGTGCTTCGGCGGAACCGCCTTCGGCTTGTGTTTGTTCTTCGGCCATGTTTTTCCCCATGTTTTAGAGTCGCGTGGTTTCCCGCGGGAACGCGGGTTTCAGAACCAACGGACAATTCTGGTGTTTTCAATGATCTGTCAGCGTTTTGCGACCGACAGACGCCAAACTTCGCGAAAATCTTGCAGTTTCGTCGAACGGCCTTTACTCCTCTTCGGCGGGCTTGGAGTCGCCACCGCCTTCGACTCCGAGATCTTGGGAAAGTTTGTCTCGCGTCTCGGTATTCTTGATGATGTCTTCCAACATGTTTTCCAGTTTGTCGTTGCCTTCCATCTTGTTCAGCAGATTCTTGAGCTTGTCCCGCGTTTGCAGAAGCTTGTTCAAAGGGTCAATCTGTTTGACCACGTTCTCTGGCGAAAAATCGTCCATGCTCTGGAAATTCAATTCCACGTTCATCTGCTGGCCTTCCTTGCCGCTGATGCGGTCTTCCGCGCGGAATGCCAGGCGGGGAGTCATGCCCGCCAACACCTTGTCGAAGTTGTCCCGGTCGATTTCGACAAATTTCCGCTCCTTCAAAGCGGGCAGAGGCTGGCTGGGATTCCCGGAGAAATCGCCCATCACGCCGACCACGAAGGGCAGTTCCTTGAGCTGCATCGCGCCGTTGACTTCGACATCGTAAGTGATTTGGACACGAGGTTTGCGGACGCGGTCGAGCTTGTGTTGCGTGCTTTCCTTGGCCATGGTGTTGCTCCCGTTCATGAATTAATGGGTAGGACGCCGCCGAGGACGGCACGATTTTGAGTCAGGCACGCGGTTCAAGTCCTTTTGCCTCGCGTTGGGTCGCCACGCGAAGTGGCGGATTGCTGATGGAAATGTGGTTTCGCTTATAGTGTTTCGTCGATGCCGTTCGACGATCGTTCGTAGCTTAAGGTGTCAACGAGAAATCACGAGGGCATATGGAAAAGATGTAGGAAAAAGTGTCAGGACTCGCTCTCTCCGTCCGGTGACCGAATGCCAAGCAGTTCACCGACCTGGCCACGGACGCTAGTATCCTTGACCAGTTCTTGCAAGAGTTGATCGAAAGGAAGCCGTCCCCAGGTAATCGCTCGGTCAATGAGCAAGGGAACCGGGCTTTGAGGTTCGGTGCGACGCAAATAGGCGGCGACTTCGGCGAGCCTTTTGAAGGCGTCTTCCCGCGAACTGATGGGACCACGGCTTCCGGTGGATGCGCCATTGGTTGGCTGGGAGGCTTCCTCGGCCTCTTCGCCCTCGGTCGTTTCCTCCGCCTCGAGGAACGCCCCTTTTTCACGCCCGATCCGGCGGAGCAGGACTTCGATCTCTTCCAGCGATTTTCGAAAGGCGGTAGCCCCCGGGGCCAAATCGTCGAACCGCTCCGTGACGAGCTTGTCCAGATCAGACAATGCCTGTTTGGCTTCCTCGACGTCTTCGCACAGGTTGACGATATGGCTTACGTCCGCTGACGCGGCCACATCCTCGAATACCTTTCCGCGTTCTTCCGCCTCTTCACGACGTTGGTTGAAGTCGCTTTCGCTCTCGCTCTCCTGCTTGGGAGGAGCATACCGCGATTTCCAATAGGTCCAGGACAATACCTCGGTGTCATGCGGCAATAGCGGCACGTCGCGGAGCCGGTTGGGAAGCCGGGCACCTCGGTCCGCGTCCATCAGCCATACCAGCGGCGCGACCCGGGGTTCCAAGTCCCCCTCGTCGGGAAGCGGGTGCACCCCATCCCAAAGTTGGTCCAGCAAACCGTGCAGCAGCCGCAACCCATCCCGCACGCCAGCAAATCCATGCCGGGCGGTGAGGGCCTCGGTTTGCCAACAGGCCACCATGAGGTCCTTGGAACGGCTCGTCAGAATTTCGGTCGTCCGCTCGATAATCAACCGCCAATCAGCGGTCTGGCCTTCCTGCCCCAAGATATCCCGATCTTGTTCCGAGCGTGCCTGTTTAATTTCGTCGTACACCGGATCGTAGCGCAAGTACTCGCCACACGGATCGTCTCCAGGGAGTGGCGCGAGCAAGGGTTCTAGGGAAATAACTTCCGGTGTAGGCATGAGAGGCTTCCGAAGTTGAATTCAAACGTCAATATACGAAGAGGGCGAGGAATGTAAAGCAGATCGGGACCGCCTTCGGAGAGATCTCCATTCACTCCCGTGGCCGGTCATCCAGGCCACGCCGGCGGAGTGCATGCGCCAGTTTTTCCAATATACGGGAATGCATGCGGCTCGCCCCTGATTTGGTTAATCCAAGCTTCGCGCCCGCGTCCTGAAGGGTCGCCCCCTCGAAATATACCGCATTGATCAGTGTCAGCTCCTTTTCGGGCAAGGATTGAAGCATGGCCCGAAGTTCCCGGGTCACTTCCCGTTGGGCCACGATAGCCGCCGCCGTGGGTACGGAAGGGTCCTCGATCGTGGAATCCCGAATACCGCCCCCCTCTTCGCCCCGCGTGGCGAAATAGACGACCGCGAGCTGGTCGGTCATCCGGTTGAGCCAGGAGAGGTTGGATTCGCTCTTGTCACTTCCCGCTTCCGAAGCGGTGTTTTCCGTAGCCAAGACCTCGTTGGACAATGCCTCGAAACGCATGCGACGATAGCGGGAACGGCTGGTCCAAGACATCTTGGAAAGGCCGTCATAGATGGCACCGCGGATGCGATAGTACGCGAAGGTCGTGAAACGGCAGCCTTGCGAGGGATCGAAATCCCGTGCCGCCTGGGCCAAACCGAGTTCGCCGTAGGCCACCAAATCGTCCAGCTCCACACCGAAGCTCTTCTGACGGTGAACCTTCGAGGCCAATGATTGGACCAATGCCTGGCCCTGGGCGATCAATTCTTCCGTGGAAACCGCATTCATTTCGCCAACTCCGACACTTCTTGCCACAGTTGACGCAGCCGTGCTTGGCTTTCCGGTGTCTCGTACAACACGCCCGCGATATGTCTGGATGCCTCCCGCCAAACCTCCGGGGTTCGCGTAACCTGGCCGAAACGAATTCGCAGCAAGGCTTCCACCAATTCCACGGCAACCGGTTCCAAGTCCAAGTCCGCGCCAGGGTGTTTGCGGGCCACTTCGGTCAGCGCGGTAAGCTGGGCGGAATGGTCCGGATCTCCGGCACGTGCCGCGAGCGTCTCCCGCAGCACATCTTCCAACACATCCTGCTCCGGCAGTTTCGCAGAATCGGCATCTTCCGCATGCCGTGATTCGTAGCTGTGTCCGGAACCCTCGGAGGATGAACCGCCGCTCGCCATCATCTGCCAATTCCTTTCCGGGACGAAGCCTTTGTGCTGGAGATTCCTCGCCAAAAACGCTCAGTATCGCAAGGCATATACGAGTACCCCGAACAAAGCGATCAATAATACACCGTTCACGATCACCAACGTGTTGGCAAACAGGTGGCAACGGTAGTCTTCCCGCACCGCCTGTTCGGTCCACTCCAACTCTTCTTCTAATTGGAGCATCTTTTCAAAAACGCTTTTGACAAAAGATTGTCCCTCTTCCGACTCTCCCGTGGCGGCGAAGTAGCATCCACCAAAGAGTTGGGGACGTTCTTCTTCATGGCGCGGTCCCGCGTCGGAGGCCAGGCCGTTGATTAGCACTGTTTTCAATCTTTCCAACACGCGGCTGCGAATTTTGCACAGCAGCATATAGAGCTTGGAGTTGCCCGGTTTGGCCAGACCGTCCGGCTGCCGAAAGAGGTCATACACCCAATCCTCGAAGGCACCGCAGGCATGCGAGGAGAGGGCATCCAAGTTTTCCGCCGTGGGCGGGCTCCAATGGTCGAACCCGCGTCCGAACCGATTGGCCTTGGCTCGTTCCATGCCTACGCGGCGGACCAGCTCCGCGAAACCGGGTTCCTGTTCCATGCCGCTGACCATGAGCGTGACCGGGAAGCAGAGCGCCGTCGCCTCGCGCGAGGTTTCCATGTCCCGCCGCATGGCGTCGGGCAATTCCTGCCCCCCCGCCGGAGCCAAGACCTCTTTCCAGGGGACCACGACCATGGCGCCATTCAGCGGGCAAAGCGGCTGCCGCGTGCGGCGTAGCAGCCGGCAAACATACCGTAGTCTTTCCGTTTGCTCCTCCAATTCGCGTCGTGAAAGGCCGGTAGCCACGCGGGAAGGCGCGGGGGCTTCCTGCTGAGATGGAGACGGCGTGAAGGTCTCCCGGGCACCCGCCACCATCGTGCCCCGATAGGAAGGACTTGGAGAACTCGGCGGAGCGGTTTCCGAGCTGACCTGCGTGCCGCGTACGGCGGAACTCGGTTCATCCCCAGCGGCCATCATCGTGCCCCGCACGCTCGGTTGGGCCAAAGTCCCGCGTACCCCAGCCTCGGGAGAGGCGGGAGCCGAAGGCGCCGCCGAGCGGGCCAGCCGGTGGACGAGGCTCAAACAACCCACGTTGGTGCAAACCAAAAAAATGGCGTCTTCGTTGCCATACCACCGTAAGGGTGCGCGGCCCTCGGGAACGCTGGTAACGATAAACTCCTGCGTGGAAGCGTCGAGCAAGGCGTCGGCGGAGCGTTCGTTCTCGGCACCCAGGATCAAAAACAGGGGAATGCCGTTGATGTCCAGGCCATTCCGTTCCAACTCCGCGAGCCCTTCCTTCCAAGCCTTTTCGATGTCGGGAAACTGGGCAACCTCCCCCTCCAGCCAAAACCGCACCGCCAGGTAGGCCACCACGGGAATGGCCACCAGCAGGCCCAATAACACCATGATCCGTTTGAACTCGAACCAGGTGCTCCAATGCGCGCTTTCGGAGGAGAGGAGAAATGCTACATACGCGGAGATCGTGCAAAGGACCAAAAAGATGGAGAGCAGAATCGCCACTCGCGCTGGGAGCGAAAGCGCGGCAAAACGGCGGCTCTTGCCGATAAGCCGACCCGGCGCATAGAAAATCATGCGCAGCGGCGTCAGCAGATGGTAAATAAAGGACCGCAGGTAATACACAATCTCATCCACTCGCACGTTCCGGCAGCGCCGGTTCATGCGAGGTCAATCGGGAAACAGGTCGGGTATCACGGTAAAGTACGCCGCCACGGCCGTAAACATGGCCAGCACCGCCGTGGCGAGGGACGTGCCGATCAATTGGTACTTTCCTTCCAGCGGCGGAGCGCCATCGCCAGGGCGTGGATCGGGGTAAATCGGCGGTCGGCCCTGCCCCAATTCGATCCGCTTCGCCGTTCGTTTGGCCCAATCGCCAATCTGTGGCGGTAATTCCAATTGATCGGCGATGAATGCCGATTCGGACAAAGCGTATAGCCCTCGAAAGCCGAGCACGACGCACACGTAAAACACTTCCAGCGCGTCGCGCCGCGTCAATTGGGCGGCCTGCTGGGCTTTCTTGAAAAATTCGATCGCCCGGTCACGCGATTTGAAATACGCGAATTCGAGCGAGTTATTCTCCCACCATTCCCGACCGTCCCAGGTGGCGGCGATGAACATATCGTCGATCCAGGCTACCAGGGCATACTTGGCCAGCTCCCATCCTTCGGCGTGTTGTTTGCTTTGGAGCCTCGCCTCCGCGTCGCGGAAGCGGTTTTGAATGCGGTCCCGTGTCTCCTCGGCGGAAACCGCCTGCCCCGATTGGATCTTGTCCAATACACCGAGCACCTCCAAGAAGATTGGATCAACGGCGGCGGCAAAGGGTGGACTCATAATGCGTGGACCATTCAGCTTTTCGTACTGGGCACGGCGAACAGGGCGATCTCCAAGATCGCGCGGCGGTCATCGGAGATCACCTCCAAGCGGCGCTGCCCTTTTAACCGGTCAAGATTGCCAATCAGTTCCATTTTGAACCGCAGGGCCAAGGTCTGCGTGGCGAGCACGTCCTTCCAGGAAGCGCCCTCCCGCTTCACTTCGTAATACAGCCACCCCTCGCGGGCCGGCAGCCCTCGCGGCGGCTGCATCAATTCCAATTGTTCCACGCCCGGCAGGCCCGCTTTGAAGATCAAATCCACCTGCTGGGAACTCCCCATCTTCCAGTCCAACTTCCCGGGGCGGAGCAGTTCGCGGCACTCCCGCTCCGCGATGTTTTGGGCATGCACGCCCACGTACCATTCCCAACCGGAATGCAGCCATTCCGGCTTGATCGCCACCTGCATGCCCCGCTCGGTCCCTTCAAAGAAGCGTTGCTCATAGTCGGTTTTTTTGGCGGCTCCCAAAAGCTGTTCGATGTGGAGTTTGATCCAGCGGAAAATCCGCGCCAGGTCGTCATGGTCATAGCGGGGAATATCGTCGTCCACGCGGCGGGAACCGTGAAAAATCGACAGCATCCCTAAAACCCGGCACAGCTCTTGGTAGGCCGTGTACGGATGGAGCCCCCGGGCAAACGTCATGCAGTGCATCACCGCGTACGCCTGGTTGAGCACCATCAGCATGAACAGGTCGTCCAAATCGCCCGGCTGCTGGCTCGTCAAGTTTACCCCGCGTTCGGTGACCCGCTGCGAGAGGACCTCGATTTTCTGGCCGATGAAGTCGTAAATCGACCGGAAAATGTCCATCCCCAAAGGTGGCCAAGCCTCCATCGCCAGGCAGGGGGGGAAATACTGGGCATCCAGTTCCGGCGTCGCTTCCCGCTCACTGGCCCGCTTGATCCGTGCGATGGGGAGCACCTCGAACCCGGCGGCGTCATCGGAAGAGAGGAGCAGCCGCACGTTCGCCTGGCGGAATTGAATCTCGTCGTCGTTTCCGCCGGTCGTCTCGTCCTGCACCGGCAGATCCGTGGCGCGGTAGCGGAAATCGCCCGGCAGGTCATCGGTTCCCACATTCCGCCGGCCGAGCGCCAGCTTGGGAATCGCCAGGAACACCGTCAGTTCCGCGTCCTGCTCGAACGGTTCCTTCAAATCGACACGGTCAGGCGCCTGCCCCTCGTCGAAACTGACCAGCGTGCCGTCCCGCATGCGGGCTTCGCAGCGGGAGACCTGCAACTGGAAGTTGGCCAGCGCTTCCCGGCTCAGCTCGATGGAGCGGACGCCATACGGATAGCCGTGGTCCCACTGCTGGGACGTGGCGATCCATTCGGTCCAAAAGCGGTCGGCGGCCTGGAAATGCTGGGGCCGCAAAAACATCCCTTCCGACCAGTGGACGGGCAGATTCCTCATGAGCTCTCGATCTGGCAGCGTAGCGAAGCGTGAATGCGGTGAGGCGGAACGCTTTCCGCGAAGACGGGCATTCTACGAAAACCGACCACTACCACGCCAGTTACAAAATGGAGAGCAGGGATTTAGGGAGAGATAAGACATACGTGAGTGATTGATGTCCGTGAAATTGTCGCGGTGAGTGAAGAGCGGTAGGATGAACGTCACGTGAAATCACGTCGACCATTTCCGAAAGGTGCGCACGATGTCGGAATCCGAGCCTTTTTCAACGATAGATATTGAAGAACTTTCTCTACGAGGAGCCGTCGCCTTTGCCGCAAGATGTGCTCAACGTCTTCGGCCCTTGTACGGCTATGCGAATCCCGAATATGTCGATTCGATAAACAAAGCGATGACAATCGCTGCCAACTTCGCCGCTGGAATAAACATTGAGGGCAGTGTCGATGACGAAATTCACTTGGTTTCTGATGCCGCGATTGACACACCGTCTACTAATGCTATCAGAGCGATTGCATACGCCGCAGCCGCTGCTGAAGCGG
This sequence comes from Pirellulales bacterium, assembly GCA_028289405.1. GTDB lineage: Bacteria > Planctomycetota > Planctomycetia > Pirellulales > JANQPP01 > JANQPP01. The sequence continues at coordinate 65,604 of JANQPP010000046.1, forward strand.
CCAACGCTGATCGAATTGAAGATGCCTACAATTACGCCTACAACGTTTTGCACGTATACAAAACATCCTTCCTTGGAATCAGCGACCAGGAACCTCTCGCAGATTATCATTATTTGCTTCTACTTGGCCACGATCCCAGGCCCGCGATTGGGGATCCAATTGACCTCAATTCGCTAGGGTCGCTTTGGCCAAATGGTGAACCGTATTGGTATCGGGAAGCCGTTGAAAGCCAGAAGATTTTCGCTGCCGAAGTGACGACGAAAATACGTGCCGATGGGCAATTGAGCGTTGACTCACTCCAACGCCAATACGATGAAGCGGAACCAGCCCCGATATTTGACATCTACTGGGAAGATGACCGCATTACCGAGGAGGACATTGCTGCTGTCACCGAGTACCTGGCCTGTTTGCACCGTGAGCAGGGCGGAAGCGGACTCAAGCCCATCGACGGGAATTCCCAACTGCCAGCTCAGGAGTTTGCGGGAGGCGAATCATGAACGAATTCCCCGACTCCTGGCAAAGCGAAATGACTCCCAGCCATGAGCAAGATTTGCCTTCCGAAATTCGCGAGGTAAAGGTCGGAGATCCGTTTCAGTTAGAAGGTCACGACCTCGACGTCCTCCAGAAGATCGCTGACCACCACGAAGAAAACACGCGTTCATCGAGAAGGGAACGCTGGGAAACGCTGAAGATTCTGGATTTGAAGGGCCTTGTAAATTCACCTAGCGGTAGAATCGTCGCAAAGGCTTGGAGCAGCTTCCTCGGTTTCGCAAAGAAAATCACCCTAGCGGAAAGAGAGAAGACGCTTTCCGAAGCCGCCGTCAATCTCGCCAAGGCAAGGCACATCGATGCCGAGGCTCGCCAATGTGATGCAATCACGCGGAAAATCGACGCGGAGACGGCAAGAGAAGTGGAAGCGACGAAGGCCGCGAAGGATGAGCGGCTCCTTAAAAAGAGACTTACTCAAGCCGCATTCGAGCAACTAGAGGCACGTGGACTGGCACTTGAAATGGAAGTCGACGAAGACGGGAACGTCATCAAAACGTTTGTCGTAAAACGTGACGAACTGGATGATGTGCCGTAGTTCCACACACGAGTGCAACTGCGGATTTGCTCCAGAGTGATTTCCCGAGAATTCCCACACCGCGTGGCCAGATAAGGAGTCGGACCGCTGGCACTCGGCTGCGCGTGGAACTGCTAGAGGACCGCCGGCTGTCAGGGATCAATCAAGCCAGCCTTTTCAATGGACCCGCCTTCTTCGATCAGTCTCGAAACTACCGAAAGCGTTTTTGACCAATCGGCATCTGAAATCAGTTCTCCGTCCCTGTTCAAGACGAAATACCGTGGCAAGGCGAAGACGCCAGCTCGTTTTATCCATCGATCGCGTCCTTGAGCATCGGTTGGCATTGTGACAACTGGCCAATTGACGTCATATTTCTTGACGGCGCGATCAGCGGCTTCCAACGAGTGATCCATGTTCACGCCAAGGACGACAAAGTCAGAATCTTGATGTTCTAACGATAATTTTCGAATCTTGGGAATTGTTTCCAGGCAAGGAGGGCACCAAGTTGCCCACCAGGCAATGAGTACGACTTTCCCGCGCAGTGCCCGTCCGTCCACGGCACGCCCGTCAAGCGTCTTGGCGTAAAAGTCGTAAGGCTCCCCTTCGCGAGGCCACGGGAATCCCTCGCGGGCGATTGAACGTCTTTCGCTGACAGTCGGGAAAACCAAATCAGCGGCAGTGCGGTTTTCACCGAGAGCAAGGTCCCACACTCGAATAGTTGGTGGATCGTACGCTAAACGATTGTTGACGTAAGAGTTTCCCGAAAGGACGTACGATGCATGAGCAGGTAGCCCGCGCAAGGTGTATCTTCCTTCGGCGTCCGAAACTGCCTTGGGGAGATTCACAAATGGTCCGGTTTCGTTTTCTGGAATGATCACGACGTTGGCCAACGGTCGAGTGGCACCGTCTTCGCCGACCTGAACCGTTCGTCCAGATATCGTGGCTCCTCGATTGATTTCAACTTGAATGGCCCGTCCAGGCCATTCGCGGGCCACGAATCGTTGAGCCGCGAATCCCACATGTTCTACGTCGAAGCTGTAGAAGGTTTCCTCATCCAGGCACGGAAACACGGCCATTCCCTCACCGTCCGTCACTCGCCAATGCCGTTCTCTTGTGTTTAGAGGGCCGATGGTATCGTACGGCTCGCGGCCCATGCCACGGATCGTCACACGGCAGCCGGGCAAACGATCGCCGTTCGAGCTGGCCACATGAATACGAAGATTCGAGAAACTCTTGCCGCAATCAACGGCCATCGGCTCTCTCGCCAATTCCAGTGACCATGGATTGCCGCTTGGCCGCACATCAGAAAAGAATTCAGGTTCGAAGCCTGGTGTATACACCAACAATTTGAGGGCTAGATCATCTCGAAAAAGCGGGATGCGGAATTTTCCCTCCGCATCGGTAATCGCCTGTTTGGTGCAATCAACGTAACAGGAGGGGCAGATACTACCAGTTCCATCAACTGGGGCTGCCGTCCAAATATCGACCACGGCGCCCTTAACGAATGCTCCCCCAGGACCAAGAACCACACCACTCAATTCCGCAGCCCGCGCATGATGAGCGGCGGCGGTTACCTGCATGAAAATCATCAGCGTTAGGCGCATTGTGTCTTGATCCTACTCTTCGCGGGTAACTTCGCCATTGGAATTCCACTCGAGCCTTCTCCTCTCCGTCAGTTCAACGGAGATGCCCTTGGGTAGGAACGCCATGGTGTCGTCAAAGAACTCCTCCCAATTCTCAAGCGTGTCAACGTGCGTTGTTTTGTAGACGCCCGATCCATGCATGATCGAGCCGTCTTTATGTTCGGTCAAAGAAGACCCACTCCAACATTTCCACAACCAGCGGTCGCGGAGCTCGACGAGCTCCGTGATCCGGGTTGAATTCTCGACTCGATGGCGACCTCGATCTACGTGGCGTCCGATCTGCTTGTCTTCACCAAGGATTCGGCCATCCCAGGACTTGTGGTGAGCGAGTTTGGTCATTTCCACTTTCATCGGTATGTCGCTTCGCTCTGGGTCGATCCAGACACTCAGTTCGCCCCATAGTGTCTCACCTTTCAACACATGGCAGAGCGAATCGCCAACCAGTTGCCGGTGGGGACGTAGACGAAGTCCATGGGAATCTTCCGCCAAGATTTCGTGAATTGCCCTTCGATCTCCGGTATCGATCGGGCAAATCATATGAAGTCGTCGCACGAGCGAAGTATCATTGCCAGCCCGTGGATCAATGGAAAGCGACCCCCCAGATGAACCGGGAACACCATAGGAGTAAGCCGCAATGCGTGTGGTTCCAATCCAGGCCTCTACCCCTATGCGTTGGGGCGGATGATTTTTGACAAACTTGGCGAATTCGGAATCGGCAGCGTCAAAAAACTTGACCGGCCAGCTCTTGGTGACCCTGGCCATCCGTTGGTCGCCATCGTAAGCGTACTCCAATGTGTCCAAACTTCTCGACCATTCAGAGGACTCTCCGCCCTCCGACACGCGGCGTGCACGCCCACGCGCTTCGACGGTTAGCCGAAACGGCGGAAAGTGTGTTTGAGCTGCCTTGAGACGCTGGATCAATTCTGGAACGGAAGGGGCGGATAAATCCGCGGCGACTACACAAGAAACGCCATTTGTCGTGACGAGAGCGGAAACGGTGATAACCATCACTATTCGTCGTAGGCAGTCAATTTGTAGACGTAGTCTTCTCACCGAAGCCTCCTTTTTTTGGGGGACGATTGATTGAACCGTCTCGTCGAGCGACCTGCACTCGAAAGCAAATTAGGCCTGCAGGGCCTTGCAAGACCGTCGGGCTATCGCAGCTTGGTCGATGGCGTGGATGCGCGATCAACGAAGAACGACCATTTGCTGGTCACGCGGAACGTGAGTGGACCGCGCGGCCCTAAGCCGATGTTCGTCAACTCCGAGAGCGCCTCTCGGCGATGGTCACTACGATACTCGGCGACACCGACGCTGACCCGCTCGATCGGCGGAAGGCCGTCCGACTGCCTCCGCTTGCTGAGGGAATCCACTGCCACTTGCAGTTCGGACAAAACATCGGGCACGTCCTCTAACGATAATTCGTTCATCGATACGTCGATGGTCGCCACGGCGTCAGCCGAGACGGGGCCGCTGCTAAGTCCAAAAAAGTATCTGCTGACCGTTGTTTCGATCGGGAAGACGGTGATGCGCCCGAATTTCCATGGCGTTTCTTCCCCCTCGAGTGAACGGTTTTGATCGTCCCGCAGTACACTGATTGTCTTGTCCCATGCAGCGTCGGTCGCGGGCGCCTCCCAAAACCTGGAAACAGCCTTCGCAAAACCTGCCTCGCGAGCAGCACGTTTCAGCATTGCATCGAGCTGAGCGATCGCTGGAGAGTTTTGATCGACGTTTTCCGGCGACTGTTCGGAAAAATGATGAAATTCATGGACGTTCCTATGGTCGGACCGACGACGCCAGAGCGTAAACGCCGCGACGCCGTCACCCTCACTGCCGAACCTTGCAAGCCGGCGAGTCAGGTCATCCAAGTCAAAGGAATTCGTGTCAATGAAGGATTGAGGTGAGTCTCCATCGCAATTTACGAGCACGTGCACGTCGATGCCTATTTCTCGACCAGCAGCCGCGTCTAGCCATTTTCGCTGAAGGCTCGTCGTGATCGGCATCACGGCGAAGTTGTCGCCAAACGCAATCCTCGACTCGGCTCCATCAAGCGTGAAGAATCCGCTTTTGGACTGAGCCTTTTCCAGCGCTGAATTTGGAATCAATTGACCGCCGTTGGTTGAATCGTTCCATCGGCTGAAGAAATCATCTGTCGAGACGGCAGGCTGGGATGATGGAGGCGTTCGCCACTTCGGTGTGAGTGCAACGACGGCGACGGCTGCGGCGAGCGTGGCCGCGACCATTAGTGTCCGTGGAGTCAATCGACACCGATGGGCTCGGCGCCGTCGCGGCAACCAAGGACGCTTCGGCCGCTGCGTTGTCGTGGGATTTTGCAGGTACGCCAATTCGGATGACAAAACATCTGCAACCTCGGCCGCTGAGTCAAACCGATCGGAAGGAGACTTGGCCATGAGCTTGGCGATCAACCCTTCCAGCCATTCCGGCGTCACCGGATTGATGCTCTGAAGTGACTCGGGCCGCGCCTCGTGAACCTGGGTTAGTGTGCCTAATAGCGAGGCGGCCCGGAAAGGAGGTCGGCCGCTGCACATGGCGTACATCACGGCACCAAGGCTGAACAAATCGGTACGTTCGTCGAGCTCTTCACCAGCGGCTTGCTCGGGAGACATGAACTGTGGAGTGCCAGAGATCACGCCAGCGTGAGTTTGACTGACGTCATCGATCACTCTTGCCAGTCCAAAATCCGCGACGAACACTCTTTCCAACCCATTTTCCAACAAGATATTCGCGGGCTTGATATCGCGGTGGATGATCCCCGCGCGATGCGCGGCGGCTAGAGCCCGCGCCGCTTGCAGAGCGATGCGGACCGACTCGATTGGATCAAGAGGCCCCTCGGAGTGAATTCGCTGCGCAAGCGTGGTGCCGGAGACGTATTGCATAACCAGATACGGGAGACCCTGAAATTCGTCCACACCGTAAATGGGAATGATGTTTTCATGGTGGAGGGCGGCTACGGCCCGAGATTCTCGCTGAAACCTGCACCTTGCCGCGCCGCCGTGCGCCAAGTGGGGAGAAAGCATTTTTATCGCGACGAAGCGCTGAAGCGGCCGATCGAGCGCCTTGAGAACGACGCCAGTTGAACCGACGCCAATCACTGCGGAGACTTCATACTGTCCCACACGACCCTCGAAGGCGGGGTCGTCAGATGGCCCCAGCATTTTCCTTATTTGATCGACTGAATTGGACCCGCTTGGCTCGCCTGTTGAACCGCTGGTTGCTAGGTGATGAGCGTGTTCCCACATCCTTACGTCGCCAGCCAATTCTTCCAAGGCTCGCCGGCACGGATCGCATTTTTCCAGGTGATTTTCCGTATCGACATACACCCTCGTTCTCAAGTCGTCCACGAGCAAAGACCGAAGTTCATCGCGAGTAGGGCAACCGAAACTTGCCTCTGGTGTGCTCGTCCGCGTATCTTCTTCACGCATGTTCGACGGTTGCCTCCTCCCGATCATTCAGCGATCGCACTTCATCGCGGATGCGCGCCATCACTCGACATTTCGCTGCGTAAACGCTGCCCAGCGATGCGCCTGTTTCGCTAACGGCATCCCTGGCCGGACGACCTTCGACCGCAGTAATCCAAAAGGATCGCCATGTACGGTAGGCGACTTGGCCCTTCACGCGTTCCGCGGCCCAGCGAAAAGTCTGCATTTGCAGTTCGGCTTCGAATTGTTCCTCTAGGCCATACCGCTGCTCGGCGATATCGGAAAATGGATGCTCAGCCTTCCCCGTGACGAATAGGCGGCTTCGACGTTTGTTGGCCCTCAGACAATCGATCGCCGCATGTCGGGTGATTCTGGCAAGCCACCGTCGAAAGCCCGCCTCCCTGCCATCCGGTTTCCAGTCGCCGATGGACGCAAAGACGGAGGCCAAAACCTCTTGAACGACGTCATCGGCATCGGCCGTGGAGAGCCCGTGTTTGCGTACGAAGCGGTAAATGGCGGCCTGGTACACGCCGCAGAATTCATCCCACGGGCCATCCGCAGACAGATCCTTGAGGCGAGCTAGCAGCGTTCGGCGAGTGCTCGGCAGATCGTCCATATGATGTGTCCGCTGGAATCTCGGTCGCGTCAGAAACTTCTAATATAGTTAACGTGACCCAACGGGATTCCTTACCCGCTTTTTACCGGTTTCGCCTGCAAAGCCGATCCACTGGATCTACCGGTCGAAGAGGGCTGGGTCGGCGTGATCTTCCATTCGCTCAGGAGCATCGCAAGCGGAATCGATTGCCACTTCAGCCGATAATCTCAAGGCGAATTCAAGAAAGGAGTGATATACTGCGAAAAACTCAAATTGATCGACTTCCACGAGCGGAAAAACGTTGCCCGAAATTCGTAGCCATATGATGGTTGCTTGTTTGTTTGCCCGAATTGCCCGCGCCTCAACTGGCGTTCGTCGGTTGGTGATGGCGTGGACGATTTTTACTGTGCTTGGCGTGGCTGGTTTTTCGTCAGCTCAGCCGCCTCCTTCCGCAAATCGAGTGGAAGCCTCGGACCAAGAAGACAATCACGAGATCGAAGAATTCCAGGCGGCGGAAGATGAGCTCGACGAAGAATTGGAGGAGTTGCTTGATTGGCGGACGGAAACTCAAGAGCAGCTTGAGCGTTTACAACAATCCGTTGAACGGACCAAGCAGCGATTACAGACGATCGATCAGGTCATCGCCCTAAAACGCGAACACCGCCAAATCGAATCCGCTTTGGAGCAAGCGGAGGATCGGGGCGATCAAGCCCGGACGCGGCAACTTGAACTTCGCCTCGAGCGATTGGAAACACACCTGGAATTACAGGAGGACCTGCTCGATATCGAAATCGAGTTGGCGGAAGTGAGTGAGTTCGCTCGAGAAGCCAAACGTGAGGACTTCGAAGACTTGGTCGAGCCTTTGCAAGAATTGGCCGAGGGATTGCGCCGTGTCTCGGCGGCGAAACGAGAATTGATCGCGGCTACTCTCGACGAGCCCGAATCCAAACAGGAACTACTCAAGCAACAATTGGCCCAAGCCTGGGTACGGGTCGAACGGCTGCAGAGGATCGTCCGCTGGACGGAGGAATTGCTGGAAGCGGAAGAAGACGAAGATGATGCTCTGATCGAGGAACTCGAACAAAAGCTGCGCGAGTTACGAGAATTGTCCGACTCGAGTGGTGAAGCAGCCGGGTCGCCGAGGGAAAAACAGCAAGAACCTGCCATACAACCGATCCTCGTCAACGACCAGACACTTCGAGAATTTGCCGGAGCGAATATTCAGCGGGACGTCGCTCCGCTGCTGCGTCGCTTCTGTATTGACTGTCACGGCCATGATGCCAGCTCGGGAGATTTGAACCTCGAAAAATTGCTGGCGGAGTCGCCGATCGTCAAGAATCGCGACCAGTGGATCAATGTCATCGAGCAGTCCCGTAATCATGTCATGCCTCCCGAGGAGGAACCACAGCCCAGCCTCGATGAGCGCCGCCGGATCGTGCTCTCTTTGCATCATGCGGTTCACCATTTCGATTACCGTCACATCCATGATCCTGGATACGAAACCGCGCGGCGCCTGTCGCATCAGGAATACAGCAACACCGTACGGGACCTGTTCGGGATCGACATCGACGTATTGGACCGCTTCCCGACGGACCTGAGCGGGACCAGTGGCTTCGACAATAGCGCGAATTCGCTGTTCATTCAGCCACTCTTGATGGAGCGTTACATTGGAACCGCCGAACATGTCGTTTCCACGGCGCTGCCGGAAGCTCCTAGGACAGCGGAGGAGCGTGTCGCGCGTGACCGTATACTCCCAAAGATTCCGATCTCCGAGAACGAGGCACTGGCTGCCGCGGGCCAGGCATTGAAACCGTTCCTTTTGCGGGCATATCGGCGCCCGCCGACCGACGAGGAGTTGCAACGTTCGGTGGAGCAAGTGCGCCGAGGCATGGCCGATGGAGCGGATTTTTTCGCGGCGATGCAGGCGGCCATCCAAACCGTATTGATTTCTCCCAAGTTCCTGCTGTTGAGTGAGCGGGACCACGCCCACCAGGGAAAACCCTTTGCGATCAGCGATTGGGAACTGGCCAGCCGACTCTCCTATTTCTTGTGGTCATCCATGCCGGATAACCGGCTGTTCGAGCTGGCTTTGCGGGAACAACTAAGCAATCCGTCCGTGCTGGAGGACGAAGTGCGGAGGATGATCGCCGACCCCAAGGCCGATGCGCTGGGCACGAATTTCGCCGCGCAATGGCTCGGCTCCCAGCACTTGGGCAAACGCGTACGGCTGGATCCGATCGACAATCCTTGGTGTACCGAATCGCTGATGGCGGCCATGCGGCAGGAAACCGCTATGTTCTTTTGTTCGCTGGTGCGCGAGAACCGGCCCATCACGGAATTGATCGACGCGGATTACACCTATTTGAACGAGGAGCTCGCCAATCTGTATCGGATTGCGAACGTATCGGGCACGGAGATGCGGCGCGTCGCCGTGGATCCGCGCCGCCGGGGTGGCATCTTCGGTCATGGTAGCCTATTGGCCGTGACCGCGTTTCCTGGCCGCACCAGTCCCGTCGTGCGTGGAAAATGGATCTTGGCCAACGTGCTGGGCACGCCACCGCCACCACCGCCGCCGAACGTTAGCGAACTTTCCGAGGAGATTGAAGACAATGACCGGCTGAGCTTCCGCGAGAAGTTGGAACTGCATCGCCGCAAGCCGAACTGTTACGCCTGCCATAGCCAGATGGATCCGCTCGGCTTCAGCCTTGAGCAGTACGACTGGTTTGGCCGCTATCGAACGCGGCGCGGTCGGAGCCGTATCGATGCAACCGGCCAACTCCCCAATGGCACGGAGTTTCGCGGCCTTTCGGGATTGAAACGGGTTATCGTCGAGGAGCGGCACGATGATTTGATCCGCCAGCTTACTCAGAAAATGCTCTCCTATGCTCTGGGCCGTCAGCTTGAATATTATGATGAGCCGGCGGTAAGAAGAATTACCAGTGCCGTTTCCGCCGACGGCGACCGCCTGCAAACCCTAGTCCAAGAAATCGTAAAGAGTTTCCCCTTCCGCTATAAACAACATCGCGCGACACCTTTCGACGCTGCCCATTCCCCTCGCGAGGAGAACCGATGAGCTTTCACAAACCGATTTCGCGGCGAACCATGCTGCGTGGCGCGGGCGTGGTCGTTTCGCTGCCCTGGTTGGAAGCCATGTTCGGACGGCGTGCGGTGGCAACCGGAGCCGCTCCCCAACAAGCAGCGCGGCTCTGTTATCTGTATATTCCCAATGGCGTCGCGGAAGGGGCTTGGCAGCCCCAAGAAGTCGCCAGCGACGGCACGCTACGGAAGCTGAATCCCTGGATGAAGCCACTGCAACCGTTTGCATCCGAGATCATCATTCCACGCAAGGTCTGGACGCCACGCGGCAATGGGCACTCGGCGGGAACGGCGACTTGGCTCACGGGCCATGGATACGATCGCCGAGAGATTAGCGCGGGTGGCGCCTCGGCCGACCAAATTGCCGCCACCAGCATGCGCGGCAAAACGTTGTTGCCGTCGCTTGAGCTTTCCATGCAAGGGGAAGGCTTCTTTTCCAACAGCCTGCCGCGCAACACCCTCTCTTGGTCGGATGCGACGACTCCGGTTCCCCGCGAAACTGAACCTCGTGTCATCTTTGACCGCATGTTCCGCGTGGGTCACGGCGGCTTGTCCGACCGTTCGGTCTTGGACGCGATCCTGGAAGATGCCCGCTCCTTGAAACGCCGCGTCGGTACGGAAGACCATCGCAAGCTCGACGAATACCTGGAGTCGGTCCGGGCCGTGGAGCGGAGAATCCAATTCGCGGACCGGCAGGCAGAACGCGCCGCGGCGAATCCGGACCTCACGAAGAGCCTGGTACGGCCTCCCGCCGGGATTCCCCAAGATCACGGCGAATACATGCGGTTCATGCTGGACATGATCGTGCTCGCTTTCTGGGCGGATGCCACGCGGGTGTCGACTTTCATGCTCGATCATGGCCAAAGCAATCGTTACTTCAATTTCGTCAGTGGCGTGCGTGGAACCTGGCATGCCCTGTCTCATTGGCGGGATGCTTCTGGCAAAACCGAGGATGACGACGGCGTGACGTCATGGAGTTCGTCCGAGGAGAAACGGGACATGTACAACGCCGTCACGTACTGGCACCACCGACAAGTGGCCTATTTCCTGGGCAGGCTGCGGGAAGTGCGGGAAGCAGACGGCGGCACGTTGCTAGATAATTCGATGATCGTCTACGGATCCAGCCTCGCCGACGGACACGAGCATTCCGAGAAAGACCTGCCGCTAATGGTCGCGGGACGGGGCGGCGGCACGATCCAATCGGGCCGAGAAATTCATTTCCGCCGGGACACGAGCATGTCGGACTTGCATCTCGCCTTGCTGCAACGTTTGGATCCTCGGATCGAACGATTCGGGGAAAGCCGCACGCCGATGACGGAGTTGGATGGTTGAGGCTCCGGTTTTCGCCTTGCTCCGCTCCTTTCGCCTGCCAAGGATTAACCCTCCCACATCCCAAGTTTTTCGACGATACCGAGGCCCCTATGTTCCACTCCCGCGCATCCGCGTGTTCCTTTAGGCGATTTTTTCTTGCGTTGTTATTCAGCCTGCCGTTGGCTACTCCGGCGTTTGGACAAGCACAGTCGCGATTGACCGTGGAGGACGTGCGGGAACTGCTGGAGTCGGTCTCGAATTGGGGCAGATGGGGCGAAGATGACCAACTCGGCGCGATGAACCTGATCACTCCCGAAAAACGCCGAGAAGCGGCCACGCTCGTGAAGGAAGGGATTTCCGTTTCGCTGGCCCGTTCCGTGGAAAAACAAGCGGCGGTTGACAATCCCAAGCCGTTCGAGCACATGATGGTGTCCTACGGCAAAGGGACGAAAGAGCAATGGGCCGCCGACCGATACAGCGTGGACTATCACGGATACGCCCATACGCATATGGACGCTCTGTGCCACCTCTTCCACAATGATCGGCTTTATAACGGATTTTCGCGGGATGTGGTCACCGAGCACGGCGCCCAAAAGCTGGGAATCCACAACCTAAAAACCGGCATTTTTACACGGGGTGTGCTGATCGATATCCCTCGGCTGCGGGACGTCGAATACTTGGAGCCAAGCTCTCCGATTTACACGGAAGAGCTGGAGGCGTGGGAAAATCGGACCCGCACCATGGTCCGGCCCGGCGATGTGGTCTTTATTCGAACGGGCCGTTGGGCGCGGCGTGACGAACTCGGCCCCTGGGAAGCCGAACAGCAAGGCTCCGCCGGACTGCATGCCTCGTGCGCGCGATGGATCAAACGGCGGGATGTGGCCATGATCGGCAGCGATGCCGCCAGCGATGTGCTCCCCTCGGGTGTGCCGGGCATTTCGCATCCCGTGCATTTGTTGGTGCTGCACGGCATGGGAGTGCACATCTTTGATAACTGTGATTTGGAAGCGCTCTCCCAAAAAGCCGCCGAATTGGGGCGATGGGAGTTTCTGATCACGGCCGCCCCCCTGGCCGTGGAAGGCGGCACCGGCTCGCCGCTCAATCCGATTGCCACTTTTTGACAAGGCGCGTCGTCCGAACGCAGGACGGATTCCTACTCAGTGAACACACTGGAATGTTGTCGTCATCAAGCGGATAGAGTGTCACCATGCCCCGCCGCATCGCGGACTTCGGCCAGTATCCTGCCTCCGAAACGGCGTAGCTCACGACTGTATGCCGGTGATGGTGAATGGAGAGATGCCGCCAGCGATCCTCACCCAAAATACAACGCACACTTTCCGCTGCACGTTGCTCCGCATGACCGGCCGGGCCATACACTCCTGTTACAGCCTTGGAGGAGTTTTCCCATCGAGATTTTTGGTACGGAGATTCATCCACTGAGGTGGAGGCCGATCTTTGAGCCGGTATTCAAAAAACTGAAACATGCGATCGGCCCAATCCTTCCGCTGAGTTGGGTCGTGTAGGCCATGGCCTGCGTCACGATACGAAATCAACCAGGCCGGTCGGGACAAACGTCGCAGCGCCAGAAACAATTCGAGCCCCTGCGTGGATGGCACGGCATCATCGTTCGGATTCGCCATGATGAGGACCGGCGTCTTAATGTGGCTGGCAAGCAGAACCGGCGATTGAGTCAGATACAGATCGGGTTGCTCCCATAGACTAGCGCCGATTCGAGCCTGCCCTTTCTCGTACTGCGCGATGCGAGAACCGTTGCCACGCTTCGCGAGATATGCGGAAACAAGGTCGGCTACCGGAGCGCTCAAGACGGCCGCGGAGAACCGATCGGTTTGTGTGATCAACGCCGCTCCGAGATACGCACCAAAGCTATGGGCCTGCAGTCCAATTCGACTAGCGTCGACGTAACCAGTCTCAATAACTGCGTCGATCCCACCAAGAACCGACTCAGTCACGGACAGCGTCGGCTTGCCAACATCGAGGCTCACATTGGGAAGAAAGACCGCATAACCGTTGCTGACATAAACCGCGGGGTTGATGTTTGAAGAACGTGGGCGTGGGTAATCGTAGACATGGTGATTTCGGAATTCATCCTCGTACAAATAGACGAGGAGAGGGGCCTTTGCCGTCTTGGGCACACCGTCTGGAAGTAATAGTGTCCCATGCAAAATCGTGCCGTCGTCGATCTTCCATGTCACCACGTGTGGGCTACCCCAGCGATACTTTTTTTGTTGTGGGTTCAGTTCCGTGACGCGGGTAAGTTCGCCAGAGTCTGAATTGAGAATCCAAAGGTCAGGGAAAACATCAAACCGCTCTCGCGTGAGCAACAATTTGGATCCGTCGAGGGTTAGGTCAAGAAGCTCGACCCGTTGGTCTAGTTCAATGACCTTCCTGGCCTCGCGTTTTGCCGAATCGAGCTCCCAGACCGTGCTTGACTGAGTCGCGCGATTCTCACTGACCAGATAATAGAACTTGGGTTTCAACGCCGAGCTTCGCAGGGATGACCAATTGATTCTCTCGCTGGCCGGCAAAGGCTCGCCAATGCGGTGCTGGTCGGTCGGCTGTATGCCGACGCTCCAAAGCCCCGATTGCCCAGGAATCAGTATAAAGTCGTCATTCTCGGACCATCTAGGTTCCGCGATCGCTCCTGGAAGGGCTGGGATGGTTTGCGGTTCGCTAAAACGTGCCTGCACTCCCTCGGTCAACGCGATGTATCGCAGGTGCTGAACATCGAATGCGTGCCAAGTGCGTTTCTCGCGGTTCCACCATGATATGTACCGGCTGGTATTGGACCATTTAGGGATGCTGCGAATGCCAGCCGCGACGTGGATCTCTCTTCCCGAGGAAAGTTCGTGCAGGGTGACATCTATCTTCGGCGGCCAATCCCATTCGTTTTGAGGCACATACTTCTCGTCCGAAAGTAGCATTACGAATGCATGGTTGGAATTGGGCGAGAGAATTGGCTCGGTACGAGCATCTAGGGCGACCTTGGCCACCCGGTCCGAGAGGACGGTCAACTCCACGGTTTGGTCGGGAAGTCCGTTTAGTTCCGGCGCCCTCCAATCAAGAATCCGAGGCGAGGACTTCTGTTGTTTAAGTGGCAAGGCGGCGGACTGGACGAGTCCCAGGCGATGAGCCGTACCAAACAATACGAGACGCACGGTCCCGGTGGGCGAGAATTCAGAATCAGGAAAAGACCATCGCTTGGCATCGCCGGTGGCAAGGTCAAACCGCATGGCGACGACGGTCTTATCGAGATGAAACAAGGCGGCCGCCACGCTTCCATCCGCGGAGAGTGTAGATTTGAGGAGTTTTCCGTTGTTGGAATCGGCTAGCTGGATGAGCTTTCCCTGGGAATAGGCGATGAGTTGGGAGCCCTTCTCCGGCGTTTCCACGCCGAGTAATCCAACGCCATTCGTCGCCCAATGCTGACGTACCACGCCAGTGACGGAAATGGAGGATTGACTCGACAGGGAATAGATCTGCCACGCATTCGGCGACGTTGAATCCTGCGCCACCAACGTATCACCATGTGCTGAATCGAGACGGCCGTGCATGAGATCCCTAGTTCGCGCCGCTTCGGGAGCCCACGATTGCACGACACAGCTTTTTTGATCGCCTTGAAGACAAGTCGTCCAATAGATCGTATGATCCTGCTCGATTTTGTGCGGCTTGCCGACAATCTTCGCGGAAAGAACGATTCCGTCCTTGACGTCCCAGATACGGAGCAAGCGCGGCTGGCCGGGCTTCTGTGTGACGTAGGCTACTTGAGAATCGCCCACGAATCCGGCCCACGCGACGGACGTCCACTCCGCGGCGGAAGTGTGATTCACGGCAGGTTTGGCTGGGTGCAGGGCAAGTGAAGCCCTAGCAGTCGCAACTACAATCGTAGCGGCCAACACTCCACAAGCGGCCCAGCATGAACCGCGATTCATTGGGTTGGTCCCAGTGTCTGATTGTCGTCGCGAGCAGGCTGGAGAAGTTCTTCCAAATTCCGCATGGAATTGAGAACATCGGCTTCACGTTCTATGGCGATCGCTTCAGCGCGGAGGACACGCACCTTGCCGCGCAGTAGTTTTTTTGCCGAAGTTTCGGTGGCTTCAAGCATTTGGGCCTCGCTTTCCGCGGCAAGGAGACGCTTCTCCGCGGCGCTGAGTCGAAGCTGAAGTAGGTGGCTCTTCTCTTGTTCGAGTTCAGAGGCAAGCCTGAGAACATCGCCGCGGAGATCAAGCACAACAGCTTCAGTCTCCATCACTGCTGACTTCTTGCGAGCGGTTTCAGCCACCGACGCATCGTTGGCTTGAAGCATTTGAACCTTTAGTTTGGCTGCTTCAAGACGTTTCTCGGCGGCACTCAATTGCAGCCGCAGAACCTCTTGTTGCCGCTGGAGTGAACGGTCGCTTGATCTTGGCATTTGTTGGGCTGCTACCGCCGATTCCAAGACAAGCGCCGTGGCTGGTGGAAGCTGTTCCTCCAAGGAAGACTTAGCCGCTGTCACGACTGGCGAAAACTTGCTGACTAGATCACCGGTTTGTGCTGGAGCAGGTCGTAAGGCAAACACTCCCCCCAACAAAGCAAGCACAATGGCCAGAGATGATGGAGCAACGAACGAACGGAGGATCATGTTTCTAACTCCAGTGTTGGCAATATTAATCGATGTGGAATTTGAAAAACCTGTTCCCTCAGGCGCGGAGATATAGCCAGTCACAAGTTCAACCGTACGCGAGGTCAGGCCGTGGGAGGTCGCAGCCATCGCTTGCTCGCCGGCGCTTGTGATTGTGTAGAGGCCAACGGAAAGGGCGATTCCACGACGTATGAGCCGCATTCGCAGCATCTTGCGCCCCCGGGCAAGACGAGCCTTTAGCGCTGACTCCGTGCATTCAAGCATTTCGGCAGCGTGGCGCCGCGAAAAACCTTCAAAGTGGCACAGGATGAGTGCATTGCGGAGTCGTTCCGGAATCGCTCTGAGTTCTTCATGGACGGTTCGGGCCAGCTCTTGTCGATGTATCGCATCGAAGTCAGTTTGCGAAAGCTCTACGTCGCAATCCAAAAGCAACTCTCTTCGTTGCGCCTTGCGTTTGGCAACGCCCAGCGCGGTTCGATAGGCGACACGTTGGAGCCAACCCGCAAATGAGCTCAAACGACGAATGGAACCGGCCCGCCGGGCGAGGATCAGGAAAGTTGCTTGAAACGCATCGTCCGCATCGTGAGAGGAGCCAAGGATGCTCCGGCAAACTCCCATCACAAGGCCCCTGTGACGCTCGACAAGTTGACGAAATGCAGCTTCGTCCCGATTGGAGACGAACTGCAACAATAGGTCCGCATCAGTCGCTGCCTCCCAATTTGACCGGTGCTTCAGATTTCGATCATCGCTCACGAATTTTTGCTCCCTCTCTTGTACTGAGGTCGTGAATCCAAGAATGGCTACATTTTTTTGCGGCAGGCTGCATCATTCAGGGTATGGCAAACACCAATTCAGCCAAGTGCGATAAGAAATCGCTTTGCTAGAGTTGGATATGGCCGCTCACGAAGCCGACGATCGAATGTTCTTCGTTCAACCGCCGGAACAAATTTCGGAGCCGTGCCTTCGAGAGCGGAGCGATTTTTCAACGCCCTCTTCAGAATGTGCAAAAAGTGTCACGACATTCCCAAAATTCAACCTATTGTATTGACAGGATGCCAGCACGCGATATGTTGTAGCCGTCGCTGGTCTTGCCGCGCTGAGAAGCGTGGCGGCGAAGAGGGAATCCGGTGCGAATCCGGAACTGCCCCGCAGCGGTGAGCGGAAACGAAAGCCATCAACAGGCACTGGCCCGAACGGGTTGGGAAGCGATGGCCGGTAGGTTTGGATCAATAGATCCAATCGTCCGCGAGTCCGAAGACCTGCCAGCGATGAACGATGGGACTTTTTCGAAATGGGCCAGCCAGGAAGCTGGCCGGTTCCACCGTTCCGTTCACCGAGCCTTCGTGGGAAAGGACGGTCGAGGAGATGCAGGTCTGCACATCAGCACGGCGCCAATTTTTTGCGCGCTACCGCACGCGAAATCCGTTTCGCCGCCGCGCCCTCTGCCTATTCGCCGAATCGTGTTTGTTTCGGCATTCCTCGCTCGCGACTCGTTCGGTGATTCCACGTTTGCGTGGCCGGAAGCCACGTCAAGGAGAAATGCCGAATGGTGCTCGCACCACAGGATTGGACGGTCCGCAAACGCGATGGCCGGGTGGTTCCCTTTGAATTGCCGCGAATTCGGGACGCGCTCACGCGGGCGTTTCGCGCGGAACTGAAGCCCGCGGACGGGGAGCCGCTGGAAGCCCAGGTTGCACGAGATATCGAGGAACTCACCGCGTCTGTCTCCGGCAAACTGGCGGACAGCGCCAGCGGGGCGGGCATCGATGTCGAACGCATCCAAGACATCGTGGAAACGGAGCTCATGTCACGCGGGCATTATCGCGTGGCGCGTAGGTACATCGTGTATCGCGCCGAACATGCCAGGATGCGCGCGATACGCGGCGAAGGCTCCACGGAAGACGTCGCCGCGCGAATTCATGTCACGCTGGCCGATGGGATGCGTGCTCCGTTCGACCCTCACCGCGTCCGCCGTCGGCTGGGCGAGGCCGCCACCGGTCTGGAAGACATCGTGGACGTCGACGAACTCGCCGAGGAAGTCTGCCGCACGGTCTTTGATGGCATTTCGGTGGAGGAAATCGATCGTGCTCAGATCTTGGCCGCCCGCTCGCGGATCGAGCGCGATCCGGCTTTTGATGTAGTGGCATCGCGTTTGATGCTGCAGGTGATTTACGGGGAAGCGCTCGGTGAAGTTCCCTCCAAGAAGCATCTAGCGCGGCTTCATCAACGGCGGTTCGAGCATTACCTCATCGACGGGATTCAAGCGGGACGGCTCAGCACGGATCTCCGCCAGTTCGATCTGGAACGGATCGCCGCCGCGCTCGACCCGGAACAGGATGCCAGATTTCGCTATTTAGGATTGCAGGCGATTTATGACCGGTACCTGCTGCACGTGGACGGACGCCGCATCGAAACACCACAGTATTTTTGGATGCGGGTGGCGATGGGGCTGGCCCTGGCCGAGGCGGGTTCCAGAGAAGAGCGGGTCATCGAGTTTTATCATGTCCTCTCCACGTTCCGTTTCACCTGCGCCACGCCCACGCTGTTCAATGCAGGCACGCCGCATCCGCAACTCAGTTCCTGTTACCTCACCACGGTCCACGATGATTTGGAGCACATTTTCAAGTCCATCTCGGACAATGCCCGCTTGTCGAAATGGGCGGGCGGACTGGGCAACGACTGGACACCGGTCCGCGCGACCAACGCCCACATCCACGGCACGAACGGACGCAGCCAAGGCGTGATTCCGTTTCTGAAAGTCGTCAATGACGCGGCAGTGGCCGTCAATCAGGGCGGAAAACGCAAAGGTGCGGTCTGTTCCTATCTGGAGACTTGGCATTTGGACATCGAGGAATTCCTCGACCTCCGGAAGAACACGGGGGACGACCGGCGGCGCACGCACGACATGCACACGGCGAACTGGATTCCCGACCTCTTCATGCAGCGGGCGCGGGCGGGAGCGGAGTGGACGCTATTCAGCCCGGATGAAGTTCCCGATTTGCATGACCTATTTGGAGAAGCGTTTCGGGAACGGTACGAGCATTATGAGCGCCTCGCGGACGAGGGAGACATCACCCTGTTCCGGCGGATACCGGCGGCCGACTTGTGGCGGAAGATGCTGACGCGGCTGTTCGAAACGGGCCATCCCTGGATCACCTTCAAGGACCCTGCCAATATTCGCTCTCCCCAGGATCACGTGGGAGTCATTCACGGCAGCAATCTCTGCACGGAGATTTTGCTCAACACTTCCGAGCAGGAAACCGCTGTCTGCAATTTGGGCTCCGTCAATTTGGCAGCCCATCTCAAGGATGGAAGTCTCAATCTAGAAGCGCTGGAGCAGACGGTGCGAGTGGCGATGCGGATGCTGGATAACGTCATCGACATCAATTTCTATCCCACTCCCGAAGCGGAACAGTCGAACCGTGCCCACCGTCCGGTGGGGCTGGGCCTAATGGGATTTCAGGACGCACTACACGCCTTGGGCATGAGCTATGCCAGCGAGGAGGCAGTGGAGTTCGCGGACCACAGCATGGAGGCCATCTCCTATTTCGCGATCCAGGCGTCGGCGGAGTTGGCCCAAGAGCGCGGCACCTATGCCAGTTATGCCGGATCCAAATGGGACCGCGGACTCCTGCCAATCGACACGCTGGAACTGCTGGAACAAGAGCGGCAAAGCGAGCTGCCTCTGGACCGCTCCGCCACGCTGGATTGGCAGCGGGTGCGTGACGAAGTGGCCCAATACGGCATGCGAAACAGCAATGTCCTGGCGATCGCGCCCACCGCGACGATCTCCACGATCGTCGGAGTCTCGCAGTCCATCGAGCCGGCATACAAGCATTTGTACGTGAAGAGCAACCTTTCAGGCGAATTCACGCAAGTCAACGCGGCACTGGTCGCTGAATTGAAACGCCTCAGTTTGTGGGATGCCCAGATGCTCGAAGCCTTGAAGTATCACGATGGCTCCTTGCGAAATCTCGGCGGCGTCCCCGGCGAATTGAAAACACGGTTTCTCACGGCGTTCGAGATCGAGCCGAAGTGGCTCATCGAGTGCGCGGCCCGCCGGCAAAAATGGCTGGATCAAGGCCAGTCGTTGAACTTGTACTTGTCCGAGCCGAACGGGAAAGAACTGAGCGACATGTATTTCCTCGCTTGGGACAAGGGCTTGAAGACCACGTATTACCTGCGATCCCTGGCCGCCACGCAAGTGGAGAAGTCCACCGTGGATATCAACCGTTTCGGAATTCAGCCCCCCTGGATGAAACACCGCAGCGAATCCAGTTCGATCGAGATTCGCCGGGGGGAGGAAGATACCGGGCGACAGTTGATGTCCGCTTGTGGCATCGATGAGCCGGACTGCGAAGCCTGCCAATAGCTCTCGGACACTTCGTCGGCGAGGACGACAGGCTTCGCTTCGGCGCGCAAGCTGGACCTTGCGTGCATGAATCAACTATCCACCGCGAAATTTCAAGCAAAGGAAGTAATCAATGGCTATCGCTAGCGTATTGGGGTTTCCCAGAATCGGATCACGACGTGAACTTAAAAAAGCCGTGGAAGTCTTTTGGAAAGGGGAGGTGACCGAGGATCAGCTCCAGCGGACCGCCCAGGATCTCCGACACGCGAATTGGCGGCTCCAGCGGGAGCACGGAATCGAGCATATCCCCGCGAATGATTTTTCCCTTTATGACCAGGTATTGGACACCACGGCCATGCTCGGCGCGATTCCGGAACGATTCTCCTGGAGAGGGAATACCGTCGATCTCGACACGTACTTCGCCATGGCTCGCGGAAATTCCGGCGCCGCCGGTGAAGCCGACATCGCCCCCCTGGAAATGACGAAATGGTTCGACACGAACTATCACTATCTGGTTCCCGAGTTCACCTCTGCACAGAACTTTCGACTGGCGTCGCAAAAGCCGATCGAAGAATTCGAGGAGGCCAAGCAGGCAGGCGTTCTGACCAGGCCCGTGCTGATTGGACCGCTGACATACCTGCTGCTAGGCAAATGTCTGGGCGAGCCGTTCGACCGGCTGTCTCTACTCGATCGAGTTTTGCCGGTTTATGAACAAGTGCTGCAAGCCTTTTCAGCCGCCGGTGCCCAGTGGATCCAAATCGACGAACCGGCGCTCGTGTTGGACCTGGAGGAAGAAGTGCGTTCGGCCTTCCAGCCGGCCTATGAACGGCTATCCGCCTCGGCTCCGGAGCTTTCCATCTTGGTCGCCACGTATTTCGGCGAATTGGCTGAGAACTTGGAGACCGCCTGTCGCCTGCCGATTGCCGGGCTGCATGTGGATTTGGTGCATGGAGCGGGGCAACTGGAAGCGGTCCTGTCCACGCTTCCCGGGGCGATGCACTTGTCCCTAGGGCTGGTCGATGGACGAAATATCTGGCGGACCGATTTGGACAAGGCCCTGTCGCTAGCCAGACAAGCCGAGTTGAGGATTGGGCCGGATCGGATGCTCATCGCCCCTTCCTGCTCTTTGCTGCACTGCCCTCTCGACTTGGATCTCGAGGAAACACTCGATGGGGAATTGCGGTCTTGGCTGGCTTTCGCCACACAAAAGCTGGATGAAATTGCTCTTCTCACCCGCGCCTTGAACGAAGGGGAAGCGACCGTTGCCCAGGAGTTGGCGGCCAACCGTGAGGCCATGGCCTCACGTGGCAAATCGCGGCGAGTCCACCAGCCCGAGGTGAGAAGTCGTACGGCGGCGGTGACACTCGAGATGCTCCGGCGGCCACTTTCCTACGCGGAGCGTGCCCGTTTGCAGCGCGAAAAGCTCAAACTTCCCTTGCTACCGACGACCACTATCGGTTCGTTCCCCCAAACGCGGGAAGTCCGCCGCGCCCGGGCGGATTTCAAGGCGGGCCGCATCGATACCGCGGAATACGAGCAGTTCATTCAGCGGCAGATCGAAGAGACGGTCCGATTCCAGGAAGAGATTGGCCTGGACGTCCTGGTCCATGGCGAGGCGGAACGCAACGACATGGTGGAATATTTCGGCGAGCAATTGGAGGGGTTCGCCTTTACCCGCCATGGCTGGGTGCAGAGTTACGGTTCGCGGTGCGTAAAACCGCCGATCATCTACGGCGACGTGTCACGTCCACGCCCCATGACGGTCCAGTGGCTGAAATACGCGCAAGCGCTTAGCCCCAAGCCCGTGAAAGGCATGCTGACCGGCCCGGTCACCATATTGCAGTGGTCGTTCGTGAGAAACGACCAGCCATACGAGACAACATGCCGGCAAATCGCCTTGGCGATTCGCGATGAAGTAGCCGATCTGGAAGCCGCCGGCATCTCGATGATTCAGATCGATGAGGCCGCGTTAAGGGAGGGACTTCCCCTGAGAAAGAGGGATTGGGCCGCGTATCTCGAGTGGGCCGTGGAGTCTTTTCGCCTGGCGTCCTCCGGCGTACGGAACGACACGCAAATCCATACGCACATGTGCTATTCGGAGTTCCATGACATCTTCCAGGCGATTACCGAGATGGATGCCGACGTGATTTCGATCGAGTCATCTCGTTCGCGGATGGAACTGCTCCAGTCGTTTGAAGATTTCGACTACCCCAACGAGATCGGACCGGGAATCTACGACATTCATTCACCTCGTGTTCCCAGCCGGGAGGAAATGGCTAGCTTGCTACGGCTGGCTAGCCATGCCGTGAAGCCCGAACGACTATGGGCCAATCCGGATTGCGGACTAAAGACGCGCGGCTGGCCCGAAGTCCGCGAATCCTTGGCCAACATGGTGCATGCCGCCCAGGAGGTGCGCGCCGAGTTCTAACACGTTTCTGTGAAGCGTCGCGGCATTTTCGCTATCCCGACACGGTATTTGCAGCGCCGGAGATGCCATGTCTCCGTGCGACACGCACTTCCTTCAACATGAATGTATCGTTCCCGTGGTTCTTCAAACGAGCCCACCGCCTTTGTCTTCAGCAAAAGGAATTCGCATGACAGGCTTTTTAACGCACTTGCCCGTACAAGAATCCAACGATCTTCCAACAGGCCAGGAACGTATCGACGTCCGCCGAAAAAGGCTGATCAACTGCCATCAGGTGGATGTCAACCAACTCATGCCGCTCAAATACCAATGGGCCTGGGAGCATTACCTCAACGGATGCTCGAACCATTGGATGCCCACCGAAGTGCCGATGCATAAGGACATCGAGACCTGGCGCTCATCGCGGCTCACCGAGGGCGAGCGGCGGGTTCTCCTCCGCAACCTCGGCTTCTTTGCCACGGCGGAGAGCCTGGTCGGCAACAATCTCGTGTTGGCGATTTTTCGGCACGTGACCAACGCCGAGTGCCGGCAGTACCTGCTTCGCCAGGCGTTCGAGGAAGCGGTTCACACCCACACTTTTCTCTATGTGGTAGAAAGCTTGGGCCTCGATGAAGGCGAAGTTTTCAACATGTATCGGGAGGTCCCGGCAATCGCCCATAAGGATGAATTTGAAATGCGGCTCACGGCCGAAATTCTCACCGAGGGTTTTTCCACCGATACGCCGGAAGGCGCCCAGGCGTTTCTCAGAAACCTGATCGGCTATTACTTGATCATGGAGGGGATCTTTTTCTACACGGGATTCGTGATGGTGTTGTCATTCCATCGACGCAACCTGATGACCGGCATCGGCGAGCAGTTCCAATACATCTTGCGCGACGAGACGATCCATCTGAATTTTGGCATCGACCTCATCAACGGCATCCGGCACGAGAACCCGGACTTGTGGACGCCGGAATTTCAGCGGGAGATGGTCGAAAGCGTCCGAGAAGCGGTGAAGTTGGAAATCGCCTATGCCCACGACTGCTTGCCGCGCGGCATCTTGGGCCTCAACGGGGATCTGTTTCGGGGCTACGTCCAGCATATTGCCGACCGCCGCCTGGAACGCATCGGCCTGCCGCCGCAATATGGCTCCGCGAATCCATTCCCCTGGATGAGCGAAACAATCGACCTCAGCAAGGAAAAGAACTTTTTCGAAACGCGTGTCACCGAATATCAAACCTCCGGGACGCTGAATTGGGACTGACGGAACCTACTCAGGCGAAAGATTGCCAGGTCCAACGCGGCGCTCCGCGAACGAGTCACCTTCGCCGACAGATGCTCCAGAATCGTGGCCAACTCGCGGTAGGTGAGGATCCGAGTCGCGTCCGGTTGCCAGGGCGGATAGCAATACATGCGGCGAATTCTGTTGGAGCCGTGGAATCATTTTCGGCGGGCGACTTCCCCGCCGGGGATTCCATCAATACCTCGCCATGCGTAATGATGCCAGCGAAAAGCGACACAGTTCGTCAGAATTGTGTCGCTTTTGCATCAAGATGGGGCAGCGTGTGCGACGTGGTGAGGAGTCGGGGGCCGGGCAGAATTCCTCTCGATTCGACCGCAAATTGGCCCAAATGGCATAGAATGGCAGAACATGTCACACTTTTGGGTAATCTGACAATTGGCCACCCCTCCAGGGGCATTCATTCGCCCCACAGGTGCTTTACTACCCATTTCACCCGACCGCTGGTCGTGGAACATGGTTTCGTACTGAGAGCTGCAACCGCACCTGGAATGGGACCCGGACACGCTGGACTCTAATGTCGTATTCTGCCAAAAAATTCTCGCCGAGTGTCCAATAGAATAGCCGTCGCGCATCATGGGGGTGTTGGCCGGCTTTGCGGCCAGAAACCCATAGCAAAAAGGAGCGAATCGTGGCGAGACAGAAGTATTTGTGTATTCAGCGGAGCCAGTCAGGCAGCGAATGCGGGCAGCCGTCCCCTTCGCAAATGGAAGAGATGTTCGCTAAATTCAACGCTTGGAAAGAGAAATTTCAGGCGAACATCGTAGACATGGGCGGAAAGCTCGGCGGCGGGAAAGTTGTGACGTCCTCAGGTACGACTGACGGGCCGTTCGTCGAAGCGAAGGAAATCGTGGGCGGCTTTATGATCATTGAGGCGGACAGCATGGAAGAAGCCGCCGAGGTCGCGCGCGAACTTCCTGGAGCCACGATGCAGGGCTCAAGTGTCGAAGTGCGGGAGATTTCGACACCTTGACTACCCCAGCCCTAGTTGAACACTTCTTCCGGCATGAGTACGGGAAGCTCGTTGCCATACTGTCGTGCCGAGTTGGAGTGGAACACATCGACGATGTGGAAGACGCCGTTCAGTCCGCGCTGATGACGGCGATTGAAAGCTGGACGATCGCAGGCTTGCCGGACAACCCATCGGCTTGGCTCTTCCGCACGGCAAGCAACAATCTGCTGGGAGAGTTGCGGCAACGAACGCGCCGACGCCGCATTCTCCAACAGAATGTGGCAGAAGACTTCGGGACGACGAGCGGTCCCGAGGTTTTTCTGCCCGACGAGGTGCATGATGACCTGTTGCGGATGCTGTTCGTTTGTTGCGACGAGGCGATCCCGGTAGAGTCGCAGCTCGTCTTTGCTCTGAAAACCCTCTGTGGGTTTGATGTGCGGGAAATCGCGATTCGCCTATTCACGAGCGAAGCCAACGTCTACAAACGGCTGGGCCGGGCGCGGGGCCGTTTACGGCAACTTTGTCCGCGAGTCGAAGAGCTCGCGCACGAGCAGTACGTCTCGCGGATAGTGGCGGTGCGCCACGTTTTGTACCTTCTCTACACCGAAGGATATCTATCCTCGCACGCGGAAATGGCTCTGCGTTGTGAGCTTTGTGACGAGGCGATGCGGCTGGCGGGCATTCTGGCGAAACATCCCGTTGGCCAGACTCCCGAAACCTATGCCTTGTTGGCATTGATGCACCTGCACACGGCCCGAATGACTGCTCGACAGAACCCGTCCGGCGGGCTTTTGTTGTTGGAAGAGCAAAACCGTGAGCTTTGGGATCGGCAACGAATTGAAGAAGGCCTGAAGTGGCTCGCCCAATCTGCCGAAGGGGAAACATTTTCGCGATATCACGCGGAGGCCGGAGTCGCAGCCGAACACTGCCTTGCCCCGTCGTTTGGCGAGACGCGCTGGGACAAAGTCGCCGAGTGTTACTCGCTGCTAGAGCAGTTTACGAATTCTCCCATCCACAAACTGAATCGCGCCGTGGTGATTGCCGAGTGGAAAGGGCCGGCGGAGGGACTCTCGGTTCTCGATGGGTTTGAGCCGCCGACATGGCTGGCCGGCTCCTATCTGTGGGCCGCGGTATTAGCAGATTTGCACCGACGGTGTGGGAATACCAAAGCGGCCCGGCGATATCGCGAAGTCGCTTGTAGCTCGGCACCCAGTCCTCAGGTGAAGGAGCTGTTGCAACGCCGGTTGCGTACATAAAAGCAAACGAGCAAGGCCGATATCTTCGACTACATACCAGCGAATCGTCGCTCATGAACCACTCAGGAGTTTACTCGCACAGAACGAACCCCTATTTGGCCTCGAATGTCAAGAGGGCGTACGGAATCTGGTCCCGTTTTTTTGGCTTTGTTGACTCGCTTTCTGGTTGGGCCCCAAGGGCGTATGCCCCGGAGGCCTATGTCGTGTCTATAATTGGCTCAAACGAGATTGGCGAGGTGACTCGGATCGAAACGGCTTTCGGACTGCGCGTGCGATTCTCAATTGCAGTTACGTCAGGCCATGTGGCGTGACGCACTCAAACCCCTATCCGACGGTCGGCCCCAGTCAACACGAAGTTGGCCGAGACAGTGGCACGAACGGCAACATGGCCGTCCTTTAGTTGTGCCACGCCGTAGAATCACATCGTTTCCCTGAGCGTCGTCCATTCATACAAGGAGTTCATCCCACGGTCCGCACGGGAGTCTTAGTTCGTGTTGGGCTCGGGCCAGGGGCAATCACGCCTTTTCGATTCCATCATCGTCTCGCATCGGTATTAGGTAAGTGCGGGCGCTGGCGGCGGTCCAATCCGACAGAGCAGGTTCTGTGACCTGAGTTCGTCCTAACGGCTCCACCGCCAGCCCCGTTTAACAGGCGAAGAACTTCACCGCATCAAAGGATTCCTTTCGCTTGAGCATCTGATACACGGCCCGGGCGATCTTGCGAGCCAGCATGGTCATGGCTCGACACTTGCCGTACTTCTTCTCTTTACGCTTAAGGAACGCTTTGGCGTCGTCGCTATAGCGGAGCATCCAGAGGACCGCCTCCGAAAAAGCCCACTTCAAATGCACGTTGCCAATCTTGGCGCCACCGTGTCCTGTGACCTTGCCGTCGCTAGTCTGCTTCGGGGTAACCAATCTCGCGTACGACAGAAAATCGCCGACACTGGGGAATCGGTCGATCGTGTGGATCTCGTACAGCAGGACCACGGAAAGGATCTTGCCAATGCCGGGGATCGTCCGCAGTAAGTGGCAACCCTGAGGATCGTGCAGTGTGGCCTGCCGCGCGAGGTTCGCCTCCAGTTGCTTGAGGAGCCGGTCGTAGTGGTCGACCGTCGCGAGGTCGGCCTCGACGCTGAGTCGCACGCTTGGCTGCTCGAATCGATCCAGCACGTCGCGGTTGCTGGCATACTGCAGCATCTTCTCGAACGGGTCGTGGTTGTACTGCTGATTAGTCATCTGCACGTGCGCCAAGAGCTCACTGCGGCGGCGCACGAGAAACATCCGACGTCGCACCAGGTCGCGAGTGGCGCGCATCTCACGTGGGTAGACATAGCTCAGTGGGAAGGTGCCGCCACGCATCAGCCGAGCAATCTTCTCACTGTCGAGCTTGTCGTCCTTCTTCTTCCCTCCATGAATGGCCTTCATGTAGAGAGCGTGGCCGAGCAGGAACTTGATCTTCTCATCCAGACAGAGGTCAGCCAGCCAGTACCAGGTGAACATGCATTCGGCGCCGACCACCAGGTCGTCACGAAAGCCCTCGATGGCGTTCAAGAAGTCGTGCGGCTTGGCCCGCACGTTGCGATGTAGCCGAGTGTTCCCCTCGTGGTCGAGAATGCACAGATACATCCTCTTGGTGTGCAGGTCCACGCCGCAATAGTATCGGTGCTGGCCGTTGTAGAATCTCATCATGGTCCTGCTTGGTAAAGGTGCCTTGAGTCTTCGAACCACTCCAAGACTCAAGCTGAACTAGTAGACCAGATGCTCTCTTCAACGAGGCCAAAATGAGAATCCGTCATTTGGCTCAAGAGGTCAAGCGTAATGACACGCCCTCATTATGCACGTCGGCTCATTCCGTGGCGGTAGTTCCGAAGCCCAGCACGGGTCAATTGGACTGCGCGATGTGAAAGTCACTTGGCCGTCCGCCATGACATTCGAATCTTTTTGATTTGGCCGTCGGTCTACGTCGCCGGAAGGCGGCAGATTCTTGCAAAGGCACTTCTGCCCTCCGCACCGTTGGATTCTTAACGTCGATTGGGCTGAATCACTGAACGGGAAGCCACTCATATTTTCACGAATTCCAGCGGTTTGACGCCAGCGTCGGGAATTGTCGAGCGATTTAGGCGAACTTCGCTTTCGATGTATACTGGACCAATTGACCAGCATCAAAAGTGGTACCACTGGGTATGAAGGTTAGGTTCAGGGAATCTTTGCTGTGCGGACGGAGCGAGGGCGTAGCCCGAGCAGAGTTC
>JANQPP010000066.1 GCA_028289405.1 Pirellulales bacterium
CTGCACACGGCGGAGGCCACTGGTTCGAGTCCAGTATCGCCCATTTCCTGGCCTGGCGGTTCCGGCCAGCGATACCCGGTCGGCAGTAGCCCGCACTCCCCAGCACGGCGCCCACCGTGGGACGCCGCGCTGTCTCGTTTCTCCGCCACTATCGGCGCTTAATGCTGGTGCGGCAATTCACCCCGGTATTGCTTGCCCTCGATGGTGATCGCCAGTTCGCCGTGCGCGTGGCCGTCCGCCAGATCGTCGAACAATTGTTCGTCGCTGGAGGCGAAGCGTGAACCGGCTTCGGGGGCCTCGTCCTGGTTTGCGGCAGCCAGCTTGAACTGCTCGGCCTGGCCATCGTGATCAAGATTGACGGTCAGTTCCGTCGCCTGGATCGCTGCCGGTGCCTGGGCCGTGGCATCGAGGATGTGGACCGTCACCGTTTTGGCATCGGCATCCAGCACGAGCTCCGCGTGGTATTCGCCCTTACCGAGATCGACGATCTCACCGCCATGTGGGCCAGATTCGGCGTGGGAATGCGCGGCGGGCTCTTGTGTCTCGTTTGATGCTTGAGGAGGTGGTGAACTCGGAGCACCGTTGCCGCAGCCCGCCATGAATATTGCCGACGCGAACAGTGCCGTGATGTGTGTCCATTTCATTTTTCCGTTCCTTCCGTCAAAGGGTTCAATTCACGACCGCCTCGGCCATTTGCCGAGGGTGGCTTTGTCCTGTTTCCCAGCCCTCTTCCACGAGGATCACTTGTTTGTCATCGGATTCGACGACCTGCCGCGCCGCCTCCATACCCAATTTCCAAAAGAGCGCAGGCCGCACGAGGAATTCCAACAGCGTGCTGGTGATTAGCCCGCCGATGATCACGGTCGCCACGGGATAGAGAATTTCCTTCCCCGGTTCTCCCGCCGCCAAGGCCAGGGGGACCAGCCCGATGCCGGACGTGAGCGCCGTCATCAGCACGGGAGCCAGGCGGTCCTTACCGGCGTGGATGATCATTTCCCGCGTCCACGTTTCCCCTTCGTATTTGACGAGGTGCAGGTAGTGGTTGATCAGCAGAATGCCGTTGCGAGAGGCGATGCCGCAGAGTGAGATGAAACCGACCATGCTGGCCACGGTGAGCGTTTGCCCGGTCAAATAGAGGGCGGCGACGGAGCCGATGAAGGCCATGGGCAAGGCGATCATGACCTGTAGTGACAGATTGGCCGAGCCAAACATTTTGAACAGCACGAGAAACATGCCGGCCAGTGAAACGCCGAACAGGATGGCGATCCGCCGTGACGCGGACTGCTGGCTCTGGAACTGACCGCCGTATTCCACGAAATAGCCGTCGGGCAATTTCGCTTTGACAGGTTCGATACGCTCCATGATGTCTTGCACGACGTCCACCAGGCCGCGACCGCCGACATTGCACTGCACGAGGATCCGCCGCCGGACCTGTTCGCGATTGATCGAATTGGGTCCTCCCGCTTCGTAGATCTTGGCAACTTCTTCGAGCTTGACTTCGCCGCTGTCAGGCGTTTCGATGATCAGCCGCCGCAGCGAAGCCAAGTCCTCGCGATGCTCTTCGCCGAGCCGCACCAGCAGATCGAAGGTCCGCTGGCCATCCAAGACTTGGGAGACCACTTCCCCTTGCAGTGCGGTTTCCACGAAGTCGTTCACGTCCCCGCTACGGAGGCCGAAAGTTTCCAGCTGGTACCCGTCCGTTTCAATGCGGAGTTGCGGAATGATCACCTGCTGTTCCATCTGCAAGTCGCGCACGCCTTCCACCGTGGAGATGGCCGCTTCCATCTTTTTGGCTTCGCGCCGCAAGACATCTAAGTCATCGCCATAGAGCTTGATGGCGACTTGGGCCTTCACGCCCGAGAGCATATGCGAGATGAGATGCGCCAACGGCTGCTCGACCGACGTGACGATGCCGGGGATGTCCGCCAGAGCCTCGTCGATCTCCTCGATAACCTCGGACCGGGAGCGTTCGGTGTGAGGATTGATGGTGGCGATGATCTCCGAGACGTGGACACCTTCGGCATGCTCGTCCAGTTCGGCCCGGCCCGTCTTACGGACAAAGGCGGTGATGTCCTCGATCTGTTGGAGCCGGCGTTCGACCTGACTCCCGATCTGGTTGGAGGTGGACAAGGAGGCCCCGGGCGGGAGCAACACGTTGACTTGCACGGCCCCTTCGTTGAAGGGGGGCAGAAAATCACGTTCGAGGAGCATCAGCCCGCCAGCGGCGATCGCCACGGCCACGGCCGCAGCCCCCAGCACCGGCCAGGCGAACCGCAGGCTGAGCCGCATCACCCGCTCGGCGATCCATTTCAGGAGCTTCAACAGCGGCCCTTCTTTTTCGCGACTTCCGAGCCGGGCTTGCCCCAACAGCCAGTAGCTCAGCACGGGCGTCACCGTCAGGGAAACCAGCAAGGACGAGACGATAGATACGATGTAGGCCACGCCTAGGGGCACGAACAGCCGGCCCTCCATGCCCGACAGGGCGAACAGCGGTACGAAAACCAGCACCACGATCATCGTGCCGTAGACGATGGAATTGCGGACTTCGCAGCTCGCCTGAAACACGACGAGTAGCGCCGGCTTGGGGTTTGCCGCGTGCCGGTTTTCGCGGAGGCGGCGGAAGATGTTCTCCACGTCCACGATGGCGTCGTCCACCAGCTCGCCAATGGCCACGGCCAGTCCGCCCAGGGTCATGGTGTTGATCGACAAGCCGAAGGCCCGAAAGACCAGCGCTGTCATCACGATCGAAAGGGGGATGGCGGTGAGGGTGATGAACGTGGTGCGGAGATTCAGCAGGAACAGAAACAGGATGATCACCACCAGGATGCCGCCGTCCCGCAACGCCTCCATCACGTTGTCGATCGCCAGATCGATGAACGCCTTTTGTTGATACAGGTCTCTATAGACTTGCACATCGGCGGGGAGCGTCGGCTCGATCTCTTTGATGGCTTCAAGGACGTTTTCGGTGACGCTCCGCGTGTCGGCACTCGGTTGCTTTTGAATGGTGAGCACGACGGACGGCCCTCCCACGAACTGGCCTTCCGCATCGCGGGCATAGGCAGCGGCATCCCCTCGCTTCACCTGCGGGCCCTCTTTGATCTCGGCCACTTGGAACAGCCGTACCGATTGGCCATTCCAATGCGCGATCACAATCCGCCGGAGCTCCTCGACCGTGTCTACTCGACCCAGGGACCGGACCAGCAGTTCATTGGGCCCTTGCTCATCGAGATAGCCACCCGCCGTGTTCTGATTGCTTTCGCGGAGAGCCTGTTTGACTTCATGCAAGGTGACGCCATAGCGGTGCAGTTCGTGCGGATCGACAAGGACTTGGAATTGCTTCCGCTCTCCGCCCATGACAATCACTTGCGAAACACCGGGAATCGTCAGCAGCCGTTGCCGTACGGACCAATCGGCGAAGGTGCGAAGCTCCATGGGCGATGTCTGGCTGCCGTCTCCGTACAGGCCGAGGATCATGATTTGACCCATGATCGAGGAGATGGGCATCAATTGGGGACGTACGCCCGGCGGTAACCGGTCCGTGACCAATGCCAGCCGCTCGGCCACGATTTGCCGATCGTTGTAGATGTCGGTGCCCCAATCGAACTCGGCATAAATCACCGACAAGCCGACGCCCGATTGCGAGCGGACCGCCTGCACGCCCGCCGCCCCGTTGAGCACCGTCTCCAAGGGGAACGTGATCAGCGTCTCCACTTCCTCGGGTGCCATGCCGTGTGCTTCGGTGAGGATCACCACGCGGGGCCGGTTGAGATCGGGAAACACATCGATCGGCAACTGATACGCCTGCCAGCCGCCTTGAAGCAACAGGAACGCGGCGCAGGCAATCACCAGCAGCCGGTTCTGCAGCGCGAAACGTATCGTGGCGTTCAACATGCGAGTTTTTCCGTCCTGCTCGTGTGTCGCTAAGACACCTTGCTCAATCCATTACGGGGGTAGCACCTGATTTTCAATGAGTGTGTCCGTGGTGCGGATCGACTCCTCCACCTGACTGATTCTTGATCGCCAAATGCATTTGATATGCGCCGCGTCCCGCCACGATGTCGCCCGGAAACACCGATCCGTCGTTGGCGATGACCACCGATTCGTGGTCGCGGTGTACCACCGTGACCGGCGTGCGGTTGAAATGGTCGCCGTCTTGGCGATAGACAAAGCTTTCGGCTCCCTCCTCCACGACCGCCTCCACCGGCAACACGATGCACTCGTCCCAAAGCTCCACCGGCACATACAGGTGCATCCGTTGGCCCGGCTTGAAACGCCATTCGATAAACCGCTGGCCAGAGGCGTCTTGCTGGTCCAACACGACGTCGTTGGGCAGCGACAAATAGAAGCGGAACGCGCGGTTTTCCGGATCGATGTGGTTGTCCAAGTACAACAGTTTCAGCCCTTCGATGGAATGGTGCCCACCATCACCTGTTTCCCACGAGGCCAACACGGTCCATCCCTGTCGGGCCGCTTCACGGAGCTGGTCGGCGTCATCGGCGAAGGCCCGGCCCTCGATATTCAGTTCACAGTGATCCCCCAGCACGCAGAGCACCTGCCCAGCCTTGACATGTTCGCCCGGATTGACCGGCAGCCGTTGCACATGAAACAGGTGGTCCGTGTGGCAGGCCTGATGTTCCTCGGAGTGCGGGGGCGCGCGAACGTTCAAGCTCGTGAGCAGTTGCCGCTCGTCCAGCAAGGCTTGGATGTGCTCCTCCGCCAGGCCGTGCATGAGCAAGGCCTGCCGTTCCGCCTTGAGCGCCGCTTCCAATTGCTGCTGCTCGTATTCCTTCTCCAGCACCCGCCGCCCCGGCACGACGCCATCGGTGAGCGATTCCAACCGCGAAATTTCCTTGCGGACCACATCCAAACTCTGCGCCGTGCGAATGAAGTCCCGCTGCGATACGACCAGCTCCTCGTGCGTCAGCCGCACCGTGAACAGAGGGCTGCCCGATTCAACCGCCGCCCCCTGGGTCGCGGAGATCTTCGTCAGGATGCCCGTCAGCGGCGCGGTGATGTGAATCTGGGACCGGCCAGGCCGCTCCACGACCATGCCCGGGATCATCACCGTGCGGGTAAAGGTTCCCACGGAAATGCTGAGCGGACGGTAGCCGATGTTTTTGAGGCCGCTCGGGCTGAGCTCGATGGAGGAGTCCTCCTCGTGATCGTGGCCATGGGCTTCTTCGTCATCGTGATCGTCCGAGCTTCCCTGCTCGGCGGAGGCCCCTTCCGCGAGCCAGACTTGCAACTGGCCTTTGGCCCAGGGGAGCCAATGCCGGCTCGTCGCGGCGGTCGCGCCGCCAATAAACACGATCAAGACGATCAGGAAAACCCAAGCCGAAGTTTTGCCCATGCGGATGCCCATCACCACCTCCAGCGCCGATTACGCGATTTCTTCGCAAGACAGACCCGATTCGCGATACCAACAGACGAGAGAGAACGTTTGCCTCGTTGCGGATTTGCAGACAGTCTACGCAACCAAACAAGGAGCCGATAAGCTTCCCGACTCCTCGACGGAGAGGCAGTGCATCAGAGCAGCAATACGCTGAGCGCGAGATAGCGGCGCGGGTCGCCGAAGCGGGGGTAACTTTCCGCAAGCAGCGTGCGATCATGCGGGGGCAGATGGCAAGCTTCCGTGCCCTGGGCCAATTCCACTAGCGAGAAATGGACGACAGAGGAACCTTCCGCTGGAGTTACCGTGGTGGGCTTGGGAGCCAAGAATACACAGTGGCATTTGTCGCATTCATGCGGCGATTCCGGCGAGCTTTCCCGTGATCCAGGCTTGTCATGCTTGCCGCCAACGGCGTCCGCGTACTCGGAGGAGCCGTGATGCAGCGATGTCTCTGAGCTGGCGGCGTGACTATGTCCCACCGTGTTAGCATGGGCATGGTGCGCGCAGCAGCCGGCCAAGGCGTGCCACAGCAGTGACGCCAAGGTCAGCAAAGTCATTGCCACGCGGCCATACATGGCGTAAGTCCTACGCGATGCGCTAAATCCCATTGCCCAGACATCATTATCGGTCAGCCGGATTCGGTTTCATGCGGCTTCCATTCGCCGCATGGCCCAGTTCCCACGCCTGGGACGTGAGACCCGGCTCTCCATTCACAAACTCCACCGAGGCGTTTGCTGCCGGAAATCCGCCGGGAAACATTTCCCTGCTAGGATCTTACCCCTCTGGCGGGGAATCGTCCATTGTTGGAGAGGCGTTCCGGGCTAACTTTCCTCACTTCTATTTCGTCGCCAAAGCCGCTTCCACATCCGCGAGCATGGCCTCGGCCAAAATGCGGTTGGCGGCCTCGGTCGTGTGACAATAGTCGAGAAAGCAAGGCTCCTCCGTGTCGTCGAAGATCGTGCTTAGATCGGACATGGCCCCGCTTTCCTGGTCCGAATTCCACGCGCGAAACGCCTCATCGACCGCCGCGTGCAGCGGCTGTAGGTATTCAAATTTCTCCGCCATCTTCCGTTCATGCGGGCTCATCCGCTGCTTGGTGAACAGCACCGGCTGCCAATAGGCCAAAACCTGGCTGCCATGTTCCTCGGCCAGCAGTTGGATCAGCCGCCGGTTTCGCGCGTAAACTTCCACGACCTCCGCCGCCAAACCTTGAAGGCCCTCTTCCGGCAGTTGCGGCGGCAGCCAGGAGGGCTGATTCTTTCCCGTGAATCGCCGTCGTATGGAGCGAGCGAACCTCGAAATGCCGACGGAGTTCGTGGTCAGCAGCCAATTCGCCGCGAAGGGCAACACTTTCTCCGGTTCTTGCAGCAGATTGAACTCCTCGCGACGATGCGTTTCATTCTGCGGCCAGCCGGCCACACCGTTCTGATACGCGGCATAGGTGTCGTTCACGCCGTCGTAAAAGATGGCCACGTCGGGCGGCTCATGCTCGCGCAGCCGCAATAGGAACGTCAAATATTCCTGCGTGGAGACGTAGCCGGATTCGCCGAGGTTCACGATCCGCACTTGATGTCCGCGCTCCGCCAACAGCGATGCCAAGTGAGAAGGAATGGTTTGCTCGTCTCGTGCGCCGGTGCCCCACATGGTGGACCCGCCAAAGAGCCAAACGGTCGCGGGCTCGGTTTCGTCGTCCAGTTGCTTCTGGATCGTGCGACGGAGTCCCTGCGGATTGACGTGGATGTACTCGCCGTCGAATGCATTTCGACGCCAATAGACATACGGATCCCAGTGCATGGAGAGCGCGTGCAGTTCACGGTAGTATGCGGGAACCCAGGAGGTGTCCGCGTAACCGTCCGCCGTGACGCGGCTATCGACGGGCGGCTCGTTGCCGCGAAGCCAGGTCTTGGTGGCGTACATGGTTTGCAGCACCACCTCCAGGCTCAACAGCAATATCAAAGTTACGCCCAACAAACACCAGACGGCATGCAGAGCGGACCAACTTCGCCGGACAAATTTCGTGAACGAATGGGAAGCCACGGAAGCTGCTCCGTGAAGGGGAGAGGTTTTCGGGAAGATGGTCTGGCACGCGGCGGACCACGCACTACCCTTAACCATACCTTGCCCGCCGGGCCACGTCGCCCGGCTAGTGATCGGCCCTCCGATGGTGGAACATCTTGCATGCCGCACGATTCGCTCACGTTTGCCGGAGAAACCTTGCAACTGCTCCCCGAACAGGCCTTGTGGTGGGACCGGGAGTACACGGTTTTCCTCTCGGACCTCCATCTGGGGCGAGTGCGGCGAAAGCAACGCGAAGATCAGGGAAAGCTGCTTGAGTCGATCGAGGAACCTTTGCGACGGCTGGGAGATGTGCTCGACCGCCTGCCGGCGCGGCGGGTCGTGATCTTGGGTGACTTGGTCCACGCCCCGGTCGGTTATGTGGACCTCGTGGTGTCGTCCGTGGCGACCTGGCGTCGGGCGTTCGCGCGGCTGGAGATCTTATTGATCCGGGGTAACCATGAAGACCGCGCCGGAGATCCGCCTGCCACATGGCACATGCAGGTGGAGAGCCCGCCGTTTCGCCTGGGGCCGTTTGATTTGCGGCACCTGCCCGATCATGCGGCAACCGGACAAGTCTTGGCGGGCCACCTGCATCCAGCCTGCCGATTGCCGGGAGAAAACAAGCGGTACCCCTGCCTTGTGGTGGAGGCGGGGCAACTCGTCTTTCCCGCCTTTGGCCGCTTCGTGAGCACGACGCCTATCGAGCCCGCTCACGGCAGGGAGCTGTATCTCTTTCATAAAGGACGCGTTACCCGGCCATGAGTTACACCATCGTCAGCGAGTTACCAGGCTCCGGGACGGCAACCTCCTTGAACAGCCACTCGGCCACCATCCGCTCATATATTGGTGCGGCTTTGACCCAGCCCCCTTCACCGAGCCAAAACCGCGAGTGATGTTCTTTCGGTTTTGGGTGTGGCAGAAGAAGGAGGGGGAGCATGCCCAGAAACGATTTGGCGCACGGAGGTGCTGGAACGGCTGAGTGACCTGTTCACGACCCGCGACGTGTCGGGCGACATCCGCAGTGACAATGGCCCCGAGTTCACGGCCAAGAAGGCGCGAGACTGGCTGGAACGGGTGAAGAGGTGAAAACCTTGTTTATCGAGCCAGGCAGTCCTTGGGAAAACGGCTACATCGAACTTTTCAGGATTGTATACATTGACGAAGGAATAAACCGGGCACACGACGTAAAAGGCAATCGCGACATCAGCGTTCGAAAGACAATCGTCTATAATAAATTACGGTTCGACATGTGTAGGCTAGTGCAGGCCCACCCGCAATCGAACGTCAATATAGCTGAACTTCCATTCGATTTTTCAACGAAATCGTGTGGCGCAAGTGCCGATGCAGTCGTTTCGCCATCTTCTTGATGGGGCCGGTCCCTGGATGAACGCCGGTGGAGTACTGCTCCCTGTCGTGGTTGCTTACACTATCTTACGTGCATGGGTGATGATGGGACGGAAGCAATCAGGATTCCGCCAAGCTCCGTTGCTCGTTCCCGCCGTCCTATCTGCTGGCGCCAGGTTTCGGGAGCGACGATCATCTTCGCGGCTTGGCTCTGCGCATCGGGGTCAGTAGTCAACAAGGGGGTTTCCTCGTGAAGACGCTTCCCGCCTGGTGTGCCGTGGTTGCCTATGTAACACTGACGTTCTGGTTTTGGCCTCGGACGATAAATGATGCACAGACGCAATGGTTACTATCACAATTCTAGGGGGGGAAGCTGACAATGAATAATACCAATCAACTCAGCCAGATGATTACCGCGAGTGCGGTCACGGGTGGAGTTTCAGGCGGCTTGGTGGCTGCAATGAATCTCTCCGTTGGCGAATCAGTGGGTTTGGCTGTTATCGTCAGCCTCATCGTTGGCGGGATCATCCATATTGCTTCTCGTTTTTTTGCTAGGAAAGACACTGCGTGATCACGATGGCGACAATCGCCTTGTATCTCTTCACGCGAGAATCTAAAAGCCAACGGACAAAAACTTCACTGACTTTCGTCCATCGGCGTTTCACGGCCGCTGGACACCGAATTTCGTGGATGCTGAGGTGTTTTGTCTCCAAACCCAAAATAATTGCTCGAAAGAGACAGTCCATCGAAATGCAAGGTACAACCATGAACGAAATCGAACGCAGAATCGAGTATCTTGAAAAGTGGAACTGTCGCTGGAGAAATGGGGCGGCAGTTCTGTTCTGTATTTTGTTCGTGGTGATTACCGTTGCCGCGAGATTGCCGGAAGACGTGGCCGACGTCATGCGGGCCAAGAGGATCGAAGTGCTCGGCCCAACAGGCGAGCCGGCCATTGTCTTAGAGGGCGGGGCACAGGGGGCTTCTCTGACCCTTACGGCTCGCGGCGACGACGGCCAACGGGCGGTTGCATTGTCGGCGTCACATGACGGCGCCAGTCTCATGTTGATGCAAAACAAAGAATCACCGTTGTTCTCTGTGTTAACTGATGACACTGGTTCCGTCATGGCGCTATTCGACGGGCGTGACGTCAGTCGCGATGCAAGGTGTATTCTCCTTCGCACTGTGCGACCTTCCGATCGATACCAGGAAGGCGCCTTCGTCGTTCTGGGAAGGGGAGGAGCACATACGCGAAGCGACATCGACGCCATGTTGACGGTGCGCGATCCGGACAATCGAGTGGCGGTTATGTTAGGCGATTTCATTGCAGATGGCGTCACATTGCAAGCGAATGACGGCAAGATCGAGCTTCTGGACGGCAGTGACCACACCAAGCCGGCAGAGTGAATTGAAGTGATCGACATCTGAGTCATGGCGTATCAGCTAGCTTCAAGCATTGTCCGTCGCATGGGCTCTTTGGCTGCACGTTGGGCATACACGGTCTTGACTGCGGCGACGTTGAGTTTGTCTGCAATAGGCGTCATGCGGCCAGTGCAAGCCGAAGTAATGTCTCCAACTTCGTTATCAGACGATGATTTCCATCGAATCGACGCCTACATTGAGAGCCAGCTTGCTGACACCGGTATTCCTGGAGCCGCGCTGGTGATTGTCGAGGGTGACCAGATCACTCACGTGCGAGGTTATGGAGTTGCAGGCGAGGATGGGAGGCCTGTTACCGCCGAGTCGGGATTCTATATTGGTTCGCTTACAAAGTCGTTTACGGCCGTCGCCATTATGCAGCTTGTAGAAGCGGAGCACGTTGAGTTAGATGCTCCAGTTCAGAAGTACCTTCCTTGGTTTCACGTTGCAGACCCTCGGGCATCGTCCCAACTAAAAGTAAAGCACCTTCTTAATCACACGAGCGGCTTCTCAACCTACTCAGGGCGAACTCACTTGACCGATAGCGACACTTCCACCGCAGCGATTGAGCGGCGAGTTCGCGCACTTGGCAATACTGAACTTGCGCGACCAGTCGGTGCCGCTTACCAATACAGCAACGCCAACTATGTGGTGCTAGGAGCGATCATTGAAGCTGTCTCTGGGCAAAGCTATGAGGAGTACATCGAGCAACACATCTTCGAACCATTAAGCATGACAAGAAGTTATACTTCCGAGGCCGCGGCGAGAAAGGACAATCTTGCTACGGGATTTCGGTACTGGTTTGGCCAAGCTTTTTCTACGCCGAGTGTTTCACGGCCAAGAGGTGAATTGCCGTCGATGTTTCTTATCTCTTCCGCCCAGGATATGGGTAACTATCTCTTGGCGCACATGAACGGCGGCGCGTTTGGTGAAACGCGTCTTCTTTCTGAAAGTGGCGTCTCTCAGCTACATACACCGGAGCGGGGCAGCTTGAATTATGCCATGGGCTGGGAAGTGAAAATGATTGACAATGTTCAGGCGCTCAACCACATCGGAACAACGCCCACGTTCCAAGCGGGGATGACGATCTTTCCAGAGCAGCGCAGAGGGTTTGCGCTCCTTATCAATTCTCAAAACCAGCTTTCGGGCCCTGACGTGGCCTCTCTTGTCCCTATGGTTGAGCTGAATATGATCGGAGTCATGGCCTTGCCGATCGCCAAAGCCCCAAAGTTGCATTTGAATCTGGCATTGCTCACCGCTCTTTTTGTCGGTCAAACATTTGGGTTCATTTTTACCCTTCGAAACGTATTTCGGACGTGCAAATCTCCGCAAGCGCAGTCACGAAGAGGATGCATGGGCATTTCATCGCAAGGATGGCTCTATTTGGCAATCGATGTCGGAATCGTTATTGGAATGCTCTGTTGGATCCCACAGTCGAACGAGGCTCCCATCTCGGCGATTTTGCTTTATGCGCCGGATGCCGGTTGGCTAATTGTGCTAAATGCCATTCTGGCCATCATGTCGGCGGTTACCGCAATTCTTGTCGCTGCATTGAGTTTTCAGTCTTTCGAACGCGGGAAGTTGATACGGAGTTCCGCTTAAAATTACATCGGTGCGAATGACCTGGGCAATCGCGTTTTCGCTTTGAATACACACTTGCGCGAACTCCTGAAGTCAAATCGCGCTCGATTCAGTAGTGCATAATGAGCGTGTTTCATTACGCTTGACTTGGCCAGCGAAATAACCGTTCGTCATTCGTCACGAATTAATCCATCGTAGGCCGAAAGTGTCGTTAAGTTGACTAACCATTTGGATATCCTGGCAAAGATCAACTTGGATCGCGGCGATTTGGTGGCTGCTGACCATCTGTGTGAGCGGCTGACGAAAATCTTTGCTGGCTACAACGTTTCTTGCAGCAGCGTGACCGTTTTTGGGTATTGAATTGCAATGTGCAAACAGACCTCGAACTCCGTTCTCCCCCAAAGGTCGGCCAACTGTTCCGTTTGGGGATGTCCCGAGGCCTCGCGTGCGTGAGCAATGGCGTCTGGAGCGGGATCGAGCTTTGGATGGAAATCGAGTCGCTGTTTCCGGAGCACAAGCCTCCCCGCTTTGCGGGGCAAGCCGCCAGTGGACAACCGCACGGCCTTCACGTGTTTAGTGCTTTTGCTGAAGACCGGCATCGGCGATGGCCGATCGAGCGGACCATCGCCTGGCTGAAGCAATATTCCCAATTTGGCCCGCGACGCGAAAGGCTGCCGCACGTCTACGAGTCATTCGTCACCCTGGCCCACGCCCTCATCAACTTCAAGCAAATCCCGTTTTGGCCACAAGTTCTGATTTCTGTCGGTACTATGGTAGAGTATTCAACCGGTCATCGCCCCAACGAGATTTTCGAAATGCACGATACAGATACCAGCCGTTCCGTTCTCGGTTGCTGACGATCGTGCGCACGAGGCGAAGCCGCACTCCCCCCGCACGTCAGGCAAACTCAAGGAATCCATGATGATCAATCCAAGCACGGCACTCCTCTCGATTCTCGTGAGTTTTTCGACAAGTAGCCTCGGTGCGAATCACTGGGAGACGATCTCTTCGGTGGGCAAACCAACGGCTCGCCATGAGGCAGCGCTGACTGGGTTCGGCGGCAAGCTGTATTTGATTGGAGGCCGCCGCATCAATCCGGTCGATGTTTTCGATCCCGCCAGTAACCGCTGGACGGCCAAATCACCAACGCCTTTGGAACTCCATCATTTTCAAGCGGTTGTGTTGGGCGACCGCATCTATTTGATGGGGGCGATGACCGGGCCGTATCCAAGGGAGAAGCCTCTCGAGCGCGTCGTGGCCTACCGTCCGCAGACGGACAAATTCGAGATGTTGCACGCCATTCCCGCCGATCGGCGTCGTGGCGGAGCGGGCGCGGTGATCTACAACGACAAAATCTACCTGGTGGGCGGAATCACCAATGGCCACATCGATGGCTCCCGGCCATGGATCGATGAATATGATCCGCGGACAGGCGCTTGGAAAATACTGCCGGACGCGCCCCATGCGCGCGATCATTTTCAGGCCGTGGTGATTGGAGACCGGCTCTACGCAGCGGCGGGCCGCACAACGTCTCAGGCCACGAACCAAGTCTTCGATTTGACAGTTGAGGCGATCGACATCTTCGACTTCAAAACCGGCAACTGGCTGCCAACAGAGGAGTGTCCCGAGTTGCCGACGCCCCGCGCGGGCAACATGGCCATTGCCGTGGATGGCAAGTTGGTGCTGGGAGGAGGAGAGAGCATCCTGCAGCGCGCCGCCCACGATGAAATCGAAGTTTACGATCCAGTGACGCAAGCGTGGACCAAGTGGCCCGCCCTGAATCGTGGCAGGCACGGGACTGGATTCGTCCAGATCGGGAACCATATTTACACGGCATCCGGTTGCGGCAATCGTGGCGGAAGTCCGGAACTCGACTCCATTGAGCGGCTTGCCATCTCCGCATCGACAGCGCCGATCGTGGACAAGGATCTGGTCTTCGCGGAGAAAGACGGCCTTGTCGCGGTCGAGGCCGAACACTTTGTTGCACAAACTCGTGATGGTGTTCGCGCATGGCATTTGACGCACGCGGAGGCCCGTCCCGCGGTCCAACCGGATGGCGATCCGTCGCATGTGGACGGAGCCAGCGGCGGCGCCTATCTCGAAATCCTTCCCGACACGCGGCGAACACACGGCGATAAGCTGATCCGTGGAAGGAACTTTTCACCCCAAGCCGGGAAGATGGCGGTGCTCGACTATAAGGTGAACATCCGGACGCCGGGCCGCTACTACGTGTGGGTGCGAGCCTATTCGACGGGAACCGAAGACAACGGTTTGCACGTGGGACTCGATGGAGAATGGCCAGAGAGCGGCCAGCGTTTGCAATGGTGTGAAGGAAAAATGAGCTGGCGCTGGGAGAGCAAACAGCGAACCGAAGCACAGCACTGCGGCGAACCACACAAGATTTTTCTCGACATCGAAAAACCCGGCGAACACACGATTCATTTCTCCATGCGTGAAGATGGTTTCGAGTTCGACAAATGGTTGATGACCACCAATCGTGACTTCGCGCGGCCTGTCGGCGTGGGACCTCAAAGCAAATCGCGCAAGGGCATGCTCCCGGCCACCTTCGCCATGGCAAAGCTCCAATCAGAATCCGCCGAGACAACTACGGAGGGAATTTCTCGCGCGGACAGCCCAACGAAACCGGTCAGCGATGCCGCACTGATCGAACCTCGTAAGCCGCACGGCGATGGCCGTGTTCAAGTATCCGGTGAGCTGAAGCAGTGGCACAACGTCACGTTGACGCTGGATGGCCCCTACGCGCACGAGCAAGACAACCTTCCGAACCCATTCACGGACTATCGGATGTCGGTCACCTTCACGCACGAAAGCGGCAAAAAATACGACGTGCCCGGCTATTTTGCGGCGGATGGTGACGCGAAAAACTCCTCCGCCGAGTCCGGCACCAAATGGCGGGCTCATTTCGCGCCGGATGCGACGGGAGCATGGAAATACCAAATCACCTTCCATCAAGGAAAGCACGCGGCGGTTGATTCGGACTCCGCGGCGAGGGCCCTGCCGCCATTCGATGGCAAAACAGGCTCGATCAACATCGCGAAGAGCGACAAGACGGGCCGGGACCTGCGAGCACATGGGCGTTTGCAGTATGTGGGCCAACGTTATCTGAGATTTGCTGGCAGCGGACAATATTTCCTGAAAGCTGGGGCGGACGCTCCGGAAACCCTGCTCGCCTACGCCGACTTTGACAACACGGTGGCAGGCAACCCTCGCAAGGCTCCTCTCAAGACGTGGGCTCCCCACTTGCATGATTGGAAGGAGGACGACCCCACTTGGAAAAGTGGAAAAGGCAAGGGCCTGATTGGTGCCATCAATTATCTCTCAGGCAAGGGTTGTAACGCCTTCTCATTTTTGACCTACAACGCGGGAGGCGACGGCGACAATGTGTGGCCGTTCATTCAGCGCGAGGACAAGTTGCACTACGACTGTAGCAAGCTAGACCAGTGGGCAACCATCTTTGAACATGGCACGCAGAAGGGGATGTACCTGCACTTCAAAATGCAGGAGACGGAGAACGACGACCACAACAAAGGCAAGAATGTCGCGGCTTTCGTGCCAGAGTGTCTCGATGGCGGCAATCTCGGTGTGCAGCGAAAGCTTTACTGCCGCGAATTGATTGCTCGGTTCGGTCATAACCTGGCATTGAACTGGAATTTGGGCGAGGAGAACACGCAGACCACCGCTCAACAGAAAGCCATGATTGACTACATCGCCGAACTCGATCCGTACGATCACAACATCGTCGTTCACACGTTTCCGGATCAGCAAGACAAGGTCTATCGTCCACTGCTCGGTTCGAAATCGAAGCTGACCGGCGCGTCGCTGCAAAATAGCAGCCTCAAGACCACGCATGCTCAGACGGTGAAATGGGTCGAAGCTTCAACCTCGGCGGGCAAACCTTGGGTTGTGGCCTTCGATGAATCCGGCTCCGCCGCGCATGCGCAATGCCCCGATCTTGGATACCGAGGTTTCGACGGGCACGACCGCCAAGGGAAGATGGTTTATACACAGCATGAAGTTCGCAAGCAGACGCTGTGGGGACATTTGATGGGCGGCGGTGCTGGCTGCGAATATTACTTTGGCTATCAATTCGCCGAGAATGACATCGTCTGTGAAGACTGGCGCAGCAGGGACCAGAGCTGGGATTATTGCCGCATCGCCATCCAGTTTTTCCACCAGAATAAGATCCCCTTCTGGGAGATGCATTGTCGGGACGAGTTAGTCGGCAACCCTGACCATGGGATCTCGAAGTTCTGCCTAGCGGAGCAGAACGACACGTACCTGGTCTACCTCCCGAACGGTGGTGAGACCAAGCTGGACTTGAGCGAAGCAAAGGGCGAATTTTCCGTGCATTGGTTCAACCCTCGCGAAGGCGGCGAGTTAACTCGAGGCGACGTCACGAAAGTGACTGGCGGGAACGAAGTCAGCTTGGGCACGCCGCCCGTGGACCCGCACGAAGACTGGCTGGCCGTCGTCCGTTCACTTTAGAGTATGTGGCCGCAACTCAGGATCACGGAACAGACGTTCTGCCGCTGGAAGAAGAAGTTTGCCGGAATGGGCGAGCCGGTCTATGGCAGCCGAGTTG
This sequence comes from Pirellulales bacterium, assembly GCA_028289405.1. Lineage (GTDB taxonomy): Bacteria > Planctomycetota > Planctomycetia > Pirellulales > JANQPP01 > JANQPP01. The sequence continues at coordinate 16,392 of JANQPP010000066.1, forward strand.
GGGATCGAACTCCGCTGGCTCCTCACAGTGTGCTCGGAATTGAATCCGGTCGAAGAACTCTGGCGGCGGCTCAAAGAAATCATCCGCTACATCCACCAAGCGAATGACTTTGGGCAAACCGCCGTACTGGCGACCAAAGTCCTCCGCGAGTTCGGCAACCACGACGCCCTGAACAAAGCGGGAATCCTGCCACGAAATTTTTCGTCGGCTACTTAGAATTTTCACCGGAGAGTTCTTGAGAGCTCGTTGCTTTACGTAGGCGATTTTTCGAGAAATCTTAGCTGAGTAGACAAATCAGCGTCGCGGGTGCGTCTTATCAGTAGGCACACGAGGAACTGCATGGGGTGTCCATGGCGTGAAATCTTTGACCGGCACGGGCCCGCGCTGGTGCTTTATGCACGGCAGTGGGCTGGCGTGCCCAGCGACGCCGAGGACATCGTGCAAGAGGCGTTTTTGAAGATGATTCGACGAGCTAAATTTCCAGATGATCCAGTTGCCTACTTGTTCGCCACGGTTCGGCGTGCCGCCCTCGATCAACGGCGGTGCACAGCTCGAAGAAACGCACGCGAGCAACAGGCCGCGGCGCAACGCCCGTGGTTCGATACACCGTCGATCGCGCTGGAAGAAAATGAGTCGATCGAAGCCGGCTTGCGTTCCCTTCCCGAGCCGCAAAGGGAGGTTGTAGTCATGAAGATCTGGGGCGGGTTGACCTTTGCTGCTATTGGGCAGGTATTGGAAATCTCGCCCAACACCGCCGCGTCACGCTATCGCTATGCCATAAAGGCGCTGGGGGAATAACTCGACGCTGGATCTAGACGAGAGGCAGCCTCATGAACGGGCGCGATCAAGAGATTGAGGCAAAGCTTTCTGCGATGCAGCCGACACGACCATCGCAGAACTTGGCTGACCAAATTGCGCGGATCATTGCGGAAGAAGAGACGAATTCATCCGCGGCGTGGCGAATCGTCGCCACGCAACCGTCTGTGCTGTGGCCGGCCGTCGCCGCGGTGACCGTCATGTTGATTCTGCTAGCGGTACTTTGGGATTCGACGCCACAAGAAATTCCCCAGGTAGCGCGGAGCAATCCGAAGATCCAAGCAAAGCTGCCTCAAGCGGTGGATGGTGTGCTCCGCGCTCTGCCCACAATGGGCGCCTATAGCAGCGCCCTACGGACTTCGCCCGAAAGGTTTGACGCGCTGCTCCGGCAACACGTGGAATGGCCGACCGGTCCGGCAATGACTCCATCCGTTGACCAGTTGACCAAGGAGAATCCGTCTTGAGAAGCCAAGCAACTATTATGTCATGCATGCTGACAGTCGTCGTCAGCGTAACGGCCTCGGGCAATATCACCGCGGAGGTAGACGATCTTGGCCAGAATGCGGCGCTTCGATACTGGAAAGCCTTCGCGGTAATGCCAGATTTAAGTGACGACGAGCGCGAGACCTTGCGAAACCAGCCCGATTCGCCCCTTGGCGAACAAGCACGAGGAATCGTCGCACGGGCTGGCCCCTCATTGCGGCTCATGCATGTCGGAGCGTTGATTGAGCCGTGCGATTGGGGGAATGATCTGTCCGAGGGATTCGAGCTTCTACTGCCCCATTTGAGCAAGGCGATCGAGTTGGCGCGAATGGCGACGCTTCGTGCCCACGTGCGAATGGCGGATGGAGATATCGGTGGCGCACGCGACGACTTGCTGGCCACGATGCGGCTTGCCCACCATGTTAGCGACGACGGTCTATTGATTGATATCCTGGTCGAATGGTCGATTCGCCGGCTGGTAATCAATGCGGCGGCTGCCAATCTCGATAAGCTGACGGTCGAACAGCGACGGCGTTTAGCCGAAGACCTCGCCGCGCTACCTTCCATGGCCCGTACCATCGACGGAATCCGCGCGGAGAAAACGATCAGCTACGAGTACATGGCCCGGTTGCTTCGGGCCGGGGAACGCCAACGTGTCATCAAAAATACCTCCATTACGTCGGAAGAGGATCGTCGGTTCGCCATCGCTATGGCGGATGCCCTACAGGAGACTGAAGTTTGGAATGCGGCGCTTGCGCAATATGCCGCAACGCTCGATCGGCTGATCACCGATGCGAGCCTTCCTTATGTGGAGGCAATGCGAAATCTTCAAGCCCTCGAAGCCGAGATCGAGCAACGCAAAAAGAACCTGTACGAAAATCCGCAAGCAAATGCAGCTGACGTTCTCGCGTGTGCGTTCGCGCCGAGCGTGAGCCGGATATTGACAGAACAGGCCCGCACGGAAATCCATCAATCGCTGCTGGTTGCCGCGATCGTTTATGCCAATGAGGGCCCCGACGCGGCGGCGAAGGTTGTCTGCCCACTGACCGGCGAACCGTTCGCGATCGATGTAGTTGCCGATCAGCCGAACTGGATCGAGCTGACGAGCAACGTGACCGACGCGAATGGTCGTTCAATAAATCTCAAGGCGCGCGTCAAGTAGATAACGGATCCTGTATTCGCCTGCCCTCCAAATCGTGTCGAGTAGACGTCACGCTTTCGAGCCGACCGTGTCACGAGATCACGAAAGGCGTTTGAAGATCTTTGACGACCAGCGTTGAAGAAGGGTTTCCTTTCGATCTCTGCTCAGGTGAATCGTTCGTGTGCCGACCACGCATTGAAGCGGCGCGATATTCGGTGGAGAGCCACGCTCGCGGCCAATGTTGTGGAACCGCCAAATTTCCTGTGGTGGGTACGGGCATGCGAGTGGTCCGTTAGATCAACGAAGCACACGGAATACGAAGAGGTTGAGTTATGCGAAAGCAACTGTTTGTTGGTTTGTGGTTCTTAGCAACCCTTGGCGACACCTTCTCAGTCATTGCCAATGACCATTCACCGGTGTATCCGACGACCCGCCGCGTTGATCAGGTCGACGGCTATCACGGCATGGAGGTTGCCGATCCATACCGCTGGCTGGAAGCCGATATCCGCCAATCCAAGGAGGTTGCAGATTGGGTTCGCGCTCAGAATGCCGTCACGGCCAGTTACCTGGGATCGCATCCCCAGCGAGAGGTGATCCGCCACCACCTTGAACAGCATTGGAATTTCGAGCGGCAATCATCGCCAGTACGGGTCGGCAATGGTTACGCCTTTTTCCGTAATGATGGATTGCAAAATCACGCTGCCCTTTATCTTGCTGAAGATATTGATGCGGATCCACAATTACTCATCGATCCGAACCGTTGGTCGGAAGATGGTTCGATCGCCCTCACGGGGACATTATTCAGCCGCGACGGTCGTTATCTTGCATATGCGGTCTCCGAAGCCGGTTCCGATTGGCAGACTTGGCACGTGCTGGACGTGAGGTCTGGAAAGCGACTTCCGGACCAATTGAAGTGGATCAAATTCGGCTATGTGCAATGGACTAAGGACGGTAAAGGATTCTATTACAACCGCTTTGAGCAGCCTCGGCCAGAAACCAAATTCCAAGAATTTAGTCTGAATCAGAAAATCTACTACCATCGCGTTGGGACGGAGCAAGATAAGGATTTGTTAGTCTATCACCGCCCGGATCATCCCGAGTGGCGATTCGTGAGCGTGCTGGCTCGCGACGAGCGTTACTTGATCATCGTAATGCGGGAAGCGGACGACGATCGAATGCGTATCGCCTACAAGGAACTCTCCACGCCGGACAAGCCGTTTGTCGATCTGATCGATCGCTTTGAACATCAATTCTCCTTCATTGGCAACGACGGTCCGGTCTTCTATTTCCTGACGACCCATTCAGCCCCCCGTCGGCGGCTGATCGCCATCGATATCGATAATCCTACCCCACATAATTGGTGGGAAATCATTCCTGAAGGCGAGGAGACGCTATTCGACATCGGATGTGTTGGCGGGCATTTTCTCGCCGTCTCTTTTAGCGACGCAAGCACGCGAGTTCGCGTCTACACACAAGACGGCGAACATGTGCGAAACGTGGACTTGCCAACCATAGGCACCGCCGCTGGATTCGGAGGCTGGCCCGAGGATACGGAAACCTTTTACTCATTCTCTAGCTTCACGACGCCTCGGACGGTCTACCGTTACAATGTGGCAACAGGCGAGAGTACTCCTATCCAGCAGCCAAAACTTACCTTCAATCCAGATGACTACGAAGTCAAACAGATCTTCTACCAGAGCAAGGATGGAACCCGCGTGCCGATGTTTGTGTCACATAAGCGCGGTCTCGACCTTGATGAACCCAATCCAACATTACTATATGGGTATGGAGGCTATGGCTTTGTCTTGAAGCCGTGGTTTTCAATGAGTGCCATGGCCTGGATGGAAGCAGGCGGTGTCTATGCCGTTCCGAATATTCGCGGTGGGGGCGAGTACGGAGTGGAGTGGCACGAGGCCGGCACTCGAACCAAGAGACAAAATGTATTCGACGATTTCATCGCGGCGGCTCAGTGGCTCATCGACAACAACTACACACTGCCAGAGAAACTCGCCATCCACGGAGATAGCAATGGCGGATTGCTCGTCGCCACCGTACTAACCCAACGGCCCGAATTGTTCGGCGCATGTCTCTGCGGAGTGCCTCTGACCGACATGCTCCGCTTCTCACTGTACGCCGATGGCGGATGGGCCTTCACGGAATTTGGCTCGCCGGACGATCCGGACGAATTCCAGGCCCTGTTCGACTATTCTCCCTACCATAACGTCAAGCCAGGAACGCCGTATCCGCCGACTCTTGTGACCACGGGGGATACGGACGACCGGGCTGTCCCGTTGCATAGTTTCAAATTCGTCGCCGCCTTGCAGCATGCCCAGGCGGGTCTCGCGCCGGTGCTCTTGCGAGTTGAGCATCGCGGAGGACATGGAGGCAACAAGCCAACGGCAAAGCGGATCGAGGAAGTCACGGACGAATTCGTATTCCTTGCGCGAAGCCTGAATATGAAATGGATACCACAACGGCCATAGTCGCATGTTTGGGATCATTTCACCCTCGAAAGGTACGTATCTCGGACTGGCAGCTACAGCCGTTCAGGCTCGACTGCGGAATTGGAACATGAGAGGACAAATAGATGAATGCCGTTTCCGCGTGCCTTGTACTCTTGATTCTTGGCGAAGTGGGCAAAACGGATGCCGGCTGCCGGTCCATCCTTGAGGATCGATATCGTGCTGTTTCCGCCGCAATTGTCGCGGAGGACTTGGAGGCGATTGCCGCGATGGGCTATCGCTCGTTCGCGGCCAGCGCGGAAGACCTCCGTAGCATTTGGCAGGCAAACTTCCAAATGGTCGCCGAATATGGTCCCGTTGCGTTCGAGCTAGTGGACGTCATGGAAACTGGTAACGACTTGGTCGCTGTCGTCGATCGCCGGATCTTTTTCCGTTTTGAAGGAACCACCGAACAACAATTCGAGCAGGGCCGCTCGCGCGATCGCTGGACACGCACGGACGGACATTGGCGACTCGTCAACCGTGAGGAAATTGGCGAGCGGACGCATGGACAAGTCCTGCCGGATGCCGGGCCAGTTAGCCCGCGTCTCCGTCAGCTTCAATCGGCCATCGAACGGGGCCAATCGCAGGCGATTCCTGAATTTTGGGCCGAAGTTTCCGGCAAGTGCCCGCTAGTGGAACCGCTGTCGGACGAGCCAAGCCAAAGACTCGTTACATTTCTGTGGAGAGACGACGCCGCCACGGAACAAGTGGAAGTTCGCGGTGTTCCCGATGATCCGTCGTGCAACCATTTTGGCCGCTTACCGGAATCCGATGTTTGGTACAAGAGTGTACGTCTTCCCAGCGATTCGCGTTTCATCTACGTTCTGATCGTGCGAAGACGCATTGCTCACTCCGAGGATGGAGAAGCGTTGCGGGAAGGAACGCTCGTGGAAACCTACCCGCTCGACCCGCTCAATCCGCTGGTGTTCAATGCGGGCTCCGTGCTCGAGCTTCCAGACGCTCCGCGAGATATGTGGCACGTCGCGCGCGAGAAAGTTCCCAGGGGCCGTGTGGAACGCCATCGAATCGAGAGCAAAAGACTGGGCGAGACACGGTCCATACGTGTCTACGTTTCTTCGCGCCAAGGTGATCCATCAATGGCGACGGCATTGGCGGTGTTTCTGGATGGTGAGGATTCCGAAGACCTCATGTCGTTGCCGACGGTGTGCGATAATCTTGTCGCTGACGGAAAAATTTCACCGCTCGTCGCCGTGCTCGTGGACTCGCATGGGACGCGAGGCAAGGATCTCAACTTTAACGATTCGTTCATCGATTTCTTGGCCGACGAGCTGATTCCCTGGGTTTCCAAGCATTGCGGCGCACACTTCCAGCCGGACCGCACGGTGATCGGCGGTTTGAGCTTGGGTGGCCTGGCGGCCACGTACGCCGGTTGCCAACGTCCGGATACGTTTAGAAACGTCTTGTCACAATCCGGTGCCTTTTGGCGACGCCGGCCGGACCGTTCCGACCTGCCCGAAGGGTGGCTCCCAGGCGAGATCGCCAAAGGAAGTTCACCGAAGGTCCGTTTCTACCTTGAAGTCGGACGTTTCGAGTCGCCCAGCATGGTGGAGAACAACCGCCGCATGCGCGACGTGTTAATCGCCAAAGGCTGCAAAGTCCACTACTCCGAATACCATGGCGGCCACGACCACGTCAATTGGCGCGTCTCCGTCGGGAAAGGCTTAATCGCCTTACTCGGCGAACAACAATGAGCATTTCAACCCCGGGGTTCCGATTCCGCCAAATAGCATGCCCCGGTAATCGCCACAAGCACCTTGGCGACAAAGAGTTGTTGTTACATTCCAGGGCATCGGCATGACTTCGGGACGCAGAGGCCATCGCTGCGGGCAATCCCGTCACTCAGTAAGTCTCAGCTACCGTCTTCGTGCTCCAGTAATACGGCAACTTGTTCCACGATTAGCTGTCCGTTAAAAACGCCATCGACCTCGCGTGGGTCGCAGCCAAGCTGCTCGCCGTTTTGCAAAATTGCGGCTTACACTGCCACTTGGAGTTCCAGTTTCTGCGATGCGACAGGCTGTTGGGCAATTCAGCAGCTTTTCATGGCTCCTGCGTTTTCTTCACGGTGAAGTCATGCAAGATGAAGCGAGTTACACCTGCGATGGCTGCGGAGAAGAAATCGTCATTCCGCTCGATCTCTCCCAGGGCATGCATCAGGAATACGTCGAGGATTGTCCCGTCTGCTGTCGCGCGAATGTGATTCACATCGAAATCGACGAGGACGGCGAAGCAAGCGTCTGGGCGGAATTGGAACAAGATTACCCATAAATTCCATCGTCGGCATGGAATTTCGGGTTGGCTTGATTGCCTTGCTCGTGCTGGGGTTGCCCTTTTCCGCGTTGATTTTGGCAACCGAACATGGCATAACGTTTTGCATGCCTTCCGGATGGCCCCCCGGCAATCCAGATTCCTTCCCCTATCCTCTCCATTACTGATGCGTGGTTCGGCAGCGAACACAATCTGGTGGCTGACATTACTGCTAGCGTCGTGGCTTGTGGCGGATGAGGGTTGGTCATCAGAGCCCGCTCACCAAACCGTCGCTGTCACTTTCGAATCCGACATTCAGCCCCTGTTGACGAAGTTCGGCTGTAATTCGGGACCCTGTCACGGCAAGGCCCGAGGGCAGAATGGTTTTGCCTTGTCGCTGCTCGGCTTCGATTCGGATTTTGACCATGAGGCGATTGTCCGCGAGGCTCGGGGGAGGCGTGTTTTTCCCGCGGCCCCCGAGGAGAGTTTGCTGTTGCAAAAGGCGACGGCCCAGTTGCCTCACGGTGGTGGCGTGCGGTTCGAAGCCGGCAGCCCTCCGTATGAGTTGCTGCGGACGTGGATTGCCTCGGGTTCGCCGCGCACTCCCGAGGACGCCCCCCAATTGCTCCACGTGGTGGTGGAGCCAAGCCAACGCAGCCTGGCTCCCCGCGAAAAATTCTCCTTGCATGTTAGGGCCGAGTATTCCGACGGCAGTGAACGGGATGTGACCGACGCCAGCGCTTTTCAGTCCAACGATAGCACCCTCGCGACCGTCAGCCGGGACGGGCTATTGCAGGCCGGTCCCGTGCCGGGCGAAACCGCGATCATGGTGCGGTATATGAACCACATCACCGTGTGTAAGGTGACGATCCCCTTGCCCGGCGAGTTGGACGCAGGCGATTACGCCAGTTTGCCCCGAAAACACCCCATCGATGCGCTGGTGTGGGACAAGCTGAAACTGTTGGGCATGTGGCCCTCGGAAGTGGCGAGCGACGCCACGTTTCATCGCCGGGCTTACTTGCGGGCCATTGGCCGGTTGCCAACACCCGACGAAACTCGCGTTTTTCTGGCCGACGATCGAGAGGACAAACGGGAAACGCTGATTCACGATCTGCTCGCCCGGCCTGAATACGCCGACTTTTGGGCCAACAAATGGGCGGACCTCTTGCGGCCCAATCCGTACCGCGTGGGGATGAAGGCGGTCTGGATGCTCGATGCCTGGCTGCGGGACGCCTTCCGCCGGAACATGCCGTATGACCAATTCGCACGAGAACTGGTCACCGCGCGGGGCAGCACTTGGCACAACGGCGCCACGGTGATTTTTCGAGACCGCCCACAAACCGTGGAAATCGCCTCTTCGGTGAGCCAATTGTTCTTGGGCGTGCGTCTGGAGTGCGCGAAGTGCCACCATCATCCCTTTGAAGTCTGGAGCCAAGACGATTTCTACGGCTTCGCGGCCTTCTTCTCCCGCGTGGGGCACCGGGGCGGTTTGTCCCCTCCGATTTCAGGCGGCGAGGAATTAATCTACACCAGCCGATCTGGTCAGCTCGCGCATGGTCGCACGGGCGAATCGGTAGCGCCCAAACCGCTGGCGGCCCCCTCGCCCGATTTGGCACCCGAGGAAGATCCTCGCGAGGCGCTGGCGGAGTGGATGACCGACGATGCCAACCCCTACTTCGCCCAGGTCATGGCCAATCGCGTCTGGGCCGAGATTATGGGCCAGGGACTCGTGGAGCCGGTGGATGATCTCCGGGCGACGAATCCTGCTTCCAATCAGCCGCTGCTCGATTTTCTCGCCGAAGACTTCCGCGCGCATGATTACGACATCAAGCATTTGATCCGCACGATCATGACCTCGCGGGTGTTCGGCCTGAGTTCGACCCCCTCGGAGCGGAATATTGCCGATCTCAATAACTTCTCTCGCTACTATCGCCAGCGGTTCCGCGCGGAAGTCCTGCTGGACGCGATCAACGACGTGCTCGATGTCGAGGAGGAATTCTCGGCCATGCCGCCGGGTTCCCGGGCCACGCAATTGTGGACGCACCGGGCCTCGTCCTTGTTTTTGGATACCTTTGGACGGCCCGATCCAAACCAGGATCCGCCTTGTGAACGCACATCCGATTCAACGACTCCGCAGATCCTGCATCTGATGAATTCGCCTGAACTGAATCGCAAACTGTCGCTCGATTCCGCCGTGCCCGCGCGACTGGCCTCCAGTTGCCGGTCCGCCGCGGAAATCGTCGAAGAGACGTATTTGCGGGTCTACTGCCGCTTTCCGACGGACGATGAAGCCGAACGGGCCTTGGCCATTTTTCCCGGCGAGGAAGCGGACCGCCGGCAGGCCGTGGAGGACCTGTTTTGGGCGCTCATCAACACGCCTGAATTCCTGTTCATCGATTGAAAGAGGGTTGGACCTATGGCGATCCATCGCAACTGCCAGGGAATCAAGCGGCGGGACTGCCTCAAGCTGGGGCTCGGCGCCCTGCTGGGGGGTGGTTTTGTCGATGCATTGCGGCTGCGTGCTACCGCCGGCAACAACGCTCGGGCGAATACGAGTTGCATTCTCTTCTGGTTGGACGGTGGACCCAGCCACTTCGAAACGTTCGATCCCAAGCCGGACGCGCCCAGCGAGATTCGTGGTGAATTCAGCCCGATTTCCACGAAGGTGCCGGGCGTGATCTTCTCCGAAAACATGGAACGGCTCGCGGCGCTGAATGACAAATTCACCGTCATCCGCTCCGTGCGGCACGATCAAAACAACCATGGTGCCGGCAATCACTACATGATGACCGGGGCTCCCACGAGGATTCCCGTCAGTTGTGGCGCGTTCGTGAGCTTCCATCCCAGCATGGGCTCGGTGGTTTCCGCCCAGCGCGGCGCTCCAGACGGGCTCCCTCCTTACTTCTCGCTGCCTTCCATGACGCGTTCCGGTGGCCCGAATTTTCTGGGTGCCCGGCACGCTCCGTTCGTCGTGGGAGACAATCCGAACAAAGACGATTTCCGTGTGCGGGACGTGACCATTCCCTCAGGACTGGAGGATGGCCGTTTTCTGGAGCGCCGACGTTTGCGTCAGGAATTGGACACCTTCCACCGCTTCCAAGACCGGGCCGCGGGGGATCCGGTGTTGGGTGTGGATGAAAACTTCCAACAGGCGGTCTCGTTGATCCATTCCCCCGCCGCGCAGCGGGCCTTTCAAATCGACCGTGAGCCGGACCAGATTCGCGACGCCTATGGGCGGCATGGGCTGGGCCAAAGGGCTTTGCTGGCAAGGCGGTTGGTGGAAGCGGGCGTGCCTTTCGTGACCATCAACGATGGCGGCTGGGACCATCACTCGGAGATTTTTCCTAAGTTCCGCACGCAAGGCCGGGAACTCGAATCCGTGGTCGCTGCGTTAATCGAGGATCTCGACACGCGTGGCCTGCTGGAGACCACGCTGGTGTTGGTCATGGGCGAATTTGGCCGCACACCCAAGATTTCCACCTTGGCTGACCGCAAAACTCCTGGGCGCGACCATTGGTCCAATGCGATGTCGATTCTCGTGGCCGGATGCGGCACGCCCGGCGGGCAGGTGGTCGGTGCCACGGACCGTCGCGGATATTCCGCCGTGGAGAACGTGTACGCTCCGGAGAACCTCGTCTCCAGCGTTTATCTGAAGCTGGGAATCGATCCCGATACCATCCTCTACAACAATAGCGGTCGGCCCACACATTTGGTCAGTGATCCCCACCCCATCGCAGAGATCATGGGCTAAAGCGTGGTCGAGTGATCCGCATTGCCAGAGAGTGGTCACATCTTGTGTCGGCGGCATGCGCTTGCGGTCTTCAGTGAGCCGATGACTCGCTTTTTTATTCGCGATGAATAGCCGAATGGAACTAGTTCTCGCATCGCATCCATCCATTTCTTTGAATCGCGTCATGCACTTCCCGCCAGCAAAACTAATTCGCGGAGCATGCGTTCACGTGGTGTGGCTGCTGATCAGTATCTTGCTCGCAACTCACGCACAAGCGGCGCCTCCCACGCTGTCTCACATCTTTCCGGCGGGCGGGCAACGCGGCTGCCAAACCATGGTTACTTGCTCTGGTGAATTCACTTGGCCTGTCCAAGTTTGGGCACCGGGCGTGAAAGTGTGTGTGACGGAAGAAGAGGGAAAGCTGCAAGTCGACATTCCGCAAGACTTGGCCACGGACCGCGTGTGGATTCGGCTCTACAACGAGGAAGGCGCTTCGGCCGCGCTCCCGTTTTTGATCGGCAGTTTGCACGAATTGAGCGAGGAGGAGCCGAACAACTGGCCGCGTGAGGCCCAACCGCTGTCCCAAGAAGCCGTCACGGTGAACGGCATCTTGAAAGAGAAGGAGGACGTGGACGGGTTCGCCATGGAATTGAAGGCGGGGCAGACGTTGGTCGCCCACGTGGCCGCCAATAGCCGCCTCGGTTCTCCCATGGACGCCGTCCTGCAAGTGGTGACTCCCGGCGGAGCCGTGCTCGCGGAAAACCACGACGCCGTGGGGCTCGATCCGCGGATTGTGTACACCGCCGAGGCCGCGGGCACGCACATCGTCCGCCTGTTCGCGTTTTCCTCGACCCCCAATACCAAGATCGCGTTCCAGAACGGCGAGGATTACATCTACCGTCTGACACTGACCACCGGCCCGTTCATCACGCATGCGGTTCCGCTGGCCGCGCCTTCGACGGATATGAACTCTGTAAATCTCCTCGGCTGGAACATTCCCTCACGCGTGAACCTGCCCGTCGTCCCGCTCGGTAAAGGAGGCTTGGAATCCTATCCCGAAATCGAAGGTGCGAGCGACTTTCGCCATGCCCACGATTCCCGGCTGGGATTCGCTTTCGCGCCAGAGTTCGCGGGATCGGCGCGGACACTCTTGGTGCCTCATCGTGTGACACGGGAAATCACGCAAGCTGACCCGCACGAACCGCCGGTGATTGAACTTCCCAGCTCCATCACGGGCCGTCTGCGTTTGCCGGGCCGGAGCGATGTTTTTCGCTTGCCTCTTCGGAAGAAGCAGGCCGTGGTGATCGCGGTGGAAGCTCCGAGTTTGGATCTGCCCATGGTTCCAGTCGTGCGGCTCATCGATCCCACCGGCGGCGTGGCGGCGGAGGTCCTGGAATCGGGGCCGGCTCGAGATGCCGTGATCTTTCACCGGACGAAACACGAGGGTGAATATCGCCTCACCATCACCGACCGATACCGGCATGGGGGCGAGCGGTATTTCTACCGGCTGACCATTCGAGAAGATGTACCCGACTACGAGCTCGTGGCGGAAAACGACACGCTCGTTGTCGAGCCGGGCAAGCCGGCGGAGTTTCCGATGAAGATCAAGCGGCACGCCGTGGGGAAACAATCGATCGGGCCCATCACGCTCAAGCTCGTGGACCCGCCGCACGGATTGTCGATGCCCCAAGTCGTCTCGGAAGCGGAAGGCGATACGGCGAAGAAGGTCAATTTGAAATTCTCCGCCAAAGGTCCCGCCTTTTCGGGACTCATTCACATTCGAGGGACCGCGGAGCAGCCGAGTCCCATGGAGCGCCATGTGCGCGCGCCGGAGAAATTCGGAGCCTCCACCGACGCGATTTGGCTTACGGTGACCGAACCGGACAGTGCCGAACCGGACAGTGCCGAACCGGACAGTGCCGAACCGGACAGTGCCGAACCGGGCAGTGCCGAACCGGGCAGTGCCGCAGCGGGCGATGCCGCAGCGGAAAAGACAGAGCCCGCCGAGAAACCGGAATCCTCATCGTGAACCGCGTTCCGTTCAGGCACGCAACGTGGATTTCCGGGACAATCGTTTCTCGAAGTACGCCAAAAGTGCCGGCAGCGCGATCAGGTCGCCCAAGATGGCGGACGTGATCGTGACGCAGGCCATCGCCGCGAAAATGCGGTGGGCCGGCAAATCCGAGAGCAGCATGGAAATGAACCCCGCCACGAGAATGATCGTGGTCATGACCATCGCCGAACCGACGCTCCGCACCGTGCGGCGAATCGCGTCTTCCACGGGACCGCCGGCCGAATACTCCTGCTGAAAGCGGGACAGAAAGTGAATCGTGTCATCCACGGCGATTCCCAGGCAGACCGTGAACGCACAGACGCTGGACATGAACAGCGGCTGATCCATGACCACGAGCAATGTCCCCGTGGCCACCAAGGGGAACATGTTGGGCACCACGGAAATCAGGCCGATGGTCAGCGACCGATAGACGCAGGCCAAGACCACGAGAATGATCACCGAGGCGGTCCCTAGGCTGGTCGTCAGATCGACGACGATCTGATACAGATCTCTCGCCCGGAACAATGGCCCGCCGTCGAGCCAGAACTGAAACCCCGGATGCACGCTGCCCAATTCCGCGAGTTCCGCTTCGAGACGGTCAAACACCGGCACGTATTCGGCGATGCCTTGATCTTGCACGCGGGTCACGACCAACGCGCGGCGGTCGGCGGGCCGAAAAAAGAAGCCCCGCAATGCCTCGGGCAGCAGCGAGAGAAACGTCATTTGCGTCCGCGCATCGTTCTCACTGCCCGGGAATGAAGCCAGCATGTTGCGGATCGATAGCGGATGGCTCACCAAAGTTTCCTGGCTCGCGATCTGCTCCACGGACTGAATCGCCTCGAGAATCTCCGGCGACTCGGAGGATATAGCCTCGGGCCACGCAACCCAAAGCTGCAAAAATTGAATGCCGCCGAACTGGCCGTCGCAATGGCTCAGTGCGCGATAGGCTTCGGTGGAAGAGGGCAATTGGTTCGCGATGCGATTATCCGGCCGGAGCGCCAAGGAAGCGGCGAACATGCCCAGCGTGACCAAGACCGAAGCGATGCTCATGAAACCGCGGCGCGCGAGGACCCATTCGAGACAAGGCATGAACCGCTCCACCAGGGGCCGCACGAAGTCGCGTTCTTCGCCTCGGTGGATGCTGTTCCCGAACCGCGTGCTGGCCACCAGCGGGATAAACACGATCACGGCCACGAACGCGATCAGCACGCCGTACATGCAAACCTGCCCGAATTCCCGCACATAGTTGCTGTCCGCCAGCATGAGCGAAGCGAAGCCGATGGCGGTGGTCAACGATGTGAGAAAGCAGGCCACCCCCACGTGTTGGATGGCCCAGGCGGACGCCTCCCGGCGATCGGCGCCGGCGGAACGTCGCCGCCGAATATTCACCAGCAGATGCACGCCATCGGTGAGCCCAATCATGGAGACCAGCAAGGGCATCACAACATTGGCCAATTCGTTAATGTAGACGCCGAACAGCTTGAGCAGGCCGAAACTCCAGAAGACCCCCAGCATCGGCGCGGCGGAAACGATGACCACCGCGGACAGCCCTCGGAACATCACGATCGACAGCACGAAGGCGAGCCCGTAACCCAGCCCACGGAAGATAAACTGATTTCGCTGAAAAGCTTTTTCCTGCGCGATGAACAGGGGAATCGTGCCCGTGATCCGCACGCGAAATTCGGGAGGGCCGGCATCCGCTGGCGAGCGTTGCGTCTCCTGGGCAATCGCGGCCCGGGCCGCTTCGAGCACGCCTTGGGTCAAGTCTTCGTTGGACTCGAGATAAAGCCAATCATAGATCAGCGGCATCATCAGCGTTTTGCCGTCGGAAGAGATCAACTGCCCCCGCGCGAGCGGATGGTTCAGAATCCGCGGGCGTGCCTGGCGGAAGCTTTCGGGAGAAGCGTCGTTCTCTGGCAGCAGCGGTTCGGCGAAGCCGAACACATTGAGCATCGGCACGTCGTCCAGACCCAACAGTGTGTCGACGATGGGCAGGTCCTCGACGGCACGCTCCATGGCCCGGAGCGCACGTGCCGCTTCTGGCCGGAACAGATCGTCACACTCGACGACAAGAAACGCATCACTGCGGTTTAGGTTGAATGCGTTGGTAACTTCACTACTGTCGAGCAAGTCTTCCGCTTCTTCGGTGGGGCGGGAATCGTCCTCCTCGATCAGTTGTTCGAGACTCCGCACCTCCGCACGTTCCGTCGAGATCGGCCGATAGCCGTACACGGCCAGGGCCGTGATGGCCACCAACACCAGCGTGAATGACCAGCGAGCGCGCGAAAAACAAACCGCAAGCCAGTGCATGAGCGAATGGATGCCTCATTCTCTGGGAAATAGGAGCGGCGGGCCGCACGCCTCCGTCGCGACGGACCATCAACGAAACGCGGCCAGGCCGGCACGCAATGGGCTTTCTTACGAATCCCCGCCGGACGCCAGAGCGAACTGATAAGCCTCTTCTTGGGTGATCACGCGGTCTCCGTTCCGATCATAGCGACGAAAGGCGAAAACTCGAAAGGTGGACGGCAACTCATCGCGATCGATGGCCGCGTCTTGGTTAGCGTCGAAACGGTCGAACAACCTTTTCACGACTTGTCTCGCCCGCGCTTGGTCCGCTTCGGCATGGCCCGGCGCTTCCGCGAGGAGCCGGCTCCGCCAAGCCCCCTTGGGCACGGCGACTTCGAAGAAACCGATCATCATTTCATCCGCCGTTTGATCTCCCCAGCGAACCGTGGCCTCCGGGTCGGGGTTGACGATGTTCTTCCGCGAATTGTCAAAGTGAGCCACGCATTCGACGGCGAAACCGGTAGGAATGTCAAAGGGCTCGGCCAGTTGATAGCTGTTCTGCCAATTGAAGTCATAATCCGGAATGTCGAGCAGCGTTTCGCGGTGTCCATCCGGCCACAGTGCGTCAAAGCGAAATGACTTGCCCCGCACGTGCATGTGGGGGGACATCGCCAGGAGCCGCGCGGAGAAAGGCCACTCACTTCGCGTGGTCGAGACGCGGTGGTTTTCCGCTCCAGGCGGGATCTCGAATTTCTCCTCGAGCGCGAGCAAAGTCACGACCTCCTCCTCGACGCTCTCCGGCTCCGCGAAGACCAGGCCGATCCGCGTGAGGTCATGTTGCACACTGCCGTTGGGCGTGTAGTGCAACTGGAAGATAAGCTTCGACCCCGCCGGCACGAGCCGGGCTTGCCCCGGAGGGAGTTGCATTGAACTTTGGCCCGGCACGTAGGCCGCGAGCCAGCCTAGCCCGCGGCGATCCCGCCCTTGCGGAGGACTGATGAACACGATGACATGATGCACGACGCTCCGCTCCCCCGGCACGATGTCCGAAGCGGCAATCCATCGATCTTCTTCGAATCCTGGATCGACGGCGAAGTACTGGTACTCCACGATCCCCTCCGCGGGCACTTCGAACGGCGTTTCCCGCATGGGGATTACCACATCCGGCTCGCGGGGCAACCGCCAACCGGTCACGAATTCACGCGGTTCCGGCAGCTCGGCGGGATCTCCTTCCGGAGCCCCCGCCTCGACCCAGCCGTAGATTAGCTCCTTTTCCTCTTCCGACATGGACCGGGCGTTCGCGAATTCGCCATGCTGCGGATTGGCACTCCAAGGCGGCATCCGCTGCGTGCGGACAACCTCCTCGATCATCTCCGCCCAGCCGACCGCTTCGTCGTACGTCTCCAGCGTGAAGGGTGCGATCTCTCCCGCCCGATGGCATTCCACGCAATGCTTCCGCAATACGCGAGAGATTTGCCGGGAGTAGGTGACCTCGCTGGACTCATCCGGCTTTCTCGGGCGACCGATCAGGCAACCCACTGCCTGCGTGCGCGGACGTTCCACCATGCGGCCCGCCAAGAGTGCATCGATCGCGCGTCGCAGGTCTTCCCGCTCCGGTTCGCTCCTGCCGTAACCGACGCCATATTGGTCGTCGATGCGGCCTTGATATTGGAGCTGCCGCGCGTCGTCGAGCAGAAAAACCTCCGGAGTTCTCGTGGCGCCGAACTGTTCGGCAACTTCGCCGGTCGTGTCCTTCAGCAGAGGAAAGTCGATGCCATGCCGCCGGGCATAAGCCGCGATTTCGGTCAGTGCATCCTGCCGATTGGCGTTGATTCCCACGAAGGCGACGCCACGAGATGCATACTCCTCCGCCAAGGAGGCGAGCCGTGGGCCATACAGTTTTGCCAAGGGGCATTCCGTGCCGAAAAAGACCACGACCAGCATTCGGTGATCGCGGTAGTCGTCTAGCTTATGCGGCTGGCCATAAAAATCCGTGAGCTGAAATGCGAAGAATCCTGTGCCTATTCCGGGCGGGCGATCCGTTGGGAGGTCCGCTGACGTTACCGGGTCCGCGGCGCTGGCCGGAACCGACACGGCACTCCCCACCAGCAGCGTCAATGCGACCATCCGCCTGATAAGGCACGGCTTCCATTCAGGGTTAAGCAACATAACGTTTCCGTATTCGCGAAGTTGCGTGTCCAAGAGACGAGAAACGCCGCCCGACGCGAGAAATCAAGGCCTTGTCCCGTGGAGGATCGGCAAGGATGGCATCGAGTCATTCTGGAATTGTAGCTGGAAGGTGGCATGTGTCGAGCGAGGCAGCCGCCCCCGGAGGAGCGTTTCGGCCTGTGAAAACGCCAGGTGCGTCGTTGCCGAAGGTGGTGGAATTCAAGATGTTTCCGGTGGTACGCCGGCATTGCGGACGGTAGCCAAGGCTTCCTCTCGCGATCCGCAGATCGACCACAGCCGATCCAGCCGTGTCACGTGTAAGATTTTCCGTTCGTCGGGCGAGACATTGCAAAATGCCATGTGGCCTCCCACGGCACGCAACCGCTTCCACAACCGCACGAAAAAACTGAGTGCCGTGGATCCGTAGTAATCGATTTTCTCCATATCCACAACCACGTATTTTGACTCTCCCGCGCTCAGCCAGTCGAGCGCCTTTTTGCCGTCCCGTTCGATTCGCTCGTATTCGAATTCTCCCATGTTCTCCAGCGGTGTGATCACGATCGTGCCATTCACCGTTTCGATTTTGAATGTGCCATTGATCTCCATCATTACGACCTTTGCTGCTGGTGTTGTCGAACCACGTCCCCCGTATCCCATCGTCATCGGCACCAGGCTCACCGCTTCTACTCATGTTAGCAGGCAATCCGGGCGTTGGCTTGGTGGCCGGCGCAAGAAAAGCGGCGGGGCTTGCTCGCAGTCGGGACGGAAACCTCACGTTGGCTTCACGGAACAGAGTATTTTGTCTGTCGCGGCTGGATGCGTTACAATCAACACGTCTGTAATAAGGATGTATGGATATTCGGTCAACTTTATTTGTCAGGGAGACAAATCATGCCCGATTCGGAGCGGAGCGGCCATGAAAGGCTTGTTGTCGCGGCGGGAGGCGGGTTGACGCCCGTGGCTGGAGACAAGCAAGGCAACCTCATTGCCGGGAACGTGTCCGACTGGTCGGTGGCCCGGCGTTTCTCCATTCCCCGCGACAGTTTCCCTTGAAATCCCACGGAATGAATGCTGACCCGGGGTGTCCATGAACCGTCATGCTTGATTCCGCTGGAAATCTCATTCCGCCGCGATCGAGCCCGCCGTTGCCGAAGGCTCGCATTGAACATGGGGGAGCCATGTCACGCATGGAAGTAACACCGTCCTCCAAACCACGCCGTGGCAGACTCCGCTACAGCCTTCGCGGGCTGCTGCTGTTGGTTACCGTCTGCTCCATTTGGATGGGGCTTCGCCTGAACACCGCGAGGAAACAGCGTGAAGCGATTCAGGAGTTCACCGCGCAAGGCGGCAGCGTGCTTTACGATTACCAACGCCAGAAGAGCGCCGATGGCGTCGATTACTTCGATCCGAAGATGCCATCACCGTATTCGGGATGGCTTCGGCCGATCAAAGAGCGCTTGTTTCCGCCCGATGTCTTGGTGGTGCGTCTGGAGGATGCGGATGCGGACGACGAGCTAGCGCGATTGCTCTATCTTTTTCCCAGCATCACGGACGTAAGCCTAAGAAACACGAAGATCACGGACCGTTGTTTCCACGCCTTGGCGCGATTGCCCCGTCTCCGGACTTTGTCTCTCGCCAACACTCCTGACACCGACAGTGGCCTGGCGGCGATCGGCAAAATTCAGAGCCTCCGTGCGCTGATGTTGCAAGCGAACGGAATTTCGGACCAGGGTTTGGCCCATCTAAGCGACCTGCAACTCGAACAGCTCAGCTTGTGGAAAAACGACATCGCGGACGCCGGTGTCAGGCACATCCGACAGATGGCTTCGCTCCGCAGCCTCGTGCTGGACGAGACGCACATCACGGATGCCGCGCTAGAAGACATTGGCAACTTGGTGAACCTCGACCGTTGGTTGGGATTGACGCATACCCAAATCACGGACGACGGTTTGCAGCACCTGTCGCGGCTGACAAAACTGAAACGCTTGAATCTGAGGAAAACTCAGGTGACCCCAGACGGGTTACGGAAACTCCGCGCGGCACTGCTGCTGGCCGACATCAGCCCGCATCATTATTAGAAGCGGCTTCGTCTTATGCCGCTTTCGCTTATTCCTCGTGGGAGGCTGTCTCTCCCGCTGATGAGAGGGGGAATCGAGCCAAGACTACCCCTTCTTGCTTGTTCTAACCGCGCCCGCCGTCGCTGGCCACGAAATGGTGACCTCCTAGGAATGTCGCGAATCACGCGGGCGTTTTTGAGGCCATCCAAATAGAGCAAATAGAATTTCCGTGAACACGGCAAGCGTTGCTGCCGCGATACCGGCCCCCAGCAGGCCAAATTTCAGCGATCCCGAGGACTGAAAGCTTGCCAGGCTGAGGAGAACGGCTCCACTTCCCGCTCCGAGGGATTTGACTGCCGTAGCTATCTTGGACGTTCTTTCCGCTTGTTCAAGCTCGGCGACTCTCGGTAGAGCGATGTGCAACTCTTCTTCGCGCTGATCCAACTTCGACTGAAGGACGTTAATGCGCGAATTGAGTGCCGCGAGATGTTGATTATGCTCGACGACGGCACGGTACGCGGCGGACCTGGATTGTTTTTCTAGAAAATCCTCTTCAAGCTTTTCCAGGGGGGATTCATGCGCCTGTTCCGTGGGTTGCTCAACTGCCGGAACTCGCCGAGGATGTTTGCTCATGCTGAATTCTTCTGTAGTGTTCCGCAATGACGTCGTTGGGAATCACGGTGAAAGGTTGTATTTGATTACCCATCTTTGTGTACATTTGATGCCAAGGAGTTCCGCTCTGATGGGTAATGTCAGACAACTGGCCCGCCGTATATTTCCCGTAGACGTTCCAGACACTTTCCAAGAATTCGTTCATTTGTTCGGGCCCATGGTAGTCGCGGATACTGATCTCACGCTCCTCTAGATTGGCGCCATCAAACGCCGTGGCACGAGTCCTGATAGGGTGGCTGCCATAGTCTCGAAATTCACGATAAAGCGATCTAAATACGGGTCCCCATTTCCAGGCTTCAACGGCATCATGTACCAGGGGTTCGCCGGCCAGCGCGAGATACCAACCATGAGCCACGTATGCGAGCTTCTGTAGTTTCATTGCCGTGAGATGCTCTCCATCTTGTTCGGCGCGGTCGAGAAACCAATTTCCTATGGCACGGACATCATACATGAGAGATCCACCAGGCAATGTCGAAGTGTAAGTCGATTTAGGAATTTTATTTGAGGCCGAGTCCGTGAGCAATAAATTGCCTGAACCAACGCGACTTCACCCTTCAGCCCGTTTTTCCTGGGTCCAGGCGATGACGTCGTCCAGGATGCGGTCCAGGTCGTAATCGAGATCGAAGTCGATGGTTTGTCGCAGACGTTCGATATTCGGAATCCGCCGGCGGACATCCTCGAAGTCTTCCGAATAGGCTTCTTTGTAACTCTGGAATCGGATTTCCAATGAAGGATCAATCTTGGCGATCACCCGCCGTGCCAGTTCCAAGATGGTCACCGGCTGGTCGCTGCCGATATTGAAGACTTGCCCCACCGCCGCTTCCGTCCGCATCAGCCGTAGCACGCCCCGGGCCACGTCCCGGACATGGGCAAAACAGCGGACCTGCTGGCCGTTGTCATGCACCGTCAGCGGGCGGCTGGCGAGCGCCGCTTCCACGAAGCGGGGGAGCACCATGCCGTAGTGCCCCACCTGCCGGGGGCCGACCACGTTGAAAAAACGTCCCACCACCACGGGCACTCCGTACTGCCGGCAAGAGGCCAGAGCGATGAATTCGTCGATCGCCTTGGACATGCCGTAGGCCCAGCGGAAGCGGGTCGTCGGGCCGAAAAGCAGGTCTTCGTCCTCGGTCCACCGCTCAAGGGGGTTCTTGCCGTAGACTTCGCTGGTACTGGCCAGGAAAAGAGGGATCTTTCTTCCCGCCGCCGTGTGTTCGCGGAGCAGCGAAAGCAGCAGGCCCGTGGGAAAGATATTGGTCTCGATGGTTTCCAGCGGCGCTTCGGCGATTAGTCCCACGCCGACCGCCGCCGCCAGGTGGTAAACTTCGTTCACCTGTTCGATCACGTTCCGCAACAACGTTTCATCCCCCACCGAGCCCTGGTGGTAGGTGAAATGGGAGTTGTCGCGCACTTCCCGCAGGTTTTCCGCGCGACCGGTCGATTCGTTGTCGATCACGTGGACCTGCCAGCCCTCGGCGAGCAGGGCTTCCACCAAGTGGCTGCCGATGAAGCCGGCGCCTCCCGTGACCAGAGCCCGTTTCGCGTTACTCGGATTTGCCTGGGATTCCATGTCAACAAGATTTTCGGGAATCAGTGAACCCTCTGGTGGTGTGCCGGGCACGCATCCAGGAGGCGTCGATCATGGCCCCATCCAATCGTGTTCAGAGTGACACCTCGCGAACCGATTGACGAGCAGCGCCGCCGTCACGAAGAGGCAAAATACGAATCGACGCACCAGCTCCATCATGAGGATGTTTCACAAGAACCAGGTGAAAGGGCCGCGCGGTTTTACACGGGGTGCCGCCCCCAAGTGCCAATTCGTGACGCCATCATAGGGGTGCCTTATCGCGACAACAACTCCACGCAGCAGGACGTGAAGGCTTGCCGGGCATTTCGCGGACCAGCGAAAAACCGCGCAACGTGGCTCACCAGTCCCCCATGTTTCTCCAACTTTTTCCGATTCTTTTGCCAATCCAAGCATGAGGCGAGCGAACACGGAGTGACGATTTGTCGTACAAACCCACACGCGGGACAGGGCCGCCTCGTCGGCCAGGGCGGGAAAGATGGTACTCCGCTTCGCTCTGCTTTTGCCGCCTGTTACATTGAACGGAGGCATTTTGCTCCCCGCTTCCTCGTGGAGCCGGTTTTTCGGAAAACATGAAGGGGTTTCATGATGCGTCAGGCACGCACTGTTGCGTTCATCATGGTTTGCGGTAGTTGGGCCTTTTTGCCGTTGAGCACATCGCAAGTCCAAGCCCAAGAAAAAAAAGCTTCCTCACCGGCGGCGTCACGGCAATATAGCGCGGCGGTCGCCTTTCAAAATCGCCAGGCTTATGACTTGGCCATCGAAGAGTGGGAAGCGTTCCTGGAGCAATTCCCGCAGGATCCGCTCGCTCCCAAGGCGCGGCATTACCTCGGCACCTGCCAATTACAGACAGGCGAATACGGTCCGGCCCGGGAAAACTTCCAAACCGTGTTGGAACAAAACCCTCGCTTCGAACTGCGGGAAAACGCCACTTATTATTTGGGCCTGGCGACATACAACCTGGGCCGGCAAGGTCAGGCTGGCGAATACCTTCAAGCGGAGAAGATCTTCCAGGATTTCGTGGAGGAGTTTCCGCAAAGCCCCCGCGCTCCGGAAGCCTTGTATTTCTTGGGAGAGAGCCAATACGCCCGGGGAGACCGGGAAGCCGCCGCGAAATCGTATGCCCGCTGGCTAGACCAATACGGCACGCACCGCCTCCGGCCCGATGTGTTGTATGCCCTGGGAGTGACAGAGGATGAATTGGGACATCCCGGTGAGGCGGCTCATGCGTACGACACGTTCCTGCGGGAATTTTCCGCCCACTCGCTGGCGACCGAAGTCTCCATGCGTCGGGGCGAAGTCTACTTGGCGGAAGGGAACTACGAAGAGGCCGTGCGGCGGCTCCAAGCCGCGGCCCTGAAACGAGGCTTCGCCTTGGCGGACCATGCCACCATGCGCTGGGCGGCAGCCGAGTATGCCCGCGAAAACTTCGCCATCGCAGCGAAGCTGTATGCCCAGGTTGCGGATCAATTTGAAAACTCCGCGTACAAGGACTCGGCACTCGTGGCGGCGGGAAACTGTTATTTCCGCGCGGAGAATTACCCGGCGGCTCGGGCCTGGTTCGGCCACGTCATGGACGCCGGCCTGCCGGAAGCCGCCGAAGCTGCTCATTGGACGCTTCGCAGCTACCTCAAGGAGCGGGCACCGGAAGTCGCGCTCGAATTCGCGGAACAGGTGCTTCCCCGTTACCGCGAGGCCGAAGAGTATCCGCAACTTGCTTTTGACCGGGCGGATGTGCTATTTGAAATTCCGGGCCGCAAAGCGGATGCCCAGCAGGCATACGCGGATTTCGCCCGCCAATTCGCGGACCACGAACTGGCCCCGCAGGCCCTGTACTTGGCCGGTTTCACCGCGCTGGAGCTGGGGAACTACACGGCCACGGACGAACTGGCCGGACAATTCCTAGAAAAATTTGGCACGCATGGATTGGTGCCGGAGGTGCGGAACCTGGCCGGAGAGGCAGCGCTGCAGCGTCAGGATTATGCCCGCGCGGCGGAGGTCTTCGCGACCTTGGCGGAGCGATATCCTTTGCGGGCCGAACGGAATCGCTGGCGTTTGCGGCACGCCTTGGCCCTCCGCCTTGAAGGCGAGGATCGAGCCTGTCTCGCGTACCTGAAACCGTTGCTCGACGAATTCCAGGACCCAGACGTGCGGGCCGAGGCACATTACCTGATGGGGTCCGCTCATTTCGCGCTGGAAGAAATCGAACCCGCCGTTCGCACATGGCGGCAAGCGCTGCGCGTGGCCCCAAAATGGCGGCAAGCGGATGAGACTTGGCTGCGGCTGGCGCTGGCCTATCGCCGCCTGGGGGATACGGAGAAAGCGGTCGCCAGCTTGGAGCGGCTCACACAGCAATTCCCGCAAAGCGAGGTTCTCGACCGCGCGTATTTGCAACTCGGTGAGTTAGCGCACGCCTCGCGGGATTGGGCGGCGGCGGACGGGTACTACCAGATGATCCGGGACCGCTGGCCAGAGAGTGACGTAGTGCCTCGTGCGGTGTTGGGCCAGAGCTGGAGCCACTTGGCGGCGGGCCGGGCCGAACAGGCGATCACTCTCGCCAACCAACTTCGCGCACAATGGCCCCAAGATGAGGCGGCACGCAAAGCGCTCTACGCCTTGGCCACCGCGAAGCAGCGGGAGGGGCAGTTCGCCGAGGCGCTACGAGACGTGGAAGCCTATCTCCATGACGGGCCGGAGATGGACGAGGCCGCGTCCATGGAAGCCAAATACTTGCAGGGGCTGTGCCTGGTGGGGCTAGAAAAGTATGCCGAGGCAGCGGAGGTCTTCTCGCAACTCGCGTCGGCTTCCGAATTCGCCGACCGTGATAAGGCCCTCTATGAATGGGCCTGGGCACTCAAGTCGGCAGGAGACGACTCCGCCGCCGAGGAGAAATTCGCCCGCCTGGCAAGTTCCTTTGCCGGCAGCCCGCTGGCGCCGGAGGCACATTATCACGTGGCGGAGCGGGCCTACGACGAGGAAGAATACGCCGCGGCCATTGATGCCTACCGAGAGTCGCTCAAAGCGGCCACGGATCCAGACCTGATCCAAAAAGCGACGCACAAACTGGGCTGGGCCTATTTCCAAATGGAGGATTTCAACACGGCGAGAACCGTGTTCGATTATCAAGTGAAAAAACATGGCCGAGGACCCTTGGGAGCGGATGCCCAATTCATGCTCGCGGAATGCCTCTTCAAACAGGATAAGTACGCCGAAGCGGTTCCGGCCTATCAAAAAGCGGCCTCCAAGGAGCCGACCAACAAGGATTTCGCGGTGCTCACGTACCTCCACGCCGGCCAGGCCGCCGCCAAGCTGGAGGATTGGAATGAAAGCCTCACCCTGTTGCGGCGCTGCGTGGAACGGTTTCCCGAATCCCGGTATGTCCATGAAGCCCGGTTCGAACAAGCGTGGGCACTGTATAACTTAAACGAGTTGGACGAGGCCTATCCCCTGTTCGAGAAAGTGGCGGAAGAGGGAACAGGCCGGGTCGCCGCGCGGGCCCGCTTCATGCTGGGCGAAATCCAATTCCAGCGCAAGAACCACCGCGAAGCGGTGCGCGAATTCTTCAAGGTGGCTTACGGCTTCAACGATCCGATTTGGCAGGCCGAGGCCACCTTCGAGGCGGCGCGGTGCTTCGAGGTTTTGGGAAACGAGGAACAGGCGGTAAAGTCTTATCAAGAATTGCTCGAAAAATACCCGGAAAGCGACAAAGTCGACCTGGCCCGTCGCCGGTTGGCGGACCTGACTTCCGAATCCAGCGAAGGGAACGCCCGAGGAGGCTGATGCGTGTGGAAACATCCTGAATCCATACGATGAAGTGGCCGCTCCAAATAGATGAAACACTGTCCGAGCGACCGGTCTTTTTCACGATCGGAATCTCGCATGAGGGAACGGATCGACAGACTCGCGCGTCTCATGCCGTGAGAGGGTGCTGCGGGATCCACAAAGCGGGCGTTCCTATGGCATCGCGGCGGCGGGTATGGGAGAATCGCTCCGGGCGGTAAAGGGGAGAGAGTATATGTGTGAATTGGGAATGCGCTGGATAGGGCCCCGATGGCCAGCGCTCGTCTTCTGCGCCGCCCTGTTCGGGGCCGGCATGCTGAGCCCAGCCCGGGCCCAAACAACCCCATCGAACGAAGAATCCGACCTGGCCGCGCAAAAATTCGAAGAGGCCATGGCGGGCGCGGAAAACGCCACCTCGGAAGAAGCCGACGCGGACAACTTCTCCGTGCCCTTGGGACCGGGGCTCCGCGTCAACCTGCTCAATTTGCTTTTACTCGGCGGCTGGCTGATGTGGCCCATCGTTGCCGTATCGGTCGTAGTCGTGATGTTCACCTTGGAACGCGGGCTGGCCCTGCGTCGCGGGCGGGTCATCCCTTCTAGCCTGGTGGGCGCTCTGGGTGGACTGACCGACGGACCCCGTGAATTCGATCCCCGCGTGGCCTACCAAATTTGTCAAAAGTATCCTTCGGTCGCGGCCCGCGTGATTCGCACGATGCTGCAAAAAGTCGGCCGGCCCCATTCCGAAGTAGAGTTGGCGGTTACCCAGGCGAATGAGCGCGAAGCGGCTCGCCTGTATGCCAATGTGCGGACCTTGAATTTGGCCGCCGGGGTCAGCCCTCTGTTGGGCCTGTTGGGCACGGTTTGGGGGATGATTCAGGCCTTTTTCACCACCGCGAATCTTCCGGGGGGAGAAAGTCGCGCGGAGTTCTTGGCTGAGGGGATTTACGTGGCCCTGGTGACGACGTTCGCGGGACTATGCGTGGCCATCCCCGCCTTGATCATGTCGCATTTGTACGAAGGCCGCATCCAACGGCTGTTTCGGGATATCGACGAGTTGCTCGCCACGCTCCTGCCGCACGTGGAACAATTCGAGGGGAAACTGCGGGGCAACCGGCCCCTGGCCCCTGGCGAGCGGGAACGCAAGCCCCGCAGCGAATCGGGACCGCCTCGTCCCCCCAAACGTGAGCCTGGCCGCGCCAGCCCGGCGGGCCGTCCCGCGCGTCCTTGAGAAGTATCCATTGCCCGGCAAAGCGGCTGGGCGTTTAACGTGGAGGCACGTGCATGTCCGTGCGGATCGAAAAAGGAGACGCGCTCCGGCACATCAACATGACGCCGATGATCGACGTCGTGTTTCTTCTGCTGATCTTCTTCCTCGTGGCCACGCGGCTCGACGAGGAGGACCGCCAAATGGACATCGTGCTGCCGCAGGCCAGCGAGGCCATGCCGATCACGGCCAAGCCCAAGGAACTGTTCGTGAATGTCAACCGGGAGGGAGAATTTCAGATCTCCGGGCAACAATTGGCGCGGGAGGAACTGGAAGGCACCCTACGTCAGGCCGCCGTGGATAATCCCGGCAGGCAAACCGTGATCATCCGCGCGGACAAGCAATGCCTCTTCGAGCATGTCGTCACGGTCATGGACCTTTGCAATCGCACCGGTATCGCCAGCTATCGCGTGGCCACCACCGAGGGAGGGTAACCCGCGCTATCGTTGGGTCACGTTGTATAAACCACCGAGATCAAACCGAGAAAACTGACGCGAAACTTGTGCGTCTTCTACGTTTCTAGCATGGTTCCGTGCCAGGAAAGGCAAACGTCGCGGTAAAGATGGCTGCACCTCGTCGAGTTGTACGCAGGATTCCACCCGCCAGGGCTTCGTTCTTCGAGGAGACCGCCTGGCCCTTCATGCTGGCCGTGCTGGCGATGGCGGGCGTGGTGGCCTATCTGGCCCTGGAGCGACTCCGTTTCGATGATCCCGTCTGGTGGCGGAATGCCTGGTTCGTATTGGCGGGCGTGCTCTTAACTTCCGCGGCCACGCTGGCCGGCGGCCTCCGCTTCACCGGCAGGCGGGCCCGACGGTTTCAGTTTGCCATGGCAGTGAGCCTGTTCATGCATTTGTGGATCGCGCTCGCCTGCGAACAGGTCTACCTGGCTCTGATCGCACCGGATGCCGACAATTCTCCACCCGCTCCCACGCAGCCGCCGGAACGGGTCACTTTGCCCGAGTATTATGTCGTGCCGCCGCAAGAGGAGCAGGTCCAGCCCCTGCCTCATGAAACCCCGGTGGAAACGGAATTGCCGGACGGTCCCACGCTCGACGTGGCCCGTGCGGAATCTTTTTCGCTCCGTTCGGATCCGAATTCCGCGACCCAGTCCACCGAAGGCGCGCCGGAAACGCTGCCCAATCCCATGCCCGTGCCCCGGGATGCCCCTCCCGCCGCGCCACGACGGAATCCTTGGACTTCCCAGCTTAGCCGCAGCCAGACGGAGACTCGGCTGCCCACTGCGCAGCCGATCGAAACGCCGGCCATGGAAAGGCCCCGCGAGGAAAATGTCGCGATCAACGCTGCACGGACTCCGGTAACCGAACGCACGGCCACGCAAGCCGATGTCCAGCCGA
>JANQPP010000084.1 GCA_028289405.1 Pirellulales bacterium
TTCGATGTGAAGACGTTCCAAAGTGTCCTGGCGGATCAAAGTCGGGCCGCCGCCACGAAGTCGTAGTTGTTTCTCGTGTGGTCCGCGTGGGCCACGCGGTTTCTGTCCTTGTTTGATGGAGGAATTCCCATGAAACATGCTCAACCAGCACCACAAGCGAAGCTCGGCACCGGCCACCTGCAAGGCATGCTGCGGTCGGGCGCGAAAGAGCTGGCCCAAGCTCTGCCGGCCTTCCCTGACAGCATCAAGCCGGTCGAGGAGCCCGGTCTGGTGGGCAATCCCGTGGCTCACGAGGTCTTCCAACAGCGGAATCCCGAGGAGCTACGGCCCGAACAGGAAATGGAAATGAACATGGAGCTGTAGACGTTTCGGTCCCCCGCCGGTCGCTTCTTCGCGAAGCGACCGGCCTTTCCCTCCCAAACTCGTCAAATTTAGGCCAGCATCATGTCCCTTACCGAATTTCGCTTACTCACCATCCGAGAAGTTGCCGAGCGGCTGCGGATCGCGCCGTCGACCGTCTATGCGATGGCTCAACGGGGCGACTTGCCGGTCGTGCGGGTCGGTCCGCGAGGCGGTGCCATCCGTGTGTTGGAGCGGGGATTGGCCGCCTACCTGGCGGAACGTCACGTGCCAGGGAAAACACCTTCTCCGCTCCAGGCCCGACCCACTCGGCTCAAGCATCTGAAGCGGTAAGGGCTCCCCGCTGAAGCTGCGACAGCAGATGCGACGGATTCAGTGACAAATGCTGATACGTCGTCGAGAGCATGGCCGGATTGGCGTGCCCCAGCAGAATCGCCAACGTCAACGGGTCAACGCCTGCTTCCAACTTCCGCGTGGCAAACGAATGCCGAAACATGTAGAGACACACCTTGCGGCCGATCTTCGGCTGCAGCCGTTGGAAGGCGCAGTTTAGAGCGTAAGCATTCCAGGGCCGTCCTCGGGTATTGCGGAAGAGCGGGCCATCCGGAAACTCAGCGGCCAAACGAAGGGTCATCTCCACGATAGAGGGCGGCAGGTAGATGATCCGTGGCCGTGATTTGACCTTGGCTTCACCAGGTGGGAACACCCAGCGGGAGTGAACTTCGTCGAAATGCCGTTGCTCAACCCGGGTCAATTCCTGGGGACGGGCGCCAGTTTCCCAGGCCGCAACCAACAAGTCGGCGAAGCGGGGATTCTGGACGTGCTCCAGCAGTTGCCGGTATTGAGCCAGCGTGATCACTTCCGTCCGCTTGCCGGCCGCCGGCTTCTCAATGCCACGGATCGGGGAGCGCTCGATGAGCCCTTGCTTCTCGGCCCAGTTGAATGTCCGCTGAATTGCGATGATGCAGCCTCGTTTCATGCCCGATGACCATTGTGGATGCGCATCGACCCAAGCCTGCACGTGATACGGTCGCACGTCCTGCGCGGCGAGGTTCGGGGGAAGCGTATCCACGAATTTCTGGCAACGTTCCAGATACCACTCAAACGTCCGTGTGGCTCGGTGTTGCCGCGTCCATTCCAGAAACTGGTCGATGAGGGCCATGACGTCGGTTGGGGCCACACTCGGCCGATGCGGGGCCTTCATCAACTCATGGTAGCAGGCGAAGGCCGTCGCGCGGTCGCTGGACAGCTTGATCTGCTTGCCGTTGAGCTGCACGTACCAGGCGTTGCGGTCGCGGCGAAACCAAGGTTTGGGGAACTTGGGCATGGCGGTTCTCCTAATCGATGTTCGAGGCAACAAAGCTTGCCGACATCAAGAGAACGCGCCGCGCGTGCTCGACGCTGCACGCGGCAGAAGAAACGAATGAGCACCGGATAATGGCAGACCTCTGCCGTTTACCGTGCCATCTCAAAATCCCATCGACGTAAGTCATTACGCCCGGCAGGACTCGAACCTGCAACCTGCGGATTAGAAGTCCGCTGCTCTATCCAATTGAGCTACGGGCGCAATTTCCTTTTCTCTTTACCTGGTGGTATTTTATGGTGACAAACGTGACATATTGACTTGAAACTCAAAGCCCAACGACAACCGTTACGACACCATGGCGAAACGAGACACCGATTTTCCGCTCCGCAAGCATGCCAACGGCCAATGGTACCGGAAGGTCAAAGGGAAGTTCCATTATTTCGGCAAGGACAAAAACGCGGCCCTGGATTTATGGCTCAAGGATAAAGACTACATTCTAGCCGGTCGAGAACCGCCAACCGAGGGGCTTCAAGTCAGAGACATCTTGAACAACTTCCGCCTTCTCAAGACCCAGGCCAATGATGAAGGTTCGCTGTCGCGGCGGTCGCTTGATGAATACGTCAGCGTGTTGGGCACCATCGCGGATACGCTTGGGGCGGACACCAACGTGAAGTCGCTCCGGCCAGACGATCTAGTCGCGCTCCGCAAAAGGCTGATCACCAGCAAGGGTGGGGAGACCTTGGCCCCGTCGTCTCAGAAAAGGTGGCTGTCCATGGCCCGGACGGTCTTCCTGTTTGGGAACGAGGAACTTGACGCCAATATCAAGTATCGAAAGTGGCTCCGTTCTCCTACTGCCCGCCAGATGCGCGAGGCACGCAATGAAGTCGGGGAACGTATGTTCGAAGCTGACGAGATTCGGAAATTGTTGAGGATAGCCAGCCCGCAGCTACGGGCCATGATTCTGCTGGGGATCAACTGCGGATTTGGAAATGATGAATGTTCGACCCTGCCAATCGAGAAAGTCGATTTGGATCGTGGCTGGCATGACTACCCCCGCCCCAAAACAGTGAACAAGCGGCGTTGCCCCTTGTGGCCCGAGACCGTGGCGGCCTTGGAACACGTTATCGACGGCAGAGAGGAAGGCCAAGTCTTCGTGACAAAGTTCGGCGAGTCTTGGCACAAGGATAGTCGAGATTGCCCCATATCGAAGGAATTCCGGAAACGGTGTATCGAGGCAGGAATCTACCGCAAGGGGATCACGGTCTTCTACTCGTTACGGCGGACCCACTACACGATAGGTCTGATGGCGGACAAGCCGTCGGCTTCCGCGTACATCATGGGGCACGTGCCCGAGAGTAACGACATGGGAGCCATCTACCGTCAGAGGGAGTTTGATACGGCCCTACGGGCGGTCACGGACGTGATTCACGATTGGCTGTTCAGTACCACTCCCCTTCCTCCGACGGCGCTTTTTAGACTTAGAACCCGTCTTCAAATTGCTTGAGACGCTGAAACACGCTATGGCTCCCCTTTTGGTTTTGCCATCCAAGGAAGACGGAGCCGTAGCGATGAGGA
>JANQPP010000092.1 GCA_028289405.1 Pirellulales bacterium
GGGTTTCTTCCCCAGATGTGAATCGTCTCGATGTCACGAACTTCACAAACGGCGAGAGCATGGTGCCACGCCTCCTCACCGCACCCAACGATCCCGAGAATCTTCGCGTCAGTCCGAGCGAGGGCATCGGTAGCCAGTGCGCTTGCTGAAGCCGTCCGAATGGCGGTGAGCTCCGCACCGTCCAGCATGGCAAGAGGAATACCCTCGTCGGGTTCAAATACTATGACGGCACCAACATGAGAGCTGTGCGGACTATCCGGCGCCCGCGGAAACTTGCTCACGATCTTGACGCCAAACGTTCGCGGCACCTCCGTGTAGCCGGGCATCAGCGTGAACTTTCCTTGGGTGCCCGGAATATTGAGATAGCGACGAAGCGGCAACTCCGCCTCGCGGCGGGAGACGCTCATCATCGCGTCGCGCAACACCGTCACGCAGTCCTTGTGGCTCAACGCCGAGCGCGTGGCGTCCCGATTCAAAATCAACATGATGGATTGATTCCGTCGAGGCGCTGAATAGTCGACTCCCTGCACACCGCTTCGCCGGAGGAACGAAGCGCATTTGTTCCATGAGCTCTTCCACGCCGTCAGGGCGCGGGAACGCATCGGGCATTATCGCGCCGGGCTCCCGCGGCTTACCGATGCCGCGGAACCAGTGCTCCAAACCCGGCGGCATAAAGACCCAGAACATCGTCATGTCTACGTCGCCCGTGTTGGTGATGACGTGACGGGCATAGCGCCCAAACATCACCGTTCCGCCTTTCTCCACGGGATAGACATTGCCTTCGATTTCGACCTCGCCGCTACCCTCATGGATGAATATCAGCTCGTGGTTGGCCTGATGGCCGTGCTCCCGCACGAAACAGCCGGGCGGAAGCACTTGGATACCGGAGGTAAACGTATCGTAGGGGGAATTCTCGCTATGCAGCTTGAGCGTAACGTGCCCGCGAGAGGGCAGCGGCTGCCACAGTGATTCACCCTCCTCTGGCCCCATGACGGCCCACCAGGGCTCGTTGACGGGTTTGGCCACCTCGGCT
>JANQPP010000114.1 GCA_028289405.1 Pirellulales bacterium
CCATCACGGCGGTCGGCACGCCGGACAACGGCGGTTCGGTGGAGATTTCCCAAGACGGGCTGACCTTGCTGTACACGCCGGCGACCGATTTCTTTGGCACGGAGACCTTCACCTACACCATCGATGACGGCAATGGCGGGACGGACACGGGCACGGTCACCGTGACAGTCGATAACGAGAACGATCCGCCCACCGCAGTGGACGATGCCTTCACGGTTGCGGACAATAGCACCAATAACCTGCTAGCCGTGTTGGAGAACGATAGCTTTGCCCCGGATGTGGGCGAGACCTTGCTAGTCAACTCGGCGGGACAGCCCGACCAAGGCGGTACGGTCCTCATTTCGCAGGATGGAACGGCCCTGTTGTACACG
Source organism: Pirellulales bacterium (assembly GCA_028289405.1). Taxonomy (GTDB): domain Bacteria; phylum Planctomycetota; class Planctomycetia; order Pirellulales; family JANQPP01; genus JANQPP01. Next base: position 372 of record JANQPP010000114.1, read on the forward strand.
CCGGCTATCGGTTTCTCCGGCACGGAAACTTTCACATACACCATCAGCGATGGCAACGGCGGGACCGACACGGCCACCGTCACGGTCACGGTCAACGACGTGATGGCCAATCCTGACGCGGTGGACGATGCCTTCACCGTGGACGAAGATTCGGTCGATAACTCGCTGGACGTGTTGGCAAATGACAGCACGGTACCCGGCAGCGGGCCGACGCTGACCATCCAATCCGTGGGCACGCCTAGCGATGGCGGTATGGTTTCCATCGCGGGCGACAATCTGTCGTTGATCTATACGCCGGCTGCCGATTTCTTCGGCACGGAGACCTTTACCTACACCATTGATGACGGCGACGGCGGCATGGCCACGGCCACGGTGACCATGACGGTCAACAATCTCAACGATGATCCCACCGCCGTGGACGATGGTTTCATGGTCGTAGTGGACAGCGTGGACAATACGCTCGACGTGCTCGCCAACGATAGCGATGCCCCGGACGCGGGCGAAACGCTGACGATCCTCAACGTGGGCACGCCGGATAACGGTGGAACGGTTTCTGTCGCGGGCGACAACCTCAGCTTGATTTACACTCCGGCAGCCGCCTTCCTGGGCACGGAAACCTTCACCTACGAAATCAGTGACGGCAATGGCGGGACGGCGACGGCGACGGTCACTGTCCAGGTGAGCGAAGCGGTCAACAACGATCCGACCGCCAACGACGACGCCTTCTCGCTGGATGAGGACGCCGGACCGCAGACGCTGGATGTGCTGGCCAACGACAGCACGGCCCCGGACACTGGAGAAACGTTGACGATCATCGACGTTAGCACGCCGGACAATAACGGCATGGTGACGATCGCGGGTGACGGGCTGTCACTCGAATACACATCGATGAACGATTTCTTCGGCACGGAGACCTTCACTTACACCATTGATGATGGCAACGGCGGAACCGATACGGCCACCGTGACCATCACCGTGGCCAACGTCAACGACGACCCGGTCGCTCTGGCGGACGACTTCGGAGTTGAGAAGGACAGCACGGATAACACGCTCGACGTCTTGGCCAATGACAGCATCGCGCCGGACGTGGGCGAAACGCTGACCATCACCGCCGTGGGCACGCCCGACGCGGGCGGATCCGTATCCATCGCTGGCGACAGCCTCTCGCTGGTCTATACGCCTCTTGCCGGTTTCGTCGGCACGGAGACCTTCACCTACACCATCGATGACGGGAATGGCGGTACCAACACGGCCACCGTCACCGTGACGGTCACCGGCCCGAACGTGGATCCCACGGCCAATGATGACGGCTTCAGCCTCGACGAAAATTCCGCCGACGTGACGTTGGATGTCCTGGCCAACGATAGCACTGCTCCCGACGTGGGCGAAACGCTGACCATCACGGGAGTCAGCGTGCCGGATAACGGCGGCAGCGTGGCCATTGCCGGAGACGGCTTGAGCCTGATCTACACGCCGGAAGCACAATTCGTGGGCACGGAGACTTTCACGTACACCATTGATGACGGCAACGGCGGAACCGATACCGCCACCGTGACCGTCACGGTGAACGAGGTCATCCTTTTCACGCCGTCAACGGAAGACCTCTGGGATATCAGCCAGGGGAGTTCGGTTACCAATGACAGCGGCGTGATTGCCACCTCGGATATCGACAACCTGTTTGGCGCCACGGAAGGGACGAGCGAAGTGGGCTACGCCGTGTTCAGTGACGGTGAGCCGGCGGGGACGGTGCATTTCGTGGAGTGGCAAACCACCGCCCCCATCGACTTGCACAGCTTCACGCTCTTCGCCACGCACACGGACGATCCGCTGGGAGCCAACTTGCGGGGCTTCAGCAAGTTCACGTTGTTCGCCGACGGTTCGCCGATTTATGAGATTGTCACCTCGAATCCCTACGGTGACACGCCGGCACCCGCCAATACGATCATCGAATCTAATAACAACAAGAACTCGATCACCGTGGCGGCGAACGTCTCGCCGGTGACGGCCCAAAACTTCCGCGCGGAGTTTGTGCAATTTGGTGGTGTCGCGCCCAGCGCGTCCGGTCCAAGAATCTTGGAATTGGATGGTTTTGGCACGTTCCATGCTGAAATTCCGCCGGTGAATGGCGACGGCGTAACGGCGGAGGATGATGCCTTCACCGTGGACGAAGATACCACCGATAACTCGCTGGATGTCCTTGCCAATGACCAGGCGACCGCGGGCACGCTGCAAATCACGGGCGTCTCCGCCACGAATAACGGCGGCACAGTGGCTATCGTGCAAGGCGGCGCGGCGCTCGAGTATACTCCCGCCGCGGATTTCGCCGGCACGGAGACGTTTACCTACACCGTGAGCAACGGTTTGGGCCAGATGGCGCAAGCCACGGTGACCATCACCGTGAACGACCTCAATGACGATCCTTCGGCCGCGAACGACGTGCTCATCATCAGCGAAGACAGCATCGATGTCCCGCTAGATGTTCTGCAAAACGATTCGACTGCTCCCGATGTGGGCGAAACGTTGACCATTGCCAGCGTGACCACGCCGAACCAGGGCGGTTCGGTGATGATCTCCAACGATGGCCTCAGCTTGATATACACTCCCGTTCCCGACTTCTTCGGCTTGGAGACCTTCAGCTACACGGTCAACGATGGCCGGGGAGGCATGGCCACCGCCGAGGTCACGGTGCAAGTGGACAATGTGAACGACGATCCCACTGCCAACGACGACATGTTCGCCGTGGTGGGGAACACCGTGAACAACATTCTCGATGTGCTGGCGAATGACACGAGTGCCCCGGATGATGTCGAGCAACTGGAGATCACGGCCGTTTCCGCCGGCACGCAGGGAGGCACGATCGACATCAGCGAGTTCAATAAGACGATTCTGTACACTCCGGCGGAGGGATTCGTCGGCACGGAAATCTTCACCTACACCATCACCGATGGACTGGGCGGAACCTCCATGGCCACGGTGGAAGTCGAAGTGAGCGCGCCAGGCGCCAGCGCCGCGAGCAATCCGGAGGCGTCACTCGGCGTGACCTACACCAACTCCGACATGCCGCTGGACGTGAACAACGACGACAATATCACGGCCCATGACGTGCTGCTGGTGATCAACGCCCTCAACAATCACGGCGGCACGCACACCGTGACCAGCATGCCGATCAGCAAGGAGATCACGCATTACTACTACGATGTGAATGGGGATGGCTATGTTTCTCCCCATGATGCCCTGTGGGTCATTAACCATCTCAACGCGAATAACTCCAGCAGTCCGGTGAATCCGGCTCCGGCACCCGCGCCCGCTGAGCCCGCCACTTCCGTGGTGGGTACGGCACCCGTCGCGGCTCCGATCGCCCCGATGGACGTGGAGGACGGGATGTCAGACGCCTTGTTGGCCGCTGGCGTGAGCCATGAGGAATCCTCGAAGCAAGCAAAGGATATGCCTCACGAGGCCGCCTTGGCTTTGGCTCTGGAAGCGTCTCGCGGTGAGGAAACCGAAAGCGATGAATTGGATGACGCCGCTTTCACGGAACTCGCCGATGAGGTGTTTTCCGATTGGGCCGACTTCTAAAACGCCCGATGCCGTTCGTGAATTTCACGGCGACTTCCAAAGGATGAATATCGCGACTACCCGCCCTGTCTCCTCATCGGGAGATTCCGGCGGGTAGTTTTTTTGGGCAGCCAGCGGGCTCCAGACTCAGAGCCCTTTGTCAATCGGCGTTCCACGGCCCATCACCGCCGGACCTTCACAAACTCCGGAACTCCCTGCCTCCAGGCTTTTCAGGGAATTTCGTCCGGCTTCGGCGGCAAATTCCAGCCCTTTCGCGAAGCACCCTGCACACGCGGGCCAAATCCGTTACACTTTGTGAATCCCTTTCGCCGTTTCTTTCCCATCTCCGAGGGGTTCCCCTCGCGCCCGTTAACCATGTTGCATCTCGGCTCCTGAATTCTAGACCAAGCGGCGCCTAGCCTTTTTGCTGGAATTCTGATCGCCGAATTTCATGTATCAACCCTCAGAATGGAGGCACCATGTCCCAAACGCACACCGCGCATTCTCCTTCCAGTACCGAGCCTCACTGTTCCTTTCGCTCGGCCGTGGCCGCGGGATTGGGAGAGCTTCAGAAGCAAATCCCTTGCAAATATCTTTACGACGACGAGGGCTCCGAGTTGTTTGAAGAGATTTGCCAAGCGGAAGACTACTACCCCACGCGCACGGAAATGGCCATTATGGACCAGTACGTGGACGAGATGGCGGACGCCGTGGGACCGCGATGCTTGCTCCTCGAATTGGGGAGTGGCAGCAGCCTGAAGACACGCCTGCTGCTAAAGCACCTGCACGAACCGGCGGGATATGTTCCCGTGGAGATTTCGCCGGCGGCATTGGAACAGGCCGTGGAGGAATTGCACCGACGCTTTCCCGATTTGGAGATTCTGCCGGTGTGTGCCGATTACCACACCGACTTCTCGGTCCCGTCCCCGAGCAGCCCGGTGGAGCGTACCGTGATCTACTTTCCCGGCTCCACGATTGGCAACATGACTCCCGATGGCGCCGCGGAATTCTTGAGGCACATGCATGCCTGGTGCGGCGCGGAAGGGGGCGTATTGTTGGGCGTGGACCTACAAAAAAGCGAACACGTCCTAGAACGGGCCTACAATGACGGGGAAGGCGTCACGTCCCGGTTCAATCTCAACCTTCTGAAGCGGATGAATCGAGAGCTGGGAGCCGATTTCGAGACCGATGAATTCAGCCATCAGGCCGTCTACAACTCGGACGAAGGGCGCGTAGAAATGCACTTGGTCAGCGACAGGGATCAAGTCGTGACGCTGGACGGCCAGGAGTTCCACTTTCGTGAAGGCGAAAGTATCCACACCGAGAATTCCTATAAATACACGCTTTCGGGCTTTGCCGAAGTGGCCCGGGCCGCCGGCTGGAAGGTGGAAAAAGTGTGGACCGACGCGTCACGGTTCTTTAGCATTCAATATCTGACCGTGGACATGGACGATTAACGCTATCCGCCGCAGCGGACTCACGCGAAGCCAACTCGCGCGGCGCCCAAGGCATGATCGTCAGGACGCGTCACGCCACCGCGATCAGGCAACCGTATGAATGGTTCCAACTCCATCGCGTTCGCGCTGCGTGAAACTCGCTTGGGTTTTCGCAATTCGACGACGCGCCTCCCTTTCCTGTACGGAAAGGCGGTGCTCACCAAATGCCCCCAGGCCACGCTGCGCGTTGTCGTGGACGTGAACGGTCGCGAGCAGCATGGCTATAGCGGAGATTGCCTGCCCCCCGCCTGGTTCGACAAGAGCGGTACACGGGACTATCGCGGGCAAATCGAGGACATGCTGCACGTGATTGGCCTAGCGCGGCAAGCCGCTCTGGATATCGCCTTGCGGCCGGTCTCCTTTTTCCCCTGTTGGTACGAAATCTATCGCCGGGTCCATAAGGAAGGCACCGCGCAGGGTCTCAACCCGCTGCTGTGCAGTTTCGGCGTGAGCATGGTGGAGCGGGCGCTCATGGACGCGCTGGCCCGATCGTCCGGCATGAGCTTGGCCCAAGCCTTCCAAGAAAACATCTTCGGTGTCGACGCGGGCCGCGTGTATGAGGAGTTGCGAGACGTGGCTCCGCGCCAGTGGTTGCCGGAGCGGCCCTTGGAGTCGGCATACGTGCGGCAGACGGTCGGATTCGCGGACCCGCTGGAAGTCGCGGAGATCCCGGACGGGCAGCGTCTCTCGGACGGTTCGCCGCAAGCGTTGGAAGAGTACATCACGCGCCACGGCATCCAGTATTTCAAGGTCAAAATCAGCGGCCAGTTGGATCAGGATCTCGATCGCTTGCGGCGTTTCGCCCAGGTAGTGGAGCGGCACCGAGGCCCGGATTATCAGCTCACGCTTGATGGCAACGAACAATTCGCTTCGCTCGGTCAGTTCGCCGCATGGGTGGATGCCGTCCGGGCTGAATCGGCGCTCAAAACACTGTGGGAAAACTTGCTAGCCTTGGAGCAGCCGTTGGAGCGGAACGTCGCGCTCTCCGAATCGGCCCGAGGCATTGGCGAACTTGCCGGAGAAGTCCCGGTCATTCTCGACGAGTCGGATGGCACGCTGGATGCCTTCCCCAAGGCGAAGGATCTCGGCTATCGAGGCGTGAGCAGCAAGAACTGCAAAGGCCCCATCAAATCGCTGCTGAATGCCGGTTTGATCTGGAAGTGGAACAACCAGGGCCAGGATTCCCACTACATCATGACCGGCGAAGACCTCTGCACGGTGGGCATCATTCCCGTGCAAGCGGACCTGTGTCTGACGGCCCTGTTGGGACTGACCCATGTGGAACGGAATGGCCACCACTATCACCCGGGTTTGGATTACTTGCCCCAGCGGGACCGTGAAGCGGCACTGCAAACCCATTCCGATTTCTATGAAGAACGACATGGCCACGTGTTTCCCAGGATCGAGCAGGGCAAAATGTCGTTGGCCTCGCTGCAATGCCCCGGTTTCGGCTTCGCGGTGGAACCAAGGGATGAAGACTGGATCGATGCCACGGATTGGCACTACGATACGCTGGGTTTGTAACCGAGAAATCCTTCGCTCAGGCAGGCACGCATGATCAAGACGACCGTCGTGGGCAGTTATCCGGTGCCCGTTTGGCTAAGGGTCATGAGCACGCGGGAAAACCTACGGGACGCGCAGCTCGTGGTCATCAAGAGCCAAGAATTGGCCGGGATCGATGTTGTGGCGGATGGTGAGCTGTACCGCTGGGACGTGAACCACCCGGAAACCAACGGGATGATCGACTATTTCGTCCGCCCCTTGGCAGGCGTATCCGTCGACTTGTCCCGTACTCAGTTGCGCGAATACGCCGCCCGGCAGGGGATGGCCTACCGCGCGCGGCCGGCAGGTGCCGTCGTCGGGGAATTGAGCGAAGGCGCGCTCGACTTGGCAAGCGATTACGCGCCCTATGCGGAGATGACTCCCGCGCCGAAGAAGTTCACCGTCACCAGCCCCTACATGCTCGCCAAGGTGCTGCATGACGAACACTATGGCGACTTTCGCAACCTGTTGATGGCCTTGGCGGAGATCCTGCGAAATCAAATCGTGGAAGTCGAGGCGGATGTCGTCCAAATCGATGAAGCCAACGTAACCGGGCACCCCGAAGACGGACCTCTCGCTGCCGAGGCGATCAACCATGTCCTATCCGGCGTGCGGCATGAAAAGGGAGTCCATCTCTGTTTCGGCAACTATGGAGGTCAGACGATCCAAGGGGGCCACTATCAGGCGCTGGTCGAATTCTTGAACCTACTCGAAACCGACCACGTCGTGCTGGAAATGGCCCGACGCCCTGCTGAAGAGTTGGCCTACCTGCGGGATGTGCGGCCTGAAATCGCGTTGGGCATCGGAGTCATCGACATCAAGGACAATCAGGTGGAGTCGGCCAGCCAAGTTGCCCAAAGGCTGGAACACGCCGCGAACACGCTGGGCACGGAACGCATCGCTTACGTCCATCCCGATTGTGGTTTTTGGATGTTGCCCCGCACCGTGGCCGACGCCAAGATGCGGGCGCTCTGCGCCGGGCGCGATCTGTTCGAGGGGCCGCCTGCCTAACCTCGAAGAAAGTTCACCGGGAAGGCCGGGACGAGGTTTCGCGGCCAGCGGAATGTCCGATTTCGCCAGTGCGTGCCAGCGAGTTCCGTGTAGCCGGGCGAATCCTCCGCCCTCCACTTCGTCCGTATCCTCAAGCATTTTGCCTACCGAATTACGCCAAGGGGGTTTTGCTTCATCGAAAAATCGGGTATGAGCGTGCATGCGGACGGGCATATACGGTCCGCCAACCCCCCAGAGCACCGCCCGCGACTGGATTCGCAGCGTGAGTTTTTTCCCGGTGAGTTGAATCCCCCCTTTTCGCTGTTTGGATTCGTGATGTTCAGCCCCTAAAGCGCAACACGTCCCCGCGACACGAACAAGAATCAACTGAGATGGTGCAGGAACCGAATCCTTCAAGCTTGGGAAATACGCCTCCACGTTCCGTATCGCATGTGGAGTGGCTAGCGGTCTTTCCCTGGTTGTTACTGATGCAATGTCCACGAGCCGCCGCCAATCCACGCGCGTGGTTCTTAGCGACCGGATTCGTGGGGCTGATGATTGCCGGGTGGCAGGTCTTGTCGTTGGCCCATGATCCCGGTGAAGCTTCCCCCGCATCCGCGACGGAACTCTGGACGATCCTCGCATCGCCCTTGGAACACGCGCCGGCAGAAGCTGACAGCGACGTTTCGATTTGGGCCACCACACCGCTGCTGACAAATACGATCGAGGCTGGCAAATGGCTGGGCACGAGCGCATTGCAGTCGAGCTCCCTGCCCTCCACGTGGCAACTGACGGCTGTCGGTTGGACGCTAGGAGTGTTTTTGCTGGCCGGCATGCCGCTCACGCGAGTGGCCGGATTGCTCATGGCGGACAACCGTGAACTGTATTTCGGCGATTTGTTGCGACACGTGCGGCGTCATTTTTTGTCCTACATGGGTGGGTTATTGCTGCCTTGGATCGGTATCGGGCTGATGGTGCTCGTGCTGTTTCCCGCCGCCGCGTTTGCCCGCACCGGGTTCGGAATGATTACCGTGGGCGTGTTTTGGCCCTCCTTGGTCTTGGCCGGGCTCTTTATTTTTTTGATCGCGGCGGGTGCTGTCGTCTCGTTCCCGCTGACCATCGCGGCCATCAGCGTGGAGTGTTCGGACGGTTTCGACGGGCTAAGCCGGGGTTTTGCCTATGCCTTGCAGCGTCCATGGCATTACGCGTTTTATCTCGTCGTGGCCACGATCAATGGCGCGATGGGCCTGCTGCTCGTGTGGCTCCTCTTGGAGGGTACGTTTTGGGCGAGTATTTGGGGCGTTTCCTGGGGATTGGGCGACGCGCGGACCGCGAGTTTGCTTCCTGGAGCCGCCGCCGGATGGTCGGGCTACGGCGTGCAGTTCATTCACTGGTGGAACGGCCTGCTGCAATGGATGCTTGCCGGGTACGTGCTCAGCTATTTCTGGACGGCCTTGACTGGGGTTTATCTGTTGCTGCGGCGAAACCTCGATGCCACGGAAGTTCACCGGATCTTTATTCCCACGGCGCCTGAGGTCAAATCGGCGGAAGAAAAGACGCCCGACGCGCCGTCCGCACCTTCGCCCGAACCAGAATCCTCTTGAGTCGGAACGCGAAGAGCGTACTCCGTCGCGAACGTGTTGGCCCATGACCGCCTCTACCGTAGTGGTGACCGCTCCCAGCCGTTTGCACTTCGGCATGTTTTCCTTCGGACAGGAGAATGTGCGAGAATTTGGCGGGGTCGGGACCATGATCGATGCTCCCGGTCTTCGCGTGCGGCTGCGCAAGGCAAGACACTTTCATTGCCATGGTCCGCTGTCAGCGAGGGCCGAACATGCGGCACGACGTTTCGCTGAAACTTTCTTGTCCCGCGCGGAACCCGATTGTGAAATCGAGGTCGAGCAGGTTTCGGAAGAACATGCGGGATTGGGAACCGGTACTCAGCTCGCGCTCGCGATCGGCCGCGGGCTGGCCAGTTTGCATGGCTTACCGGATATGGAACTTTCCTGCTTGGCATCTTGCCTAAATCGCGCTCAACGTTCGGCCGTGGGAACCTATGGCTTCGAACTGGGAGGGTTGATCGTCGAGGGGGGAAAGCGTCGCGGCGAAACGCTGGCTCCACTTATTGGACGCTGGGAGATTCCATCCGGCTGGCGCTTCCTGTTGATCCGACCACGACCTGGGAAAGGACTGGCTGGCCAAGCGGAAATACAAGCTTTTTCCAGCATGCCGCCGGTGCCGTACGAGGTCTCCGCTGAGTTGGCCCAGATCTTGTTAATGCGGATGTTGCCGGCCATCGTCAAACCATGCTTTGAGGAATTCAGCGCGGGCTTGCATGACTTCGGCGCTCTGGCCGGTCAAGCCTTCGCCTCTTGCCAGCACGGCAGCTACGCCAGCCCGGAAGTCGCGAACATCATTCGCCGCTTGCGGGAAGAGGGAGTCCAAGGAGTGGGGCAATCTTCTTGGGGGCCGACGGTATTCGCCTTGCTGCCCTCGCCAGCGAATGCCGAACGCATCGCGGAGCAACTCCCGAATTGGGGTTCAATTTTCGATTCCTGTACGACTTGCCTCGCGGCCCCCTGCAACGCGGGTGTCCGCGTGACATCCGTTGCCGATGCAGATGCCTCGTGACCCACGAGGGCACCACCCACGTTTCGCGAAAAAGTGGAACATCCCCCTCTGACCACGCTATCATAGGCCGAGGTTTGCACGGGGCGTTTCTCCTCAAGCAAGTCCGAATTGACTCCGCAAGAAAGGTTCAGTGGCATGCGGTACTGGATGTTCCTCGTGGCATTGGGAGTGACGGTTTTTGGAGGGGTTTCGGCATCGCCCGCGGACACGCTTCAAGTGGGCGTGGCCACGGTCGACATCACGCCTCCGCCGGGCTTTCGCATGAGCGGCTATTTCCGTGAGCGATTGAATACGGGAACGCACGATCCGCTATTCGCCAAGGCCCTGGTCTGCGGCCAAGGAGAAACCTGGTTCGGGTGGGTGGCTTGTGATCTCGTCGGCATCGGGCCGGAAATATCACACGCCGCTCGCGCGCGTGCGGAACGGGAAACGGGGATTCCGGCCGAGCATGTCACGATCATGGCCACGCATTCCCATACGGGCCCGCTCTATTTCGGCGCCATGCGAAACCATTTTCACCAGCGGGCCGTGGAACGTCACGGCATTGATCCACAAGAAGCCCGGGATTACGCAGAAGAACTCACGGCGAAACTGGTCTCGGCTTTGGTTCAGGCCCGCCAGGAAACGCGTCCGGCCAGTTTGGAAGTCGGCAGTGTCGAACAGCGGGGAATCTCCTTCAATCGGCGTTTCTTCATGGAAGATGGGACCGTCCGCTTCAACCCCGGCAAGCTGAATCCACGCATCGTGCGGCCTGTCGGGCCGATCGATCCGGAGGTTTCGATCTTGGTGGCCAAGGATCATTCGGACGGCAAACCGATCGCCTGCCTGACCGCCTTCGCTCTGCACTTGGACACCGTGGGCGGATCGGAATACTCCGCCGATTACCCGCTCTATTTGCATGAGAAGATCCGCGAACGGCTCGGAAGCGGCTGTACGTCTTTGTTTGCCGCCGGAACCTGCGGGGACATTAACCATATCGATGTTTCACATGACCGTCCCCAAAAAGGGCAGGTGGAAGCTCGACGAATTGGGGAAATTTTGGGAACCACCGTGGCCGGCGGCCTGGATGGCTTGCGGAAAATCGAGACGCCATCCCTGGGTGTCCGTTCCGCCCGATGGGAAATCCCCATGAAGCAATTCACGCCGGCGGAAATCGACCAGGCCCGTCGCGATTTGGACAAAATCGGTACGCGGGAACATTCTTTTTTGGAGCAGGTGCAAACGTACAGCATCGTGGACATCGCCGAACGGGGAAGCGAGTCCCTAACGGTCGAAGTCCAGGTGTTCCGGCTTGGGCCAGATGCCGCCGTCGTGGCCCTCCCGGGCGAGGTCTTCGTGGAACTGGGGCTGGACATCAAACAAGTGTCGCCCTTTTCCTGGACCGCCGTGGTCGAACTGTGCAACGACGCGCCCGGTTACCTGCCGACCCGTAAGGCGTTTGCCGAAGGGAGTTATGAAACGGTGAATTCCCGCATCCAGCCAGGAGGCGGTGAAGCCCTCCGGGATACCGCAATTCGATTGTTGCGGGAATTGCACGACGAAGCGGATGACTGAGACGGGGGATGGCCAGTTCGACTTACAGGAATTCGGATTAAAGTGAATGGGCAGATTGCACCGATCATTCCGAGCAGCGCACATAGTAGATTCACTTCCCGATCTCCAGCTTAGTCTGCCATGCCTCCCAAAATCACCATCGGTCTGGTGACGTTCAACGAAGAATCGCGCGTGGAACACGCGCTCCAATCGGCCCGCGAATGCCCTTGGTGCGACGAGATCCTCGTCTTCGATTCGGGCTCGACCGATGGGACGGTCGCGTTGGCGGAAAAGTGGGCAGACCGAGTGGAATATCACCCCTGGGTCAACTTCCGTGAGAACAAGAAATTGCTCGCATCCGCCGCGAAGAATGATTGGGTGCTGATGCTAGACGCCGACGAAGAAATCAGCGGCGAGTTACGGGACGAAATCGCCGAACTTGGCGATGAGAAGTTTCAGCGGCATGCCCTGTTCACCATGCCCAGAAAAAACTACATCCTGGGGCGCCACGCGCGGGCACTCGATCCCGACCGCGTGGACCGTCTGTTCCATCGCGAGCGGGTGGAGTGGCGGGATGATCCGACGCACGATGCCCGACTTCCCAAGCAAGGCAACTGCGGCAGACTTCGTGGTCCGATCTTACACAATTCGCGTGACTTTGCCTGGGAAAGTTACTTCGACGGACAGCTGGCGGCCGTGCGAATCGATACCGTGGGCCGTGACGAGTGGCAGGAAGGCAAACGCTGCGGGTTTTGGGAACTGAGCCTCCGCCCGTTGGCGGCTTTTCTGAAGTTCTACTTCCTCAAAGGTGGCTACCGCGACGGCACGTTTGGCTTGCTCATGGCCCAGCGGGCCGCGGTCAGCGTCCAACTAAAATATGGCCGCCTATGGGACTTGCAGCACCGCCCCTCTCGCGCGGCCTGAGCGGCTCTTGTCGCGAGTAACCGATTCGTGGAAAGACGCTAGGGTACCAGGCGATACGCCTTCTTGGCCTGCGCGATCATCTCGGCTTCCGGTTTGGTGCGGATCGAGATGTAGCCGACGATTTCCCCGTTTTCGAAGCAGGGAAAAACGTTCGCTTTGACCCAATACAGCCGTCCATGTTTGGAGCGATTGGCCACATAACCCTGCCAGAGTTTCCCGGCCTGGATCACCATCCAGAGGTCGGCGAAAGCTGCCCGGGGCATGTCGGGATGTCGAATCACATTGTGTGGCTGGCCGACCAGTTCACCAAATTCGTACTCGGCAACTTCGTAAAATGCGTTGTTCGCGAAGGTTATCACGCCTCGCGTGTCCGTGGCCGAAATGAGGATGTCCTGCGGCTTAAGTACATATTCACATTCTTTGTGCGTGAACCGCTCGGGAGCCCGAAACGTACTTTTTTCCACCAAGGGCAATAGCCGCTCCAGAGGATTCAACGTCTCGGCGCCCAACTGCTGCATGGCCATCAATTCGATCAAATACGAGAACGTCCGGCCGATCGTATTGATTTCTTGTGCCTCGTTTTCGACGGCGATGGAGGATTCATCCAACTTGTGAAAATTCGTCAGTGACTGCTCGAGCTGCTCGCTAAACCGGGCGGTCTTGGAGCCGATCATCGACGCGCTTTCCCGCGTGGTTTCCACGGCCTCGACCGAGCCGCGCATCTTCTCCACGGATTGTTTCACGCTGGTGGAAAGCGTGGAGACGGATTCCGCGATGCGATCGAGCGTGACGCGGATCTCCTTATTCGTGGTTTTGGTGGTATTGGCCAGCTTCTTGACTTCCCTGGCCACGACGGAAAATCCGCGGCCCGCCTCTCCGGCGCGTGCGGCCTCGATCGTGGCATTGAGTGACAGCAAGTGCGTCTGATCCGCGATTTCATTGACGGTGCTGAGCAGACTCTCGATGGCCGTGAAATGCTCTTGCAGCATCCGCGTCCGCTCGCTGACGCGATGCAATTCGGCGGAGCTGCTCGTCGTCTCCTCCACGACCGCGCTGACGTTGGAATCGATCTCTCGCACATTCGCTTGGACGAGTTTCATCTCCTCGAGGATCGTATCGAAATCGGCAATACTTTGCCGGATGTTTTGCAACTGGTTGCCGATCGTATGCGCGGAGGAATCGGCCACCCTCGAGAGCTTTTCACCGGCGGCGCGAATCAAGGCGTTGCGTAACGCGTCTTCCTCGAAATCCACGAGCAGTTCGCCCGCCAGGGATTTGACTTGCTTCAGGTCGCCCATGGGATGGGCTGCATCCATAACAGTCATCACGATTCATTCCGCCTGCAGCATGGAGGGTGAGGCACCGAGTGATTCAGAAAGTCATCACTCCGCTCCGTCGGGTGGGAAAAGCAAACGTCGCTCTCAAACATAGAACGGAACTGGTCAAGCCATCTGGCAGGCAATTTGACTCGGACCAAAATTTTCCCGTTGAATTTCCTGGACACTCGTCAGGATCGTTGCGACCTGATCCGTATCGCCATGTGCTGGTAAGCATGGCCTCCAAGCGCTTGCCGGTTTGGGCCGAGATGTGCCGTGGCGAGATCACGGTACACGTCACGTGCAGGGTGAGACACGAGACTTGCAGCGTTGCCAAAAGACCTCAGGCATGTTGAGGCGATTTCTCCACGGGTAGCATAAAATCAACACTGCGGCGAAGACGCGAGCGCGGTCGCCACGCTTTCCCCAAATTGGTCGCCGCCGATTCTCCGCATTCTAGGCCCGCGTCAGGACGGTTTCACGGCCGGGGCGGCCGGTCTGACGGCGCTCGCCCGCATCTCCTGCTTTTGTATGGAGTTTCGGGGATCATTGCTGCCTCTTAGGAGCCCCCTTATACTCGACCGCGACGGATCATCTTTGGCCAATCTCCGCGAAATCGTGAACAGAAACAGGCAGCCGTGCAAATCCTGCTGACCAACGATGACGGGATTTACGCGCCGGGGCTCTTCGCGTTGGAACGCCAATTGCGTCGGCTAGGGGATGTCACGGTGGTGGCCCCCGCCACGGAGCAGAGCGGCGTGGGCCATTCCATCACGTTCCTGCGGCCATTGGTGGCCATCGAGGTGTACCATGACGGACGGCTGCGGGGTTGGGCCGTGGAAGGGAGCCCCGCCGATTGCGTGAAGCTGGGAGTGTTCGAGTTTTGCCCGCAACCGCCCGATTTGATCGTCAGCGGCATCAACGCGGGCCTCAACGCCGGCATCAATGTGTTGTATTCGGGGACCGTCTCGGCGGCCATCGAAGGAGGCTTTTTCGGGATCACCAGCGTGGCGGTGTCACTGGAATCCGACCCTCTAGCGGATTACGACCGCGCCGCCGAGATCAGCGTGGAAATCATCAGCAAGTTAATCAGCCATCAGCCGGAAGCGGGACAAGTTTTTAATCTCAATTTGCCGAGGCATGCACTTTATCTGCGTCCAAAATTCCGCGTGGTGCCGATGGGATTAGCCCGCTACGGAGAACATTTCGAGCGACGGACCGATCCCCGAGGCCGACCCTACTTTTGGGCCACGAGCGATCCGCCGCCGCCTCCCAATCGGGAGCATGACGACGACCTCACGGCACTGGAGCATGGCTACATTACCCTAACGCCTTTGGATTTCAATTTGACACAGCCGGAAATGCTGGAAAAGATGCGGGAATGGAAACTCGATGCCTCGAATACCGAGGCGGAGCAGGATTAGCCATTACCCACGGGGCGGAGCAAGGGAGGGAGTCATGAAAGAGGACGGCTCGAATAAATTGGCGTGGACATGCGGAGCGATTATCTTGGGAGTTGTGTCTTGGGGTTGCGAACCGATCGCTCCCAGTTCGCCGCCGGTGAGGCCGGGTGCCTTGGGAGTCGACATGGATACGTCCCCCGCTCCGCCACCGCCTCCTCCGGCCGCCGCCGCTCCAGCTAATGCGAATGATCACGTGAGCCAAGCCCCGTCGCCGGCGCCACCTCCCGCGCCGGTTCGGGAAAAAGCGGAAGCGGGAGTGGGTGCCCAAGGACGGGGTTACGGAGGCGGAATCCTCGTGGAGCCGGCCATTCGGGCCCGCTTCCTCGCGGGCCAGCGACTCGTTTTCAATCAAGTGACGCACGCATTGAACTTATACGAGGCGGAGCACGGCCAGAAACCGGCCACGCACGAGGCCTTTATGAAAGACATCATCCAAGCTAACCGGATCGAGTTGCCTCGCTTGCCCGAGGAGGACCGGTATATCTACGATCCAGAGCGGGGTGAGTTAATGGTCGAACACCAGCAGTAGCATCGGCAGCCTTCGACTTTTCCCAAATACTCAGCAACTCTGATACTCCACCAGTGATTCAAGTGATTTCCATCCACGACATCGTTTCGCGAATCCGCTTCCCTCGCCCGGCATGGTCACGCTGCTTTCTCATGGCAAGCTTCGTGGTCCTGTCATGGGGCATACTGGGCGTGCCGGATGCCCGCGCCGGAAGTTGGGTGTTCCAACGCTCTTATTACTCGCATGAACCGATCGTACCCGTGGAGACGGGCCGCCAGTCACCGCTCCGGGCTCCGTATTACACGCGTCCTTGGGGAGTTTACACCCGCAGCGGCTTTCGGCAGCATCGCACGAACATTCGCGTGCGAGGCCGCGTGTTTGAAATCGCCAACCACTGGGATACGTGGTACCAGACCGGCTCGCAGTATTAGCGTGTAGAGAATCTAGTTGCCCAGCGGGTTCATCATCTCATAGTCCACGCACCGCCAATCGCCGGGACCTTCTTTGCGTAACTGCAAGCGAAATTTCCGCACGGCGATCGAGCGGCCCGCCATTTCCTGAGCTTCGGGAATTTCGATTCGGCCCGTGAACTCCGCCGTGGCCATGGGCGGCTGCTGGCGTTCATGAATCTCGACCACGATTCTTTGGCCGATGCTGGCGCGTTCGATCTGGTACCGCGTTAGATACCGCTCGGCATCGTTCCGCATCCGCGTGGCGTCGGCTGCAATGTGTGCCAACACACCGGGGACATCGTTCGCGCCCACCAAATCGGCCAGATCCCGCAGCGTGATCTCGATCTGCTCGCGATCCGTGATCACGACCTGATCCACGACGAGAGCACTGGCGGCCAGAAGCACCACGGCCACGCCGGCATACAGGCACCACTTGCGTCCCGTTTGCAAGAAAGCGATGGCGATGATGGCAATCGCCGCCACGCAGAAGACCAAGATGGGAACTGGATTTTCCGTCCACCAAGTCATGAAGTGTTCTCCACGGCTTGTTGCGGCGATCCTGCCCGTGACACCCGCCAAGCCCCCCAGCCGCACATCAGCAGGGCCACGACGATGAGTGGCCAGAGGGGGACAAGCAAGCCGCTTTCTTCGGCGGCTCTTTCCGTCTTCGCGAATTCGACCGCCTCGGGAGGCGCCACCGCGCCACGCGTGCCGATCCGAGAAGAGGGGTATCCGAGACGCTCGCGTACCTCAAACCGCCGCTCGATCCGCGCTTGCCGCTGGGCGTACTTAGGAGCGATGGCCACCAAAGCCAAGGCGCCCATGCCTCCGAAGACAGACAGCCAAAACCACGGAGAATCGGTGACCGCGGAGCGGGTTGGCGGCGTGGACGCTGACGGCGGTGAGGGCACCGCGTTCCTCCCTTAAAGCGCGTTTTGGCAAAAGGTAGCGGCTATTGCGCTGTTTGGCTCAAGTCTCGTACCGCCGCCGACGCCACACGGCCGTGCGACACGTACTATGCGGGCTTTTTGGGAAACAGCGGTCCGGCGTACTGAGCCGTGGAACCGAGCATCTCCTCGATCCGCAAAAGTTGATTGTACTTGGCCATGCGATCGGTGCGGGAAGCGGAACCGGTCTTGATTTGTCCGGTTTGCAACGCGACGGCCAAATCGGCGATCGTGGCATCTTCGGTTTCGCCCGAACGGTGGCTGGAGATACTGGTATAGCCGTGCCGCGCTGCCAGGTGAATGGCGTCGATGGTTTCGCTTAGGCTGCCGATCTGGTTTACCTTGATGAGGATGCTATTTCCCACGCCGGCATCGATGCCCTGTTGCAAACGCTTCGTATTGGTGACGAACAGGTCGTCTCCCACGAGTTGCACGCGGCCCCCCAGGCGCTCGGTGAGCATCTTCCAGCCTTCCCAGTCATCTTCACTGCAACCGTCCTCGATCGAACAGATGGGATACTTGGCGGCCCAGCCGGCCAGCAACTCCACCATCTCCGTGGCGGGAAGTTCTTTCCCATCAATGGCGTACTTGCCCGATTTTTCGTCGAAGAATTCGGTCGCCGCCACGTCCAAGGCGATCGCGATTTGCTTGCCTGGCTCATAGCCGGCCTTGCCGATGGCTTCCATGATCAAATCGAGCGCCTCGGCGTTGCTCCCGAGGTCTGGCGCGAAGCCCCCTTCATCCCCCACGGCGGTGTTCAGCTTCTTCGCTTGCAACACCTTCTTCAGGTGATGGAAGACTTCCACGCCGGCCCGCAACGCGTCGCTGAAAGTCGAAAATCCGAGGGGCATGACCATGAATTCCTGCACGTCCACGGAATTGTCCGCGTGCTCTCCACCATTGACGATGTTCATCATGGGAGCCGGCAGCAGCCGCGCGCCGACTCCCCCCAAGTAACGAAACAGTGGCAAAGCGGCATGGTCCGCCCCCGCCCTGGCGACCGCCAGCGAGACACCGAGAATCGCGTTCGCGCCAAGATTCTTTTTGTTTTCCGAGCCGTCCAACTCGATCATCGCCTGGTCGATGGCGGCCTGGTCGAGTGCGTCCATGCCGAGGACCGCATCCGCGAGCTTCTCGTTGACGTTTTGGACGGCGATGGCCACTCCCTTGCCCAGGAATTGGTTTTTGTCACCGTCCCGCAGTTCCCAAGCTTCGTGCACGCCGGTGCTGGCTCCACTGGGGACTGCCGCGCGGCCAAAGGAACCATCGGCCAAGTAGACGTCCACTTCCACGGTGGGATTGCCCCGGCTATCCAAAATCTGCCGGGCATGGACGGTTTCAATACTGCTCGAACTCCAATTCGATGACATGGTGTTTTGGTCTTCGTTCTAGAGGAATATGCGAGGCCAACGGCGACGCGGCCGTAATGGGAACAAGGGCACTCGAACCGGCCCTATCAGCTCGGTTCGAGTGCCCATTGTGCCGAAATTGCCTAACGCTGGCTAGTGTGCTGAGGCAGACCGCGTTTCGAGGAGCGCGTTCGACTCACTCCCCAAAAAGAGCGAAAACCTTCAGCACAACATAAGCTAGCTTTAGCGGTCCCGTGAGAACCGGCGACGGTTCCATGCCAGGGCCAGAAAAGCTATTGCGCCGAGAATCCAGGTGGATGGCTCGGGCACGGCGGCAGCAGGCGCGGCCGAGAAAATGCTCTGAAACTCCAAGAAGTCGAACAGGTTTACCTGGCGGTCTAGGTTGAGATCCCCCTCTTGGAAGGTTGCGCCGCCGCGGAAGTTGGCCAACATCACCTCGTAATCCGCGATGTCGAGTACACCGTCTTGATTGAAATCCCCGGTCACGAATTCTTCCTCGATCATCGCGAATGCCAGTTCGCCCAATCCCACGCGGTCGCCGCCAGGAACTTCACCGCCGCTGCCATCCCCGGGTGCCACGAAATAGTTGTCTTCCGCGGTCAGCTCGACATAGCGGGCCGTCACTTCGCGATAGAACAGGCGGCTTTCCCGCTCCTCAGCCCCAAACGGGATTTCGGTGATGCGGGGATTGAAGGTGACCGAGGTGCCAAAACCGTCCGGTCCGTCCGCGTCGGTGGCGAATCGCAGGCTGAAGTCATTGATGCCATTGGCGTTTCCAGCCGAATATCCCCACACGCTGATCTCTTTCAACGAGCGGTCCTCGCCCAGGTCGAAAGTGAGGACCGGGTTGCCCGTCGTTTCGATGTAGTCACAGGGAAAACCGCAGGCGGCGGTAACCCACAGGTCCTCTTCGCCGCTGTCCACCATCTGAAGATGGGGTTCGCTGGCGTCGAACCCTGGCCCTGGGCCTTGGATCAGGTTCTCGGCGGGCCACAGGTCGTTGTCCGCGGTGCTCGCCGTGGCCGAGGTGATGGGATAAAACTCTGCCGCATGCGAAACGGATTGCAGGTCGGACATGGCCCAGCAAACGCCGGTCACGAGAACAAAGGTGCGCTTCACGTTACGCCGACTCACCGTGAAATTTACCGAATGACAGAACATAGCTGCCTCCTCCCGTTGAAAAAGAACTCAAAGAAATTCATCTTGGCCCGACGGCCAGATGTCGGCGTGGAGGGAGGTGCGAGGTGAGTGTTATCTTACCGACAACTCTTATTCAGTACAACGGGCTCCAATCGAAACAAAGGGGGATTTCACCAATTTGTCTCCGCCAGACCGGCTGGGTGAAAACACCTAAGGGCTTTCTGCTGATGAGGCGTTTAGCCGCAACCGAATCGCCTCGCAGAGTTTAAGCAGCCGAGGCAAGTCAAGCTGCTCGGCTCGAGTGTCGGCGGCGAAATTTTGCTCCGTCATGATGTGGTCGACTTCCGGTTTTCCTAGCCGACGCTTGTAGGTGCTTAACAGGCCGGCGCGAAGAAATTTCCTGCGGTGCAAAAAGATGCCCCGCAGGAATTCGTGAAAAAAATCGCGATCCGGGATCGCCTGACGGAGCTGCTGATCGACTTCCAAGTGAATGATTGCCGATTCCACCTTGGGACGTGGCCAAAAGACCGAGGGTGGCAAATAGCGCACAATTTCGCCGTGGCACTGCGCTTGAATCCACACACTCAAAGCGCCGTAGTCCTTGCTGCCGGGCCCGGCCATGATGCGTTCGGCCAATTCCCGTTGAATCGTGACCGTCATGCTGAAGGGCAGGATCTCCGCGCGAAGCAGGTTCGAGATGAGCGGCGTGGCGATGTTGTACGGGAGATTGGCGACGAGCTTGAGCCGGCTTTCGGGAACTTTAGCCAGCACTTGCTGGACCGTGTGCACCACCGAAGGATTGAGCGTATTTTTGTTTTTGAGCACATCGGTGTGCAGCATGGTGATCGTGGGCCAGCCGAGAAGCTGTTCCCGAGCCAGGGCGAAGAGTGCTTGGTCCACCTCGACCGTGACGACCGCCGCTGCGGAATCCGCCATCAGTCCGGTCAATGCTCCCGTCCCGGTACCGACCTCCAACACCACGTCACGCGGCCCCAGGTCGGCGGCAGTGACCAGCACGCGGTGGAGGTTCAGGTCGATCAGAAAATTCTGCCCGAACCTTGTCAGCGGGCGGATGCCGGTCGCGTCGAAGCGTTTCCGCAAGTACGACAGTGTTTGGGAGGGCAGATTCGGCGCGTTCATGAGGCATCCGCCGGAGGGCGTGGGATGCCGGGCTGGTCGGCTGCTTCGAAGGTGTGGTCTTGGGAAAACCTGGCTGCCAGTTGCCGCTCGACGTATTTCGCCAGCAGATCCGTCTCGATGTTCGCGCGGCTCCCGGCCTGCAATTGCCCGAGATTCGTGACGTTCAGCGTGTGCGGAATCAGGGCCACGCTAAAGCGGTCCTCCTCCACGTCGACCAAGGTCAAGCTCACGCCATCCACCGCGACGCTTCCCTTGGAAGCCAACTGCGGACCGAGGCTCGACGGAACGCGGAACCAAAACAGCGACCAATCTCCTTCATCCTCACGTTTCAGCAGTTCGCCTACCCCATCGATGTGGCCGGTGACAAGGTGCCCTCCCAACCGGTCGCCGGGCTGGAGCGCGCGTTCCACGTTCACGGAATGTCCCGCGCGACAATCGCCGAATGTGGTGCGAGTCAAAGTTTCCGGCCCCAGCTGGAAGGCGAGCGATTCTCCGCTTACCTCCACCACGGTCAGGCAGCAGCCGTTGATGCAGACGCTGTCGCCCACTTGAATGTCGGCTGCCTGTTCTGGCCAAGCCAACGTGAGCCGGGCTCCTTCCGCTTCGCGTTCAAACCGCGTGACGTGGACGAGCGCCTCCACCAAGCCAGTAAACATAGGTCCGCCTATTCCAGCGAGGAGAGGTCAGGTCGAGGGTTGTTCATGCAAGTCATTCCGATGTTGTACCCACTGCCACAGAAACAAAACGGGTGCGCTGAAGACGTAAAGCGAGCAGACGATCGGCAGGGAAAATCCGCGCATGACCGCGACCGCAAGTACGGCGGACATCAGACCCACGAGATACCCCAGGCTGGCTGAACCATGCAGCAGTTGGTTGATCAGATGGGGATAGCGGAGCGAAGAAACCATCAACAACGCCACGAACAGTGCGAAAAAGGGCAACACCGTTTGTACCATGTAATCAATCTGTTCCGCGTACAGCAAATCCGTGCTTTCTCGGCGGACCGTATAAAACAAAATCGCGAAGCTGGCCAAGGTACCCGCCGCCGCCGGTGAAGGCAGCCCGCGAAAAAAGAGATGGTCATCGTCGGAAGAAAGCTCCACGTTGAAACGGGCCAAGCGCAGCGCGGCACAAGCCGCGAACAACGCCGCGATCGCCCACACCGCGTCCCGGTGCTGATGCGTGAAGCTGGGACACATCTTGACCAGTAAAAAACCGGGGGCCACGCCGAAGGTCACCACGTCGCATAAGCTGTCCAATTGAGCGCCAAAATCGGAGGTTTTCCGCGTCAGCCGGGCAACATAGCCATCCACTGTATCGAAGATCATGGCCACGAAAATCAATAGGCCGCTGAGCATGCAGTTATGGGTGGGGTCTTCCGGGTTGAGCTGGCCGACGACCTTGGCCGGATTGCGGAAACGGATATCCGCCGCCGTGGGCACGGTTTTGGTGTCCGGGTGCGCGACCCGCGCCGCCACCACGATGGCAAAGAACCCGCAGATCAAGTTTCCCAGCGTGAATAGCGTCGGCAAGACGGCAATTTGTCGCAGCGGTTTCATGCCCTTACTCGGCCAAAGTTTCAGAAGAATACCGGCACATCACGGTGGCCCCCCCTCGGATGTGATCCCCGACTTGGACCAAAATTTCGAGCCCGGGTTCATCCGGCACGATCAGTTCCGTGCGCGATCCGAATTTGATCATCCCCAAGCGTTCGCCGCGTTCCAAGATCTGGCCCGGGCGCAGCGTGCAGACGATACGGCGGGCGATGGCTCCGGCGATCTGCCGCACCACGATCCGTCGGTGTGGCGGATCCTCACCCTCTAGTCCAATCCACATCGCTTCATTGTCCACGGCGCTTTGAGGATTCAATGCATTGAGAAACTTTCCGGCGTGATAGTCAAGGGCGACCACGCGGGAACGCTCGGGAATGCGGTTCACATGGACATTGAACACGGACAAAAAAATGCCGATCCGCACCGCCGGCCCATCCACGAATTCATGGTGTTCGAGCCGCGTGATTTCCGCCAGCTTACCATCCGCTGGAGCAACGAGAATGTTTGGCTCTTGGGAAATACGCCGCGGCGGATCGCGAAAGAAAGCGAACACGAATACCAGCAGCGCCAGTGGCACCCAGGCGAGGTACCATGCGGTGAACCATAGGACCACCGTGGCCAGCGCGAGGACGCCTCCGCCGAGGAGCATCTCCATGAATCCCCAGCCCGCCAAAGGGATGCGCCGCCGCCACCGAAACGGATCGTCCTGGTCCTCCCAAAAGACATCGCATTGATTGCGAATCAGCTTCAGGTCCCGTGGATCCAGTATCTCATGCTGGCAGGACGCGGCATCACCGCGACGGCATTCCCGCATGCGGCGGACGTACCCAGGGCGGAAAGTCCGCAGGAACCAGCGCCGAGCCGAGCCCCATGCTTCCTCCCAACGCAATGTCAGCCCGCCGCCCGGTTGAATCGTGCGGATCGAGTCGGGCAGAGGCCGCGGCGTCAAACGCCCGGTTGACGAAGTGGAGGTCGCCATGCAAATCGTGGGGAAGAATATGTCAAAATTCTTGGTCCGACCGCGAAGATACACGCGGAGACCATGGTGAAAGCAAGCCCTTAGCTTAGCACTTGGCGAGGCTTCCCAGAATGGCTGAAACGTGGACCGCGTTTCACGGTTTGGACAGACCTTGGCCAGCACGGCTCTCCATCACGCCTGCTCGACGCCGCTTGGCTAGCACATCATACTACACATAGATGCCATGCATGCGGCACGAATGGCATTGTTTGCCGGCAGTGCTTACACTGCGAAATTCGGCCCCCATGCGAAACGCCCACGGTAAAGGTGACCATGCAATTCATTGACCAAATCGACCCGGAAATCGCCGCGGCGATCCAGGCGGAATTCGACCGCCAAGCCGATGGCCTGGAAATGATCGCCAGCGAGAACTATACCAGCCCCGCCGTGATGGAAGCGGTCGGCAGCGTGCTCACCAACAAGTATGCCGAAGGTTACCCAGGACGGCGGTATTACGGCGGTTGTCAGCATGTGGACACCGTGGAAAACCTGGCCCGGGAACGGGCCTGCCAGCTATTTGGCGCGGAACACGCGAACGTACAACCTCACTCCGGCAGTCAGGCCAACATGGCCGTGTATCTGTCGGCACTCGAACCGGGAGACACGGTGTTGGGCCTCGATTTGGCCCATGGCGGCCATTTGACGCACGGCATGCGGCTGAACATTTCGGGCCGCCTGTACAATTTCGTCAACTACGGCGTCACGCAGGAGACCCACCGCATCGATTTTGACCAGGTTGCCCGCTTGGCCCGCGAGCACCGCCCCAAGCTCATCGTGGCCGGGGCCAGCGCGTATCCACGAGAAATCCCGCACGCCCGTTTCGCCGAGATTGCCCGCGAAGTGAACGCAAAGTTGTTCGTGGATATGGCGCACTATGCCGGACTCGTGGCGGCGGGCTTGCATGATGACCCGGTCCCTTTGGCCGATTTCGTCACCACCACCACGCACAAAACACTGCGTGGCCCGCGCGCGGGCCTGATTCTCTGCCGCAAGGAATCGGCCAAAGACGTGGACCGAAACATCTTTCCCGGCATTCAAGGCGGGCCGCTGATGCATGTGATCGCGGGAAAAGCGATCTGCTTCCTGGAAGCTCAACAGCCTGATTTTCGGGAATACGGGCAAAACATTCTCGATAATGCCCAGGCACTCGCGGAAACACTATTGGCGGGCGGGTTGCGGCTCGTCAGTGGAGGCACGGATAACCATTTGATCCTCACGGACGTGACGTCCCTCGACGTCGGTGGCAAACAAGCGGAGCAGATCCTGGACGAGTGCGGCATTACCGCCAACAAAAACATGATCCCCTTCGACCAGCGCAAACCGATGGACCCCTCGGGAATTCGCCTAGGCACGCCCGCGCTGACCACCCGGGGAATGGGCCCCGACCAGATGCGTGAAATTGGAGGTTGGATTTTGGAGTCTCTTAAAGCTCCAGAGGATACGGCCACGCACACGCGGATTCGCGCCGCCGTTTCGGAGTTGTGCCAGCAATTCCCCGTGCCGGCCGCGCGGACCGAAGTCGCCCGTTCCGCACCGGCGGAATAGCCCTCGGCCCGGGACAATGACAACGGCCTTCATTGGAATACAGGATTGACGGAGCGATACCATCATGTCAGCCGATTCGGAGCCCACGTCTTCCGAAACCAAGAACCGCATTCTGATCGCGGACGACAATCAAACCAACGTCGAGTTGCTGGAGGCCTACCTCTGCAACTTGCCGGTGGAAATCGAGATCGCGGTGGATGGTCAGGACACGCTGGAAAAAGTCTCCTCGTTCCAGCCGCATCTGATACTTCTCGACATCATGATGCCCCGCCTGAGCGGATTCGAGGTCTGTCGCTCGCTCAAGAGCGATCCCCAAACGCGCGGCATCATGATCCTCATGGTCACGGCGCTCAATGAATTAGGGGACATCGAACGGGCAGTGGACGCCGGGACGGATGACTTCCTCAGCAAGCCGGTCAACAAAGTGGAGCTCGTGAAGCGCGTGGAAAATATGCTCAAGCTACGCCACGTCACTGATGAGGTCGAGCGTTTGCGGCAATACATCGAAGAGATGGGCGAAGATAACGGCCACCGTGAGCAGACGGATCTCCAAGACCCGGAAGACGAAACCGACGAGGACGGTCGAAAATAGCACGGGACCGCTCCTCCAAGAGAAAACGGCCCCGAGTTGGGTCTATCTCATCGGCCTGATCGGCTCAGCTATCGACAAAGGGAGTCGCCTCGGCTTCGATCGCCAAGATTTCGATCACGAGTGGACGCGGTTCGCGATCTTCATCCACGCGGTCCCGTTCATCCTCATCGCGTCCGCTGCCGTAGCCTCGCGAACGCGAATCGTCTTCCCCCTCACCGCGGCGAATGAACACGTCGTAGGAAATCACCGTGCCGGCGTCATGATCCTGCCGGGTCCGCTCCAGCCAGACTCCGTCGTCGATGTCGCGGACTTTGGCCAAGCGGTAATCCAATTTGCGGCGATAGAAGCCATTCATTTTCACGAAGCTCTCTTCCTGCTCGATCCGCGCGAAGTGGACCTTCAGCGGAGCCACGTTCAGGCCCGACGTTTTGCCGGCCAGTGAGGAAGAGTCAAAATGATATTCGGCGACGACGGACGCGTCCTTGTGAAACTCGAAGGGCCTCTCACTGGGCGAGGAACGCTGTCCGCTCGCTTCCCGGAGCTGACTCGATACACGGCTCAAGAGGTCCTCCAGCGGATCCGCCTCGTCTTCGTCATCATTCCCGGCGTACGAACCATAGCCGCCATCATCCGTACGAGTGCCCCGCCGGCGGTCATCTCGTCTCTCTCGGCGTCGCTCCTCTTTGAAAGGCAGCCGTTTGACGGCCAATAACAACCCCGGATCGACCATGACATCTTGAAACGCGCCCGCGTCGAGCAGCCATTTGGCGGCTTCTTGAGAAGACTCACGAGTCGACAACTTGGCAACGGTAGCGGCCCGGGCTCCGGGCACCATCATCGAGCCGGCGAGCACAAGCGGCTGGAGGTTGGGATCGCGCCCTTTGACGGTTTCCAATCTCCCCAGGGCCGTTTGAAAAAACTCACCCTGCCACAGCAGTTTCGCCACCGACGATGCCTGGGCAGACGTCATGGTCGGCGCGGCGACCGTATCTTCGGAAGTGCCTTGCCCGGTTCCATTGGTGTAATAAGGATTGGAATCGGGCGAGCCGTATCCGGTCTCACCATAGCCATAGGCTTCCGCGCCACGCCCGCCGGCAGCGCCTGCGAACGTATCGTCCTCGGAGGAGGCGTTGCTGATTTCGGTATCAAACGGAACACCTAACAACGTGGCTAGGGCGTTGGAACTCTGCGCTAAAAAGATGGCCTCGAAATCGTCCCGGACCACATCATCGGCCGATTCCGAGCCGTAGATGGCCAGTTGCGCCGGCATGTTTTCCGGATTCGATTCACGGAGAAAATTCAGTAACAAGTCGCGGGTTTGGCCATCCACGGAGCCGTTCAGGGCGACTTCCGCCAGCTTGAGCCGCAACCGCTCCGAGGCCGGTTCGCGGATCAAATCAAGTGCCTGGGATTGCAAGGCCCGCGCGGTGACGGGTGCTTCCCCCGATCCATACGGATCCGGCGGAGTGGAACCGGGCAAATCGACAACCCCTCCGGAGCGAAATCGCTGTGGTGTCGCCACGATGTGGAAAAAAAGCTCTTCCGAACGCGCATTGTAAGGGTTCGCGAGGGCTTCTAATGCCGCCGTGGCGGCCACGCCATCCTCTACCTCCGTTTCAAACTTCCCTTTAATCAATTCGATCAGTGCCTTGCGGGCGGCATCCGTGTTGTTCACTCCCAAACCAGCGATGACCGCGGGGCCAACATCGCCATCCGAACCGGGCCCATAGCCGCCGTAACCGCTGCCATAACTGCGCGATCCGTAGCCGCCGTAAGAGGAATTGGAGGCGCTATCGTCCTCCGTTTCGGGCTCCTTGGTCAAAAGATCCGCCAAAAAAGTCGCCGCTTCGGCATTCCCTACGTTGTTTGAGGCGAAGTACGTCGCCGCTTCGGCCAACTTGGGATCCCGTTCTTTCTTGGCAGAGAAGTAATCCGCCTCGGTCCAGTCCGCCACGTTCTCGGGACGGGCCGGTTTTTCTTCCGGCTGGTTATAACTGTATGAAGAGGAGGGACGCGATTGTTGTGGCGGAGGTGCTTCGGTTGCGCTATCGCAGCCTTGCGCCATCAAGATCGCGAATCCTACGCCACACGCGAAGAACGTCTTGATGTTTGATTTTGATTGTCGCTGACGCCGTCGGAGTGAATGGTCCTGACTCAGCATCTGGGGAAACAGGGAGGAGCGATCTGTCGACGCCATGTGTATTCTCCTAAACCGTTCCGGGCGTAAAGATTTCCACGCAAGGCCCCAATCAGAAAATATGACGCAAATGAGCCCTTGAATCAACGCTTTTTCATGATAGCAGGGCGATCGCCATTTGGCGTGAGTTGGCTCACATACCGCCCAAGATCGTTATCGTGGGTCGCTCTTACGCGCGGAAATGATCCCGCAGGATTTGGAAATCGCGAAAATCGACATCGCCGTCGCCGTCCAGGTCTCCTTGCTCCCGCGTGGTCCCCGTACCGAAGTTGTTTTTGAGGTTCACGAAGTCGGACATGGTGAAGGCGATGGCGACGGCCTCTTCCTCGGAGATGGGCCGCGCTTCATCGACGACCATGCCGACGTTCAGCCGTCCGCCGCTGGCGATCTGGCCACGAAGTCCCGCCACGAGATCCACTTCACTCAAGAGGAGGCCACGTATTTCCTCCGCCGACAGCGTGGAATCGGCCGCTAACAGGAGTCCGGCGGCACCGGCGACATGCGGCGCGGCCATGGAGGTTCCGCTCAAAGCGGCGTAACCTCCGGGCACGGTGGAGATAATCTGTTCGCCCGGCGCGGCGAGTTCGACGCGTATCTCGCCATCATTGGAAAAGGACGACAGCCCATCCTCGCGGTCGGTCGCGGCCACCGTGATCACGTTCGCGGCAGCGGACGCTGCTGGATAGGCGTTCATGCCGAAGATTTGCAGGAAGAAATTGTCCAGGTCGAGGCCGTCGTTGCCAGCCGCCACGACGACCAGTTGCCCCGCTGCTTCCGCCTCGGCGATGGCCGCGTCCAGCGTCCGAGAAGGCTGGCCAAAGTAGCCCCAACTATTGTTCGAGATTTGCGCCCCCTCCCGCGACGAATATCGCAGCGCGTCGGCGGCGTCGCGGATGCTGCCTCCGCCATCGGCACCGAGGAAACGCACCGGCATGATTTGGACTCGCTGGTTCAACCCGGCGATGCCCACGCCGTTGTCACCGCTGGCACCGATGATCCCCGCCACGTGCGTGCCGTGTCCGGAGTCATCGAAGGCGGCCGCGTCCCCATCGAAGAAATCCCAGCCGTGGAGATCGTCGATGAAGCCGTTGCCGTCGCCGTCCCTGCCGTCGGACCAGAGCGGGCTCTGGAGCAAATCTCCCGCGTCGATGTAGCCGGTCTCGTTCCAGTCCACCAGGCCGGTTTCCGCGCGGAGCAGGTTGGCCGGGGAATTGAAGTCATAGAATGTCAGCACTCCATCCGCATCGGTGTCCACGAGTTGGTCGCGCAAGTCGGGCGGAATTTCGTCCTGGTTCACCCAAATGTTCAAATAGAGGTCTGGGTGGGTGTAATCGACTCCGGAATCGATCACGGCGATGACGACGTCCGTGCTCCCCTGAGTCACCGCCTGCGAGTCCTGCCAATCGATCAGATCGAGATTGGTTTGCCGGGAAAAGAAGGGATCATTCGGTTCGGCCAGGTTCGTTTCACCGGCCAACATTTCGTCCGCGTGGGAGAGCGGCTCCACGAGCAAGCCGTCTTCCGGCAGGCCCTCGAAGCCGACAATCATCACCTCGTCGCAAGTCGTCATGCTCGCGCAGAGCATGGCCCGCGATTCGAGCGGTTCGATGCGGGTCCGCCATGAAGTGGCACGTAAGACGCTTTTTTTGCGAAAGGAATTACCGTTCCGGGCACCTGGAAATCCGTGGTAGGGCATCGCCATCCGTTACTCCTCGTTTTCTGTTCCCGGGAAGCTTGATCCGGCATACTTCGAGGGTACTCCTGCCCGCTTCGCCGCATCACGCCTCGCCGATCTTTGTATCACGCGCGCCCTGGTGTCGCCGTCATTGTATCCTTTTCGTCCAAATTGGGGTCATTTTTGTCCGCTCGGCGCGTGAAGCCCTCCGGTAAAATGACACCCTGGCTCGGCCTGAACCCGTCATGCAAACTCTACTGGTGAGGAAATCCTTGAGGGCAACGAATGAATACCCGCCGATTGCGGACGCTTGTCTACCCTTTTTTCGTGATTTACATTCATCCAAGAGTAAGAGCCTGGGGACAACACATCGCAGCATCTGCGAAATGTGAGAGTTCGTTGGCCGTGAAACGCCGACGGATGAAACAAACGTCAGGTTTTGTCCGTTGGCTTTAATGCTCTTCCCTCCACACCGGCGCTGGCCGGGGCAAGATTCAGCGAGAAAGCTTCGTTTATGTCCACGCATTCGCAATTCCCGATTCAAAAGGGCTCTCGATGCCTCGGATTCGTGGCCATGTGCGCTATGCTCGCGGTCACCGGCTGCGGGAATTCGCCGGCCACGGACAACGCCGCCAGGCCTGATGGAAACGCTCCTGAAGGAAAGCGCTATATCCTGCTCATGAACGGCAACTCGCCCTTCTGGGACGCGGTGGGAGCGGGGATTCGCGCCGCCGCGGAGGAATGGAACGTGAACGCGGTGCTCGCCACGAACGATGGCACACCCGCCGGGCAGATTAACCAGCTCAAGCAATTCGCCACGCAGCTCGACATCGCCGCCGTGGGCATCTCCGCGGTGGATGCGGACAATCCGGCACTGGCCGAGGAGATGGCTCGGCTCCGGGAAAAAGGAGTGGCCGTCGTGGCCATTGACTCCGACGTGGACCGCGAAATCTTTCGCGATTCCCGTTACGCCTTCGTGGGAACGAACAACCTCGAAGCCGGAATGGAGTTGGGCAAGGCCATCCGGCACCTGCGTTCAGACGGTGGAAATTACGTGACCTTCGTGGGAGTCTCCGGCGCGCAAAATGCCATCGAACGCATCGCCGGCGTGAAGGAGGGAGTCGGAGAAGCATTCACCAACGTCGATAACATGCAGGACAACAACGACCGTTCCAAAGCGCGGCAAAACGTGCGGGACGCCATGGCCAATCACCCCAATCTCGATACGCTGGTGGGCATCTGGTCCTACAACGCCCCGGCCATCGTCGACGTGCTCGATGAGAAACAGAATCGCGATCAGTTCACGGTCGCCGTGTTCGACGCGGAGCCCGCTGCCATCGAGGCCATGGAGGCTGGCAAGATCGACGTGATGCTCGTGCAAAATCCGTTTCAGATGGGCTACCAGGGGATCCGGTTGATGCACGCCTTGGTCGAGGAAGAGGAAGCCACGCTCCAAGAGATGTACCCCAACTACGGCCAACCCGAGGGGGATATCTACGACACGGGCCTGAAAATCGTCGTGCCCGACGGCAACGAAAAACTTTCCGCCAACCAGTTCGGCGAGAAGACGGAGTTTCTCACGCTCAGCGAGTTCCGCGCTTGGCTGGAAGAATACGGGCTCACCGGTTCATGATCGGCACGGCAACGATTCGCATGAAACACTTGTACCGGTAAACGCGCGGCATGGGCTTGGCACGAAAAGATTGGGGACTCCTGGTCGCGATCGGCATGGTGATCGGACTGGCGCTGCTGGCGGATCCGCAGCGGACCTATTGGGTCAACCCGCAGGAAAGCGCGGTCGATATCGTGCGGCAGGTGACCATGCTCGGCCTGTTCGCCATGGGGAGCGCGCTGGTCATCATCGCCGGCGGCATCGACCTCTCCAGCGGATCCGTGATCGCCTTCTCGGGCACGATCTGCGCCACCTTGATGCTCGTGCTGGCTCCGGAGGCAATGGAGAGCCCCCGCGATCCGCAAGTGAGCCTGGCAGTGATGGCGGCCGCCATCGCGGGAACGATCGTCGTGGGATTCCTGGTAGGGAGCTTGCACGCCTGGTTGATCACGGTCGTGGGACTGCCCCCTTTCGTGGCGACGCTGGCCTCGTTGGTGGGACTTCGCAGCCTGGCCCGGGCCATCATCCCGCAAGTCACCGAGGCCATCACGGGCCGCGCCAGCAACCAGATTCAAATCTTCGATTCGCGCTTCCGCTACTTGGCAAACTCGGTGTGGATCCCCTTCGTGGTGTTCGTGGTGCTGGCCATCGTGCTGAGCTTCTTGCTCGGTCGGACGGTGATTGGCCGCCATCTGTATGCGTTGGGAGGTAACGAGGAAGCGGCCCGGCTCAGCGGCATCCGTACCGACCGTCTGAAATGGCTGGCCTATTCGATCTCGGCCATGCTCTCCTCCGTGGCGGGAATCTTTTTCATCGGCGAGCAAAGCGTGGCCGATCCGCAGGTGCTCGGCATGGGCTACGAACTGAACGCCATCGCCGCCGCCGTGGTGGGCGGGTGCAGCCTGCAAGGGGGAGTGGGCACGATTCCCGGCACCGTGCTGGGCTGCGTCTTCTTGCGGACCGTGATGGACGGCATCGCCAAGGTGATCAAGCGGGGCGCCGATGTCTACGAGGGGTGCATCGTCGGCATCCTCGTCGTACTCGCCGTGGCCATGAGCCAATTCCGGCAAACCTCCGGCCAGCGCCGGGAGATGCTGCCGGACGCGCTCGGCTGGGTGATGATTCCCACCTTGGCGCTCTTGGGCGGGGCCATCTCCACATTCCTCATCGGTCCTCGCTGGGGCCTGGCCGTGGCGGCCATCCTGGCCAGCGGCCTGCTGGGAACCAAAGTACGCGAGCTAGCTCAGGCTCGTCAGTCTTGAGTTTGTCTTTCCTCGGTAACGACGAAAATCTCCATGGGCAACCAGTCGATTTTCGAAATTCGAGACGTCTCTAAGCGGTTCGGCGGGGTCACCGCCCTGGAAAACGTCTCCTTCGAAATTCAGCCCGGGAAGGTCCACGCGATTGTCGGTGAAAACGGCGCCGGCAAAAGCACGCTGATGAAGATCCTGGCGGGGATCCTCACCGAATTCGACGGCCATATTTTGCTGCGCGGAGAGGCGATCCAGTTCACCGGTCCGTGCGACGCCGAGGATCGGGGCGTGAGCATCATTCACCAGGAGCTGAACCTGGTCCACCAGCTCTCCGTGGCGGCCAATATCTACCTGGGACGCGAAGAACACGGCAAGTTCGGCTGGCTGCGGCAGCAGGCCATGGACAAAGCCGCCGAGGCGCTGCTCCGCCGCCTGGAATGCCAGGTCCGCTCCACGGATATCGTGGGCAGCCTGCGCGTGGGGGACCAGCAATTGGTCGAGATCGCCAAATCGCTCTCGCTGGAAGCGGACGTGCTGATCATGGACGAGCCGACCAGTTCGCTGACCGAAGTCGAAGTGGAACGGCTCTTCCGCGTGATGGAAAGCCTGCGCGCGGCAGGCACGACGATCCTCTATATCTCGCACAAGATGAGCGAGGTGTTTCGCCTGGCCGACACGATCACGGTCCTCCGCGACGGGCGGCATGTCCGCACGTTGCCTCGGCAGGAAACGTCTCCCGGTGAAGTCACGCGGCTCATGGTAGGACGCGAGTTGAAACCGTTCGACGCCAAAACGCATGAACATGTGGGAGACGTGCTGCTCAGCGTGCGGAATCTTTTCCTCCCTTGGCCGGGGCATGCCAAACCGTGGCGCTTACATGACATTTCCTTCGAACTGCGGCGAGGGGAAGTGCTGGGAATTGCCGGCCTGATGGGTGCTGGCCGGACCGAGCTGATGGAATGCCTGTTCGGCGCCCAGCCGGCGTCGCTCAGTGGCGAAATTCGGCTTCGCGGGAGCCGCGTTTCCTGGTCACATCCCCGCGATGCCCTGCAGGCGGGCATGGCGATGGTCACTGAAGACCGCAAGAATTTGGGCCTCTTCGCACAGCTCAATGTCGGCCAAAACATCTCCTTGTGCCACCTTCGCGAGATCGCGCGCTCCGGCGTGCTGCGTCCCCAACTCGAACGGCAGGCCGTCACGTCCACCATGGAGCAATTGCGAATCAAAGCACCGGGACCTTCCGCCGTCATTGGCCAGCTCAGCGGCGGGAATCAGCAGAAATGCATCGTGGGCCGCTGGCTCCTCACCAAGCCACAGGTGTTGCTGCTGGATGATCCTACCCGAGGGGTAGACGTGGGGGCGAAAGAGGAGATTTACGAGTTGATTCGCACGTTGTGTGAACAGGGGCTGGCGATCCTGCTCACCTCCAGTGAATTGCCAGAGCTGATCGCCCTCTGTGACCGCATGCTGGTACTGCGTGAAGGGGTGGTAACGGCGGAATTGGTCCGCGCGGATTTCACGGAAGAGAAGATTATGGCGGCAGCGACCGGCGTTGCGGAATAAACAGCATCTTTCCTTTCGCTAGCAAATTCTCGCGGCGAATTTTCAACCTATGCTTTAACAGCATATGGACAAAACCATGGCCGTGTGGATCACCGTTGGCGTTCCCGAATGGATCGCGCAACCACCGGGCACACGAGGCCATTTTGTCTTCGCGCAGTACGAGTGGCCAGGGGCGGCAACCCATGCGAGGTGCACCATGTGGAAATCCATGTGGAAAGATTTCTACCGCGACTACATCTTGGATTCCTACGATTACACCATGCAATCGATTGACCAGCTCAATCGGAATGAATGGCTGGCCGTGCTGATCGTGGTCACCATCATGGGCGCGTTTTGCATGCGCGGCTTCGGTTCCCGTTCGAACTATTAGTACAGGTCGCACGGACTAAAAAACCTCTCTGGCGCTATCAATCCGCGCGCTATTTTTCTCCGTCTTATTCCTCACCAACGGTCCCGCGCTGGGAGAATCTTTAGCCGGCGCCAAAGCTGTTTTCATCTTGTCCCATCAGCCCGCCACGCGGATTCGCGATCTACATTTAAGAAACCGGGGAGGGTGGAGTTTTTCTCCGCTTCTGAGAGCCTGGCCCACCACGGGCCAAGTCCAGAAAGTTTTTCCTCCACGAGAAACAGACCCAAAATCCCGTGGCAGCCATGTCTTTCTATTCCATTTTGCTCACCCTGGGCATCGTCGTCGCGGCCAGACTGGCCTATGTGCTGGGGCGACAACGAGGCCGGGAAGAACAGCATCTCCAAGTCGAGGAAGAGGCCCGGTCCTTGCTGCGGCAAATCGCCGAGCATCTGACGGCGGCACAAAATTGGAAGCATGAAGCGCAACAAGTGCTAGCCGAACAGCGGTGCGAATTGCGGCGCGTGCTCTCGCAAGCCACGGCGAACAGCAACGGCGCCGCGGAAGCCAACGGCACGCCCGCGAAATCCTCATTGCCTTCGGTGGCCGAATTGGAGCGGGTGGTTGCCCCTCTGGCGGAATGGGCCGAACGCGCCGAAAGCGCGCAGGCAGCGCTCGGAGAAAGCGTGGAGCAGCTCACCGAATTGGCGAAAGTCGATGTGCATCCGATCACGTCCATTCCCACGCGCCACCGATTTGAACAAGAACTATCGCAAATATTCCGCCATGCGGAACGTTACGAAACGGCTTTCGCCGTGTCCATCTTCGAAATCGATTTGGCCGGCCTCACCGACCTGCCAGGCAACGATTGGAAGGTCGAGTTGGCGCGGCTTGTCCGCGAGAATGTCCGCGAGACCGATTTCCTGGCGCACTTCGACACCACCACCTATGCCGTGATCATGCCCCGCACGGAATCCCCAGTTGCCGCTCAAGCCACGGAACGCTTGCGTCGCAAATTGGAGGAATCGAGTGTCCTCTCTTTGTGCGCGGGCGCCTCGGCCTATCTTGATGGAGATGTGCCCCGCACCCTGCTAGACCGAGCAAGGGAAGCACTGCATTCGGCACGCGTCGATGGGAGGAATTGTTCCTATCTGCACAACGGGCTGGTGGCCGAGCGTGTGAAGTTACAACAGCCGGAGCCTGCTCCGGTGGAAGTGGGCTAAAAGCCAACGGACAAAACCCTCATCTCGGCTCGTCTATCAGTGTTTCACCGCCGATAGACGCCGATATTCGCGGACGCCGCAATATTTTGTCCCCTGACTCTAAAGGATCTTTCGCGGTTTGCCCGCGGCAGTTTTCCTGATGCGTCCGCTTTTCTCGGGTCGCCGGCACTTCTATGATGGGGCGCATGAGCGACCCACGTCATGACGAACGGCGGCGGATGGAAGCCCTGTCCCGCGATGATTTGCGGAAGTGGCAGCTTCAGCGTTTGAATGAAATGCTGCTGGCGATCATTCCGCTGAACCGCTTCTATACGGAAAAGTTTCACGACGCGCGCTTGCCGCTAAATTCCTGGGAAGAATTCCAAGAACTGCCCTGGACCACTAAGGAAGAACTGGTTCCCACTCCCGACCAGGCGCCCCATGCCAAGAATCACACCTTCGGCCTGGATCACTATGTGCGGTACCACCAGACGTCCGGGACCAAGGGACGCCCGCTGGTCGTGCTGGACACGGAGGAGGACTGGCAATGGTGGATCGTGACCTGGCAATACGTGCTGGACGCGGCCGAGATCAAAACCGAGGACCGGGTGTTCATGGCCTTCGGCTTTGGCCCATTCATCGGATTTTGGAGCGCGTTCGACGCCGTGACGGCCCGCGGCTGCCTAACCATTCCTGGCGGCGGGATGTCCACCACGGCGCGGCTGAAAACGATTCAAAACGCCTCCGCTACCGTGGTGTTTTGCACGCCCACTTATGCCCTGCACCTGGCCGAAACGGCCCAAGAGCAGGGAGTCGATTTGGCGCAGGGGAGCGTGCGGGTGTTGATCCTGGCGGGAGAGCCGGGCGGCTCGCTCCCCTCCGTGCGCCAGCGCTTGGAAACCGCTTGGGGAGCGAAGCTGATCGACCATGCGGGAGCCAGTGAAA
The DNA here is from genome assembly GCA_028289405.1 of Pirellulales bacterium. GTDB lineage: Bacteria > Planctomycetota > Planctomycetia > Pirellulales > JANQPP01 > JANQPP01. Next base: position 36,880 of record JANQPP010000114.1, read on the forward strand.
TCGGGCCTTGGGGCTTTGCCGATCGAGAAGACCGCGGGCTGCATGTGAATGAAGCCGAATTCATCGCCGAGTTTTGGTCGCATGAGCGTGACGCACCCGCCGAAGCGGGTGAACTCTCGGAATTGGTGCTGACCAATCTGGGCCGCAAGGGGACGCCACTGATCCGTTACCGTACCGGCGATCTGGTCCGGCCCATTTGGCCAGAATCGGGGCCGTGCCGCTTCGTGTTGCTCGAAGGGGGCGTCCTCGGCCGCGCGGACGACATGCTGATCATTCGCGGCGTCAACATCTTTCCCAGCTCGATCGAATCCATAGTGCGGCAATTCCACGAGATTCAGGAATACCGCCTCACGGCCACGAAAAAAGGTGAACTGGACGATCTCTCCATCGAGATCGAAGATCCCCAAGAGAATCCCGAACGCGTGGCCGAAGAACTACAGTTGCAGCTTAGTCTACGCGTGGAAGTCACGTCCGTCCCGCTCGGTTCGCTGCCCCGCTCCGAGGGAAAGAGCCGCCGCTTCGTGGACCTGCGGGAAAAATAAACCATCTCGGTTGACTCAAGGTGCCCTGCGTCATCTCGATTCCTTCGCACACATGTGGCTCCCTTTCCATGGAACATACTTCACATGACCTAATTTGGGACCTGTCGGCCATCCGCGCCCAATTTCCAGCCTTGCAGCGGGTTCACGCCGGACAGCCCGTGATCTATCTGGATGGGCCCGCCGGTTCGCAAGTCCCGCAAGTGGTGATCGACGCGGTGAGTGATTACCTGGCGCATCGCAACGCCAACGTCGGTGGCCTATTCGCCACCAGCCAGGAAAGCGACGCGCTGCTCGACGACGCGCGAAACGCCGTGGCGGCGCTATTGGGAACCAACGATCCCAATGAAGTCGCGTTCGGGTCGAACATGACCACGTTAACATTCGCCCTGAGCCGCGCGCTTGGCCGCACGTGGTCCGCCGGTGATGAAATCATCGTCACTCGTCTGGACCATGATGCGAACGTCACGCCCTGGGTCTTGGCCGCGCGGGATGCCGGCGCTACCGTCCACATGATTGGTTTTGATCCGGAAGATGGTACGCTGAATACAGACGATTTGTACGCCAAGCTGGGGCCGCGCACGCGGCTGGTGGCGGTGGGGTGTGCGTCGAACTCGCTGGGCACCGTGAACCCGATAGGGGAAATCTGTCGAGCCGCGCATGAAGTGGGAGCCCAAGTTTTCCTGGACGCCGTGCATTACGCGCCGCACCGGCTGATGGATGTGGCTGCGTGGGGTAGCGATTTTCTAGCCTGCTCGGCCTACAAATTCTTCGGCCCTCACGTCGGCATTCTGTGGGGCAAGCGGCAAATATTGGAAGAGCTTGATGCCTACAAGCTGCGCCCTCCCAAGGACACGCTGCCGGACAAATGGATGACCGGCACGCAAAGCCATGAGGGCATCGCCGGCGTACGTGCCGCTGTTGATTATCTGGCGGAACTGGGGCGCAGAACCAACGACAGCAATCTTCCTCGTCGTTCCGCCTTGAACACTGCCTTTCAGTGCATCGCGGCCCACGAAAACGTACTCTGCCGTCGGTTGCTCGAAGGATTGTCCGCGCTGCCCAACATCCGCGTCTGGGGACTGGCCGACCCAGCCCGGCTGGAGGATCGGGTGCCCACAGTCTCCATCACTTCCCAAAGTATTTCGTCCCGTGAATTGGCGTCACGGCTGGGTGAGCGAGGGATCTTCGCCTGGCATGGCAACTTCTACGCTCTCGGCACGACCGAATCACTGAATCTGGAACCGGATGGCCTCGTCCGCTTGGGAATCATGCACTATAACTCCCGTGAAGAGATCGAACGTTTGCTCCACACGCTCGCGGAGTTGTCCCGCTAGTGGGTGCCGCATAGACGTATTCGAGACGAACACGCCAAAAGATTTAGGTGTGCAAGTGACTGGCACATCCCCGCAAAGTGTACCCACCAACCTGACCCTGCCCGAAGAGCGGCATCTGCGGATCGACTGGAACGACGGGACCAGCCTCGTCTACGAGATACGCGAGTTAAGGAGAGTCTGCCCCTGCGCGACCTGCCGGGAAAAGCGGAAGCAGCCGGCCGCCCCGGGCCAGCTACCGGTCCTGTCGGCGGAGGAGGCCCGCCCTTTGCGGATCACGGGAATGTCCCCGGTCGGGAATTATGCCTACTCGATCCACTTCAGCGATGGACACGATACGGGTATTTACACGCTCGAATTCCTGCGCGAACTGGGGCAGCCCATGGATGCCGCCGGCAAGTGACGGCGTCGCACGGATTACTTGGTCCCCTCCGCGGAATTCTTCCCCGCCTCGGCGTGCCGATTGACGCGAATCTTCTTGCGAATCTCCTCCTTGAGTTTTTGCAGCACGGACTGCTTGTCCGTCTTTTCCAGGATGCGGCTCACCACGGTCTTGGGCGCTTCGCCGCCCCAAGAGGCACCGTGTTCGAAGTAGTATTTGGCCGCCTGGCCCACGATGAAGGAGCCATAGCCGGCGGCGGCTCCTTGGGGGAGCGCGGTGAGGACCGTGCCTGTCCCCAGCGTGAGCCCCTTGAATAGCGACGAGGCGACATGCGTGAGCGCTTCGGCCATCACCACCCAGCCGGCGGCCTTGGCAATGGCGGTGACCAGGGAGCGGGCATTGGCCAGCGTCATGGGAATCCCGTAGATCTGCCCCAGCGTGACAACCATCGTGGCATCCACGGCACTGCCGCCCAGCACGTCCGCCGCCGGTACCGGATTCACGGCGACCGCCACCGACTTCATCACGGCGTAGCTCATGATGACTTGATTCGCCTTCTGGTCCCGCAGCCGGACCTTCGTGGCCGCCAGTTTGTCGCTCTTGTCCGCCGCGTACATGGCGGCATTGAGCGCCAACAGTGCTTTGCCTTCGCTTTCGAGCACTTCCAGAATTCGCAGCTTCAGCGGCTCGACGTCGGGGGACGGCTGGCGAGTTTCGTGCACCGTCGTCCCATCCGCCTTCTCGATGATGTATTCCTTCTCGCGCGGATCGGCGGTCGTCGGCAGGATATCCTCCGGGGCGAGAATGCCCTCCAAACGGTCCTGCCGCAGGATCTCCAGGAGGGCTTCACGTTCGCGACTGTTGTAGATATCCATTTTATTGACGGCCAGCAGAATCGGTTTATGGCTGGCGGCGAGCTCCACCAGGGCCGCGTATTCGGTTTCATTCAGATCCGAATCGGTCACGAAGATAATGAGGTCCGCCTTCACCGCGGCTTCCCGAGCCATCGCCGCCCGCTTCGCTCCGTCCACTTCATTGATGCCCGGCGTATCGATCAGCCGGACGCGAGACTCCGCCAGGCCGGGGACCGTGTAGCCGCAGGCCTCCCAATCAACCTGCCAGACCTCCTTCGTCCAGCCGCCACGGACATCCACTTCGGCCATCCGTTGGCCAGACAATGCATTGATTAGCGCCGATTTTCCAGTATCGATTTCGCCGAAGAGCACAATATCGACGCGGCCAGAAATGAGTTTCTGCCGCATGTCCCGCAATTGGTCCAAATCATGCAGCAGCGCTTCCCGTTCCTCTGGAGAACAGCCATCGAATTGCCGCAGCGACCGCTCCACCGAAGCGAGCGCGTCGTCGAAATGCTGGTCTTCCCGCGAACGCGGAGTCGAGGCCGTATCGCTGCTCATGTTTTCTGGGCCCTCAGCCGCGCCACTCCGGTCTTGACCAATTGCGTTAATTCCGCCGCCGTGGTGACCTGTTTCCATTTTCGGCGCGCCAGACCGGCCCAACCTTCATCAGGCTCCTGCATTTCCGCGCGAAAGTACTCCATGAACACTAAACCGATCCAGCGCGTGATCAGCGCCTGCACGAGCCCCTGCAGAACGCCGCCAGCGATGGTCCCCGCTCCCGGAACGGTTTTCAGCATCGAAGCCACTGCACTCCCCACCACGGGAGTGGCCGCGCTCACGCCGAGGATCGAGAGCAAATTTTTCCCCAGCTCGCCGAGTAGCTTTTGGGCGGTCGCCAGGTCGACATCCTGCCGGTAGACCCGCGCCAAGTCGAGCACCATCTTCGTGGAGAAACCAAGCGCGGCCGCCAAATCCAATAGGGGCAAGGGGCTCAAGGCGGCCGCCCCGCCTGCCTGCCACATCGCCGTATCCACGACCTGCCGCGCGCGGCGGTCGAGCGTGGCGCGGACTTGCTCTTTGGCGTCGGCCATCAGACCTCGTGCCCGTAACAACAGATTCGCGAGCAGCATGTCCCGTCCGTCTTGGGCAATCACGTCCATCATCCGCGTGGCAAGCAGCCCAATCTCCGGAGGAATTTCGACCTCCTCTTCCTGCTCGGCGCCATCGGCCAGCACTCGCACCCGGCGGCGGACGGTCGCGCGGGACCGCACGGAGACGACACTCTCCGCGGCAACGTATTTTTGCACCTGTTCCCGAATCTGGCCCAGCAACAGATCACGATTCTCCTCGGTGTACCAATCCTCCTTGTTGAGACAGACGATGATGCGTTTTTCCATATCGGCCAGCGGAGCGAGCAGCCCGAATTCGAATTGTTTCAACGGCCCATCCACAACGAAGAGGACCAAGTCCGCGTCCTGCGCCGCACGTTGGGCCAGTACGCGATGCTCGGTATCCAACACCTCTGCCAGCCCGGGCGTATCGACCAGCGTCACTAGGGCATCGCCCGGCCAAGGGACCTCATTGCGGGCGATCGTGGTGCCGCCCCGCAGATCGGTGCGGAACACTTCCCTCCCAGCCAACGTGTTCAGCAGCGAGGATTTGCCGCTAGAAACCGTGCCGAAGGCCACGATTTCCAGCGATTTGCTTTGCAGTTTCGACTCGAGTTCCGAGGCGGACTCTTGAAGGAGTTGATGCACCTCGGGCGACAATTCGCCTGCTTCCCTCAGGGATTGGCTCTCCTGTAGCAGGTCCGCAATTTCGCGTTCTTTTTCTGCGGCGGTGAGCTGGCTGGGTCGGAGCCGTTGTTGCGCTTGCTGCCGGCGTTTGCGGCGACTGTTCCACCATAATCGGGTGAGCAAATAGATGCTCAGCAAGAGGAAGGCCGCGCCCGTGACCACGACCGCCGCCACGTAGGCGATGGCCCACCAGGGATGCAGTGTCTCCAGAATTTCATACGCCTGAAGAATGCGCGGAGGGAGCCAGACGAGAAATACGCCGAGCCCCGCCAGGAAGACCAGCGCCAGCAAACCCGATGTCCAGCGTGCAGGCTGCATCAAGGCTCCCCAAGAGTCCGCCGAAGCGAAATCGGTGTGCTATTCCATGGAGTCGTGAAGGTAGTCTTGCCGCTCATTCCACCACTCCAGTACTTGATGTCGCCAATCCTCGTCCGTGAATCGCAGGAGCACGATACCGGCGAAGCGGGCATTGGGAACTTGAACCTCCTCCAAGCCGAATCGGGCGGTGGAAAAGCCGTGCCGCCTCAGCAGCAAGCCCGCCGCCGTGGCTCCAATCTCCGGCGGATTCTCGGTATTCGCCACGAGCGGGTCGGTACGTGAAACGAGAGTCCCCAGCCAGCGGTCGCTCGCCTCGCCCGGTTCGCGTTGGGCGGAGTTCAAAGCGGCCAGCCAAGGGTAGTGAAAAATGGATGACGTGTCGGAGGCCTCGATCCGCTTCTCGTCGATGAGCTTGACCAGATCCGGCGCGATTTCGAAGGTGCCCATGTTCCTCAGCACGTAACAGATCGCGCCATGCCGGCTCGTGGGCACAAATCGTTCCACGTGTTTCGATGGGTTATCGCGTCCAAAGTTCCAAGGCTCGTCGTCCACGGACCGCATATGCTGTATGGCGAACCGAGACACTTCCACCGGATCGAGATGCGCCAGTAATTCGATTTCCAGATCCGTGATGGGACGTTTCTCCGATTCAATCCACTGGAGAACGGTCCGCGAATGCCGCCGGAGGCGCGTCTCCATGTCTTCCCGAAGGGAAAGTTCGTACATCAGCCGCGAACGGGGCGTTGGCAGATTCACGAGGCGAAAAACGCGAAATGCCCGCACCGCAAGGCCGGGCACGTTCGCCTCGAAGGGAAACATCCGGCCCACGGGGTAATCGCCCGGCGTCAGCGTGTTGCCGTTGACCAGGTGGGCTGAATCGTCGTCGATCCGGTCAAAAAACGTGGAGGTGCGGGCACCGGGTGAATCGGGCCACTGCGGGATTCCCACATAGAGGAATTGCACCGTCATCAAGCGGCCTTCCATCCAGATTTCCGCCGCCATGGCGGGACGCAGATCGTCTCTCAACGATTCCATCAGCCGCGCCCCGTCTTCGGTGATTTCGGGGTTGGACAACCGTGCTTCCACCCCTTCCATCAACCTAGGAGCCCAGTCATCCCGCAGCATCAACAACCGCAACTCCCGCAGCAGCGTGGATTGGTTGACCTTTTCGTCCGGCGATCGGCGCTCCTGTCGCACGAGTGACAGGCGTTCGAGATGCTGAACGAGGGCTGCGGGGGAGAGACGGTCCAAGAAATCGAGTGGCGGTTGCTCTGCCGCGCACCAAGCTTCGACGGCGCTGGTCCACATCTCCTCCAAGACATTCCGCGTGGCGGGAGACAATTCCGGAGTGCCGAGCCGCGCATGCAACGCGGCCATCAGCGGTGGTAAGTTCTGAGCGTCTCCCGCGGCCAGATTCAGCGTCCGCCGCGCTAGCTCGCGGTGGCCAAATTCGTTGGACACCAGCCGCCCCATGAGGGAATCCGCTTCCTCTCGATTCAGCGAAATCGAGGGGGAGGCTGCCTCGTCCAACAATGCGGCTTCTTCCGGCGTGAGGGGCCAGGGCACTTGTGAAATCGCCGGAACGTCTCCTTGCTGGCGAAGCTTTGCCCACTCCTCACGAAGCTGGCGGGCCCGCGCGGGATCTTGAGTCAGGCGTTCAAGCCATTCCGCCGCTTGTTGCCGCACGGGATAGAAGTCGGAACGCAAGTCTTTCCGCAGGCGGGAAAGCGAAGGAGGGTCCCTATTTTCTTGCCCCCAAACTACCGAACAGGCCATGGTAAACACCAAGCATGCACCGACGCAAAAACATCGAGGACCGGACCGGCGGTCAGATCTTGGCGGAAGCTTCACTGCCATGGAAAAGAATGGGGAATAACGGGCGTTACCTGATCAACAGCGACCTCTTTATTTTATCAGCTTTCCTGGCGGCTGGCCTCCCGAGGTGATGGTTACCTATAGAGCGTTCGTGATTGGGCCGCGAAAATTGGCACCAAATTCGACTTCGTGAATCCATTGATTGTACCTAGCAGCCGTCCCATTCCCCATGACCCGCACGCATATTGTACAGCGATGCACCTTTTTCGCGGCTTTTGCCGGCGCTACAATCGACCGACAGCGAGTCCGCCAGGGATGTCGCTGCAAGTGAAACGGGTAGTGCGTACTTTTGCGTATCACGAGTTGATGCGACACCCCCGATAGAAACGCACGAATGAAAGGCTGGCCAGCGGCATGAAAGTCTTGGTGATTGGAAGCGGAGGGCGGGAACATGCGCTCGCTTGGAAGCTATCTCAGAGCCCGCGTGCGGAGCGGGTGTTCGTCGCGCCGGGGAATGCGGGTACCGCCGAAGATGCCGAAAACGTCGATCTTTCTCCGCTCGATTTCGCGGGAATCTTGCGGTTCGTCAAGGAGAACGAAATCGGTTTGACCGTCGTGGGACCCGAGGCGCCCCTGGTGGCGGGCATCACCGAAGCGTTTCAAGAGGAGAAACAACGCATTTTCGGTCCCAGTCGGGCCGCCGCGCAACTCGAAGGGAGCAAGCATTTTTGTAAGAAACTGTTGCGGCATGCCGATGTACCCACCGCGGACTTCCGGGCCTTCCAATCACGGGAAGCCGCGCGTACTTATCTGCAAGAACGGGAGGAATCCCCCGTCGTGGTGAAAGCCGACGGGCTCGCTGCGGGCAAGGGGGTGTTTGTCTGTCGTGGGCGGGCGGAGGCGCTCGACGCCGTGGACCGCGTGGCCAATCCGGACGAATTCGGCGAGGCAGGACACCGCATCATCATTGAGGAGCGGCTCGACGGTGAGGAAGCTAGCGTGTTGGCTATTTCCGATGGACGCACTTTGGTCGCCCTGCCGGCGGCGCAAGACCATAAACGGGCCTTCGATGGCGACCAGGGCCCCAATACGGGAGGCATGGGCGCTTATTCGCCCACGCCCTTCGTGACCGACGAGATCATGCAATTCGTGCAAGAGCAGATCTTGGTGCCCACCGTGCATGCCATGAAACGGTCCCGGCATCCGTTTCGCGGCGTGCTCTACGCGGGCATCATGCTCACGCACCAAGGGCCGAAAGTGCTGGAATATAATGTCCGCTTCGGCGACCCCGAGTGCCAGCCGCTGTTGATGCGGTGCAAAGGGGACCTACTCACCGTGCTGGAAGCGGCGACGGATGGCCGTTTGGATGAGATCGAACCGCCCGAATGGGATCCGCGACCCTCGGTTTGCGTGGTCATGGCTAGCGAGGGCTATCCGGGCAGCTACGAAAAAGGATTGCCGATTCGGGGTTTGTCGGAAGCCAATCAGTTGGAGGATGTAAAGGTCTTTCACGCGGGCACGGCATTGCAAGACGGCCAGGTCGTAGCCTCTGGCGGGCGGGTCTTGGGCGTCACGGCGGTGGGAAATACCATCTCCGCCGCGAAACTGGCCGCCTATTCGGCGGTGAAGCTGATCCGCTGGCCCGGCGCGTGGTGCCGCAAGGATATTTCGGACAAGGCGCTGAATGTACTCTGAACGGTAGCGCTAGCCGGTCTCCTTGTTTTCTTCGGGGAAGTCTTCCACCCACTCATACCGTTCCCCAAAGTGCTCAATCGCGGCCTCTGGAGATAGGTTAAAGAGGACCCTGCCCTGGCTGCCCCAAGTGTCTTGGCGGTGATGAAAAACCGCCGTGGCGGCACGGAGATTGTGAACGGCCTCGACCTCTTCCATCCCTCCGCCCGGCACCGCCTCGAAGGAAATCGTCACGGGCACCAAGGCGATCAACTCGCCCGTCGCTTTCTCTCGGGCCCAAACGGCGCGATCTCCAAAGTCGCACTTCGTCCAGGCCAAACCACGAGGTTTGCCGCTAAAGGCGGCCTGCTGGAAGAAATCGAGTTCGAGCCGTTCCCGGGCCTGATGAAAGGCTTGCACGGCGGATGCGAAACGCTTGCGCCAGCGCGCCTCCCGCCACGGTCGGGCAAGCCGGCGGCCATATAGCGAGACCAACAGGACCAAAATCGAAAAAACGACAGAACAGACTAGGATTTTTCCCATACGTAAAGAACCAAAAAGGGGCCATTCCCACTGCTTCTTAAAAGTTAATCAAATTTTAATGAAAATTTCACAATTCTACTTGTGCGCCGTCCCTGGCTCGTTATTCTATGTAGTGCTACACGCCCTAAACACATACATAGTAGACACATACAAGCGAAACTGCCTCACTCTGAGAAAATCCCGCACCTAGGCCGATTCAAACAATAGGCGACGAAAATGAATGAAAAACCGCCACATCCCCGGTCTCCTTTGGAGGTTTGTGCTTCTTTCCGCATTCACGCTGGGTACCCACGAGGCAATAGCGCAGCTTGTAGTGGATCAGGGCATTGATACGACGCTCCCGTCCGCCGGACTCAATGGACCGGACACACCGCACGGGGGCAAGGGGGAAAATCCAGATGGGGTGGAACGCTAAGAGCGAAGCAGCCAATGCGTCAAGAGAATTTCAGGGCACGAGAAAAAGAGATGGGCAGTCCTGCAAACATCGATTTTCAGCACAATCATAAGCCGGCCTCTCAATATCTCGCACGGGGCAGTAGTTGCGGGCAATCGCTGAACTGTCCGTCGAATATCACAACTTAGATCCGTGGGGAGTTAACCAGCCATGCAACATCGAACGACCACAGCTAATCACCTTTTTCGCGGGGTATTCATTCAGGCGAGGCATACGTCGGGACCGGCGGCCTTGGTGGCGCTTACCGCCGTGGCTTTCCTTCTTTCGAATAGTGCCCGAGCAGATGTTCTCTCCGTGCGCATTGCCGATGGCAACGACGATGCCGAGGAACACATTAACGAAGGCAATAGCATCGACATCGGGAGCAGCGACTTGGAAATCGGCGCCGAAGGTGGTGGCAACGACGCTCAGTTGATCGGCATGCGATTCCTCGATATTGACATTCCACGCGGTGCCAGAATCAACAGCGCGAACATTCAGTTCACCGTGGATGAAACAGACAACGAAGTTCAAACCAGCCCCATCGAAATTTTTGGTGAGTTAGGCGATGCTCTGCGATTCAGCGGCACGGGCCGAGATATATCCAACCGCAAACGGACGGGCGGCTCCGTAGAATGGGCGGACATTCCACCGTGGGACACGGTCGGCGAAGCGGGGCCCGATCAGCAGACGCCCGACATCGGGACAATCATCCAGGCCATCGTAAATCAAATTACCTGGGAACCAAACAATGCCCTGGTCATCATGATGAGCGGCCAAGAGCAATTCGAACGTACCGCCGAATCGTTTAACGGAACTCCCGAAGCGGCTGCCTTATTGACGATCGATTTTGATCCCAATAGTTTTTTTACGTTTGGCGACTACAACGACGATGGAACCGTCGATTTGGCCGACTACGACATTTTGAAAGCCAATTTCAGCACGGGTACAACCTTCGCTGAAGGTGACGGTACGCTAGATGGGAAAGTGGACTTGGACGATTTCGTGGACTTCGTGCAAGCATTTAATGCCGGCGCTGGCAATGCTGCCGCCGTACCTGAACCCAGTTCTTGGCTCTTAGCCGGCTGCGGCGTGGCGCTCTTGTGGTTGCAGCGGCGCCGTCAGCGCGGATAGGCATGCGTCTGATGGAACGGGGGGAAGGCACTTCAGTCTCCGTCTTCCCTCCGTTCCGGCTCAACAGCCTTTTGAAAAACACCATCGTGGCGTTTTTCAACCTCGCCAGGGTCGCAGCCAAGCTGCTCCCGGCTCGCAAAATAACGACTTACGTCGCCATTTTGAGCATCACTTCCTGTGATGTAACAGCCTGTTGAGCAAATCAACAGGCTGTTAACCTGGGGATTCCGCATCCGTCGCATCCAAAGCCGTGCGGAATGCCGGCAATCGGTCCTGCATCGGGCCGGGAACTTGCAGGGAAAAGTCTTCTCTTTCTGGCTTCACCTTGAGTCGGATGAATCTTGGCCCAGTTTCAGCCAAAACGGAAGCGGCCTCCATCCGCCACGTGCCGATGTCGTCATAACTTCGTGCCAAGGGCCACTTCGCGGCCCGCGCGAGCCCCACGAAATCGGCTCCGACTGGGCTGGCTGCCGTCCGCTGCCCGCCGGTCACTTCATAGACGCCGTTGTCCAGTAGGATCACGGTCAAATTGGTCGCCCCGCTGGCCGCGACCGTGATCAGCGAGCCCAAGTTCATCAACAGCGAACCATCTCCCACGAAGGCCCACACTTCTCGCTCGGGCCGCGCCAGTGCCAGACCGAGCGCGAACACATGTGCCTGGCCCATGCTGGACGGGACGTAGTGAAAATCGAGCGGATGCGCGGAAAGTCGTGGCCACTCCCGCGCGGTCCCCATGGAAGTCACCACGATCTGGGTGGTGCGCATCTCCGCCATGGTCCGTAAAGCGTCCACCAGGTGCATGCCGTGCTCAGCTTGTTGAGTAGCCATGTCATCGTTCTGGGAATGTATGGACTAGTCCGAATCTCCGTGCCGCCTACCAGAGAGATCCCTTTCGAATTTATCCGATCTTCATATTTCCTTCATTACCCCCATGCATTCAAGGGTTATCAACAAAGGCAGCAATCGGAAATTAGTGTCGGAAATGTTTGGCAGCATAGGGTTGGAAGTACAGGGAGAAGACAACGCCATGTTGAGAAATCCGAATCAATCCACACGAATATACAGTCTGGCCGGAATGCTACTTTTCGCCACAACGTTGGCCAATACGTTCCCCGCGGCACGTGCACAAGAATTGGTCCTCGACCGGGGGATCGATACGCTCCTTGCCGCGGGCGGACTGAACGGGCCCGATGGAACGCACGGTGAACAGGGCGAAAACCCCGATAATGTCGAGCGTTGGGAATGGGACGGCTCCGATGGCGGTGGCGAGAATCATGGCATGCTCTGGTTCGAGATCGATCCAGCCATTCTCGACGCCTTCGGCGAGAATTCCGTGGCAACCTTGCAACTCCACGTGGATAACACGGGTGACAGCGGCGATTTGCACCGCATGACCGTCGATTGGCTCTCGGGGCCCGATGGCGGGAATGATGTGACCTGGAACAACGTCCCCAGCGGCCCCGGCGTGGTGCCGGGTTCCAACGCGGAAGCGTCCTCCAACGCCTCTACGGGATTTCTGGACGGGGGAACCACCGTGGATGTCGATGTCTCGGCGGATCTGTTGGCCTGGGGCCAAGGATCGCCCAATTACGGCTGGGGCATCACACCTACCGGTGGAAACGGCACCGGAATCACTTCCTTCGAAAGCGAAACCAATCCCGGACCACGGCTCATCCTCAGCAACGTGGTTTTCCAAGGGGCTGACTTCAACGAGGACGGCGCGACCGATCTGGCGGATTATGAAATCCTCAAAAGCAATTTCATCAGCGGAACGACTTTCGCCGAGGGAGACCTGAATTTCTCTGGCACGGTGGACCTTCAAGATTTCGCGGATTTCGTGGGCATCTTCAACGACACGGCAGGCGCTGCCGCCGTGCCCGAACCGAGTACGATATGCATGTTTTGTAGCGCGCTGCTGGCGCTGTTCCTTGGCCGCCCCTTCTCTTTCGCGGCCCGTCGCTCCTGATTGTGCATGGCGAGAAGCGTCACCCCTCCTCCCCCTTGCTTCTCGCCGCGACCTCCCCAATCATCCGGAGCACTGGCCTCGCTTTCCTTACGAAGGCGGGGCCTCTTCTTTGCGCCATGCTCGCCTCCAGCCACGGGATTCCATGTGGCCATTCGATCATGGAGAGAGTTTTTCCGACTTTTTCCGCGCCGGTGTATAATATTTGTCCGTTTCGAACGAAATACGGTGGACACCCCATTATCGACTTATTTTTTGGTCCAAACGAATTGCCCTCGGTGTGGGCCTCCTACCACTTCCACGAGCCACGGCGTCGATAGCCCTTGACCCACTAGCGAATCTAGGAAATCCCAATGAAGTTCCATTATTCGACCGGTGACCGTCCGCTAGCGGGATACACCATCAAACGCGGATTGGGATCCGGTGGATTTGGCGAGGTGTACTTCGCCACGAGCGACAGCGGGAAGGAAGTGGCCCTGAAACTCGTGCAAAACCACCTCGACGTGGAATTGCGGGGGGTAAGCCACTGCCTGAACTTAAAGCACCCGAACTTGCTGTCGATCTTTGACGTGCGGGAGACGGAGTCGGAAGAATGCTGGATCGTAATGGAATACCTCCAGGGAGATTCGCTATCGGATGTGATTAAAAGGTCCCCCAAAGGGCTACCCCGGGAGGAAATGGTAGCCTGGATGGAAGGCATGTGCTCCGCCGTGGCCTTCCTGCATGCCCAAGGGATCATTCACCGCGACCTCAAACCGAGCAACATCTTCCGCGATGAGGGCGTGGTCAAGATTGGCGATTATGGGCTCTCCAAGTTCATCAGCGCCAGCCGCCGCAGCGTGCAGACCGAAAGCATCGGTACCGTGCACTACGTCGCGCCGGAGGTGGCCCACGGCAGGTACGGTAAGGAAATCGACCTCTATGCCCTGGGCATCATGCTGTACGAGATGCTCACCGGAAATGTCCCCTTCGATGGCGAAAGCTTGGGCGAGATCGTAATGAAGCATCTCACGGCCCGGCCCGATCTCTCCCTGATACCCAAGGATTTTCGGGGGGTAATTCGGCGGGCTTTGCACAAGGATCCGGCCAAGAGGTACCAAGATGCCCAGGAACTGTTAGCGGATATCCGCGCTGCCGCAGCGGGCAATCCACAACCGGCTGGTGCCGAACAAGGGGAACGTTGCGGCACTGACCAAGCATGCGGTTTCGACTGGCGAAAATGGGCTCCTGGAGTGGCCGAGTATCCCTGGCGGGACAAAGCGCATGCGGCTTTTCAAGAATTTCAAAATTCCATACGTGAGAGCGCCCACGTTGCCAACCGCTGGCGCCCTCGTCCTCCGACGGTCCCGAAAGTTCGTCCGGCGATGTTCGTGCTGGCGATGTCCCGGCTGCTCACGGCGGCCACGCTCAGCGTGGGCTTGGGGCTGCTGGTCGGCGGCTGGATGGCGGTCTCGGGCATGTATCCCCGACACATTGGTGACGACTTTACAGCCTTAGTGGGAATCAGCGTGGGACTAATCACTTTTGGGAGCGTCACGTTTCGCGGCCTGGAGCGGCAGGGGAGCCATTTGCCACTGCCAGCGTTTCTTGGCTTGGGTTTCATTACCGCCGTCATATTGAGTTTCGGCGCGGGCCTGGCGACCGGAGCGCTCGTGCTCCCTTTGATGCCACGCCATCAAAATGAGGAAATGGCCGTGATTAGCAGCATGGTCATCGGCGTACTGACCTTGGCAGTCTTGGCATCCAATATCCTGCGTCTCGCTTTGGAGAGAAAGCAAGGGTCCTCCTCGCCGCGGCGGCTCGCGGTGGTTGCCAGTGTCTGCTTGCAGCTCGCGGGAGCACTGGCCGTGGGAATTCTCGCCACGGGCCTGGCGGCACTCTTTCTGAGCACTCTTACGGATCACGCGGCGGAAGCCAGCATCGCGCTGGGCTGCGCGGCGGGCCTGTTCGCCGCTGGCGCCATGCTGGGAAAAAAAATTCGTCACAGTGGAGCCCAATACCATCCCGTGACCAAAGTTTTTCTTTACGGGATACCCGCACTCATTATCAGCGTCTCCATCGGCCTGCTGGCGCTGGGACTGGGCTTCGTGTTCTTGCATCCTTGGCAGCATAACGAGGAGGAATTCGTCTTCTTGGCCATAGGGAGCGGCTTGGCGACTCTGGGGGCTTTCGGCGTCCGGCTTGGTTCCCCCAACTGGGATTCCGTGGGAGTTGAAGTCTCCCTCATGGTGGTTCGCCTGCTGAGCGCCGCAGTACTGGCCGTGGGGGTCGGCTTCCTGTCTGGCGCGGGGTTCGCGCTGCTCGGGCATGGGCGGCTAGATGAAAAGCTCGCCATCATCGCGGTGGGGGCTGGATTGTTGACCTTCGGACACAACGCTTCCAAGATTGTGGCCAATTCGCATCTTCTTACCAAACGCACGGAAACTGCCTAGGATTCCACAAACTTGCCTTGTGGCGAAAAATTCCACGAAATCCGAAAAACACCCGCAACTTCGCCATACCAAAATGCCGATGAAAGGAGCGCGAAAGAGGACTCTCGCATGACAGGCAGGCTGCCGCCTGGGGGCGTTTTCAGCGATGCCGTCCTCCCGCGATTTGTTTCTATTTTATCTCCTTTCGCGCAATCGGGATGGACATGAAGCCGAGCCCACTTCGCATCTACCCTGCCGACCCTTCATCGGAAGATACGCCCCAAGCAGCGCAACGACACGATACAGCCCCCATTGGCGTCGAGGTGACGCTGGGCGAAATCCTGCCCGTGCTCGCGGAAGCGTATCACACGGAGCGGACCTGGCTGCGTGACCTGCGCGAGGAAAAGATTGTGATTTCTTCCGACCTGCACGACGTCCTCAGCATGTGCCGGCACTTTTACCGGCCCTCGGCCTGAGGACGGCCCTCGACGTTTCGCGCGCCAGATTGCCGATGCTAATTGCGGGACATGTACTCCGTCGATCGGCAACTAACGAATATCGCCGGCTTACTCGCGGACCAGGGCTTTGAAGCGTTCATTGAGCCTACGAGTCACTGGACCGGGTTTCCCGTTACCGATGGTCCGCTCGTCCACGCGCACTACGGGGATCACTTCCGCCGCCGTGCCGGTGAGGAAACATTCGTCCGCCGTGTAGACATCGTGTCGCGTGAGCGGCATTTCGCGGACGGTCATCTTTTCCGCGACGGCGAGCTCAATTACCGCTTCGCGTGTCACGCCGCACAGGATTCCCGCGTCCAGCGGCGGGGTGAATAGCATACCCTGGTTCACCAAGAAGATGTTGTCGCCCGTGCACTCGGTGACTTCT
>JANQPP010000115.1 GCA_028289405.1 Pirellulales bacterium
GCCGGGGGGGCTGGCGTCGTGGCTCGCGGGCTGGTGTTCAATCCACGCGCGATACGGCGTCCTTCTTGCTCCGGAGCTTGCGCTATCGTGCGATGATCTCCCGCGTCTTCCACATCCCGCTTCCAATTGACGAAGATGAGCACTGCGCTAGCCGCCAACGGAATTCCCACCCAAGCCAGGGGAGTGAGCCAGGCGCGGGAATGGGGCGCCGTTTGAAGGGTTGCGGATGGAGTGATGGCGGAGTCCAGGTCCGCGCCCAGTTCTCGGCGTTCCGCTTCGCGCAGGACGCGCTGAGGGAAATCGCGGGGCATTGCTTGCCGAGGCAGCCGCTGCATGCTTCGCGATACGAAGCGCAGACTTTCTAGGTCCTGTCGATCGCGCGGACTTTCCCCCAAGCGGCGTTCCGCTTGTTGCATTTCATCAGGCGAAAGGTCGCCGTCGTGATAGCGCTGAATCCATTCCAGCCGTTCTTCTTCTCGCATGAAACTACCTGGGCATTATTTTCAGCCTCGCGTCGACATTTTGCCACCAAGTAACCATTCGGCATTCCCGTTTGAAAAAAGAACTATGGTTCCGAAGCTTTTTCGGGAAGCATGCGGCACAGTTGTTCTCGAAGTTGCAGCCGCGCGCGACACAACCGGCTGCGAACGGTTCCCAAAGGCAGGTCCAGGATGTCACTGATGGCCTGATAGTCTAGCCCCTCCATTTCCCGCAATAACAAAATCGTGCGGTGGTCCTCTTGTAGCAGGTGCAGGGCCTCTCTTATCAGGGTTACTTCTTCGGCACGCTCGGCTCTCGAAGTGGGAGCATCTTCCGCTTTTGTATATTCTGATCCTTCGGCCGCCGCGCCGTCATCTAAGGAAATAGTCCATTTCTTCCGCCGTAGCCGGCTGTGAGCCAAATTAAAGGCGATACGGTACAACCAAGTATAAAAGCGAGAATGCCCGCGAAAGGTCGCCAGCTTGAGGTAGGCCTGGACAAAAGCCTCTTGAGTGACGTCCTCCGCGTCTTCGGCGCATTCCACGAAGTGGAAAAGGGTCGTATACAAGCGGTCCTGATACCGCCTGACCAATTCGCCAAACGCGGCGGTTTGGCCGTTCAAAGTTTCTTCGATTAACTTCTCGTCCGTCTTCACAACCGTCGTATCACCTTAGACGTCGCTTGGGGACGACGAGTTCCCCAAACGGGGGAATTCTCGACTGGCCGCAGCATAACTCGTTGATGGGTAAGCATCTGAGGGCATCCGTCAACCATTCGCGGATTTCATTTATCAGCAGGGGCGAATCGCTGCTCAGCGCGCGGAAATCGATGTTTTTTCTTTGGTTTTCGGGGCAGTCTTGCGAGTTGCCACGGGCCGGGGCGGATCCCGCCGCGCGATACTCGGCGAAGTCTCGAAGGAGACCTTTCCTGGTGATCGCGATAGCACGAATGCCCATAGTGCGATGCCCGAACAGAATAAGGCGACGCTGATGATTTGCGAGATGCTCAAACCGGTTCCCACGATTCCCGGCTCGTCGACGCGGATCTGTTCCAACAAGAAGCGGGAAATCGGGTGCAGCGTGAGGAGCCAGGCCACCAACTCTCCATCTCGTCGGGCCAGCGGTGTATACGCTAACAAAAACCCACACAGCAGAAACGCGTCCAAGGCGCTGTAGATTTGCACGGGGTGCGCTGGTGAACTGCGGGGGAGAACGGACGGCACACTCCAGCGGATAGGACTTGATTTGCCAGCCACGTGCAATTCGACCACGCCTCCTGGAGCCACGGCGTGTAGCAGTACATCCTCCGCCTGCCAGCGATTCGTGACGGCATAATTGCCAATCGCCACGATCACATCTCCGGGCTCGATGCCGTTACGCTCGGCAAGCGAACCGGGTTCCACGTGGGATACAGTAGGTCTGTCTTCCGCGGCGGCAGCTTGCGGGCCAGGCAGGAATTTCATTCCATGCAGATAGACCTCGCCGGTTTGGACTTGATGTCGATGCGGTTCGCTCCCCCAAGGAAAAGCGACCGCCCAGGGCAAATCGCTCGGGCCGGCGAAACAACAGCCACTCAAAAAGCAGCCGACGCGGCCCACTGCCTGCCCCAAGGCCAGGCTGGGGGCGATCACATCCGCCAGCGCGAGGGGAGGTAGCCGATGTCGCGCACAAAAAATCAGAAACGCGACCGCTGCTCCAATCAAGCCGCCGAAAACGACGAGTCCGCCGCTGGTGAAATTCAAGATTTTCACCACGGCATCGAGCAAATTCGTCCCGCGATAGCTCTCCGCGTATTCGATGACATAAAAGGCCCGGGCACCCAGGATCCCTCCCACCATCAGCCATGTGCCCAAGGAAATTAAGGTATCGGCTGTGAGACCTCGTCGGTTGCCACGCTGGATGGCCAGCCACACGGCGCTCACGATGGCGATCAACATCATCACACCGTAGCCGCGAATCGGTAGTCCGGAACCGCCCTCTTCGAGGAACGGGCCGACCCAAGTAATCATGACTCCAACGATCGCGGCAGTCACGGCGAAGCTGCTCAAAGCATCCTTTTCGCCTCCTCGTAGGTACCACCTCACGAACCACACGCCGCAGAAAATGCCCCACAAGGCCAGCAACAGACCGACCCCCAACAGCGGGATTCCGAACAAATCGTGTGGGATATGGAAGAGCGTGCGCCGCAATAGAGATCTCCCGGACTATTGAACGGGGCCATCTGCCCAAAGCGGAAAAGTTGGTTCCTACAGACGTTTCATTCTACGCCATGTCTCGCAAGAATAGCCAAATCGCCTCGCCAACCAAAGGCGAGTCTTTTCATGGGCCGTAGCGGCCCTTATGCGAACGCTCGCCCCACCGAAGTCAACTCGGGAGAGATTCCGGCATCTCTAGGAAGGCGTTGTCGATCAGCCGGGTCTTCCCCACGCGAGCGGCAACCAACGCGATGACGCGAGTGTCAATTTGCTCAACCGGTTGCAGCGTCTCTGGATCCGCGATCACGACATAATCGACCTGCACCAGCGGTGAAGCGATCAAGGTCTGCTCCATGTGCGTTAGCACTTCCGCGGAACTTCGTATTCCCTGGCCTACCAATTCCTCCCCTTTTTTCAGGCAGCGCGATAACTGTAGCGCTGCTTGCCGTTCGTCGTGAGACAAGTACGCGTTCCGCGAGCTCATCGCCAAGCCGTCCGCTTCCCGGACAATGGGACAAACGCGGATTTGAACTGGCACGTGCAGGTCTTTCACCATCCGCCGGATGACCAGGGTTTGTTGATAGTCTTTTTGACCGAAGTAGGCGACGTTCGCCGGGGCGACCTGGAACAGCTTGAGCACGACCGTGGCCACACCGCGAAAATGCGTGGGCCGGCTGGCCCCTTCCCACTGTAGTGAAATCTCTTCCACTTCCACGTATGTGGAAAATCCGGGCGGGTACATCTCTGGGGGAGATGGAGCGAATATGGCCTCGACACCATACGGCGCTAGCAGGTCCAGGTCGGACTGCAAATCACGTGGATACTTCTCGAAATCCTCCGCCGGGCCAAACTGCGTGGGATTGACGAAAATGGTCACCACGCAGGCATCGCACTCTTCCCGCGCGGCCCGCACCAGACTGAGGTGTCCCTCATGCAGTGCCCCCATGGTGGGGACCAGGCCGATTTTTTTGCCTGCCCTTTGCGCGGATTGGACCCATTCCCGCATGGCTTCGCATTGCGA
Source organism: Pirellulales bacterium (assembly GCA_028289405.1). GTDB lineage: Bacteria > Planctomycetota > Planctomycetia > Pirellulales > JANQPP01 > JANQPP01. The sequence continues at coordinate 3,696 of JANQPP010000115.1, forward strand.
GATGATGCGAGGAGTTTGAGAATCGAGATAGAAAGCCGTTTCTCGCGACATGTTATGCTCCGCCGCCCGCACGTTCGTTTCAAAACGATTCTAACGCATGGCCTGGATGGCGGCAGCCAACTCATGTTCCATGGCCTCCGACGACATCTGGTCAGTACGCAGCCGGAGATAAGGTCCGCCATGTTTTGCCGCGAGCTGCCGCCAGACAGGGATCGTTTCCACTTGGGGCACGGATCCCAGGTGCGGTTGTTCACTTGTCGCCGCATGCTCCGCATCCAAGATGACGAGCAGACGTGGTTCAAGGTCTGGCAACTCACGCCACCAATCATCGCTGAGGAAACCCTCCAGCGACGTGCGGGCCAGGTCACTGAGAAGCTGAGCCGCGTGAGTCCTGGATTCTGCGTGGATACGACGCGAATCCGCCACATCGTGAGGCGCGTCATGGGTTCCACTCAGCGAACCGGAACGGAAGACCAATGGCAACGAGAGCTGGTCGGCGGCACGTGCGGCCAACTTGTGGCGAGTCCTCACGTCACCACCGGTGAGGGCAACATACGGCGGGCGAGTCCGCAAGATCTCCGCGATGCGGCCGATCTCCGCCTGGCACACGGGATGAAGCACGTCTCGGCCCACGTCTTGCGCCGGTTCCATCACGAAACGGCGAAAGGTCATGCGAGGATGCGGCAACTCCAACTCCGGTTCATTCAAAGCCAACTCGTCGTAGGTCAATAGATCCAAATCGACCGTGCGTGGTCCCCACCGCTCCAGCCGAGTACGCCCCAACGTTTGCTCCACGTGGAGCAAGTGGTTCAAGAGGGCTTCTGGTGAGAGCGTGGAACGTACTCTCCAGACGGCATTCAAGAATTCGCCTTGGCCCGGCGAGCCGCCAATGGGGGCGGTCGCGTGTAAGCCGCTTTGAGCTTCCATCTGGATCTCGACATGTGCGGCAACGTCCGCCGCCGCGGCGCGCAATTGGGCGGCGCGATCTCCCAAATTCGATCCGGCGGCAATCAGACACGTGGCCATTTGTTTTCGATTTGCGGCATGGCCGGCAAATGTTTGGTTTTCACTGTAGTCAATACGTCATGTTGCCTGCGTGATCGCAGCGGAACGCCACCAGCGCCGTAACTCCACGATTTGCGAATACGAACATGCCAGATACAACGCCCCACCCAGAGCCACACACGCGATCAGTCTTACCAGGGGCGATACATTGAGGAGAACCGTATTTCGCGCGACGTACAACCCACTTGCCATCAGCGCCGAAGCTAGCAGTGGCTGTGTGGCAGCCCTCCGCAGTTCGGCGAATCCGACACCGGTCGCATTCCGGATCGCGACATACCAAAGTCCGACGATCAGCGTGATCCATACCAGAGCATACACCTGTGACAGCGTGATGAGTGCCTGGGTGACCGAGGGCTCAGTGAATACGCTCCAGCCCCAAATCGCCAGATAAACCGTCAACAAAATACCCGCCGAAATGCCGGAAGCCCAAAACTGCCGGTCGGAGCGCCCCGAAGCAGCCAGGGCGTAACCGGAGAGGATCACCATCCCATGCGCGGGAATCGCCAGCGCGAGACAGGACAACAGCACCCCGGCGGTGGCCCATTCGTTTCCTCCTAGCACGAGCATCACATCCTGTCCCACGAAAAACAATCCAACTCCGGCGGGAATCAAGAGTGCCGCGACGAAACGATAAAAGCCCGATGCAAATCGTAAGAATTCGTCCTCACCAGGCTGTGTGCGGGACAGGGAAGACAACACCATGCTGGTCAGTGGCGTTGTCAACAAATAGACCGGCTTCAGCATGAAGTTGAAGGCTTGGCTGTACAGGCCGAGGGCCCGCTCACCGGCCCATACGCCCACGATGATTTTGTCCACGTTGTTCGTCAAAAACGTAGTCAGCCCCGAAAGGGCGAAAAACCGCGCGAAACTTTGGCTGCCCTGAATGTCGGCCGTGGTCGAGATGCGGGCCGGGCGCCAGGAGTGCAGCCGCCAGCCCAGCACCGCCAGTGCGGCGAACTCGACGTATTGCCCGGCCACCAGTGCCCAGACATCCCGACGCCACAGCGCGGTGAGGATCGCCGTCGCACCTCCGGCAACTTGGGCGACTAGCCGCGTACCGGCTAGTTGGCTCAGCCGCACATCCCGCTCCAGCAGCGCCAGATGAAAACTGCCCAGCGTGGCTACAAGCGTCGTTCCTCCCAAGGCCGGCACAAGCTTCCATAGTTCCGGTTGTCCGTACATCCAGGCCCACAGCGGCGTCACTCCGATCACCAGCGCCGTGGCCCAGGTCCCGCTCGCGAGGTTCCGACGAAAAAGCGCCTGCGCCGCCTCGTCAGGCAGCGTGGCTCGCTGAACGAGCGCCGCATGCCAGCCCTGCGTCGGCATGAGCCGGGACAGCAAGAGCAGCGGCACGACCATGAAAAACAGCCCGTAGGCATCTGGTCCCACTAGGCGGTACATCACCGCCAAGACGCCCAAGGAGACGACCTGTGAAGCGAATTGAATCCACGCGATCGCCCGCGATTGCCGCGCGACTGTCGACTGTAATGGCGAGTCTGTGGAGGAAAACGTCATCAACGAGTCGCGACGGGTTCAGGGGCCTGACCGCGAAACCGTTACGCCTGAAGGTTTCCGGGACGCCGCCAGCATACGTGCGGGTGCGTGTGGCGAGAAGGTGGGTTGCGGGAGGGAAAAGCGAAACCCTCCGTGGTGGCACCGCGAATCCATCGGCAGGCGAGCTTGGCGGTAGCCGAATTATGACCACGCGAAATCCGGCAGCCGACGTCCTTGCCGCCTATTGATTGAGGTTGTCGAGCGTGTCGAAGATGCTCTGGGTGTTCAGAAATTCGTTGCCGACCAGTGCGCTGTTTTCATTAACCGGCGACAGGAAATGCTGAAGCTCGAGCATGGCCGGGCCGATGAGCAAAATGAGCGCCGCTGGTGCGAAGCAGAATAAAAGCGGCAACACGAGTTTCACCGGCGTTTTGTTGGCTTGCTTGGTCGCCTGCTGCCGGCGGGCGGTGCGGAGCCTGTCCGCATGATCGTGCAGTGATCCCGCCAACCGCGTGCCCAGTTTGTCTCCGCGGGTCAGCAGCGAGGCCAACTGCCGGATCTCCGGAAGTTCAACGCGGGCAGCGAAGTCCGCCAAGGCTTGCCGCAATGAGCCGATTTCGGCCTGCCGCCTGAGGATCAAAAGTTCTTGAGCTAGCTCAGGATACTGGGGCAGGTGCGTGGAGACGTATGCCAGGCTGGGGCTAAGTGGAAGACCGCCGCCTACGCACATGCTTAGCATGTCGAGGGTGTCGGGCAATCCACGACGGATCGCCCGGCGGCGCTTCGCCCGCCGTAACCAAACATAAAAACGGGGCCCGACGGAAAGCCCCGCCGCCACGATACCCCCCGTGAGCAAGATGCGGTAGGTCGCGTCACGGTCCGCGAGCACGGCAAAAATGCCGCTAACTACCAGGGGCACGGCCAACAACAAGAACCGGGCGGCGTAGATCCAACTCGCCGCGTGCGGATCATAGATACCCGCCGAACGGAGCAGCTTGTGAAACTGCCGTTTTTCCTTCGCCGATTCGGGAATCTGTGCCGCCAATGCGTCGCGGAGGTCCGGCGAGATCACCTTTTCCGCTTGATTCGAGGTTTGTCCGGGATCGGGCCACAGGTGCGCCATTCGTCCGTCCAACGAATCCGGAGACCGGACGACGTGGCGGAGAACGAGCCAGGCGGCCAGGCTGGCCAAGGCGAAGATGGCCAGCGGCGCTGCCCACGCCAAGTTGTAGCTTGCCGACAGACCGGAAAACCACTCCTGCCAAGCGGCGGGTTCGATGAAGTTTCCAATCGACATCTCGTGAACTCCCCGTGTTCGCGGACGCGTGTCGCTACTGTATCACGCCGCGATCTAGTAACTGACTCGCAAAATCCGCCAGACCCAAAAAGCACCCAAGCATTGCAGCACAACGGCCATGGCAATCAGCGTGATGCCAAATTCGTGATTGAGCAGCACTCGCTGGTAGTCGGGCTGAATCCAGCCCAGCAGCACGACGCCCAACAGCGAACCGGCTACGAGGCCGATCGCCGACAACCGGCTTCCGGCACTGACGGCGCGGAGGTGGTCCAACAGCCCCTGCCGGTCTTGCGCGGCCCCGGCGAGCCGCGACGTGAGTGCCGGCAAGTTGCCGCCGGTCTGCTGGTGTACCAGCCCCGCGGTGGCGAACACGCGCAACTCGGGGAGCGGCACGCGACGCGCCATGCGGTCCAGCACATTCACCGCAGAATGTCCCAATTGCAATTGCCGCGCACAGATTCCGAATTCTTTTCCCAAGGGTCCCGACAATTCTTGCTGCACCAGTTCCGCGGCCTGTTGCATACTTTGTCCGCCACGGAGGGCATCGGCCACGATCTCCAACGCCTCGGGGAGCTGGCGCTGCATGCGGGACATCCGCCAGGAGCGCCGCGCCATCCACCACAAGAGAGGGATGCTGCTTCCAGTGAGCATGCCGAAGCCTGCCAAGAGCGTGGATCCCCCAAACACCAAGGGAAACCCGCCACCGATCAATCCGGCGGCGCACACGAGCAGCAATGCCGTGCTGGTGGAAAGACTGCTGCCGGTAGATTCCACCAGCCGCGTGAACCATTGATCGAGCGACGAACCCGACTGACGCTTGGCCAGAACGGTGTTGATCTCTTCGGAAAGTCCCAGTTGTCCCAGGCGTCTTTTCCAGAGCTCGTTGCGGCGCACGACGATGTCCCGTGCCAACAGGCACACGGCCGCGAAAGCACACGCCGACGCGGCGAACGCGGCGATCATCATCAGGAACATGCCAGTCGAGATCTGATTCATGATGCGTTGATACCTGGCTCGATTCAGGAATGAAGTCCTTCTCCGCGGCAATTCTTCGACTATTGATCACCCAATGATTTTGCCAGCGGCATCACCACTTCTTTGGCAGTAAACAAATCCTCGGGAAGCTCGATGCCCAATTCCGCCAAACGATCCAAGCAGCGGGGAGTCTTGCCTGAGACGAAAAACGATCCTTTGGCCCGGTCGGCCTCATCGACTCCTGATTGTCGGAAGCCGAAAATATCTTGCAGTTGGTATTCACCCTCCTTGAGCCCCACGATTTCCGAGACCCGCATCACCCGCCGCACCCCCCCTTTGAGGCGAGCCAAATGGACGACCAGCGTGATGGCCGATGTGATGTATCGCCGTACCACGTTCACTGGGAGATCGAAGCCAGCCATGCTGACCATGACTTCCAAGCGGGACAAGGCATCGTCGGCGCCGTTGGCATGGATCGTGGTCAATGATCCTTCATGGCCCGTGTTCATGGCTTGCAGCATGTCGAGCGATTCGCCACCGCGAACTTCCCCCAACAGGATCCGGTCAGGCCGCATCCGCAAGCTGTTTCGCACCAATTCCCGCTGCGTGACCTCGCCTTCCCCTTCGGGGTTGGTGGGGCGGGTTTCCAGGCTCACGACATGCTTGCGCTGAAGTTGCAATTCTGCGGAGTCTTCGATGGTCACGATCCGTTCATCCAGCGGGATGAACCGTGAAAGGTTGTTGAGCAAGGTCGTTTTGCCAGCGCCCGCTCCTCCGCTGACCATGATGTTCAACCGGCCTTCCACGGCGGCCCGGAGGAATGTGACCATTTCTTCGCACAGCGATCCGTAGCCGAGCAGGTTCTGCCACGTCAGAGTGTCTTGCCGGAAGCGGCGAATCGAAAGCACCGGCCCGTTCAGCGCCAAGGGAGGAATGATGGCATTGATGCGGGAACCGTCCGGCAGCCGGGCATCCACCATCGGGGATTGCTCGTCGATCCGCCGGCCCACACGAGCCACAACTCGCCCGATGATTTGCAGCAGGTGCTCATCGTTGGCGAAGACGGTATTCGTCTCTTGCAGCAGGCCGGAGCGCTCGACAAACACTTCTTGAGGTCCGTTGACCAGAATGTCGGTCACGTCGGGATCGTTCATGTAAGGTTCGAGCGGCCCCAAGCCGAAAGACTCGGCCAGGATTTCCTCGACGAGCCGTTCCTCATCCACGGCGGACAACATCTCGGATTGGTCTTGCAGCAAGCTTTCCGCAAGTGTGCGAATATGGCCTCGCAAACGTGGCTCGTCCATCTGGCCAATTTGCGATAGATCGAGTGCGTCGATCAGTTCACGATGCAGCCGCGTCTTGAGGACCTGAAACTCGGTTTCGAAGGCGAGATCCGCCTCGGCCTGTCCCGAGTTCGGCCCGTCGCCCTCGGGGCGGCGAAAGGGGTTGAAATGCATTTTCATACCAAGGAGCTCCTTCCTTGCGACGTGGCTCGCCGGGCCAAAGCGGCAAAGCTTCGCTGGATGCGGGAGATGCGAGACATGTGTGCCAGGGGAATCCCTTCATTGATCGCCCGACGAGCAAGGCGGTGGTCCGCCGGGATCATGTGAAAGACTTCCATGTCCAAAATCTGTTCGATCCGAGCGCGGCTCACCTGGCCGCGTGATTCGCACTGGTTAAGCACTAGGTGAAAGCGTTCCCGTTGCAGGCCGTGCGCGACCGCATCTTCCAGGAACCAGCCGGCCCGACGGACATCCGGAATTTCCGGACGGATCACGAGGCCGATCCAATTCGCCAAGCCCATCGCTTCGCGGGAACCGCAGTCAGACTCGTGCGATAAATCGAGCACCGTGGCTCCGTACATGCACCGCAACAGATTGACGAGCCGTTGTACGGCACGCGGATGGAGCGGATCACGCACCGAGGTGTCTCCCCGCACTCCCTCGCGTTGGGCGAGGATGTCCAAATGAGCCACATTGCGATTCATCACATGCTCGAGCATTTGGCGGTCCAACCGGTGCCAATGCCGGCAGACATCGTCCACCGTGTATTTGGGAACCAGGTCCAACAACAGCGCCAAATCGCCGGGGGCCGGTTTGAGATCCACCAAGGCTACGCGGTCGCGCGTCTTGCGGCCCAACTGGTCGGCGAGGTTGATGGCGACCGTGCTCACTCCGGCACCACCACAGGGGGAATAAGTCGCGAACACGTCACCGCGATGACCGCCACGCGATACCTCTGGTTCCAGCTCGACCAGCACTTCTCGGAGTTCCTGATCGAAGCGATCCAAGTCCAGGACTTCACGGGCACCCGCCCGTACCGCTTTGCGAAGCGTCTCCACTTCCGGAGACGCGGCTGCCGCGAGAATCGGTGCACCGGTGACTTGATGCACGGATTTGATCACGTCCAGCAGTTCGGCAGGCTGTTCAGGAGAAATCAAGAGTACCAGGTCGGGGGATGCTTCGGTGATCCGCGCGGCCAACCTGGCCAGAGGCACCACGTCCTCGAATTCACAATGCAGCCCTTCTCCCAGGACCACGCGACGTAGCTCCTGGATTCGCGAATGATTTTGATGGCCAACAACGATGCGCATCGCTGAATTCCTTTGTTCGAAAGTCCCTGCCTGTCCGGCGGCTTTTTAGCTCGCCAAACCGGTCACCGGACTAAGGTCAATTTGTGAATCATCGGGTTAAGGGTATCCACCGCGGGATCGGTCCAGACGGTGGGATGGGTCAAAAAACAGGGTTCCAGTCGCAACGAGATGCTTTGTCCACCCCGTTGCACATCCAAGATCCGGACCGCCACGAAGTCCACGATGCTCCCGGCGTTCCCTTGCTGATCGCTGGGGGCTAAGAGCGGCAAGACGCGGCGCGGATCCTGACCTCCTTGCGCGAGGTTTTGCAGCCGATTCGTCAAACGGTCACGAAAGCCGGGATCCACTTTCCAACGCAATGCCACTGGCCAACTCGATTGCCCCGGCACGATGGGGCCCAGCACCTGGTCCGGTCCGGGCAGGTCTTCGATTCCCACACCATGGGCCAGTTGTTGCAGCACAAGATCTTCTCGCAGGGAACCGGCAAAGCTCACGACCGCCAAATCTTCTGGCTGGGGTGATTCCGCGGGAGCCGCGACGCGGACGATCAAGTCCTCAATCTCCGGATCGCCGCTACCACCCGTCGACGAAACGGCGGGCAACGTGGACCAAGACCGCGCATCCAATGCGAAGGGTAGTACGGGAGCGGGCAACCGATGGTTGGGGCGAAAGCCGATCACGCGGTTGTCTAAAAATGCCAACGACCGCGCCGCCAAGCCGGCAGCAGGCGGTTGTGCCCAGCCGCTGGTCAGTCGGGGAATCGCATTGGTCCCCAAACCATTTCGACGAATCCGCAACTGCAAAGCGTTGTAGGGAGCCTGGGAAGTGAATTCGTCGAAATTCCCGCCTGGGGAAAATGAACCGGGAATCAGTTCCACATCTTGGGAGTCGATCGTGAAATGCCGCGATGACCTGGCATTGTTCCAACGGCGAAAGCGGTCTACCGATTCCGTGCAAGCTTGTACGTCATCGGCCGGATCCGAGCCCCGACCTGCCAGCAAGTCTTCATCCAACAGCAATGGCGCCCCGGCCAAGGCCAGTACGTCCGAGCGCTGCTGTAGGTCGTATTGCAGGACCAAGAGATAACCCCAGTGAGTGGCCAAGGCCGCCAAGCCAGTACCGAGCACGGTCAAACCCAACACCAGCAAGGTCGTCACGCCACGCCGGGGCGTGGCATGCATGGCCTCGTTTTCGCGAATCAGGTTTGCCAGGTGGTACATGCTTGGAGCAAATTCAGGAAAAAAATGTGAATCTTCGTGAGCGAGGATTCTCGCCACTCATTTCATCCAGGCGTCAAGCACCATAGCCCCACGGCGTGGATTCGCGAGGTCGTTGTGTGTCACCGCCTTCACTGGCTGCGCCGATCGCGCTGGGACGCCGTACGCCATGGCTGGCCGGTACGATGGGCCGCGCGGGATTGGTTTCCGTTACCTCCGCCGGCGAGGCGAACTCGGGAGGTCCCTCTTCGTTGAAGGTCACGGCGCTGACCCGCGTTCCTTTCCAGACCTGCACCTGAACCGGGGACTTCTTCACGGCATCCTTGAGGCCCAACAGATTTCGCAAGTTGACGACATCCGCGTCGTTGGCAAAATCCCGCAAGTTTTCGGTGGCCGCCACATCGGCTTCATGGCCGCTACGCAGCGTGAAACTCAAGGTGCCATGCCGCTGCGCCAAAATCAGTTTGTTGGCTTCGGCCTGAGTCACGGCAAGCGTGACATTGCGGACCGTGGGATCGAGACGTTCTTCTCCTTCGAAGCGGCGTTGGCTCGTGGCCAGCACGCGCACATTTCGCAGAATCGTCGTGGTGGCGATTCCTCCCAGGTCGGGATGATCGTCATTCACCGTGAGGGAAATGTCGACGCGGGATTCGGGAAGCAATAGCCCACCCAAAGCTGCGTTGCTATTGGCGGAAACGGTATAGGCCCGGTACCCCGGCGGCAATTGGTCGGCCAGCTTGGGAGTCTCACCGACGCCGTAGAGTAGCTCTTCAGTAATCGGTTCACCGGCCAGGACCGTGTCCCGCGTGGTGCGGTACAACGCCCGGTTGAGTGCCGTTACGGCTCCCTCGGGAACTTGTTCCGGCGGCATTCGGACGGTTTCCACATCTTGCGGACGCAAGCGGGAATACTTGGGGAGATTCAACGCAGGAACGACGACTTCCACGCGCGTATCCGGCGTGGGGGCCGGTTCCAAATACCATCGGGCGAGATAGGCGGCCACCAAGCCAAAAGCGATGGCGCCCATCCCCACGGTTACCGTCGTGGGAGTGATACGTTTCATGGTTGCGTCTCCTCTGGAGTCGATCAATGGAACTCATGCAGCTTCTTTGCCGTCGGGTTTATTCAATCCGGGCCACGTAAGTGGCGGTGATGCTATCACCAGCCGCCGTTTCGCCGAGCCAACTCAGAACACGGGGTGTCGCCTCACGAGTCGGAACACTCACCGTCACCGCCACGGCGTCGCCGCCGCGCGCGGATGACAAAGGCGTCTCCACGAAGTCACCGGAATAGGCCTGGACACGCACCGGATTCACGGCATTCGAAAAACGCCAGGGAGCGAGTGCCCGTTTCACGGCGGCTTGCACACGGACTGGGTCGGCGCCCGGAAGCGCCGCCTCTCGTGCACCAACCGCGGCCGCACCGTGGATGGCATGTTTGGCCATCAACATGCAAGCCAATTGCACCATACCAGCGAAAACGAGAACCAACACCGGCAAGAGCAGGACGAATTCCAAGGTCAAGAAACCGCGACGGCCCGCACGTCTTGGACAACGGCGACCGATGGAATCACCACGCGGTGGCGTATACCTCGTCATGCCTTGCTTTTTCTTGAAGTTCATGAATCCGCGAACCATCTTGCTGGTGAACTCGCAAAGGCGATTTGGAAATTACTGGCGAGCTTGATCACTGAGCCGAAATCAAGGGCTTCCTCCTTTTCCACCACTGGAACTTTTGCCTTCATCGCTGACGGCACCTTGGCCGCCGGCTCCGACGCCGCGCCTCCGCGCGAAAGCACCGGGCTGATCGATGAATTGTACGTTGGGCGTTCCCAAGATCGCGTTTCCGGAGACGCTGAAGCTCTGGTCGATATGCAGCGTGGCTTCCGCGACATCCGCCAATTCGTCGGTGATGGCATCCCGCGCGGCGGAAAGCCCGCTCACGATGCCAATTGCGACAAGCGTAATGATTAAAATCCATTCGAACGCGAGTAGCCCGTTTCTCCGAACGCGCTGGCGTGAAATTGATGCCGTGGACACTTTCATGCACCTCCCACCTACCCCGAGAAATTCGGGCCGCGAGAACGCTAACAAGTCAGGCCGAGTTTCCGAGTCGGGCAGGCTTGCTGGCATCCCAGCGGCGAGGGTGTTCCTCGCCACCGGGAACCTGAACCGTTTGCCAAGCCGACTTTCGAGCAGACCGGTTTACCCCTGACGCCGCCGAGAGTGCGACGGGGTTTCACCGGTAAGCTCCTAGGAACACATGAGCCTAGCTCCATCACGACGCGCGGTTGTTGAAACGGGAAACAAAACTACGGTTGGACAACTTTGCCGTCATCCAATACCGCTCCTTGCGACACGGGATTGCAGGTCCGGACACAGTCCGCGAACTGCAGCGAATCAATAAAGGCCGAATCCGAAGCACTGCTAGCGGATTGAGCGTGGACCACCGTGATCTGTAGCGGAGCGTCGATGATGTAGGACTGGTCGAGCGCCAGCATGGCTTGCGCTACGTCGCCTAATTCGTCGATAATCGCATCTCGCACGGCGGAAAGCCCACCCACGATGCCAATCGTCAACAGCGTCACCAGCAGAATCCATTCGAATGTCAGCACGCCCTTGCGCTTCTTCATCTGCCTCTTCAACACATTCTTCACTTTAGGCTCCTTCAACATTGCCGTGCTCAACGAACACGCGCCGGACGTACATCGAGCCGGCGCCGCCGTCACAACTGCTGTGTTCCCGCAGCCGACAGCTTCGTTAATGCCGAGGTAGCACGTGCCGTGCCGTGAGACTTGGCGGAAGTTGCGAAATGTGAAGATTGTGTCGTATCTATTCGTTTCATAAGGACATTACGTTCTTCACGACGGTGCCGGTTGGAACGAAGGTACCTGTCGTTGGTGTTTACACTTTCATACGGCTTGGCGCAGGTGGCGAACGCCATGTTCAACCCGCTGAACGTTGACTTCCCTGCGGTGTCTTCCACCCCCACGTCTGGCAGAAGCTCAAACAAAAACGCCTGTTGATCCCGATAGAGCAGCCGGCAACGCGAATCTTTAATGGCCTGGATGGCCAGACGCGCGTGCTCACGCGGAGAGAGAGCCAGATATCGCACACCGTGCTTTTGAGCGGCCGCGAACCAACCCTCGCCACCTAGTGACACTGTTTGAAATTCCAACGCGGACTCTGCCCCTTCCGGCCTCCACGGCGTTAAATGTCCATCCGTAGACCACGCCAAATAATTTTGCCAGCGATGTGAAGCGAATACCCTTCCGGTGTATCCTGCGTTCTTCATCTCGTCCGCAAGATACATTGGCGTATGTGGAACACCATAGCTTGCCGCATTGCCTGGATTGCCTGCCAGCATGGCCCGGGAAACGGGAGACCATACAAGGGCCAGGAACACCGTCGCCAAAGCGATCAGCGTTCGGATGGGCGAGGTCTCCAGTTCCAAGGAGAAGGAACTACGATACGCGCTCCGAGGCACCACGTGCCGCGAGATGCTCCAAGCCCAACAGACGCCCCAAAACGGAATTAGGCAGATATTCCATGCGGCGGCTAATCCTGTCGCCAGCAGGAGAAAGATTTCCAAACCGCAACAGCGACGTTTGCTCCTCCAGCAGGCGATGACGGCGAAGACGACCGAGATGCCGAACAGCCATCCGGCGATGTTCATGGCGAGCAATGGCGCGGTTTGATGCGAACCACTTGCGCTCAACAGGCCCAGTTGTTCAGGAATTTGTACATAGACGGCCCAACCGCTCGGATGGATCGACATGGAGACGACGCCCAAAGCCAAGGCCCACCAATACCGCCACGCGAGAAACCCGCGCGTGGCTCGCCGTGTTGTACGGCGGAAAGGCCAGACATGGGCTACGGCGAACCCGCTCAAAACGACCAGGGCCAGAGGCCAACTTGGGTCCGTGTGTACCCAGGCAACGCATGCCGGAGGAATCAGCAGGATGCGCCATGCCGATCGGCGAGGTCCGGTAAGGCTCCAGAGGATCACGCCGAAACTGAGGAGCGCGATCCAGGGGCCGGTTAAAGAAGCGATCGCCGGAATCGCCAGTAGAAAGGCTCCGCCGGTCAGTAGCGCCGCCATGCCCAGGGACCGGCAGCGGGCTTGTATCCAGTGCAGTACCAACCAGAACGTGATGCAGATGGTGGCGGCGTGGAGGAAGAACGTGCCGTCCCACCCTGCCCAGGCCATGCTCCAGGCCAATACTTGTGCGCTACCCTCCCAGGGACCTACTTCCGCGGGCGTCTCCAGGGAAAGTTTCCGGGCAAGCTCCAACTGCGTCCAGAGATCGGCACTCCAGGGAGTGACCGTCGTGACACAGAGCCATATTCCCATCAGCAGATTCACCACAGCCAGCGTGTCCCACCGGCAGCCGGGAATCCAAGACGGATTCGCGTTCGTTCCCGCTGATGAAGGGAAGCGAATCGTTGCTTCCCGCTCATTGGACGAGGCTGCTGCTGGTTCAGGGATGGTCAATGTCGGCACGGTGTAATCCTCAATGCGGTGTCACGTTCGCCGCCAGGTCCGATCGTGAACGAGATGCCCATGTGCCGGCTTCTTGGCCCCGCCACAGGCACAAGGCACGCGCCGCATGCGAAAACGGCCCGTAGTCCCGTTGCAACGTGGCTTCATCGACTTCCAGCATGGCCCGAGTGAGCCATTGCGCGGCCCGGACCAGGACTTCGCGAGGTGGCAGAATTTCCTCGGGAGCCAAAGCCAGCCATTCCAGATGATGTCCGGTGGCCAAGATGCGTTCCGATAACGAAGGCGATTCTCGATCTGTATGCGAGGTGGGGTGGTCATGGAGATCAGCCCAATCCTTGGACCACCATCCTTCCGGGTGCTGCGACTGGACGAGCCGCTGGCTCATGTTGTGTAGGTGTCCGTGGCTTTGTCGTTGGACTCGCGCCGGCAACATGGGCTGGGCACGGCCCGCTTCCAGCAAGAGGACCAAGGCTTCCAGCCGGTGTGTTCCGCCACAGACACCATGGCGGGGCGGCTGCTCGATCAAATCATGAGCCACGTCCGCCACGCTGATACGTTCGCCAAATTGATTCGTCCATGATTCAAGGGGCAAACCATATCGGGCATAGGCGATGGCGAACCATTCGTATTCGTCGCGCTGAAGATGAAAACGCCGCATCGCGCCGCGAAACAGGTCTCCCACTTCAAAGATTCCCTCGCGGGTGTGAAGCGGAGCGTTTAGTGGCAGCGCTACTTCGGCAAAAGTGGCCATGATGTCATCGGTATGTGCCGAGGAGGATGCGGCGTGCGGCTCCCAAGACTTCCAGGGCCTGGCGATGAGTGTTTCGCCTTGCAACGAGAAGAGGGACGGCGTGTTTTCTCCTTGGATTTCCTGGAATTTCGCGTCGTCCAGGAAGTAGGCGAGCATCTCCGCTCCAGAGATGGCGGCTGGATCCTCGAATACGGCGTTCGGCCCCCACAGCCGGAGTGCGTGCAGATAATAGTTCGAGTTGGCTGTATCGCGACGGGGCGCCATCCGTGCCAAAACTTCGCTTAATTGGTCGTCCGTCACCATCCGTGGATCGTCGTACCCGGGCTGAAATTCCAGGGGCAATGATGCCGCTTCCAAGAGGCGCGTCTCCAGCGGCAACTCGCGTTGCGACCAGCGAAAGAGCCCGCATATCGCCAGCAGGATCGCACTTGGAATGAGCCAGGAATTCAGCGTCGTCATGGTGCCGGACACGGTTTGGAATGATGCGAACGAAGAACAATCATTTTGCGTGCGTAAATTTCGAGGCACGGATCTCAGCGGGCTAGCATGCCGAATTTTTTCATCTTGTTGTAAAGCGTCACGCGGCTAATCCCCAATTCCCGCGCCGTGGCCGTGCGGTGGTTGTTGTGCCGGCGTAGCGTGGTCTCGATGACCTTTTGCTCCATGAGGTCGACTTGGGCTTCCAGCGTCCGGGCAGCCTCCGCGGCTTCCGCCACGGTCGGCCCTTCAACGCGAGGTTTGCCACGGATCGCCTCGCGTAAGGAACTGGGAAGATCCGCCACCGAGAGTACTCCGCGCCGGCAATAGAGGACGGCCCGGCGAATGACGTTTTCCAATTCCCGGATGTTCCCCGGCCAGGTGTACTGCCGAAGCGAACCCAAGAATTCCGGCTCGATGTGCCGCAGTTGGATGTTATGCGTGCGGCTGTGGTCGAGCGCGAACCGCCGCGCGAGAAACTCCACGTCGAGCGGCCTTTCCCTCAAGGGGAGCAAGCGGAAGCAGAGCATGTTCAGCCGATAGTACAGGTCCATACGAAAAGTTCCTTGTTCCACGAGGCCTTCCAGATCGTAGTTGGAGGCCACGATGAGACGCGCTTGCGAAACTTGTGTTTCGTTGCTGCCCACCGGTTCGTATTCGCCCGTCTCGATCACACGTAGCAGCCGGGCTTGTTGCTCGGGGGTCAAGACGTCAATTTCATCCAGCAACAAAGTGCCTTGGCCAGCCGCCGCGAATTTGCCTTCCTTGTCACGGTCCGCGCCGGTGAAGGCCCCTTTCACGTAGCCAAAGAGTTCGCTTTCAATCAGATCCGGCGGTAGTGCTCCGCAAGCCACCGTGAGGAACCGTTCCTCGCTGCGGGAGGAAAGTTCATGAATGAGCCGCGCGAGATAGGTCTTGCCGCACCCGGTCTCGCCGATGAGCAGCACCGTCACGTCATGGGCGGCAGGCACCTTCAACTCCTCGAGCATGTCGAACATGGCCGGAGTGAAGGTCAGCAGCGATCGGGTTTTGGCGTGCAAGGCGCGATACGGCATTTCGCTGCACAATCCAGCCAAATCGGAAACCGGATCCGGCAGCCCTCGCAGAACGTTATGCAGTTGCTCCCGCCGCGGCGGTACGTCAATGCAAGCGTCCAATTGTTCTTGGGCCAAAGGCCTTAGACGTTCGGGGATTTTTTCACCGACCAATCCATACACGGGCAGGGAATTGGCCAATTCGCGAATCTCCGCCAAAAAAGCCCGTGGCAAGCGGTCTCCCACGGTCCGCTGATCCAGATGCACGAGAAGCCCTTGATATTCGTCCTTGGATAGCGCCGATCGCACTTCGCCGATCGTCGCGACCGAAACCAAGTGATTTCCCTCATCCAGGAGATCCCTCAGTTGGGCTTCCACGAGCGTGTCGTTACTCAACAGCAAAAAAGACTGAATCATTGGTTCACCGTGCGTTGGTTCGTGGATTCACGAATTCATCGATTAGCTGGCCGCGCGTACCGGGAGCGGATGTCTCAGTTGGCGTGAGCAGGAAGAATCTCCGCCCCAAAGGAAACGAGACACCGAGAAGGGTCAGCCTCCGCAGAATGCCGGAGGCGATCTTGGCCTCACCGAGGCCCACGACAGGGGGTAAACGTCGCCAGCGATAAACACCCGTTGTTCGGCGAAGTTGACCACATACACCCAGATTAACCAGAGGGTTTTGGACCTCAAGCATTCGCGGACGTTGACATGGTGAAAATTATTCTTTGCAAGGGCGCCAACGACGGTTTGCGGGAGTTGTGCGAATTTTGCGGGGGCGTTCGCGGTGACAATCAGTGTTGCCAAGCCTTTCCTGAGGCGCCGCTGGCACGAGATTTCCGCAGTGACGCGGGCGCAATGCGTGCTTGACGTACCGGCGCTTCTCCAGCGTTTGCCTTGGGAGAGGGGCCCGTGCTTGTTTTCACGCCCAGGTTCCGCCTGTATGGTTGGTAAGCGTTGCCGATGCCAGGAACCAAATTTCGATCATGGGGAATTCAAGAACATGGACGCGGAAGTCATCGCGATCGGAGATGAAATTATCAGTGGCCAACGCGTGGACACGAACAGTGCCTGGCTCAGTGAACGGCTGGAAGATCTTGGGCTACGGGTCCGCTTTCACTCCACGGTGGCGGACGATCTCGAGCCGAATACGGAGGTATTTCGGCAGGCGTTTCTTCGTGCGGATGTGGTTCTCAGCACCGGAGGTTTGGGGCCGACCGAAGACGACCTCACCCGCGAGGCTCTCTCGCAAGCCTTGCAATCCCCGCTCGTGATTGATCCCGTTTCCTTGGAGCACATCACCCAGCTTTTCGCGCGGCGGAAGCGGGAGATGCCCGAGCGGAACCGAGTCCAGGCCATGTTTCCCGCCGGTTGCACGGCGATTCCTAATCCCCATGGCACGGCTCCCGGCATCGCGGCGGAAATTCCACGTGAAGGACGCCCGCCCGTGCTGCTGTTCGCCCTGCCGGGGGTACCGTCCGAGATGCGGCGGATGTGGGACGATACGGTTTCCCCACGTATCGCGGGGGCCTTCGGTCAGCTTCCCCGGCGGCAGCGTTATCGGTTGAAGTGTTTTGGCGCGGGCGAAAGCGAAGTGGAACGCCGTCTGCCCGATTTGATCCGTCGAGGACGGAATCCTTTAGTGGGAATCACCGTGCATGAGGCCACGATCTCGCTACGGATCTTGGCCGAGGGAACGGACGAGAATGCTTGCCGCGCCGCGATCGAGAAGACGCGCGTGGAAATCCGGCAGCACCTGGGCCATCTTGTTTTCGGCGAGGAGGACGACGAATTGGAAGATACCGTTTGTCGAAGGTTGGAAGCCAACGGCCAAACTCTTGCGACGGTGGAAATTGGCGTGGCGGGGCATCTGCACCAATGGCTGACCCGCGCGGCGGGAACCACGGGCATCTACAAGGCCGGGCTAGGCCTTTTCGACTCTCAAGAAGCCGCGCGGCTATTGCGCTTGGGTGGCCCTGCGAAAAGTGCCATCGATTTGCGTCAAGTCGCGGAGCATTGGCGGCGTCAAGCGGAAAGTGATTATTGCCTCGTGCTTGCCTCACTGGGCGAACAGGAAGAGGGCTTGCAGGCCGAGGCTGCTCTGGCCGGGCCAGAAAGTTCGAACAGGTTGCCCATCCAAGCTTTGGGGCATCCGAACATTCGCCAGGCATGGATCGCGAAAACCGCGCTGAATTGGCTCAGGCGACGGCTAGAAAAGTCGTCCGGCGCTCTTCAATCTTGAGCAACGGATTACGCCGAAGGCTTGGCCAGTGTCCAATCCTTACGCTGTCGCGAACTGGGAATGTTCAGCGCCTTGCGGTACTTAGTGACCGTCCGCCGGGCGACCTGCAAGCCATGCTTGGCCAGTTCCTTCACCAATTCATCGTCGCTAAAGGGGCTCTGCTTGTCCTCGTGGTCGACAATTTCCCGCAGCTTGAGGCGGATCGTGTCCCAGGCCACTTCCTCGCCATCAGCACTGACGGTGCCACCCACGAAGAAGCGTTTCAGCGGGAAAATGCCCCGGGGAGTCTGTACCCATTTGTCGTCCACCGCCCGGCTGACCGTGGTGACATGCACGCCCACCTTGTCGGCAATCTGCTGCATTTTGAGGGGCTCAATCGCCTCGGGACCTTGGTCGAGAAATTCGGTCTGATGCTCGACAATTGCACAGGTCACTTTCATTAGCGTATTGCGCCGCTGCTCGATCGATTCGATCAGCCATTGGGCGGAATTTACCTTGCGACGGATGAACTCCCGTTCCGCTTCCGTCGCCTCGCCGCTCATGAGACGCTTGCGATAGTAGGGGCTGATGAACAGATTGGGGACACGGCCATCTTCCATGCGGACCTGATAACCGCCGTCTTCCGTCCGTTCGATGAACACATCCGGCGTGACATTGGGAGCAACCGTCTCTTGGAATTCCCCGCCCGGTTTCGGATTGAGCTTTCGCAATTCGTTCCAGACCGTTTGGATGGTCTCGATGGAATATCCCGTCCTCTTGGCGATCGCCGGTAGCCGGTTGTTTTCCAAATCCTCCAAGTGGTGGGAAATCAGTGTTTGGAGTTCCTCGTAATAGGGCATGTCTTCGGTGAGCTGCAGCAACAGGCATTCACGGAGATCCCGGCCGGCGACACCACGGGGCTCTAAATTCTGGACGACTCGCAACGCTTCTTGAGCCAGTTGAAGTTGGTCTGGACCCGCTTCCGGATCGAGCAAATCCTCCAGCCGGACCCACAGCCGGCCCTCCGGGCTGAGATTGTAGATGATGCGGTCGGCCATTTGCCGCAATTCTGGCGAGAGATCCAATTCTCCGAGTTGCTGGTGCAGATGGTCTTGCAGTGTCTCTGGGCGGGAGGCCATGTTCGCCATCGCGTCATGCTGGCGGTCCGCTTCCTCGGAAATGCGCGTGCTGGAGACGCGGGGGCGTTCCTCGAAGTGGTCCGGCCACTCCTCGTCCATGTTCAGCAGACGTTCAAAGTCGTCCTGATTATCCTTGTTCTCGTCGACGACCAGTTCCCGCTCTTCCAGCGTCGGAGCGTCCGGATTTTCCACCTCATAATCCGGCGAGGGATCATCCGGATCCGCCTCTTGCAGTTCCAAAGTGGGATTTTCTTGAAGTTCCTGCGCGATCCGCTCCTGTAGCGCCATCACGGGAAGCTGCAGGATCTCCATCGACTGTATCATTCGGGGCGCCAGGATCTGTTTCTGGACTTGGCGCAGCTCTTGTCCGAACGTAAGTCGCATCATGTAAATATCCTAGAAAAACCTGAACAGACCGATGATCCAACGAGATTATTGCGGGGCTCAGGTAATGATCATCCTCAAAAAAATGCGTCTTTCGGGTAGATTCACCCGGGAGCCAACATGATCGAACGCCAACTTGGCCCGGATTCTCATCTCGACAAGTCTAGCTCACGACCATGATATCGGCCTGGAATTGCGCGGTCTGGACAGGCATTCGGATCGCCGCGATGAGGTCATTTCTTGCGGCAAACTCGTCCACCCAGTGCAATTGGCGGGCCAAAATCGAACTCGGCTCCAAAAGTCATCATAAGAAGCCTGGCATTCTCCGCAACTGTTCAGCGCGGGAAGGGCGTGGCAATGCTCCGCTAAGGCCGCCATCCGCACGGGTAAAGACCGGTGATTTCAAGCCGTTCCGTGGAAAGACGGGCCTGCGCCTGCAAGGCCCTAGGCGGCGGTTTGGAATCCAAACAGCGTTTGCATGGAGGTCTATTCGTCTGGATAATCATGGTTTGATTAGCCAGCGTGCTCCGAATTCGCAGATTGCAAATTTTTCATAATGCTTGACTGCGGGACCCGTCGGCACGAATCCGCGCCCGGCGTACTTGTCCCGCCGCGCGGGTGGTTGAGGATCCGTCGCCAGCGGTTCTTGAGCCGAAGGAAATTCACCTATGCGATACGGTTGTGGCATGTGGCTCGTGCGATCCGTCTTGCTAGCCGGCCTGGTGGCCCTTTCGGGATGGTTTACTCCTTTGGCACGGGCACAATCCCTGGAAGCGGAGCAATTATTCGCCCGCGAAGTGCTACCCGTGCTGAAAACCAAATGCTTCGCTTGTCACGGTCAAGATAGCGAGGACATGAAAGGTGACTTCTCCGTGCTCTCGCGCGAGGGTCTGCTACTCGGCGGCGAATCGGGAGAACCCGCCATCGTGCCTGGGAATCCGGAGGAGAGCCCGCTGTTGAGCGCGGTTCGCTGGGAGGACTTGGAAATGCCTCCCAAGGAAAATGATCGCCTTTCCGGTCGCCAAATTTCCGCGATCGAAAAGTGGATTTCTTTAGGTGCGCCTTGGCCCGACGACGATCGACTACAGGACCTCCAAGAGGAACAGGCGGACGACTGGTCGGTGACCGATGGCGTGCGAGTGGCGACCAGTGGCGGCTTGTCCGTGGAATGGACGGAACGCGGATATGCGGCCGAAGATCTTTGGGCTTATCGACCGTTGAAGCAGCCGGATCTGCCAAAAATTTCTGGCCAAGTGGCGACGCCCATCGACGCTTTCATTCAACGGCAGTTGGAAGAACTGGGAATCAGCCCGGCGGGACTCGCTGATCGCCACACGCTTATTCGACGAGCGACGTTCGACCTCACGGGCTTGCCCCCGCCGCCGCAGGAAATCGATGCCTTCCTCCAGGACGCGGCATCTGACGAAGTGGCATTCGCCAAAGTCGTGGACCGGTTGCTGGACAGCCCGCATTACGGCGAACACCAAGCGCGGCATTGGTTGGATGTGGTCCGCTATGCCGACAGCGCGGGCCTGGCCAACGACTTTGAACGGCCGCATGCCTGGCGTTATCGGGACTATGTCGTGCGGTCGTTCAACGCCGACAAACCTTATGACCAATTCGTGCGGGAACAAATCGCCGGGGATGAAGTTGCTCCCGACGACCCGGAGATGCTGGTCGCGACCGGTTTTCTGCGGATGGGGCCTTGGGAATTGACCGGCATGGAAGTCGCCCGCGTGGCCCGGCAGAAGTTTTTGGATGACGTGACCGATACGGTAGGCCAGGTGTTTCTGTCCCATCCGATGCAATGCGCGCGGTGCCACGATCACAAATTCGATCCCATTCCGACCCGAGACTACTACCGCTTGCAGGCGGCGTTTGCCACCACGCAATTCGCCGGGCGGGAAGCAAGCTTCTTGAGGGAAGAAAACACTGACGGTTTCGACGAGCGGAAATATCTGCTCGAACGGCAGGCCCGCTACAAAGAAATCTTGAGCGGCATCCAGGCGAAAAATCGCGCTGCCGAGGAAGCCTGGTATCGTGAGCGGGGACGCGAATGGATTTCACGGAACGAGGCACGGCAACAGGGCCTGCCGGAAGAGGACATCGCGCCCAGACACATCGGCCTTTCCGCGGAAGACCTGGGCATGGAACGCATCGCGCGGAAAGGTTTGCAGCGTTTGGCATGGGAACTGGACCGCTACAAGCCGTTCGCTTTTGCTGTCTACAGCGGACTCACGCCCCAATGGAAATCGGTTTACAGCCCGTTGCGGATGCCGAGTGATCCGCTGGCGAAAGGGGAGTTGGAAAAGACTGCCATCCTCACCGGCGGAGATCCCTTTTCGTCCGGTCAGGAAGTTTCCCCCGGCGTGCTGAGCTGTTTGCCGCTGCGATACGACAATGGAATGTCACAGCAGGATTCACATGCCCTGCCGGACGAAATCGAGGGCCGCCGCGCCGCCCTGGCGGACTGGATCGCCAGCCCAGAAAACGCTCTCGCACTGCGTTCCATCGTGAATCGGGTGTGGCAATGGCATTTCGGCCAGGGCCTGGCGGGGAACACCAATAATTTCGGCGCCACTGGTAAAAAGCCCACGCATCCGGAATTGCTCGATTGGCTGGCCTCCACGTTTGTCGAAGATGGTTGGTCGTTCAAACGGCTCCACCGGCGAATCTTGCTTTCGGAAGCCTACCGGCGGGCCTCGGTTCACCCTCAGTCCCAAAAATGGAAAGAAGCTGACCCCAACGGAACAAGTTTGGCGGTCTTCCCAGCACGACGGCTGTCCGCCGAGGAAATTCGGGATGCCATGCTGGCGATTTCGGGAGAGTTGAATCGCACCTCGGGCGGCATTCCCATTCGCCCGGAGATCAACACGGAAGTCGCCTTGCAGCCCCGGCAGGTGATGGGCACGTTCGCCGCCGCCTGGCAGCCCTCTCCTCTTCCCGCCCAGCGGCATCGCCGGTCGCTCTACATCCATCAAATTCGCGGGCTCCGCGTTCCGTTTTTCGAAGTCTTCAACCAACCCAGCCCGGAAACACCCTGTGAAGTGAGAGATATCTCCACGGTCACGCCGCAGGTATTCAGTCTCTGGAACGGTGTGCAGGCCAACGATCGGGCCCTCGCTTTTGCCGCGCGTTTAGTGAAAGAGTCCACGGACGAGCGAGACGCAATCCGCCGCGCCTTTCGTCTGGCATTCGGACGGCACCCCGAAGTCACGGAATTGGCGGCATGTGTCGACCATTGGAGGAAAATGACCCGGCGCCATGCGGGGCTGCAATTTCCCGCCCCTGAGTATCTCCGCGAGGTCGTGCGGCAGGCCATCGAGGAAAATACGGGCGAACGGTTCACTTACCGGGAACCGCTGGAGTCCGCACGAGATTTTCAACCCGATTTGAAAATGAGTGATGCCCCGGCCCGAACGCGCGGTTTGGCCGACGTCTGCCTCGTCCTGTTCAATTCCAATGAATTCGTCTACATCGATTGAGCCATGACTCCACGCTTTCCCTGCCTAGGTCGGCAAGTTCGAAGCTATGCCACTCGCCGCGATTTTCTTTACGGGCTGGGCGCGAGCATTGGCGCGGTGGCCTTCAGCCAACTCCTGGCGGACGAAAGCCGGAGCACTGATGGGACGAAGAGTTTGCTCTCCCCGAAGCCGGGGCATTTTGCCGCCAAAGCCAAGCGGTGCATTTTCCTGATGATGGAGGGCGGGCCGAGCCACATCGATACCTTCGATCCGAAGCCGAAGCTGGAAGAAATGCATCTGCAGGAGTTCGTCCGTGAAGGAGAACGAAAATCGGCCATGGAGAGCGGCCGGCGCTACTATGTGCAAAGCCCTTTCAAATTTCATTGTGCGGGGCAGTCGGGCGCGGACATGGCCGAGAATTGGGAGCATTTGTCCGGCGTCGCGGACGAAATCTGTTTCTACAGAGGTTGCCAAGTTGACTCGGTGAACCACCCCACCGCCATGTATCAAATGAACACGGGCAATCGATTCGCCGGTGATCCTGCGCTGGGTGCCTGGACCTTGCATGGCCTAGGAACCCTCAACCAAAATCTGCCCGGCTTCGTGGTGCTGCCCGAGGTGTCGCATCCACAAGGGGGAGCGGCGAACTGGAGCAACGGTTTCTTGCCCGCCGATTATCAGGGGACGCCGCTACGGCCCACCGGCTCGCCGATCCTCGATTTGCAGCCTCCGCCCGGCATCACGCCCGAGCATCAGCGGGAAAATCTTGATCTGCTTCAGCACCTCAACACGCGGCACCAAGAAAAACGGCCTGGGCACGCCCAACTCGCGGCCCGCATGGCGAGTTACGAATTGGCATTCCGCATGCAAATGGAAGTTCCCGGCATCCTGGACATCGCCCAGGAAAGCCGACGAACGTTGGACTTGTATGGCGTGGGCAGCGAGCCGACCGACGCCTTTGGCCGCAAATGCCTGCTGGCCTGCCGCCTCATCGAGCAGGGAGTCCGCTTCGTGCAGCTTTATGCGGGGACCTGGGATTCGCACGATTACATCGCCCGGGCACACGCCTCGCTCGTGCGGTAGGTGGACCGGCCCATCGCGGCTCTGCTGCGCGACCTGCGGCAGCGCGGCCTGCTGGACGAAACCTTGGTGGTGTGGTGCGGTGAATTCGGCCGCAGCCCTGACAACGGCATCCGCGGCGGCATCGCCTACGGGCGAGACCACAATCCCAGCGCGATGACGATCTGGTTCGCCGGTGGCGGAGTGCGTGCTGGGCATACCGTCGGCGCGACGGACGAACTGGGTGCCGAGGCAGTGGAACACGTCCACCATGTGCGCGATCTGCATGTCACGCTGCTGCGGCTATTGGGGCTCGATGACAACAAGCTGACCTACTTCCACGCGGGGCGGTTCAAACAACTCTCTCAATTCGGCGGCAGCGTCATCGAGGAATTGATCGCCTAACCGATCAAGTTGGCACTCCCTTCACTTACTTTTTACCGCGAAGTGATTCCAAGAATTTGCGGACGCTTGGTGAGCCGCTTATGATGTCCACACTCGCCGGTGGCAAATGCGGCGAGACGATGCTCTGAACTCCTCCATCCCCCACACCGCGGACGCGTCCCACCCGCCAACCTGAGACGGATACGAGCAAAACTGATGGGTGGTGCGACCCTGGCAATCTTGGCGACGCTGCCCATCGTGGCCGTGGGTGTCCTCTTAGTGGGCCTGCGATGGCCCGCCAAATGGGCCATGCCGGTCTGTTATCTGGTAGCCTTGGGCCTGGCCTTCGGAGTGTGGCAAGTGCCGGGGCAGGAAATCGCCGCCTCCACGTTGAAGGGGCTGGTGATTGCCGGGGAACTCTTGTTTATCGTCTTCGGCGCGATCCTGCTGCTCAACACGTTGGAGGAAGGGGGCTCGCTGGCCACGATCCGCCACACGTTCCATCGCATCTCTCCCGACCGCCGGATTCAGGCCATCATCATTGGCTGGCTGTTTGGTTCCTTCATCGAAGGGGCGTCCGGTTTCGGTACGCCGGCGGCGGTGGCGGTCCCCCTCATGGCGGGCCTCGGTTTTCCCGCGATGGCGGCCGTGACCGTGGGCATGATTATCCAAAGCACGCCCGTCTCCTTCGGGGCGGCGGGAACTCCCATACTATTGGGCGTGAGTACGGGCCTTTCGGAAAACGCGGACGCCGTGGCCTATGCCCAAGCCCAAGGATTCGCGGATTGGAATGCGTTCCTCTCGTTCATCGCCGCGAGGGTGGCTCTCTTGCACGCGGCGGCGGGGACATTCATTCCGCTGCTCTTGGTCGCCATCATGACGCGGTTTTTCGGCCGCAACCGATCGTTTCGTGAAGGGTTGGCGGTGTGGCCCTTCGCGGTCTTCGCGGCACTGGCCATGACGATTCCCTATGTCGCGGTGGCGCGGCTGTTGGGGCCGGAATTTCCTTCCCTGCTGGGAGGATTGATCGGATTGGCCATCGTGGTGCCGGCGGCGCGGCGCGGATTTCTCGTACCTCCGGCGGAATCCGTTTGGGAGTTTCCACCACCGAGTGAGTGGGATCCGCAATGGCACGGAACCATGCATGGCCCGGAGACGGTTTCCACGACGGACCAAGTGAGTTTCACTCGCGCCTGGATGCCATACGTTCTGGTGGCCGTCCTGTTGGTGCTCACGCGGCTCGCCGCGTTGCCGTTTCAGGCATGGCTGAAATCGGCGTCCATTCCCTTGACGGGATTTTGGGGCATCCCCTTCTCCCGGGACGTAGCACTTTTGTATTCACCGGGCGCGGTTTTCATTTTAGTGTCGGTCGTGACGTTCTTCTGGCTGCGGATGCCCAGCGCCACCTATGCCCAAGCTTGGCGAAAATCGGGACGTACGTTGCTCGCCGCTTCCACGGCATTGGTTTTCACCGTGCCCATGGTGTGGGTCTTTCTGGAGTCCGGGGGCGGTGCCTCGGAATATCCGGCGATGCCGCTAGCGCTGGCGGCGGGAGTCGAGGCGATGGCGGGCCAAGCCTGGCCTTTATGCGCGCCGTTCGTGGGGGGCATCGGCGCGGCCGTGGCGGGGAGCAACACCGTAAGCAATATGATGTTTTCCAGTTTCCAGTTCGCCGTGGGCAACCGGATCGGCGTGGATCCCACATGGGTTGTCGCACTGCAGGCCGTGGGGGGAGCCGCGGGAAACACGATCTGCGTGCACAACGTCGTGGCCGCTTCGGCGGTCGTGGGCTTGTTGGGCCGCGAAGGGACGGTGATCCGTAAGACGCTGCCCGTCTTCCTGTATTATGCGATTTTGAGCGGTATCCTGGGGCTGATAATTACGAGCTTCTCCTGATTCTCATGGCCGCGGCGCGCGCCACGGATGGCCCTCGGAGAAGAACATCCATGATGCTCGTCCTTTAAGGCGAAGCAATGACCTCCGCTTCCGAGTTGGTGGGGCGAATCGATTCGAAATACCGGCGTACCGTTTCCCGGTGACCCAGCGGTAACGGTTCCCGATCGATGACTTCTTCCATCTGTTTTCGATATTCGAGATAACGTTCGCGATACGAACGATTCGCGTTTTGGCGGGCTTCGGCACTACTGAGCGTTTCGCGCTCGCTCGGGCCATCGCCCGCGATGCCGGTGAGATCTTCATCCCGGCGCGAGGAGTCGAGCTTCGTGGCCAATTCGCCGAACGGCTGATTAGAGGCACCGCTTCCCGCGCTGTTGGAGGGACTTTGCGACTTGGCAACGCCCGATGACGGCTTGAAGCCTGAACCCTGGCAGGCCCCTTTGCAAGCGGAGAGCCGATTAAGCTGGCAGCCAAGGCACTCGCCGATACGTTTCTTCAGGGACTGGCGGCGGCAGACGCCGGCCGCTTTGCAAAAGCCGGATTTGCATTGAGATTCGTTTCCATTTTCCAGTCCCTCCATCATCTCCTGCACGGCATCGCTGAGTTGTCCCTGTTTTCCCTTGCTGAGCTTGCTGCGAAGTTTCGCGAGGCTGGCAGCGACCCCATCGCGTTGTTTTCGACTCATATTCGAAATATCGATGTTTTCCAGTTGATCGGCGGCCTGGTCGTACTCGGATGCTAGCAGCGATTGGCTGGCCGCTTGCGTCGCATCGGCGATTTGCAATGCTTCGGCCAACTGTTGTAGATGGGCATCGGTTTGTTCCACGGTGAGTTGCTCCATGGCTGCCGCCAAGGATGCCTGCATTTCAGAAATCTGGGCGAGCGCTTCTCGGCGGTCGACCTCCGGATCTTTCAACTCCTCGACGGCCTGTCGAATCTCTTCGGCCAACTGTTCGATTTCCGGGTCTTCTGTCTCCTCCGCCAATTCGTCGAGATCCGCCAGCACGGTCTCCTCGAGCAACTCCGCCTGCTCCAGCACAACCTGGAGCGGTTCGGGGGCAGCGTTTTCCACCGAAGCGGCGGGCGGAGGCGGGAGAATCGCGAGCACGACCATCACTGCAACGGCCGCGGCAGCCAGCGGCAACTGCCTCGGTGCCTTCCAGGGAAGCACTTGGCGGGCATCGATCTTCGAGAGATGCTGGATCGCATCCCGCACCTGCAACATCTGTAAAGGCTCGCGATGAGGCTGGGACGCGAAATCGAGTGCGGTGGTCGCGCGATCTTTCAGCCCGACGACCGAGTCGACCAAATACGCGGAGGATCGCCAACTCGTCGGAAACAGCAAACCAGCCACCAGGGCCGAGGCGCCGCTCCCGATGAGCAAATTCCATGCGGTCCCGGATGGCTCGACCATCCCAAACCATGCCGCCAATAGCCAAGCCGATCCCAGAAGCGAGCCGAAGAGAAATCCCGAAGTCCCCCATTGCAGCGCACGGTCAATTCGCTGCCGCATGCGAAATGGGGCCAAAACGGATTTAAGCTGCTGGAGCATGATTGAGCTTCCTGGAAAAAATGTGAATCAAGAAATCACTGGCCGCGACGATTAATTGCTAAACGCGACCCGGCGCGCGACCGGTTGGCGCACCAGTTCGAACAACTTGCCGGGAAGCTGCTCGGGCCAATCTCCGGTCAGCCGAACATGGCGAACTTTCACGTGATATTCCGCCGGGTTGTGGAAAATTCCAAACTTGCGGTCCGTTGCCTCCGTCCATGCGCGTCGATAGACGTCCTCGCCATTGAGACGCAGTATTGCCGTGTCTCCTTCCAGCCGTAGCGATAACTCGTTCCACTCGCCGGGATTCAGTTCTACCGGCGCGAGTGACTCGGCAGCGGGATCCACCACGCGATTCCCAGCGCCGGGGCCGACCCAGATCCCCTTCGGATCGGACGTGATCCAACGCAGTCCGATTTCCGATTCGTCGAGCAGCATGGCGATCCGGCCGATTGCCGGAGACAAATTGAATTTACCCGGTTCGTAAAAAAACTCCAGCGCGATCTCCTCACCGTCGCAAAGGGGACGAAGATATTGGATGAATGATTCCTGACGCGGCGGATCTTGATCGGCGGTTTCCTGCTTCGAGCCGGGTTTGGGGCTTGGCGCCGCGACGCTCTCGAGAACGCCGTCGATATATTGCCAATCCGGCGGTTCTCGTCCATCGGGTGCCGTGCTCGGCGAACGTCCGGGCAGGATATTGGCTTCGGGCAGCCGCTGCCCTTTGAACATCGTGGACCAACCGGCGAGCGTGGGAGACAACAAGGCCACTTCTCGGGGAATGTGCACTTCGCCATCGATTTGCAGGGAATCGACCGCCGTGGCGCGGTAGTTGTAGCTGCACAAACCGAAAAAAGGAAACGCGTCGCCTGGCAAATCCAAGCTTTGTTCAAATTCGTCGCCGACGTGCACTGTAAGAGAGTCACCGGCGCGCGCCAGCCGATAGTGGTTGAATTCGTTCTCCTTCATGGCCGTGGTTTCCACGTCGGCCATGCCGCGGCGGCTCACGGTCCAAAGCCGCAACCGATTGAGATAACGCAGGAATTCGATCAATAGGCCGCCATATGTGGCGCCCCCTTCCTGGTAGGTGCCGTCCTTCGCGCGGAAAGAGATCGTGAAATCCCCTTGCAATGGATATCGAAACAAAAGGTAGGCAACGTGCGTGCCATATTGGTGCCCCCACACGCCGTCTCCACGCTGCATCCACAGAGTGTCCGGAACTTTGCCGGACAATGTGTCCCCCTCAGAAACATCGTTGGAAACGATCCAATGTTTCAAGGCGCGATGGGAAACGGGAGGATCGCCCGCAGCCGTTGCTTCGTCCGCCTTTAGCTTGCGCAACCAGGTGACGGCGAAATCTTGATGGAGTTCGACGGCAGTTTGGAAGCGTTCCTCCAATAGTTCGACACCAGCCGTGTGAAACGCTGGGCTGGCGAGTGCCTGCCCAACGATCGCGATGTCGAGTGGCGCGACTTCTTGGTCTTCTCCCAGCACGGACCGCAGCTTCACGTTGCCTTCTTCATTCGTTTCCATCAGCAATTGCAGATCGAGCGGTTCATCGCGAGCCAACCCGAAAACCAGACGAGCGAGCGGGGCGTCGTCGCTTCCCCGTGCTTCAAGTTCCGCGATTCGCTCTTCAATCTCCTGTTCCTTGCCGAGCGCGATCGCGTCCCGCATGCACCACTCGAGCAGACTCATCGAGCGGGCTTGCGCGGAGGCGATCTGCCGGGCGGGCAATGGCTCATGATCCCCGCTTGCCGCGCCACCCGCGAACAATGCCGGAACATCGTCGAGAACATTCATTCGCGCGCAGCGGGTCAGCCCTAATGCCGGCATGTTCCAAACCATGTCTTGAAATAGGGCGAAACGTGGCGCCCGATCCATGGTGAGCAATGCTTTCGCGATCGGATTGGAAGGGTCGATCATGTTGCCGACCTGGGAGTTGGAGCTTCCGCCGCTCATGGCTTCCACGTTTTGCCGGCGGAGGCAAGCGACACCGAGCTCGGGATGGCCCGCCTCAAAAGCCCGCCGGGCCGCTGCGCCGTACATGGAGGCGATACGTGACGCGACATAGCTCTGATTGTTGGCACGAAGACGCGCATATCGTGTTGCGGCGATGTCCGCGGCACGGTCCAAGCGTTCTTGGTCTCCAGCTTCCACGGATTCTCGCAGTTCCCGCGACACGAGGTATTCCATCCATCGATTGGCGGGCCAATTTTCATACGTCGGGATCGCGGCCAGCACACGTTCCACCAAATCCCGACCCGCGGCGGACTGGCTGTGTTCCTGGTCAAGCAGTTGAAAAGCGTGGCCGGAAAACAGTTCCGCTTGAGGATCCTGGATCAGCATCTTCGGACGCTGGGACAATTCTTCGAGTACGGCGGTAACTTCCTTTGGAGACGCCGACTCGCGCCGGGCCAGAATCACCTTGGTCAGCAGAACAACGTCGGCCGCGCCCGGCAGCGGTTCGCGGTTCGCCAATTCCTGGCGGAGCTCGTCGAGTTTGTCAGCAGCGGCGGCCCAGTGCACGAGCGCCGCGGCACCACAGTCGGCCACTTCCGGCGGTTCAATTTGAAAATCAACACTCGAATAGGAAAACGAATTCTGAAGTGGTCCCGAAACTGAGTAGGCGAACGCTTCGTTGGGACGCCCGGTGGGCAGTACGAGCTCGCGCCAAGCTGCGTATGCCTGTTGAGGATCGACTTCCCGTGCTTGCCACACCCGGTGCAAACGCAGCAATCGGTTCGCCAGCCGGGATTGCGCGGTGGCCGCCTCTTGTCCCGCTTGCGTGCCCCGAGAACGAACATTGGCCGACTGGGGCGCCGAACTCAACAAGCCGCCCAAATCGGTACTGGATACAGGCGGGCCTTTGGCGACGGCACGCCTCATCGCCTCCAGCGACACGTCGATCAGGCCGCTTTCCGCGGCCATCACAGCCAGATCGATAGCTGCCAGGCTGCGGGCGGCGTGATCGGTTGCCGGCTTGGTCGTCCCTGGGCCGCCGCGAGAAATTACATAGCTGCCAGCCTGCCCAAAGGTTACTGTTGGAACGGTCAATCCCCATGTGCTCACACAAGCCAAACAGGCGAACACGCTCCATATGGACCGCCGGTTTCGGAGCGTGTCGTGTGGAAATGGGTGATCCATGCCCCTCAGAGGGAAGGCACTTCGACTTTTGGGGGCATTCATGGGATGGCCTCAGCCGTGGGTCCTGCAGTCGTTCCGTCAACGGGCGGCAATAATCCGTCCAGTAGGTTCATAAACGTGGCGCGGGCACGATCGGGGTCAGTCTCGGCGACGTGTTTGGCAATTTGGCATTGCAAGCTGTCCGCCAGCGCCTCCTCTTCGAGGGACTTGGCCGAACTGGCGGCATACTCCAACAATGCCACCACCTGGGCATTGTCGATGCCTTCGCCCTGAAGGTGCGACGCCGCCAGCGCGAGCAACAGTTCCTGGGGCAGCTTCGCGGTTTGCGTTTCCTTGGAGGCTGCATCCTTCGGGGGATCCGGCTCGTCACCGGTGATGTTCTGGGGATTTTCGAGGCCCGTGGTATGCGAGGTACCGGACGCATTGGATTCAAATACCCCCTGCCTCTCGGCCCAAGCGACAATCGCCACGGAGGTAGAGGCTGTCTCCGCTTCATCTTCGGCGGCATGACAGACGAGCAAACGGGTCACCAACGAACTCAGTGAGGCATGCGGGTCGACCGGATGATCGTTGAGCCACGTGGCAACCGCCTGCCGCAGAGCTTCGTCTTCCGTGATCTTTAGCGTGAACTGCTCGAGTGGCATGCTAACGCGGACATCGATCAGGGAATGGTGTTGAATCTCCGGCTCGGTGAGAAACCCGGCTGCATCCGCCACGGATGCTTGAGATTCGCTCTCACTGTCGTCCGTTCGTTCAATCGCCTCGGCCACGAGATTCAAAATAACCTCGGCGGTCGTTTTTTCGGCGATCTGTTGTTCGATTCTCTCTCGTTCTCGCTGGAGGTTTCCCCCCCACCGATTTGAGCGTTCGAGCCGGCTCTTGTCGGCGAATGCCTTGCGGTAGGCGATGAATGCTTCCGCCGGATATCCCATTTTCAGAAATCGCTGGGCCAAACTACTGAGCGAGCGAATGTATTGATATTCTCCGTAGCCGGGGTTGTATTGGTTTTGACGCTCATCAATTTTCTCGGTTTCCATCACTTGCACGAGAATGCGGCGTGCCTCTGCGTGCCGACCGGACTGCTCGTAGGAGTATGCGAGCAAGGACTCCGCCGTATATTGGAAACCAGAGGAACCGTACTGCTCCCAAATGGACCGGTCTTCGATGGATTCGAGCAGATCGCAGGCCAACGCCGGCTGTTTCGCGTCGTGGGTCAACGTGGAAGCCACGCACCAGATCGCCAAGGCATCTTCGAGTCTCTTTTCCTCCTTTTGGACGAGTGGCGCCATGGCCGAGTGGGCGGCCTCGAAATCCTCGTCTTCAACATGGATCAATGCCAATAAAGCGCGAGGAAAGAGGGCTCGCTCGTTCTTCTCCAGACGATTCGCCATGGACTCGGCCACGTCTTCACGCAGATCGTCCTCCGCCGTGACCAGGCTGGCGATGCCTTGGACGAATCCTCGCGTGCGTCCATTGGAACTTCTCGAGTAGATGTACACATTCTGGCCGACGCCGTCGAACGATTCATCGGTATCGACAAGCCTTTTCCTGAGCAGCGCCACCACTTCTTCGTTGAGCGTGACGTCGGTCGGTGAAAACGAATAGAAGGCCCGAGTCAGTTCCTGCCAGCTCAAGGCGTCGAGGCCCGCCCCGAGCAGGCGATTCAACGCCTCCTCATTTTTTTCTCGCATCAGCTCGGACGCGATTTCACTCAGCCGGTAACTCTCCCTGAATTTTCTTATTCCCGCGCTCACCAGCGCATCGGTGAGCTGGCCCCACGCTTTGGCCTCTTCGAAGCTGGTGCGCATTTCGTAGTAGCTGTCGTTCAGCAAGGCGGGAGATTTGACGATCGCGGCAATGTATTTTTCGACGGCTTCGTCATGCTTGCGTAATTGGGCCAATCGCTGTCCCGCCGCCAACAGGCTCCGCGGATCGGAGGGGGAATCTTCGGCGACCTTGATTCGCAATTGTTGCGCATCCTGACGTCGGCCAGCCGCCTCGTAGAAAGCCGCGAGCTTGTCGACCAGCTTCGTATTCTGGGGAGAGCGTTCGACCAGCTCTTCGTAGCGTGTGATCAGCGGTTCCAAGCGCTCCGTCTGGGCCAGAATCCGCAAGGCCTGTTCGTGCTGCTGGTTTTCACTAGTGTAGTAATTCCGTGAACCGCGTGGCGATGTGCGGCGAATCACTTGGCGGGCGATTTCCGCGGCGGCCTCGTCTTCTCCCGAGGCGGCGTATCGATTCATCAGTTGGATCAGGGTGTTTTGATTTCCTCCAGCCCGTCGGCGAATGCGTCCCATCATGCGGTCGCCGAGATCCTTCATCCCCAACTGATACATCAGTTCGGCCAATTTGAACTCGGTTTCCCCAGGAAGGCGGAGCGCGAAGAGTTTCTGCGCGCTGCGTTTCGCGCGTTCCAGATCCCCCATTTGCAACACCAGTTGCAGAATCGTAAGCTCGCGATCGACCAGCATCTTTTGATTCGTCGGACGCAGGCTTTCCACGACTTGCAAGGCCTCTTCGTATTTTCTCGCGTCGAAGAACAGACGCGCTTGGGCCAGGGAGGTAAACGAATCGCCAACCGACAAGGTTTCGGCCCGTTCCAGCGCCACGGTGGTCGCTTCGCGATCTTCGTTCCAGTACGCGAATGCGGCACTGGCGATGTTGCGGACGAGACCGAGATACGGATCATTGGCCGACTCACGGGTCCAACTTTCAAGTCGCGATTGGACCGTGGCTCGTCGCGTAGGGTCGTCCTGACATGCCTCGTAAAGCCCGTACATGGTGTAGATCGCGTCGGCGCTGAAATAGCCGGATGCCGGCGGGAAGGAGATCACGGTCTGCTCGTAACGGCCGTTCACGACTCTGCCGTAGTTCAACGGTCCGGATTGGGCTTGTTGCCCTTGGCGCTGTGAAGGCCGCAGCTTTTCGGTTCGAGCTGCTTGCCATTGGAGGATTTCGTCAACGACGGTGAGCGCCTCTTCCAACTCGTCACGTTCGACAAGCTGCTTCACGAGCATTCCGAATTGCTGGCCGAAACCGCGATTGGCCGGATTCCGATGGTGCTTCAACCCTTGCAGGGAAGTGGTCAACAATTTTCGGACCTTTTGCAGCATCTCGGGAGACAGTTCCATATTCATTTGGTCACTGGTCATGACGCTGATCGCCTGCAACATGGCGACTTCGGCGTTGGACGAGTTTTGGGCGCTCTCGATATATCGGTCGATAAGCTTTAACGCCGCGCCTTCCTGGCCGGCACGGGCCAATTCGCCGGCTAGAAATAGGTCGTAATAGTTGGGCATCTGAGGATTCGCTCTGGCCGCCAACCCGCTCCATTTTCGTGCCTGTTCCAGCTCTTCTCGCGACAAGGGTTCCGC
Organism: Pirellulales bacterium; assembly: GCA_028289405.1. Classification (GTDB taxonomy): domain Bacteria; phylum Planctomycetota; class Planctomycetia; order Pirellulales; family JANQPP01; genus JANQPP01. The sequence continues at coordinate 37,719 of JANQPP010000115.1, forward strand.
GGCGGTTTCTTGGTTGTTTCCGCGCTGGCGCCGCTGATTGACCAGCCGTGACAACTGCTGGGATGCGGCGGTTCCGTCACCCAATTCCACGAGCGCGTCCAAACATTGCACATACCGTTCATTGGACGGTTGGGAGTGCTGCATGCGGGGGTCTTGCCAAAGAAGAGAAAAAATGGCCCACCAAAGCTGCTCCACGTCCTCCGAGGCGAGCGCTTGGTCCACTTCCCGCGCGATGTGTGCCCGCTCATCGAAGTTTTCGCCGCCCACAACAAAGGGAACGCAATACGCGATCGCTTGGACATCCTGAAAACAGCTCGGCGTGAAAACTTGGTTTCGCGAACCGTAGTAACTGTTCGAGGAACCGGGCGCCAGGGCTTGTTTGAGCTGGTAGGTGAGTTGCATCAATCGCGACGGCTCGCCGAGTTGTGCGTAGGGATCATAGCGAGGAGCGTTCGCGTTGCGTCGTAAGGCTCGGCGGGCGATCTCTTCCTTGACCTTGGCGGTCGGCTCCGCGGGATCGACGTTCAGCGTGTGAACCCGTTCGGCGACCGCTTGGGAGTCTTCGCCACGGTCCATTCTGGCATACACGATCATGGCCGGACCCAGCACTTCCCAGTTGCTGGCGTTCGTGGACATCTCCCTTTCAATGAGCGCCGCGGCGGTATCGAATTGCTCTTTTTGTAGCAACGTGGAAATGGCATTGCCGAGCGCCGCTGAATCATGCTTCCTTTGCGACAATTTCATCCACAGGGCTTCGGCTTGATCGATGTCATTCAGCTCCAACAGGATATTGGCCAATTGATATTCGTTTTCGGGCGTCGGCGCCGCGGCGACCAGCCGTTTCTGGTATTCGGCCGCCGATTCAAAGTCGTATTCCAAGCGTGACAACTTGACGAGTTGTTGCAGCAGTTCCGTGTTCCGGCTGTCTTCCCGGGCTAGCCGTTCGAGCAACTGCTTGGCCATGCCCAAGTCCCCCGCCGCTTGATGGGCGGCAGCCACGAGCAACAAGCCTTCTCGGGGCTGGTTACGTTCTCGGCTAAGCAATTCAAGTCGGTCCAGCAATGTCTGAAATCGATTGGTGCGCAGGTAAAGTTCCGTAAGAGGCTCGATCACGGCGGTCTTGCCCTCGACATCGTGGGCCAAGTCGTACGCTCGCCAGTAAATCTCGATCGCCTCCTCCGTCCGAAACTCCTCGGCCATCTTGCGGGCCAAATAGAGTAGGGCTTCCTGGTCATTGGGGTTACCCCTCACGCCGCGGCGAAGGACGTCCAACCCACGCTCGGGTTGCCCGACTCGGAAGCAGAGATCGGCGAAGTAACGGTAATGTTCCGAGTTGCCCGGCGCGGAGGCGATCAATTGCTCACCGGCGGACAAGGCCGCGTCGATGTTTCCCATCCGCATCTCGAGCGAGGCGATCTGCGTCAGGTAATTGCTCAAAAAACGGCGATCGAGCGTGGCCAGCTTGCGATAGGATTTCACGGCGTCGCCGAACCGGCCCGCACGTTCTTGAATGGTGGCCGCGGTTTCCCAAAGGAGTGGATTGCCGGGATCGAGTTCCGTCGCCTTGGCCGCCGCGTCGCAAGCGAGTTGGAATTTACGATTGGCATCCCGCAGTAAGGCCAACAGACGCCATGTCGCCGCGTCCTCCGATTGGCTGCCCTGGGCGGCCGACTCCGTCTCGGCGATACGTTCGGCCAAGGTGCCGCTGGCCTGGTAGTTCTTGATCCGCTCCTCGATTACCAATTCCCGTAATTCCGGGTCTTCCGCCAACTCCTCCGCCCGGTCGAGTTGTGCCAAGGCAGCGTCGAATTGGGATGCCTCGCGGAGCAATTCGGCATACCGGGCCAAGTGGCCGAAAGTTGGGTTCATTTCGCAGGCAGCGCTGATCGCGGCGAGCGCCTCTTCCGCGTACCCAAACGTGCTAAAGACCTCGCTGAGTCGGACCAGATTATCCCTTGTTCTGCGTTCGCCGCTTGCCAATTCCCGCCATACGGCGAGTGCTTCCTCCTTGCGGTTCAGCCGGTGCAAAAATTCGCCGAGATACTCGCGGTATTGAGGTTCCGAGGGCGCCAATTCGATCGCGGCCCGATACTGCTCGATTGCCGCTTCGTTTGAGCCGCTGCCACGGAAGAGGTCGGCGACGCGGGCGACGGTGACCGGATCGTCTCCACGTTGGTCGAGCAGGCGGCGCCAAATCGCGTTGGATTCCTCTCGCCGTTGCTGTTCGGTGCGTTCCGTGTCATTGAAGACCAATTCACCCCAACGCACGATGTAGTCCGCATTCTCGGGTTGCAGCTCGACTAGCGCGGCCATTTCGTCCGCCGCGTCCGCATATCGATCCTCGGTTGCCAGGGCTTCCACGAGCGCCAATCGCAACTCCGGATTGGACGGGGCCTTGGCGATCGCTTCGCGAAACCATTTTTCCGCTTCCGGCATGCGCTGCTGGATCGAAAGGACCCGGGCGATGCGCATCATGGCGTCGACATCTTCCGGATGTTGCTCGATCCATTTCTGGTAATAGGCAACCAGGCCGTCCACGTCCGCGTTCGACCAGAAAATTTCTTCGATGCGGCGTCGCAGATCGCGATGCAGCCAACTATCCGGGTTGACGACCGCGAGCTGAGCTTCAAAGTCAGCCAAGGCTGCGTCCGTCCTGCCAAGCTGGGCCTTGAGTTCGGCCGCGCGGGTCGCCATTTCGATCTGGCGAAAGCGGTCCTGGAGATTCTTCGCTAGTGAAGCATACCGTTCGAGGGCCGCTTCGGTCGCGCCTTCCTCGGCGAGAATGGCCGCGATCTCTTCTTGAACTTGGACATCGCCCGGAAAGAGCGCTTCGAGTTGTTCCCAAACTTTTAGGGCTTCGTCGGCACGCCCCGTGCGCTGGTAAATACGTCCCAGGTCCTGAAAGATGCCGAGCATGTCGGCGCGGGCTGGCTTCCGCTCGATGGCGCGGCGCATGGCCTCGGCAGCGGCATCGACTTCGCCCAACAGCACGAGTGTCTTGCCCAGGTAGTAGCTGGCGAGCGGCTGCTCAGGGAGCAGCTTCTCGGCTTTTTCGAGTGAAGCGGCAGCCAGGGCATCCTGGCCTCTCTGCATCTGGACCATGCCCAGAATGAGCCAAATGTTTCCATCGCCGGTGCTCTCGGCCTCGGCTTGCAGCGACTCGACGAATTCGCCGAGCGATCCCCGACCGACATGAAAGCCGTAGACCTTGTCCAGCGCCGTGCCTAATCTTGGTCGCCGCTTAAGCAACTGGAGAAAACGCTCGGCGGCAACCCGCTCTTGCCGCTCCTCGACCGTTTCTTCCGTGGGCTGTATTTGGGATGTCTGCTCTCCCGGTTCCGGTGCTTGTGCCGCGAGTGATGGACCGTGGATTCCAGGCACCCCGAAAACGGCCGCGGTTATGAACAGAAAAGCAGCCAAACACCTTCGTCTCGGATACGACATGGTGGCCCCATCCACTGGGAGTTGAAATGTGAGACAATTAAGATCAAATTTAAGGCAAACCGGCAAGAGCCGTCAAATCTATTCAGACGCGGCTGGATCAAAGCTCGACAAACGGGGTTTGATTTCCTCGATCGGAAAAAAATTCGTCGTGGTGCTTCCGGTCCGCTATGATTCGGCCGATGTGGACCGTATGCCGTGTAGTAGCCATCGAGGACAGGAAGAGACGCATGACCGACGTGGATGACGCACTTCGAGCGGACCTGGATCGATTTCGGGAAGATTTTCAACGGCTCCGCGACGAGATCGGCAAGGTGATCGTCGGCCAGCGCGACATCGTGGACGGCGTTTTGTCCGCCCTCATTGCCGGAGGGCATGTCTTGCTCGAGGGCGTGCCTGGGCTCGGCAAGACTTTGCTCGTCCGGACTTTGGCCAGTGTACTGCATGCCCATTTTTCTCGGATTCAATTCACGCCCGATCTAATGCCGGCGGACTTGATCGGCACGAACGTGATGCTCGAGTCGGAGGGGGGAGGGGCCCGTAGCTTTCGTTTCGAACCTGGTCCGATTTTCTCCAACCTGGTGTTGGCCGATGAGATCAATAGAGCCACGCCCAAAACGCAATCCGCCTTGCTCGAAGCGATGCAGGAGCGCAGTGTCACGGTGGCTGGGGAGACCCACACGCTAGACCAGATGTTCTTCGTCATGGCGACGCAAAATCCTTTGGAGATGGAAGGGACCTACCCGTTGCCGGAAGCCCAGCTTGACCGCTTCCTCTGCAAACTGCTCGTCCCTTTTCCGAGCACAGAAGAGATCGAGGCCATTCTCGACCGGACGACCGAATCGGCCACGCCGAAGACTGAACCGCTGTTTCCATCGAGCCGCATTTTGGAGATGTCACAACTGGCTCGGCGCATCCCGGTGGGCGCCGAAGTGCGCCGCTATGCGATCCACGCCGTGATGGCAACGCATCCGGAACAGGACCTTGCCGCGCCGCTCACTCGGCAATTCGTGCGGTATGGCAGCAGCCCTCGCGGTGCCCAGGCGGTAATGCTCACCGCGAAAATCAACGCGATTCTGGACCAGCGTTATCACGTCGCGCGGGAGGACATTCAAGCGGTCGCGGCGAACTGCCTTCGCCACCGCGTGTTGCTCAACTTCAAAGGCCAGGCGGAGAACATTACGACGGATACAATTATTCAAGACATTTTCGAACATCTGAGCCAACCTCAGGTGGCATCCACGTAAGACAGACGCCCCGCCGCGAATCGGTTCCAGGTCGAGACTCCGCTACCGATCGCCGCGATTTCCTCGGACATTCCTTCATTATGGCGCTATTCGATTCGGAATTCCTGAAGCGGCTGGAATACCTGTCGCTCGTGTCGCGCCGAGTCTTCCGAGGCCAACTGTTGGCCCAGCGCCGCACCAAACAATTGGGGGGCGGCATCGAATTTGCCGACCATCGCGAATACGCGCCCGGTGATGACCTGCGCTATCTCGACTGGAATATTTACGCCCGCTTCGGCGACGTACTGTTAAAGCGATTTCAGGAAGAGGAAGACTTGCACGTCTATTTTCTCCTGGACGCATCGCGGAGCATGGGCCACGGTTCCGCCGAAAAGTTTGACTTTGCCCGCCAGGTTACCGCCGCGTTGGCGTATATCGCGTTGGCGGATATGGATCGCGTAAGCATCACGTCGTATGCCGACGACGTGCAAGACGCGATGCCATTGACGCGGGGCAAGGATCGCATTCTCGCCATATTGAGTTTTCTGGAAAGCCTCGGCACTTCCGGAAAAGCGACGCGCCTCAACGAAGTCGCGCAACATTTGGTGCAACGCACGCAGCGAACCGGATTGGTGGTCATCCTGAGTGATTTTTATGATCAGGAAGGATTTCAGGAGGGCGTCGATTTTTTGCGCTACCGCCGGTTCGAACCCCATCTGATTCAGGTGCATACCACGGAAGAAGCGAATCCGACTTGGCTGGGAGACATCGAATTGGAAGAAGTGGAAACTGGCGAGCGTCGAAAGTTGACGATCACGGAACGAAAACTGCGGCAATACAAACAACTGTATCAAGAATTTCTTCAGTCCCTGGACGTCTATTGCCGCACGTATTCCATCAGTTGCACCCGGACCACCACCGACATTCCCTTTGATGAGCTTGTCCTGCGCATGATGCGTGCTTCCGCGGTCACTTCGTGAACAAACATGAATCTGCTCGATTTCGCGAATCCGGTCGGGTGGTGGTGGGGCTTGCTTGCCGTTCCCATCGTGGTGCTCTACGTGCTCAAGCTGAGGGTTCGCCGTCAGCCCGTGCCGACGCTGCTGTTTTGGGACCGCCTGTTTGACGAAAAGCGGCCGCGCTCATGGTGGCAGAAGTTGCGGCAGCTTTTTTCGCTGCTGCTGCAATTGGCGTTCTTGGCCCTGCTGGTTACCGCGCTCGTCGATCCTTTGTGGAGTTGGCAGCGGCAAAGGCAGCGGCGGATCGTCCTCGTGATGGACAATTCGGCCAGCATGCGGGCTCTCGAAGCGGATGGGCAGTCTCGGCTGGAGATGGCCAAGGCAGCGGCGTCCGCGTTGGTACGTTCGTTGCGTGGCAGGGACCGCATGGCGATCGTTACCGCCGGAGGACCGCCAAGAGTGATCATCGGAATGACCGACCACCAGAGGACACTGCTTTCCGCGATTGAGCGATTGCCCACCACGGATGGTCCGACCAACATTGCCACGTGCGTGGAATTGGCGAATCGCCTGTTGGCCGAGCATGACGCCGAAACCGACCGCGGCGCGCGGGAGGAGGAAACAGATTTCATGCGAGAAACGGTCGTGCTGTCGGATGGCTGTTTCGACGGCTTGCCGGAGCTAGCCGCGCGGGAGCACGTTAAGCTCTATGGCATCGGTACGCCGCTGGACAACGTGGGCATCACGCGCTATCAGGTTCGGAGGAGTCTGCTCGACGCGGTTGGCTATCAGGTACTGTTGGACGTGACGAACTTTTCCGAAGAGCCGCTTTCTTGCCGCGTCGAACTGAATCTTGAAGGCGAACTGATCGACGTCATCCCGTTGGAGTTGGAGCCAGGCGCCACCGAGACCCGAATTCTCGATCATACGACGCCCAAGGGCGGCCGTTTGGTCGCGACGTTGGACACCGAAGATCCGCTAGAGGCGGATAACTCCGCCGTGGCCGTGCTGCCGGCGCGAAGGAGGTTTCCCGTGGTGCTCGTGACCGAGGGGAACCTCTTCCTCAAGAGCGTGCTGGAGGCGATTCCGCTGGTCGACTTGCGGATGACGGCCGAACTGCCCGACGCGGCTCCCGGTGGGGGCATTCTTGTCCTGGATCGGAAAGTCCCCGCTCAATTGCCCGCGGGACGCATTTTGGTGATTGATCCGCAAGAAGATTGTGACGCATGGAAGCTGGGCGAACCGATTTCGCAACCGATTGTCGCATCGGTCGACACGGAATCGCCGCTCACGCAGCACGTGCGGCTGGATAACGTGCTGTTCCCCGGGGCTCGCGAGTTGACATTCGACAGCGATGTGGAACCGTTGATTCAGGATCCTTTGGACCAGCCCTTATTGGCACGAGTCTCACGACCGGGCGGCGACGTGATCGTGCTGACTTGCAGTCTGGAAAAAGGTGACTTGCCGTTGCGGATCGCTTTTCCCGTACTGGCAAAGAATGCGGTCGAATGGTTTCAGGGCAACTCGGGTGAATTGCGTCCGGCCATCTCCACCGGCCAAATTGCCACGCTTGAAGTACCGGCCACTTGGCCTGACCCAATGGTGGCTGGCGAGAACTCCGCCAATGACGGTGCCCCATTCGATGACACTGATGTGACCGTCGAGGAAACCGAAGAGAAGGACGATGGCGTCGTGGCCGTTGCCGAGGACGCGAAGGATGTCGCCATCGTGGAACAATCAACGGATGGCGCAGTGCAAAATCTGGTGTTGTGGAGTCCTTTGCGGCGGACCACACCGATTACCGCCACGAACCAGCAGGTCACCGTCGGTCCGCTGTTGGAAACCGGTCTCTGGACCGTGCGCCCCGCCGAAAGGGAAGGCGTCACGCAAGAAACTACTAGTAGCCAACAGGCCACGAATCTCTCGGCAGCGAATTCGCCCACTTCGACTTCGATTCGGAATGGCACGGATGCGGAATCGGCTGACGCTGATGCGGATCGCCTGCTCGATGTTTCCATCGCCTGCAATTTAGCTAACGAGTCGGAAAGCGACCTCCGTCCTCGCGGTGAATTGGAGAGTACCGATGCGTTGCCGTTGCTTTCCGTCGGCGGGCATTCGCTCTGGCTCTATTTGACGTGCTTGGCGGCGGGTCTCATCACCGCCGAGTGGTGGCTGTATCAGCGAAGGATTGTGGGATGAGCCCTGGCGACGCGGGATTTGCGCTCGATGTGGTCCGCCCGTATATGCTGGCGGTCCTGCTGTTGTTGCTGCCCGTCGCCTGGTATTTCTGCCGCAGCTTAAGTGACTTGCCACGCTGGCAACGAAGGATCTCGTTCCTTTGCCGCTCCGCCATCATCGTATTGCTGGTGTTAGCCCTGGCCGGCTTGGTCTGGCTGAGTCCCACCACTCGGCAATACGTGGTCGTGGCGATCGACCGGTCGTTGAGTATCGACGATAGCGCTGCCCAGGTGATCGATTCGTTCGTGACGTCCGCGCGATCGCAAGCCGGCAACAACGACGTCCGCTTCATGAATTTCGCCACCGAGCCCTCCGGTGTTGCCGCGACGGTGGACTCATTGCCGGAGATCGACGAAGAGCAAGCTCGAAGCACGAATCTGGCGGCCACCATGGAGATGGCGGCGGCCGCCATCCCCCCCGGCTATGTGCCCCATGTCGTGCTGCTGACCGATGGCCGAGAAACGACCGGTGACGCGGTTCAAGCCGCGGCGCATAGCGCCGTGCCGGTCAGCGTCGTGCCCCTGCCCGTTCGGGACGATCCGGAAGTCCAGGTGGCCGAAGCCACCGCGCCGGCCGAAGTTCGGCAAGGCGAGCCGTTCTATGTTGAAGTCGTGGTCGTGTCCAACCATGAAGACGAGGGTTTCATCGACGTTTATCGCGGTGACATCCTCATCACGGAACAAGCCAAGCCGTTGAAAGTCAAACCGGGAGAAAACCGCTTCCGGTTTCGCCAAGCCATCGATGACCAGCGGCAAACCGATTACGTGGTTCGAATTCGCGGGTTTACGGACACGTTGCTCGATAACAATACCGCGTCGGCGGTGGTCTTCGCCGCGGGGAAGCCGGCCGTCCTCGTGGTCGATTCCGAATTGAGGGAAACGAATCATTTGCGCTGGGCGCTCGAAGAGCAGGATATTTCGGTGCAGATTCGGCCCGTGGAAGGCGTTCCACGCTCCCTCGCGGAATTGCAGAAATTCGACTGTCTGGTGCTTTCCAATGTGCCTGCCACGTCGCTTTCCCTGCAGCAAATGGAGATCGTGCGCACCTACGTGGAGAGTCTTGGCGGCGGATTGGTCATGATTGGGGGCGACCAGTCGTTCGGGCTCGGCGGATACTATAAGACGACGCTAGAAGAAATCTTGCCCGTGCGCAGCAACTTCGAAAAGGAGAAGGAAAAACCGAGCCTGGCGATGGTGCTGGTGATCGATAAATCGGGCTCGATGGGAGGCCAGAAGATCGAACTGGCGAAAGACGCGGCCAAAGGTACCGCCGAATTGCTCGGGGCCAAGGACCAGCTCGGCGTGATCGCCTTCGACGGCGGCAGCTATTGGATTAGCGAAATTCACTCCGCTGCCGATAAAGGCTACATCATTGACCGCATCAGCACGATCGAGGCTAGTGGGGGCACGAACATTTATCCCGCCCTCAGCGACGCCTACGACGCGCTCGCTTCCACGACCGCCAAGTTGAAACATGTCATCTTGTTGACGGACGGGCATAGCGCGCCCGGTGATTTTGAAGGCATCGCGCAAGATATGGTCGCCGCGCGCATCACGCTGAGCAGCGTCGCCGTGGGACAACAGGCCGACCAAGACCTGCTCGAACGATTGGCCAACACGGGCGGCGGCCGCTACTACATGTGTGACGATCCCACGAACGTTCCGCAAATCTTCGCGAAGGAGACGGTCGAGGCGTCCAAATCGGCGATCAATGAACTGCCTTTCGTGCCGCTGCTGGTGCGGCCCACTCAAGTCCTTACGGGCATCGACTTGGAAACGGCTCCATTTCTACTGGGGTATGTGATGACACGGCCCAAGCCGACCGCGGAGTTTATTCTGGCCAGCGAAGCGGGTGATCCCGTGCTCGTGTGGTGGAGGTACGGCTTGGGCATGGCGGTCGCATTTACTTCCGACGCGAAGAGCCAATGGGCCGCGGAATGGCTGACGTGGCCCGATTTTGGATTGTTTTGGGCACAAGTCATTCGAAATGCGTTGCGCAAGAGCGAAACCAAGGGGGTCGAGGTGGAGATCGTCCGCCGTGGAGAACAGGCCCGCATCGTCGTCGACGCGGTCGATCTTGCTGGCAGATATGTGAACCAGGCGGAAACTCATTTAAACGCGATTCGCCCCGGACTCGCGCGGCAGGAACTCGATTTACAACAGATGGCACCCGGCCGTTATGAAGCGGAACTTTCGACTGGCAAAGAGGGCGCCTACCATCTTGAACTGTCCCAGCGCAAAAATGGTGTGGTCACCTTTCGGCAGACGCGCGGCTTCGTCGTCGGTTATCCCCATGAGTTGCGTTTAGGACCGCCGGACGAGCCGCTGATGAAGCGCGTCGCCGCCGTATCGGGAGGGCGTTATGCTCCTGCGGTGGATGAAATTTTCAATCCCGGCGGCCGCATCGCGCAGCGGGCGACCCACTTGTGGCCCTACTTGCTCATGGCAGCGCTCTGCCTATTTGTGTTCGACGTGGCGTTGCGACGGATCGACCTTTCACTCTGGCGGCGCTGATGCCACATTGAAGACATGCAATCGGCAGTCGCGATATCTTTGTAACGTGCGTATTCCGGTATGAGTTACCGGAAGACAGCTTCCGCGAGTATGGAATCGATCGCCGCCTATCGGGACTTCCCAGATCTGGATGTCTGGCTAACCACGCAGCGCACGGTGAACAATCAGCGCGGCAGATCGCCGCAAGAAAGTCGCGAGAATTAGCAAGATCGACCGGATACGCTGGAAATTCCCGAGAAAACGGCAAATCCTGCTGTCACGTGCAATTCGACGCGAAAGAGAAGAGCGGAGGGCACGGGACTCGAACCCGCAACCGGTTACCCGGCACCACATTTCCAGTGTGGCCGCTAGCCAATTCGCTTACCCTCCCGAGGAAGCCCGACATGCCGTGGCGGTTCGGTCTACACGGTCATCGTCTCCGTAACTATATATATCCCAGTATGGAACGATTCGCAAAGGCCACTGGGCGGAGAGGGTAGGCGAGCGCCACGGGATTTCTAGCGGCCGTCCGGCGCGAAGCGCTGAATCGGCAAAACCGTAACGTGCGGAACAATTGACAACATCGCAGACTCTCAAGCCGGCGAAACAGGTATCGTGGATGTCCGAACTAGATAACTATGCATATGAGTTGCCGCGTGAGCTGATCGCGCAGCAGCCGCTGCCCAAACGATCGGATGCCCGCTTGATGGTGGTGGACCGTCGTTTGGGAACGATCATGCATAGCCACGTGCGCGACGTCGGTGAATTTCTCACGCCAAAAGACCGGATTGTCTTTAACGACACACGTGTCGTGCCCGCGCGGTTGTTGGGGAGTCGCCAGCGGACAGGCGGACGTTGGGAAGGGCTTTTCCTGCGAGAAGATGAACATGGGCATTGGTGGATTCTCGGCAAAACGCGTGGAAAACTGGCTGCCGGCGAAACGATCCAGATCACGAATTCCCAAAAGCAAGAGGACGTCATCTTGCATTTGGTCGCCCGCCTTCCGGATGGAGGCTGGCTGGCCCGCCCGGAAACAAGCGAACCCGCCTTGCAGGCGTTGCACCGCGTGGGCCACGTGCCGCTACCGCGCTACATCCAAGCTCCCCGCAATGAAAAAAAGGATCAGGAACGCTATCAGACGGTTTTCGCGCGGACGCCCGGCGCCGTCGCCGCGCCCACGGCGGGCCTGCACTTCACGAAGGACTTGCTACGGCAGTTGGAGCAGGGGGGTATCCGTCACCATTTCGTGACCTTGCACGTCGGCTTGGATACATTTCGTCCGGTGAAAGCCGCACGTTTGGAAGAGCATCAAATGCATTCCGAATGGTGTGAATTGGCGGAAGAGGCCGCGCATGGTTTGCGCGAATGTAAGGCGGAGCATGGCCGTGTCGTGGCCGTGGGAACGACCGTGATGCGCGTGCTGGAAACGGCGGCCAGTCGGGGGGAGATACGTGCCTGGCAGGGGGCCACGGACTTATTCATACGTCCTGGTTTCACCTTTCGTGCGGTGGACTCTCTGCTGACCAACTTTCACTTGCCACGCACGACCCTCTTGGTGCTTGTGAGGACTTTTGGCGGCGATGAATTGATCCAAAAGGCGTATCAAGAAGCGATCCGGCAACGCTACCGTTTCTTTAGCTACGGTGATGCGATGTTGATTCTGTGAGCCTTCACTAGCAGCCCTACAATCCGTGGCAAATCGTGGATTTCGCCAGTTCATCGGGCACGTGGAATCTTGATCTGAACGTGAGCTAGGCCACGAAACCGTCTGGACGAGTAATGTATGCTGCCTTTCGCTGGACTATAATATACCGTTTGTAAAATCTGGCTAGCTCCCGAGAGGCGTGGGCCATAACCCCAAACGCTCTCAGATTTCAAAGAAGTTTCACTACGAAAGATCCGCACCATGAGCTTTCAACCCAGTTCAATTTCCGCGTCAAGCTATCTTCGCATTTTCTTGTTATGCGCTTTTTGTTGTGAGTTCTCATTCATCGCCGGGGCGGAAACGATTCAATTAAATCCGGTGGCCGACACCACGCTCTTGGAGGAATTTTCGGATAACAACATGGGCGGGCACACGCACTTGGCGGCGGGGCTCACGCGCACGGGAAACTCGCGTCGCGCGCTCTTACGGTTCGACCTAGAGGGACAAATCCCCGCGGATGCCGCGATCCTTTCCGCCGAATTGACATTGGACGTTACTCTTGCCGGAAATACGAATAACGGGGCCATGTTCGAATTGCTGCGGGTGCTCAAGGATTGGGAAGAGGGTGATAAGGATAGCAACCTGGGCCGCGCCGCCGAGAATGGTGAAGCCACCTGGCTGAGCCGCCGGCACCAAGGAGAGTTATGGGATTCGCCCGGCATGCAGCAGGGTGGGGATTTCGCGGAAGCTGCGTCTTCCATGACATTCGTGGGCGACTTGGGGACTTACACGTGGACCGGACTCGAGGGCGACGTCCAGAGTTGGCTGGACGATTCCTCGACGAATTTTGGCTGGCTGTTTAAGGATCAAGCCGAGTCCACGAATCAGACCGCGCGACGTTTCGCGTCCCGCGAAGACACGGCTCGCGCGCCGATTCTGACGATCGAATTCGAAGCGGGCCCATCCTTCCTCCCGGGAGACGCCAATGAAGATGGCGTCGTGGGCTTGGAGGACTTCGTGATCCTCAAGGATAACTTTGGGGCCACCAATGCCACCCGCCAGCTAGGAGATTTCAATGAGGACGGTCAAGTGGGCTTGGATGATTTCGTGATCCTCAAGGACAACTTCGGCACGACAGAAGGCAACGCCGTGCCGGAGCCCTCCTCCGCCTGCCTAGCGTTGTTGGGATTGCTGGCCATCATTCACGGAAGTAGACAGGCGGTCCGCTTACGCCGTTCCAGGTAGTTCCAGTTGGCGACGGAAGCGCCGCTAAACTGGCGGTGCCTACGACGGTTCCTGGTGGCCACATTTCTCCCAGCAGGCCGCACGGCAGTTCGTTACGCCCGATTTCGAACGTGCACTGCCAATTTCTCAGCTTGTCCTGGTGCGACCGCCTTCCAATACTGCCACGGGGCCAAATTCTCCTTATGCCGCGGCGCTGACCTCATGCAAATGCGCCTTGGCCGCACGCTCCCGCAGGGTTGGTGATTGTTCCTTGAATTGCACTCGCTGAGCGAACTGGTTTGTTGACTTTTATGTAGAGATCCTCATGAAACAGCCATCTCATCCCCAGAGAATTGAGCCTCCGCCTGGAGGCGAGAGCGTATGGGACTATCCAAGGCCGCCCAAAATTGAGGACGACACTCGTGAAATTGTGGTCACATTCAACGGCGTCACGATTGCCAAGACCCGCCGTGTGAAACGTGTATTGGAGACGAGCCATCCCCCGGTTTATTACCTTCCTCCGGAGGACATCCTCGCCGAAGTGCTCGTGCCCTCGAAACGTGCGAGTTTTTGCGAATGGAAGGGGAATGCCCGTTATTTTTATGTGCAAGTTGGGGACACGGTGACCGAGGACGCTGCCTGGTCGTATCCCCAGCCTACGCCTTCCTTCTTGTCGATCCGAGATTACGTCGCGTTCTTCGCCCACTTGATGGAAGCGTGCTTCGTCGATGGGGAACGGGTCCAACCTCAGCCGGGCAACTTTTATGGCGGATGGATCACGAGAAATGTGACCGGCCCGTTCAAGGGAGAACCTGGCACCTGGAATTGGTGACGTCCCAGGCCATCACTTTCCACACTTCGCGATAGGCTCTATCGTGGGCCACCGCCTGGGATCGGAAAATCCGGCATGGATGTAACACACCTCACAAATTCACCTCCGATTATGCGGTCAAATCGATCGGGATCGGCGTCTCCTCTGGTACACTAGGTGCTTAGGAACAAGTCTTCTCCGAGTTCACAAATTTGGTGTCGTGGGTGATCCGTCGATGGATCACGGAAACTATCTCCCTAGCCGTCGGTTCGAGATACCGGCGAAGTTGAAACGACGCCTTTGGCCAATGATGGACAGTCCCTTGGAACGCATGGGCTGGCAAAAACTGAATTCGCCTAGGCGGCTGTTCCGGTGGCAGGCACTCCGCTTGGCGCTGGGTTGGCTGATCCTTGGGGGCTGCGCGGCGAATCTCCGCGCGGCCAGCTTCACCACGATTTTCGATCATGGCCCGTCAGCGAACCGAGTCGATCTCGCCTTTCTGGGAGACGGATACACGGAGGCGGATCTGGGATTTACCTATTCCGCGCACATCGGACGCATGCTGCGGCACATGTTCCAAGGGAACCAGGATCCGTTCCCCCGCTATCAGAATTTCTTCAACGTTCATCAGGTGGAAGTCGTTTCCGAAGAGTCGGGAGCGGATGTTCCTCCCCAAGGCATCTTTCGGGATACGGCTCTCGATGCCAGCTATTACTTTGACGGCGCTACTGAACGTCTGCTCTACATCAGCAACTCCAAAGTGAACCAAGTGCTCAGCCAAACCTTCACGGGCACGGACATCGACGTGGATGCGACCTTCGTGACCGTGAACGATTCCCGCTATGGCGGTGGAGGCGGACGCAGCGCTGTTTACGCGGGCGGCAATGTTTCCAGCCCCGAATTGGCGCTGCACGAATTCGGGCATTCGTTCAGCGACTTGGCCGATGAATATGGCGGCTCCACGCAGCCCTACACGGGTTCTGAGCCTCGGGAAGTCAACGTCACGACTTCACCAAATGGCGAGAAATGGGCCCATTGGTTGGGATACGAACAGCCTGGCATTGGGGTCATCGGAGCTTACGAAGGCGGGCGGTATTTCGACCAGGGCATCTACAGGCCCTCTCTGGATTCCAAGATGCGTTCCCTGGACAGGCCGTTTGACGCGGTCTCCCGCGAAAAATTCATCCTCGATATCTACGAACATGTGGATCCTCTGGATGCTTGGCTCTCCACTGAGGGAACGCTTGTCGATCCCGAGGAATTGTGGATCGATGTCGTCGATCCCGAAGTCATCTCCGTGGAGTGGTTCCTAGACGGAGAACTGCTCGAGATCGCCTTCGATGAGACCTTGGAATTAGAGGAGCTGCGACTTGAGCCGGGCAACTACACGCTATCCGCCCGGGCCTTCGATCCCACCGATTGGGTCCGCATTCAAAGGGAATTATTGGAACAAACCGTGAGTTGGGCGGTCAGCATCACGCGGGGACCGCCACTCATTCCCGGCGATGCCAACGGGGACGGCAGCGTGGACCTCACCGATTTTGCCATTGTCAAAGACCACTTCGGCACGGGAACGACTTTGGCGGAAGGGGATTTCAACGGTGATCTGGTCGTGGACCTGCTGGACTTCAGCATTCTCAAGGAGAACTTTGGGCAAGAATCTCCTGCCACGCCCGTGCCGGAACCGGCGACGCTGTGGCTGGCGCTGGCCGCGGGATTGGTGGGAAGCTTCGCGCGGCGTGTCTAGCGGTGACCCGTGCACTGGCATGCGGAAGTGACGCCCGCGATGGATAATGCCGCAGTGCCAGCTCGGCTTGGGACGAACCCACGTATAGAAAAAGAGCCCCCGCCGGAGCGCGCTAGCTTTCATGCGCGGCAGCGGCAAGGGCTCCTCCCTCAAAAGCAAGGTGAAAGGTTCAAGCTTTTAATTGCTCGGTTCCGCTTCCCGGTTCTCCAGCAGCCGCTGAAGAAGTCCCCGCATCTCACGCATCTCTGAGCGGACTTCCTCTAGTTCATTGCGCAATTGACGCACCTCCTCGGGCCGACGCTCCTGCCGGGGCTGGGGACGGCGTTGGCGGACTTGCACCTGTGAAGGTTGTTGAGAACGCTGAACGGCACGCGTACGAACTGCCGTTCGTCTGTGAGCTTCCTGGCGACCAAGATGCCGCATGAGCTGTTCCGCTTCTTCATTCAGCCCTGCCGCGCGGAGGCTATCAATGGCCCGCTCCACGTGGGCATCACGGGAACTGGCATCTCCCTCGCCCCCGCGACGTCGGGAGGCACGCACCCGCCGGCCTTCCCCACGATTTCGCAGCTCGGCGGCGATGTCGCGGATCTTCATTTCAATCTGCTCGGCTTGTTCGTGCTTGCCATGCTCGCGGGCTTCGTCCAATTCCCGCTTCAGCTTTTCCATGACATCTCGATGATGCTCTAGCTCCTCATGCTCTTCGCCGTGGTCGTCATGGGCATGTTCATGCAACTCGTGCAGATGCTGCATGCGCTCATGAACCTTGTGCAAGGCATCATGATATTTCTCCATCTTCTCATGCGCGCGGTGCTCCAACTTTTCCGCTTCCGAGTGAATTTTGTGAGCCGCTTGTTCGAACTTTTCGGCTGCTTGCTTAAAGTGGCGTTCCAGATTCTCGCCTTCGTGCTCTCTTTTCCGATCAAGCTCTTCCTCGAATTGGTGGCGTTTGTCTTCCAATTCGTGCATTTTGCGTTCGACGGCTTGCCGCGCCTGTTGGAATTCTCGCTCCAAGGAATGGATCTGCTTTTCTATCTGGCGGGCTTTCGCTTCCAAGGCTAGCCTTTGAGCTTCGAGTTTCGCCTTACTCGCGTGGTGGCGTTCAGCGCTTTCTTCCCTTTGCAACAAAGCCGTCTCCAAGACGAGGTCCAGTTGGAGGTCTTTCGGCTTGGCAAGTTTCAGCACATCCACAAGTTCTACTTCCGCATCCACGTCGACGATCAAGTCGCCAAGCCGCTCCTTGATCTTTTCTTCCACCAATTCGATGTCGATGGAATCACTGACGTCCAAATCAATTTCTTCCTCGTCATCGGAGAGCAGAGCCACGACGCGAGCCAAGAGCCCGATTTCCGGCTCGGAGCTTTCTTCTTCCTCCTCGGCGAACGAATCCTCGGACTCTTCTTCATTCGCCACTTCCAGCACGACTTCAAGTTCCTCGGCGGCGGGGGCGGGGTTCCACATCGGCCCTAAGGAACCGACGATGGCCGCTCCCAACAACGAACGCCGCCACATGGTTTGCCAATTCGACATCATTGGACCTCCCTCTAGAAGTGTGGCCGGGGGTCTGGCCCAGGCCGTTCCCAAAATCACGGAAAACACAAGAATACACGGGACAATTCCCCGCAGGCTGATCATCGAGAAGCCGCGCGGGGAGGGTGTGTTTTGCTGTTCCATCGCCAACAGGCGCCGCACGCGGGAAGCCAGTTGCGAACGGGGGCCAGGTCCGGTGGCCCTCGCCGTCGCCCAAACCGGCGGCGCGGCCAATTTACGGCCCAGCTTCACCAGACATTCGGCTAAGTGTGCCGGGCCGTCCGGAACGAACCGGCAAGCTTCGTCCGCTGACAATTCCGTCGCCTGGGCCAGCCGCGCTCGGGCGAGCCAAACTAGGGGCTGCCACCAGAGGGCGGCGCAAACCCAATTGCTCAACGAATGCCAACGCATGTCGCATGAAGCCAAATGGGCCAATTCATGCGTTAAAATAGCGTCCTGCTGCTGAGGGCTGTATTCGTCACGGAATCCGCATGGCAGGCCAATCGTCGGTCGGCGAAGGTGAAACGCGACGGGAGACTCTAGCCACGTAGCGACCAGCACGCGCGGAGGTTCGGGCAGGCCCATTTGATGGGCGAGCCGCGCAACGCGGCCGCATAGCTCGGAATCGTCACACGTAGACATTCGCTTCCACACAGCCCGGGCCAGGCCGAAGCGGCAGAAGGCGAAGTATCCAAGGCAAGCCAGCGTACCCAAACCCCAAGCTGCAACGAACCACCGCAAGGGGCGCGCCCACGGCCAGCCTGAATGGTGCGGAGATGAATCCTGGGCCGATGAAAAATTCTTGCCAACCATCGGCTCGGAGTCTGCATCGGGCAATTCGACGATATCGACGAAAAGGTAGTTTTCGCCGTCGAGACCATTCCACTCTCTCACGGGTTGGGCTGGTGCTCCAGCCAGGCTCTCGACTTGTTCCAAGAAACGCGGAGATTCCAACTGCAACTCCAAAATCTCTCGCCAGGCATGTGCCGGCTCGCGCGTGTCATCGGAAGCCTGCAATGAAATCCCCGGGAAATTGGAGGGGAGTGAATCATACGTGGGCGGCAATTCCATCGTGACCGCATGCACGCCAGATGGCAGGCCCGCATCCTGTTTCTCTGATGGAGCGATGAGTGAAGTTCCAGGCGCGATGGCCTGAGACGTTTCTCGAGAGGAGGGATGGATCCATTGCACCAATCCCGGTGCCAGTCCCGTGACCTCGCACAGCACCAGGCCCAGAGTTGCCACGGTCATCATCCGCCACAGCGAACGCTGCCCAAAAGCGGAAGGGACACGCCGGGAAACCCATTCCGCGCCCAGAACCATGACAGTGGTGCCCAAGGCGAGGACCATCCCTGCCGCGCCAGCGTTTTCCAGCCAAGTCGACGGGTTCATTTTTGTTTCTTCCGCTGGCGGATCATCGCTTCAAGTTCGTCCAATTCTTCCGCGCTCACATCCCGGCTATGCAGCAGGTGCTTCACAGTCTCCGCGAGGCTCCCCTCAAACAGCCGGTCAATCAGATCATTCGACATCGAGCGGGTAATCTCGGCCTCACCCACGGCGGGAGCGTATATAAAACGCCGGCCCTCCTCGGAGTGCCGCACCAGGCCCCGCTCTTCCATTTTGCGAAGCATGGTGGCGACGGTGGTGTAGGCCAACGATTCCCCGCGCAGTTCCTCGCGTACTCGGGTCACGTCGGCCGATCCGACTTTCCATAGGACCTGCATGATCTTCAATTGAAGAGGCCCCAATGCTGGTTGTTTGCGCGGCATGATTCGTTGCTCTCCTGTTTGTGACTACCGCGATAATACTAACGAAGTAGTAGGTGGAGGTCAACCGTAATTTCTGAAAATCTTGAGACGCGAATCCCGAGCGGTTTACAATCGAGAACCATCCTCCTTTGAAGACGACAGGAAATACGTATGCATCGCTTGAACGTTTGGCTGACCGTCAAGGACCCTGCCCACGCCGATGAGATCGCGGAACTGCTGCGCGAAGCGGGCCGATTGTCCCGCCAGGAAGCGGGATGCGTGCGATTCGACGTTTATCGCTCCACTGCTCAGCCAGACCGCTTCCTGCTGTGCGAATGGTGGGAAAGCCAAGCCGCATGGGAAGCTCATCGCGAAGCGCAAGCGTTCACGACGATCTACCAGCCCCAGGTACTTCCCCGCGTGGAGCGTGAACCCCACCCCTGCGAATTGTTGGAGTGAATGGTGCATGAGGCCGCTTCGTTCGCTACTCCGACTCGGAGCGAGTCCACACCAGCCCCTTTCCCACGAAGGCCCACCGCATGGAAACCTCCTCACCTGACCAAGCCTTATCCGTCAATCGCCGGCGATTCGTGCAAGGCGGAGCGGCCACGCTCCTCACGGCAGCCAGTTACCGTCGAGTCTTGGGAGCCAACGAGCGTGTCGGCGTGGGGTTTATCGGCTATGGCCTGATTGGTAAGCGGCATGTGCTCGATTTCCAAACGCAGGCGGATGCCAGCTTGAGAGGAGTGGCCGAAGCCCATCAAGGCCGGCTGGAAGAAGCGCTGGGTCTCATCGGCGGCGACGCGCGTGGCTATCGCGACTTCCGTGAACTGTTGGACCAACCGGACATCGATGCGGTCGTGGTCTCCACGCCCGACCATTGGCATGCCTTGGTGACGCTGCTGGCCTGCGCCGCGGGTAAGGATGTGTACGTCGAAAAGCCGATGACGTTGTTCGTTCGCGAAGGGCGGTGGATGATCGAAGCCGCCAGGCGGCATGGCCGCGTCGTGCAGGTGGGCACGCAACAACGATCCGGAATCCACTACCAACGGGCTCGGGAACTGATTCAATCAGGACATATCGGCGACATCTGCTCCGTGCGGATGCGGGCGTATCGGAACATCATGCCCGGCTACGGCAGCCCTCCGGACGGCGATCCACCGCCGGAACTCGATTGGGATCTGTTTCTGGGCCCAGCACCCATGCGGCCCTACAACCCCAACCGAGGCATCTACCATTTCCGTTGGTTTTGGGACACCTCCGGCGGCCAGATGACCAATCTCGGGCAGCATCGTTTGGACATCGTGGACTGGTGCCTGCCCACGCCGGGGCCTCTCTCGGTGAGCAGCATGGGTGGCCGCTTTCATTTACAGGACAACGGCGAAACGCCGGATACCCAGGACGTGCTTTTCGAATATCCCGGCTTCACGGCCATTTGGTCGCATCGAGAAACATGTGGCGCGAATGACGAATGGCCGCTGGAATTCTGTGGCACCAAGGGGCGTTTAGCCATTTCCCGGTCAGGCTTCACGGTATCGCCCGACCGCGACATTTCCCCGGCCAACACGGTGCCGCAATTCGCCGGCGCCCATCCGGTCGGAGGGCCGGTTGCCGAGCCCGAACGTGGACCGCGCCGCTACCGCACGCAGGCGGTTCACAATCGCGAGGGGAATGCCCGCGAACAATTGAGCCTGCACGCGCGAAACTTTCTAGACTGCGTCAAGAGCCGTAAGACACCGGTCTCGGATGTAGAGTCGGGCCACCGCGTGGTCACCGCCTGCCATCTGGCGAACCTTTCTTTGCGCTTGGGTCGAAAGCTGCGTTGGGATGCGGTAAAGGAACAAGTCGTGGATGATGCGGAAGCCAACCAATGGCTCACGCGGCCTTACCGTGCTCCGTGGGATCGAGAACTGCAAGCCTTGAGGCTGGAAACATGAAACGGCAAGAAAACACATCCGCCCGGCTGTCGCGGCGGGAAATGTTGGCCGCCTCCGCCGCTACCCTGCACGCCTGTGCGTGGAACGCCACAGCTCAGGAAGAACAAAGGAAAGGCTCGCATTCCACGGCCATGGGCGTGGTAATTCATTCCTACGGCATGCATTCACGAGACCCAAAATCGGGCGCCCAGTTCCGTGAGCCGCTTCGTTTTTTGAAGCATTGCCATGCGTTGGGAGCGGGCGGCGTCCAGTTGCGGCTCGGCACGCGGTCGTCCGAGGAGGCGGCACGAATTCGTCAATTTGCTAATGAACTTGGCATGTACTGCGAGGGCATCGTGGGCATGCCTCGCGACGGCAGCGATAGGGACCGCTTTGCCACTGAACTGCGGACCGCACGGGAATGCGGGGCCAGCGTGGTCCGTACGGCGATGCTCAGCGGCAGGCGATACGAGACCTTTGACAGCCTGGAGCAGTTTCAAGCGTTCAAACAGCGTGCCTGGAAATCGATCCGCCTGGCGGAACCCGTGGCGGCTCGCGAAAAGATCCGCCTGGCCATCGAAAACCACAAAGATTGGCGGAACGAAGAGCTGCTCCACATCATCCGTGAGGTGAGCAGTCCTTGGGTCGGCATCTGCGTGGATACGGGCAACAGCATCGCCTTGCTGGAGGAGCCGGTCTCCGTGGCACGGGATTTTGCCCCCTTCGCCTACGCCACGCATATCAAGGACATGGGAGTGAGGGAATACGCCGACGGATTTTTGCTGTCCGAAGTCCCCCTCGGGCAGGGCTTCTTGGAACTGCCACGGATCATGGGAGTTCTGCGAGAAGCCCAACCGGACTTGCGTTTCAGCCTGGAGATGATCACCCGGGACCCCCTAAAGATCCCTTGCCTGACCACGAAGTATTGGGCGACCTTCCCCAAGCTTCCGGCCCGAATCCTGGCGGATTCTCTGGCTCGCGTGCGACAGCATGCCCAGCGCGAGCCGCTGCCCCGTGTCAGCCACCTGGAGGCAAAAGCCAAACTTGCCGAGGAAGAGGCCAACGTCCGCCACTCGCTACAGCATGCGCGAGAGGCTTTGCCCGCGTGAAGTCGATGCGGTTTTTTACGACTGCGCCATGGCGAAGGCGGTAAGGTCTGCCTGCATGCTGGCGAGCCGCTGCTCCAATTCTTGTTTGGTGTCTTCCAAATTCGCCAATTGCTCGGCGGGACAGTACGCGAACAGATAGAATTTCACTTTGGGCTCGGTGCCTGAAGGTCGTACTGCCACGTAGTTGCCCTCTTCCGCTAGATCGAGCATCACCAAATCGCCAGGCGGGCCTTCTAACGGCTGTGAATTCCCCTGGGCATCGCGCACGGTTCCATTGGCATAGTCCCGCATTTGCGCCAGCGGAATGCCCGCCAAGCTATTGGGGGGTGCTTCGCGGAACCGGGCCATGATGGCCCGCATTTGCTGCATGCCTTCGGCGCCCGGCATCATCTGGGAGACGGTTTTTTCGGCATGGCAACCGTGCTGCCAAAATAAATCATCGAGCTTCTCATGGAGCGTTTTCCCTTCGGCCTTCACGATGGCCGCGAATTCGGCAAGCAGCAGCGCCGCCACGGCGCCGTCCTTGTCCCGGGTATAGCTTCCCACTTGATAGCCATGCGATTCTTCCACGCCGAGCACGAGTTTTTCAGGACCGACTTCGTCCATCAATCCGGCGATCCATTTGAAACCAACTTGCAAATCCCCGTGGGTCTTGATGCCGTAGCTGTCCCCGATGCGGCGGACCATCTCGGTGGTAACCAGAGTCTTGGCCAAGTAGTGCTCAGGAGACAGATTGCCTGGCGCATGGCGTTGGGATAGCACATATTCCGCCAGCAAAGCACCGATTTGATTGCCCGTGAATGTCCGCCAGGGGCTGTCTGGTGAGGAGGAGACGGGAGCCGCACAACCGAGGCGGTCACAATCGGGATCCGAGGCGAGCGCCAAATCCGCCTGAATTTCCCGACCTCGCTCGATGATGGCTTCGAAGACTTGAGGGTTTTCCGGATTGGCGACGTGGCCCGGCACATTCGGAAAGTCGCCATCCGGCTCGGCATGCGGACCGAAGACTTCGACTTCCTGAAAACCGGCTCTTTGCAACGCGGGTACCGCCGCCGAAGCTCCCACGCCATGCAGCGGCGAATAGAGGATCTTCACGTCACGAGCATTGCTAAGGCTTTGGGAAACCACGTGCGTGAGGAAGGCTTCGTCGATTTCTTCTTGGCAATAAACCACGCGGCCATCCGCGAGCGCTTCCGCGAACGGCACGTGCCGAATTTCCTTGACCTCGCGTACCTTTTCGATCACGCCCCGGTCGTGTGGCGGAAGCAACTGGCCACCGGTCGACCAGTAGACTTTCACGGCATTATCCGAGGGGGGATTGTGGCTGGCGGTGACCATGATGCCGCAGTCACATTTTTTTTCTCGCACCGCGAAGGAGAGTTCCGGCGTGCTGCGGTATCCATCCAAGAAAAAGACGCGAAAGCCGGAAGCCACGAGAATGCCCGCGCACAACTCCGCGAAATCTCGGGAGCGGTGCCGCGTATCGTAGGCGATCGCGCAGGAGGGCGTTGCCGGGCAGTCGGGAAGTTCTAAAACATAGTCCGCCAATCCTTGCGCGCTTTCGCCGATCGTGCGGTCGTTGATTGCGTTGCAGCCGATGGGGTACATCTGGCCGCGCCGCCCTCCCGTACCGAAGGGGATGATCGTCCAGAACACGTCGTCGAGCACTTTCCATTGGCCTTGAGCAATGTGGTCGGCGACTTGGGAGGCGTACTGGGCGTAGGACGGATCGGTCAGCCAGAGGCGAATGTTTTCGGCTGCGCTAGCGGAAAGTTCTTGCGCCGCTTCAGCGGCTTCCAGTTGTTTCAGTGTCGCTTGCAGGTCGAAGTCGGAAGTCGTGTCGGCGGGTGTCATGCGAGTTTCCTCTGCAGGAAAAGTACCGGCGTGCGTGGTCGGCAGCCCAAGGACTGCCATCGCGGAGTTCGTGAAGCTTGGCGTCCATCGCCAGCAAACGGCGGTGAACGAGAGACACGGCAGCGGCGGTGTCAGCCGTACCGCGAGTATGCGTCAATCTAGCAAAACGCTTTGTGCCGGCAAAGGAACGAAGCCGCGAGAACGCGCAGAAAATCCGCGCGGAACGAGACAAGAAGGAATTACCACGCTCTCTAGCCGAGAGGCGGAGTAGGCAAATTATCTAGCGCTCCGCCACTCAGTCGAGCGCGACGGCAATGATTCCCGCGAAACGCTAGGTGGCGCGGAGTCCGGCTCCTGCAGAGACGTGAGCCGGATGGAACGGTCGCTTACGCTCCGCCAGGCCGTGCTTTCATCGATGCGGAGCGGCTGCATTTCTGCTTCTGGAGATGTTGCGGTTGTTGAACCACGATCGGCGTCCCCTTCACGGTTACTGGATTCCTGGGTTTGGTTCTCGGGGGCTTGATCTAAGCGGGCTCTCGCGTCGCGCGGTTGCGGCGATTCCGCCTCGACACCACCTACTGGCCCAACCCGCCGCGTTTCCCTGGGGTTCGGTGCCGGGTAGGGATCGAGGGGCATGGCACTTTCCGGATACGCAATTCGGGCCGATGCGGCAGGATAACCTGGCGCTTCAGGGTAATACGTGGGCACATTACTGCCGGATAGTGCAGGCGGTACCGATGCTCCATCGACGGACGGAACTGATGAGGGAACCACGGGTTGTAAGACCACGGGCGGGGGCGCTACGGTACGGACGACTTGTGTTGGATAGTATGGCCTGGGCCTTACCGGGCGAAATGCTGTCATGGGCAGAAAGCGGGGGATGGGCTGCAACGGTAACGCGGCGGTCGGCGCGCGGTAACTTGTCACAGGGACAGCCGCTGTCTGCATGCGATACGCTGCCCGTGGATCATCGTAAGGTGAGGTGGTCGACGGCGCACCGAAAAGCCGCCGCAGCCATTCACAAAATGCTTGGCTTTCCTGCGGAATGAGCCAAGTGCCACATCCCACTCCGATGGCCAGGACACTCGAGACTATTCTCGATCGGCTCATGTCACCTACCTCACGAAATCGACTGAAAACGAAACAGTTCAAAGGGACCGATTTCCTGCCGGCCTGTCAATGACTTTTACTCCCGACACACCTGTTTGGAAGGAAGTTCCCAACATGCGGGTTATGTCGAAAAATCCGGAGCTTCCATACGACCGGAACCCAAGGCGAAGTCCTGCGGAGAATTCCAAGTTGCGCAAGCTTAGGCCATGAGAACCGTGTTTGGCCGGTCATCCTACCGAAGTTAGCTTGCGGGCATCTTCCCAGGCCTCGTCATCCGTCAAATCCATGAGCATCGTATACGGATTGGTGGCGTGGCGTAGATCCTCCATAATCGATAAACCTCTTTCGACAGGAACGTCCTCCGCCGTTTCGTCCGAGGCCTTGCCGGCTGGGGATTTCTCTTCGCTGCTATGAACTTCCGTCGAATCGAAGGGTTGCAATTCGGAGCGGGTGATCCGTAATGAATTGGGAGCCTCGATGCCGATTTTCACACTCTTGCCTTGAATTCGAGTCACGGTGATCACGACGTCGTCACCGATTCGGATGCTTTGCGAAGGTTTGCGAGTGAGGATTAACATGCTGATTCCTTTCTGTTCTTCCGTGATCATTTGATGGCGATTGCCTTCCGTGAGTGAACAAAAGCAAAGCAGATGCCAGTTGGGGAAAGAATGATCCAATTTTCATAAGGATATTCATGGAAGCAACTTGGGGATTCGCTCCGAGTGGTGAAGCTCATCGGGAGATGTGTACAAATTTACAATGCTGGGAACAATTGTACACATTGGCGAGTCAAGATTGCACAATCGGCAGAGTCGCTACACTCGAGACTGAGTGGGTGCGTCGATTGGCAAGCGGCATGCTGATGCTTAGCAGGCTATTGAAAATCCCAACAGCCTGCCGCATCACAGGAAGTGATGCTCAAAATGGCGACGTAAGTCGTTATTTTGCAAGCCGGGAACAGCTTCGCTGCGACCCTGGGGGTTTGAAAAACATCACGAGGACGTTTTTTCAACGGAATGTTAGCGTGATTTCCATCGCCGCCGAAAATTGACACCGAACGGCATGGTTCGAGTTACCGGCTTTTGCTATAAGCCCCTGTCACGAGAAAACTAGCGTGAGTTTACAGCGGCTTCACTGCCGGAATTCATGAGTTCCGACGGCGACGCTGCCGCGACATAGAACTTGAACGCGCTAGCCGCGAGAAAGATATTCACGCGAACCGGACAGAACCGGTTCTGAGCGAATTTCGACAGGGATGTTGAATGATGCGTGTGCTGTGGAACGGCGTACCGATGCTGGGGCGTCCTACAGGGGTGGGACGGTACAGCCGGATGCTACTGAAAAACTTGCTCACGCGCGCGGAAGTTCAGGAACTGGCGGTCTTCGATGGCGTCAGCGTGCGTGCCGCCGAGGAATTCGATGAAGCGCTCTCGTCCCCTCGGCAGCAGAATGGCGTCGATCGTTTGCGTCGATTTGCCAGGTCCGGATTTCCCGGTATGCGTGCCTTGGCACGGCGTTTGGTGAAATCGCGTTTCCAAGCGTTAGTGCGGAGCAGAAATTGGGACCTCTATCACGAACCCAATTTCGTGCCGTTGGCGTTGACGGGCAGGCAGTGCGTGACCGTCTACGATGCATCGTTCTGGCGATATCCGCAATTTGCGCCCCGTGACCGAACCAAATGGCTGCTGACGGCGCTGCCGTTGGTGCTCGCCGATCCTCACACCGTGGTGTTCACCATCAGCGAGTTTAGTCGGCAAGAACTACGGGAATTCTGTCCGTCCCTGGCAAACCGACCGATCACGGTTGCCAGTCCCGGCGTCGACACCACGGAGTTCTCACCGCTTATCCCCGAGGAACAACTGGCGCGGGTTCGGGCAAAGTACGGCTTACCGGGTCAATTTGCGTTGTTCTTGGGAACTTTGGAGCCGCGGAAGAACTTGCGGAATTTGTTGGATGCTTTTGCCCAGCTTCCAAGTTCGCTCCAGGAGGAGTATCCGTTGGTCGTGGCCGGCATGCGTGGCTGGAAGTTGGACAGTTTCCACGAACGTCTGCGAAGCCTGGAGGGATGCGGAAAGACAAGAGTCGTGGGCTATGTAGAACAAGGGGACATTGCCCCACTCATGCGGTCCGCTAGTGTATTTTGTTTTCCGAGTTGGTATGAAGGATTTGGTCTGCCGCCATTGGAAGCCGCGGCCACGGGTACCGCCGTCTTATGTAGTGATATCCCCGCGCTCCGCGAGGCGCTGGGAAATGCATGTATATACTGTGAACCAGCCTCGGTGGAATCGATAAGTCAAGCTCTTGAGCGGCTTCTCTCCGACTCAGCCTTACGTGAGCAGCTTTGCCAGGCTGGTCCGGCCAGAGCCAACCTATTTACTTGGGAACAATGCGCGGAGCGGACGATTTCCGGCTATCGCGCTGCCGCGTGAGGAATCACCTCACGCCGAAAAACGAAATTGATGAATGAAAACGAGTCATCGCGCCAAATCTTACCAAACCGAACCCCTGTATAGAGCCGAACTTGGAGGAAGAGGGATGATCTGCCCATGGTTCCGGTGTCATGCCATCTCATCGTAGAGAATAGCCTGGGTAAAGCAGTGAAGATTCGCGACCGTTCCCATCTCGCGTCCCGCCAAGCTGCGGTGGCACGCGCGACTTGCTGTCCAACGGACGTGCGCCGCGGATAAGTTGCTCCCCGAAACCATACCTAATCGCTTGTTACTAACCCCACGGCATCGGCAGCATGGAAGCTCCCAGCCTTTTGAAACGGTCTCCCACGTCCCCTCCCGTAACTTCTCGACCGGCACGTCAGAAGTCGGGGGCGTCACCACGAGTGACCAGTGGCGGGCACGAATGGCGAATCGATCCGCCTCACCAATTCAGCCGGTCGGTACAACGTCCGCTGTGGTCAAATTTGCGCGCCAAGCGGATTCTCGATGTCGTGTTGACGCTGATGATTTTGGTGGTATTGGCCCTTCCCTTGGCCATGATCTACCTGTTGATCAAATTGACCAGCCGCGGACCGGCCATTTACCGGCAGGAGCGGGTGGGGCTTCATGGTCAGCCTTTCATCATTCACAAATTCCGCACGATGCGGCTGGATGCGGAAGTGGAGACCGGGCCCGTTTGGGCCAGTCACGACGATCCACGCCGAACCGCGTTGGGCTGCTGGCTGCGACGCTACAGCATCGACGAGTTGCCACAACTTTGGGATGTGCTTACGGGCACGATGAGCCTCGTGGGACCTCGTCCGGAACGACCTTGTTTCGTGGAACAGTTCGAGGAACAGCTCGCCGAGTATCCTCGAAGGCATGATATTCGGCCCGGAATTACCGGTTGGGCTCAGATTAACGGCTGGCGGGGGAATACGTCCGTGGAGACGCGGCTAGCGTTTGACCTCTGCTATGTACGGAATCGCTCGCTACTATTCGACCTCTATATTTTGGCCCTCACGCCGTGGCATGTCATTGGAGGCCGGAATGCCGTCTGAGCAGTATTCAGCGGGCTATTGGAGCCAATATCGCTGGTTGTTGCTCGCGCTCGCTTGGGCCTTGGCGCTACAGTGTGCGGTCGTTTGGAATTCCCCGGTGATCAGTAAGGACGGGACCGTCTTTATTCAGATCGCCCGGCGGATGGCTACCGGGGAATTCGATCTGCGTGACGATCATCAGCATCCCGGATATCCGTATCTGATTTGCCTGACGCACGAGTTTTTCTTCTCGTCGTCTCCCGCCGCGGACAACGTTCAATCCTGGATCGCCGCTGGGCGGCTGGTGAACTCCTGCTTCGGGCTGTTGGGCATTTGCGCGATATGGTGGTTCGTACGTGAAATTCATAGCGACTCGGTCGCCGATGTGGCGGCGTTGCTCTGTGCGGCGCTGCCCATCCTTCGACAGAATGCCGCCGACGTGCTGAGTGATACTTCGCATTGGGTGCTTTACGTGCTCGCCGCTTGTGCCGCGGCGCGCGGATTTCTACGCGGCGGCGCGGCATGGTTCGCGGTTTGTGGCCTCTTGAGCGGGATTGCCTTTTGGATTCGCCCGGAAGGGGTCACGGTGGGAACCGTGACCGGTGTCGTGTTGGTTTTCGGCATGTGGCGTGCCGGGGAAGTTCCGCGACGGCAGCGTGTTTGGCAGTTCGGGGCGTTATCGATCGCCCTCTTGGCCGTTTCCGTTCCGTACATATGGCAAACCGGCACGCTATCGCAAAAAATCCATCCCAAGAAAAACTATGCGGTCGTGGCCAATTTTGTCCACGAGCAAATTCAGACGATCACGCCAGATGCGGTGGCAACAAAGGCTCCGCCAAGTCCAACGGCCGTGGCGAAGAAGACCAGGCAGGAGATACGGGACATTCCAGCGCTCGTGGCGGGGGTGGGACGCCAAACTTTGGCGGGCGTCGCTCAATTGGGCAAAGAGCTGATGCAAAGGCTTCATGTCCTGCTTCTGTTGACGGTTTACGCGGCGGCGGTCGGCGCACTCTCCGAGACACCACGCGCGGTCCGCCGCTGGATGGCGGCCATTGCCGGTTTCCATTGTCTGCTTCTGATCGCTCTCTTTCTGCTAGCCGGGTATTTAGGTCGCCGGAATCTGATTCCTTTGACCCTGGTAATCTTGCCTGCCGCGGCGGCGGGACTACGAGACTACGCGCAACGGGCCGTGGCGTTGCTCGATCACTACTTGCGATGGTCGCTCGGAGTATTCGCCAGTTCGCGAATTTGGCTGCGAGTGCTCGTCTTCGCCGCCATGGTTGGCATGGCCCCGCGCGCTGCCCGGCCTTTGAACCAGGCTTATCTACCGCAGTGGCAAGCGGCCGGATGGCTAAAAAGCTACTTACGCCCCGGAGATCATCTCGTCACCAACGCGGTTTTTGTTCCCTTCTATGCCGAAACATCGGCTGACTTGATCGACGTGCGGCGTGAAGCTCCGCTGGTGAGGGCGATGCGTACACCGCGCGTCTCCGCACGTACGATCGTGGCTTTGGACGTGGGGGATGGGATGCATTTCGATCGCCGTTGGTTGGGGTTATTGCAAAACAGATTTCACGTCACGGGCCGTGTTTTTGGGCGGGGCAAGGGAAGCTCGCATACGATTCTGTTTTTCGAAGACACGCACGGCGTCGTGAGTATTAAGCAGAAGGGGGAAGCATTTCTGGAATTGTCGTCGAACCCGATCGAAGCCATGAAGTGACGCTCCACGCGGACGCACATGAACATCGGTATCGTCAAACGTATTTTTTCCTTGCGGCGGGGAGGTTCCGAACGCTATTGCGTCAATCTGACGCGGGCGCTGCGGGCGATGGGGCATCATGTGTCCATCGTGGGGGAACAGATCGATCCTGAATTGCAGGATCAAGTCGATTTCTATCGAGTGAAGGTTTCGCACGTCTCTTCCTGGGCGAAGAACCGTTCCTTCGCCCGCAACTCTTCCGAAATCGTCCGCACGGCGCCATTCGACATCACCTTGGGATTATGCCATTCCCCGGCAGTGGACGTGTTCCGCGTCACGATCGGCAGCCACCGGCATTGGATGGACTTGCGGTACCGTGGGCGCTGGCAGCGCGGTCTGCAATGCTTGAACCCGCGCCACCGCGCCGTGTTGCAATTGGACGGCGCCATGTTTCGCCGATCCCCCTCGGTACGCAGAATCGTCGTGCAATCACGGCTCGACAAGCGGCTCGTGATGGAACGAGAACAAGTCGCGGAAGACAAAATCGACGTCGTCTACAACGGCGTGGATACCACGGTGTTCCATCCTGGAGTGCGGCGACAAGCGGATCAAGTGCGACACGAATTGGGGTTCCATGACGGACAACCCATGATTCTGTTCGCTTCGGCGTACAACTGGAGACTCAAAGGGTTAAAACAACTATTCCACGCGATGCAAACGATGCGATATCAAGGGGCGTGCCTGGTCGTCGTGGGAAATGGGCCACGCAAACATTTCGCATCGCTGGCGGAACGATTGGGCATCGAACAGCGTGTGAAGTTTCTCGATAGGCAACCTCGAATCGCGCGTCTATATGCCGCGGCGGACCTGTTCGTCCTGCCGTCCGTTTACGAACCGTTTCCCAATGTCAATCTGGAATCCATGGCGTGCGGTACGCCGGTGTTGACGTCGGCTTCCTGCGGCGGCGCGGATCTCGTGGAAGACGGCGTGAATGGTTATGTCGTGCCGTCGCCGGAGGCCGTGCGGGAAATGGCGGACCGCCTGGACCACCATGTGGCTTTGTCGCAGGACCAACGCGCGCGCATGTCACATGATTGCTGGGAAAGGGCGAAAAAATTCACCGTCCAGGCGAACGCGGAAACCATGGTCACCATTTTCGAGCAAGTGCTCCGCGAGAAGTCCCGGGCCGCTTGACAGACGTCGCATTCGATATTCGTGATGGTGTGATGACGTGAGAGTACGGCGTCCCGCCCGATTAAAATCCGTCTTGGTGCGTGTGGTTTCCCTGGCCTATGATAGGCTTCGAATTCCGCCACGCAGAAATTCACCGGATCCTCCTCCATGGCTTCGATTCCGCGAAAGATCCTCATGGTTCGCCTGAGCGCCATCGGCGATACCGTTCATGGACTGCCCGTGCTCAACGCATTGCGCGACCGTTATTCCACCGCTCGAATCGCTTGGGTGGCCGAGAGCGTACCCGCGACCATTTTGGCCGGGCATCCAGCACTCGACGAGTTGATCACCGTAACCAAAGGTTGGCTTTCGTCTCCCACGGAGGTCATGAAGCTGCGGCGCCGCGTTCGCGAATTTGGCCCGGATATCGCGCTCGATCTGCAAAGTCTAACGAAAAGCGCCCTTATCGCCTGGATGTCTGGAGCTCGCAGGCGACTAGCATTCGACCGTCCTGATGGCCGAGAGGCCAGCTTGTGGTTGAATACGACACTTACGAAGGGGACGCGGCCTCATGTGGTGGACCGTTACTTGGAACTGCTGAGTCAGTTGGGCATCGAGCGGCCGAGCGCACGATTCGAGATCCCACGTGATTCACAGGCAGAAGCTTTTGCCGAATCCTGTTTGCAGCAGTATCTCGGACAACAGGAATTCATCGTGCTGAATCAGGGAGCCAGTTGGACATCCAAACTCTGGCCTTGCGAGAGATTTGCCCGCTTGGCCCGTTGGCTCGGCGACCAGAAGGGTATCCCCACGTTGATCAGTTGGGCGGGCCACCATGAAGCGGCTCGAGCACAAGAAATCGTAGCCAATTCTGGCGGGCATGCTCGCCAGGCTCCCCGGATGACGCTGCCTCAACTCGCTTCGATCTGCCGCCGCGCGCGGATGTTCGTCTCGTCCGATACGGGACCGCTTCACCTGGCTGCCGCCGTGGGAACACCTTGTATCGGGCTTTTCGGTCCGACGCGCGGCGAACGGAACGGACCATATGGTCCAGCGCACATCGTTCTCCAAGCGCCCAGGACTATGTACGCCAATCGACGTCAAAGAAAAACGTCGGACATCGCCATGCGCCAGATTCCCGTGGAATCGGTCATCGAGGCATGTGAATCGTTGCTGGCGACGAGTCGTGAATCCGCTGCGTAAATTCTCGATCGCCCTCGCGATTCTCTCTTGGGGAGCATTGTTGCGGAGCGGGCTTGCGGGCTCACGAGATGGACGTACAGGCGTTGCGAGTATCCCCAATTGACACATATCGCGCATTTTTACAGGCAAGGCGATTTAGCGGATATCGTCCACGAGTGCGCCTTCATTTGTCGGCGGACGTGACCGATGGAAGAGGAGGCGGGATCTTGACTGGAACCGGTCTCGCTGCCCAAAGATTATCGAGGAGATGGTCTCCTCATCGCTATAGACGTCGCAGCCCGTCTTTTTTTGGTCACATCGTATGGGACGTATCAATTCGAGTATCGGACTCGTTACGGGCGTTCCCATCGAGGCTACCGTGGACCAGCTCATGGAACTGGCCGCGCAGCCGCGGGACCGGCTCCTCGAACGTACCCAGAAGCTCCAGGACCAGCAGGTCGCGGTCACGGAAATTACGTCGCGGCTGTTGAACCTGCAATTCACCACAAAACAGCTTGCCAATACCGACCTGTACAGTCAGACCCAGGCGGTCTCACAAAATGAAGATATTCTGAGCGGGACGGTCAGCGGTTCGCCCGTGACCGGATCGTATCAATTCACTCCGCTGCGACAGGCGAGTGCGCAGCAGTTGCTGAGCACGGGTTTCGCGGCACCGGACTCCCGCATCGGCGGTGGGGAGGTGACCTTTCGGCAAGGCCCGCGCCTGAATGAAGGCATCGGCTTGCAGTTGCTGAACGGCGGCCGTGGAGTCCAACGGGGAAAGATCCGGATCACGGACCGGGCCGGCAACAAGGCGGACATCGACCTGCGATTTGCCACGAACACTCAGGACGTGGTCGATGCCATCAATGGAAATGCGGACATCTCCGTGAAGGCCACTTTCGAGGGCGATCGCCTCCGAATTACGGACAAGACCGGCCAAGATCAGGGGCGTCTACGAATCCAAGAAGTTGGCGGTGGCACGACCGCCGCCGATTTGGGACTGGGCCGCATCGACGTGGACGCCGCCTCGGCCTTGGGAGAAGACATCCTCAGCCTGTCCGAGCGTTCGGCGCTGAGCTCGCTCAATGACGGTTTGGGCATCCAGCTCAACCGTGTTGCTCCAGACTTGGAGATCACATTCCAGGACGGGAGCACGCCCTTGCAAATCGATTTCGCCGCCGAGCCCGAAGCCGAGGGGCACGCCCGCGCCACGATTCCCACACGGGATGTTCAAGGCGGATTGGAGTTCAAGGCACGTGCCACGGGCGGGGATTTGGATGGCGTGGTCATCCGCTTCGAAACCGATCCAGAGATCGCGCGCGGGGAAGAGACAGTCGAGTTCACTTCCGAGGACGAAACGCAAGAACTGGTCATTCGCATTGCCGAAGGGGAATCGACGAACCAGGACGTCATCAGGGCCGTGCGGGCCAATGAGGAAGTTTCCGAACTGTTTGAGGTGTCGCTCGAAACGCCGGTCCAAGCCAGCGTGCCCTTGGCCAGTTCCGGCGTGAGCTTGGAGCTCATGGCGAAGCCGGGCCAGCTCGATTTGGAGTCGTTGCAACTCCGACTGGAGCCGC
>JANQPP010000117.1 GCA_028289405.1 Pirellulales bacterium
GCCGGTCCGTGACCAGCCCACGCGCGATTTCTACGCCCGTCTGGCGGAAATGATTCGCACTGGCCAGGGGGGCACCTGGGCCGTCGCTTTCGACGAAGCCAAAAGCGGTCTGCCTCCCGCCTCCGCTTACCTGTTCGGACGGGAGGGCGAACTGCTGGCCCAACTGCGGCCCGGCGCGGCCTCGGAGGGGATGAAAAAATTGCAGGACGACCTGACCCCCCTGGTGGAGCGGCCCCGTCCCCATGCCCGAGAGGGAATCGCCTATCTCCCCTTCCTGCCCCGTTGCCGGCTCGTGATCGTGGGGGGTGGGCACGTGGGCCGTGCCGTCGGGCAACTGGCCGCCGATCTCGATTTTGACGTCTGGGCCATCGATGACCGGCCCGAGTACGTCAGCGAGGAGCGTTTTCCCGAGGCGGAACGGCGAATCCACGGAGTGATGGGCGAAGTGCTCCCCCAGCTCGACATCACGCCCGATACCTACTGCCTGATCGTGACTCGCGGCCACAACCATGACGAAGAGGCGCTGCTGCACCTGGTCGACCGAGGAGCGCGCTACGTGGGCATGATCGGCAGCAAACGGAAGATCCGCCTGATTTTCGAGGACCTCATCGAATTGGGCGTCTCCCGCGAGGTCTTGGAAAAGGTCCACGCTCCCGTGGGCATCGACATCGGCTCGCAGACCGTGCCGGAAATCGCCGTGAGCATCGCCGCGGAACTGGTCTCTCACCGCAACCGCCAAGGCACCGTCCCCGGTCGCCCCGAAGCCGTCTCATTGGCGGAGATGTAGAGGTCGAAACACACGTCCCCATGGAATGGGCCGTAGCCTGGGTGCT
The DNA here is from genome assembly GCA_028289405.1 of Pirellulales bacterium. Classification (GTDB taxonomy): domain Bacteria; phylum Planctomycetota; class Planctomycetia; order Pirellulales; family JANQPP01; genus JANQPP01. The sequence goes on from JANQPP010000117.1 coordinate 834, forward strand.
CGTCACCCAGGGAAAACGTTGGATGTTGGGTGACAAGCACCCAACCTACCCGACTCCACGCAACTGTCGCATCTTCTGCTCGATACATATTTCGGCTCCCGAGTCACATGACGGCACAAATTGGTGAAACGAAGGTCGAGCAAATCCCGCAACGCAAATCGTCGGGTTATCTTTCGCTATGCCTGGCATGCGTGTCCACCGTGGGGCTCGTCGTTTTGCTCGCCATGCTGGGATTAGCCTACGGACCCGCCGCCGTCCTGGTTGGCGTCGTGGTCGCTGGGTTGGTGATTGCAGCGATTGTCCATCGTTACCGATTCAGCTTGCGAACCTATTTGCTCGCGGTCACGATCCTCGGCGCATTGTCGGGCCTGTTGTTGAAAAATAACATCGCCATTCACCGCGCGATCAAGGGTATCACCCAAAGCGGTGGCCGTTTAACCGTGGCTCCGGGGCGGCCATTTTTGCCATGGGGACGTCGCGAACATCGGTATTATCTGGCCTATCCAAACTTGCGACAGTCCTTGTCGCATCAAGAATTGAAACATCTGAACGCGTTGGCTCCCGCGGCGATTGACACCCTCGATTTGTCGAACACGGGGATTACCGATCAGGATCTCGCCTCCATTGAGAATTTCTTCGACTTGAACAGTCTCATGCTGGCGAATGGACCGTTTCATTCGGGTACAGCCAGGCCAAACATGCCTCAAAACGTGATTACGGACGCGGGCCTGGCACATCTTTCGCGCCTCACGGAATTGATAGGTATCGATTTATGCGGAACGGATATCTCTGACGAAGGATTGAAAGTGCTTGCATCGATGCCGAAGTTGAAATGGGTCTACCTCTCTGGAACAAAGATACGAGGACCGGGCATGGCACATCTCCGCTCGCATGAGCAGCTTATGATGTTGGAGATCAACGGATGTGAGTTGCTGCCGTCCGCGTACGAAGAAATCGCTCAGCTTCCAAACCTGATTTCGCTTGGTCTCAACAACACGGGAACCAGCGACGCTGATCTTCAATTGCTTAGAGAAAAAACCAATCTCTCCATACTGCGGCTAGAGAATACGAAAGTCACGGACGAGGCAGTGAAACAATTTCGCATGGTCCATCCCGAATGCACGGTGGAGTATTAGTCCCGTGGCCTGGGTGCTCGCACCCAGGGATAAAGGTTGGATGTTGGGTGACAAGCACCCAACCTACCGGACTGAAACGGCACGATGGTCCACGGTTCGCGCGGTGCGTGGTCATGCATCTCGAGGCCAAGCGGGGCCGCCCCTCACTGACGTTTCGGGCTAAGATGGATCGAAACCCGCAGCGTGAGCAAGGGCGACACGGTGTCCGCATGCGTGACGACTGTGAAGAAAAACGGGCCGCCTGGGAGGTGAGCTCGAAGATAGGCGGTAAGCCGCCGTACCTTACGTGACTTAATCGACCAGGTCATTTAGTTGTATGAACGGACTACCCATTGAAACACCGAGGCTGCTGCTGGAATTGGATTCTCTGGAGGAGTGCCGCGCGAAGATCGCGGCCATGTCGGAAGCGGATCGAACACAACTGTCAGCGGATTGGCTGGCACGCTTGGACGCGGCGACGGCCCCTGACCCTTGGGTTTTGGGTTTCACGATGATACGCCGTGAAGACCGCGTACCCGTGGGGCAATGCGGCTTCAAGGGACCGCCAACCGCAGAGGGCACGGTGGAAATCGCCTACGCGGTGCAGCCGGAGCAACAGGGCCGTGGCTATGCCACCGAGGCTGCCCAAGCGATGACGCGGTTCGCGCTGCTACAGCCGGACGTACAGCGTGTCCATGCCCACACGCTTCCCGAAGCGAACGCTTCCACGCGCGTGCTAACGAAGTGTGGATTCCGGCATCTCGGTTCCGTGGTCGACCCGGAGGACGGCCCGGTCTGGCGATGGGAAATCACGTCTTGAGTGGTCCGCTTTAAGAGCAACGGTCAAGCTTCATTCGCGATTCCCGCCCGCTCCCTTAACCAATCGAATTGGCTAGTCGGCTGGTTTCTCCGGAACGATCTCGCGGACCGACTTGCCATTTCGCGCGAAGGAAATTCCTTGCTGCCCCTGCGTATCAATCATCACGGCTTCGATGATCGGCTCCGTGCACTCTTCCTTCGCCAGCCATTCGACCAGAAAACTGGCTCCGCTGCCGCCCGTCACGTCATCGCGCTCCACTAGAAACTCCGTCGCGGCTAGTGCCGGCAGCCGGAGCGGTTTGGCAAGATACGATTTCACTTCCTTGCCTTTGGTGTCAAAGTAGCGCACCGAGTTGATGATGATTTCCCGGTCGAGACTCGTATTGCGGACACTCAAAGTGATGGTCAGCAAGTACGGATCGCCGTCATCGTGATAGATATGGGAATAGGCGGGCACATAGACGACCTGGCCCTGCACCGGATTTGCTATCAGGGCGTCGCCGGCGTTTTCTTCCGCGGCGAATTCGTCCACCTCGTGCGGCGGGCGATATCGCAAGGTATCCACAAAGCCCTCGAGCCTTCGATCCAGATATAATGTATAAATCATCAGCGGCAGCAATAACACGATCACGATGCCCGCGATCAGCATTTTGAATTGCCGCATGAATTTTTCGACTTCTTCCGTTGTCAGTGGCTTACCCATGTTTTCGCCTCACGATGGCTACCGACTCCGATCCACTTAAATCCGACGGACAAAACCTGACGTTTGTTCCTTCCATCGGTGTTTCATACGCGACGCACGCTCCATTTCACGGATGCCGCGATGCCTTGACCCCGAGACTCTTCGCGGCGGAGACTCGTCTGTCGTGCATGCCTTCAACGTAGCTGTACGGATCGCCCGCGGCAATCGCCGCATGCCGCATGTCGGTGGCAAGCCGATTCTCTTACGACTCTTGAGGGACTGTCAGCGTTCACCCGAGGTTTTTCCATTGTTCTCACGACCGCCACCCAAATAAACTTCCCTACATCCGAGCCGGGAAGTTCTTCAAGTTTTCAATTCTCCGATTTGAAGGACTTGGTACGAGTTCACCCGTCCGAAAGTCGTGGGCTATCGCAGAGGAAGCAGAGGAACAAGCCAATGGAACTGGGAAACGTCTTTTACGAGTTCGCTTTGCTCCTGGCGGCGGCTGGTGCGTTGGGCTTTGTCGCCCACTGGCTGAAGCAGCCGCTGATCGTCGCGTTCATCGCGGTCGGAATCCTCGTCGGGCCGACTGGGCTGAAGTGGGTCACAATCGGCAGCGAGATCGACCTGCTGGCGAAGACGGGCATCGCTTTACTGCTGTTCACCGTTGGACTGAAGCTTGATCTACACGTCATCCGAACGATGGGTCCGGTGTCACTGGCGACGGGACTGGGGCAGGTGATTTTTTCTTCAGTTGTCGGATATGTGATCTGTCTGGCATTGGGGCTATCACACTTTCCAGCGGTCTATGTCGCCGTCGCCCTCACGTTTTCTAGCACGATCATCATCGTAAAGCTGCTGTCCGACAAACGCGAGGTTGACTCGCTACATGGTCGCATAGCAATTGGTTTTCTCATCGTCCAGGATTTGGTGGTCGTCCTGGTAATGATCGCGTTGACGGCATTTGGAGCCGGTCTGCAAAGTGGTGAGTGGATGCAGGATATTCTGCTGGTTGCACTGAAAGGAGCCGGCTTGCTCCTGGTGATTGGCCTGCTGATGCGATTTGTTATTCCACTGCTCGTTCGCCGTGCGGCCCGTTCAATGGAACTGCTGACGGCCATGGCCATCGCCTGGGCAGTGGCCCTGGCGGCGATTGGCGACTGGCTGGGTTTCAGCAAAGAAGTCGGGGCCTTTCTGGCGGGTGTGTCGCTCGCGCCGATGCCGCATCGCGAAGCGTTCGGGTCGCGACTTATAGGACTGCGCGACTTTCTCTTGCTGTTCTTTTTTGTTGACCTGGGGGCACATCTCAAACTGAGTGTACTTGGACCACAATTGTCTTCCGCACTCGTGCTTTCGGCCTTTGTGCTCGTCGGCAATCCGCTGATCGTCATGATCATTATGGGAGCGATGGGCTATAGAAAACGCACCGGATTCCTGGCCGGACTAACTGTGGCACAGATTAGCGAGTTTTCGCTGATGCTCGCCGCACTCGGTAAGAGCCTCGGTCACATCAGCGACGACGTGGTGGCCCTAATCACACTGGTTGGCCTAGTGACGATCACGCTCTCCACTTACCTGATCATCTACTCGCACCCTATATACGAACGGCTCGCTCCGGCACTATTACGGTTCGAACGGAAGAATCCCTTTCGCGAAGTGGCCATCGAAACGACCACCGAGCCGCGGAGTGGTTTCGACGTGATCGTCTTTGGACTGGGCAGGTTCGGAAACCATATCTCGCGCGAGCTGACGGAACGCGGGCGGCGCGTGTTGGGCGTAGATTTCGATCCCGATTTGGTGCATCGCCTGCGTGAAGCCGGCCACTCGGTCGTTTATGGCGATGCCGAAGATCCTGAGATTGCCTCGATGTTGCCTCTTTCATCCGTGCGTTGGGTCGTTAGCTCCGTACCGCAGCCTTCGGTAAACCTGGCATTGTTGCAGGCATTGTCGCGTCATGGCTATTCCGGCCAGATTGCCACGACGGCGCACAACGACCGTGATGCCGAACCTCTGCGGGATGCTAAGAGTAACCTAATTCTCTTGCCGTTCCTGGACGCGGCAAAAGAGGCGGCGGATGAACTTTGCAGGCTTTTGAATTCAGCGCCGATCGACGAGCCTTTGGAATCGGTTCTCCCAACAAAGGATTCGTCAGGATGAGATTCAAATCGAACTTGTTGGTATTTGCAGCCCTCTGGACACCACTCAAAGTCTGGTGAATTCGGCTACTGCCGTGTTGATCCAGCAATTCTTGTGCCGGGTACTTTCGTGCCATCATGAATAGGATGCAACGTGCTCATCGCCAGCAGTCCACGGAATTCATCTTCTCTCGTCACGGTCCCGAACTCCGAAATGTTTGGCGGGCCGTTCATCGTCGCCTCGAAGCGGAGTCTTGTAGTTGGGTGCTCGACACCCAACACCGGACTCACACATCCAGTCCTCGTAGCCACCAGGGATCAGGGTTTGTATGTAACGTGAATCGCTCCGAACGCGCGGCTTAGTGTTTTCCGTGTTTATACATCCACACGGCTAGCAAGCTAGCAGTGGCACGAGGGCGCTGTGACAATCAACTTTCCGTGGGTGGCCAAGGGGCACGATCCTAGTCTTCATCAAAATGCCAGTCATCCGGCTTTCCACCGGCTCGCCTCTTTAGGGCCTTCTTAAAGGCTTCAACCTCTTCGCGATATTTTTCAATGACATTTTCGTACCCAACAGGCTCAGCGACTAGAATGGGTTCCAACACGCTCTTCACTCGATCAACGTCGATGAATATTTCCAAATCATTAAGGCTAACGATCTTTTTTACATATGTCCTCGATCCTTCGGCAACATGTGAAGTTCGGATACATGCTCTGACAATCCGAAGAGCGCCGGCGATGTCACCAATTTGACCTTCGCACCATTGGCGCGGCTCATCGTTTCCAGCCCAGTTTCTCCAACGAAACAAACACGATGCGAGCTTCTGTCCGTTGATGCCTTCCAGATTTGATTCCCGCATCTTACTCAAACATATTTCTTTTGCCCTTGCGAGTCCCACAGCGTCGAAAAAATTGTTTTCCGAGTCTTCTTCTTCGTCTTTCGGTTCGTGCAACGACACGAATCGAACTGGTAGCCATACTCCCTGGCACTGCATGAGGCACTGCACCATCGCCTCGCTCCGTTTACGTTGATCTTCTTCCCGAAGCATGGAATGGTGAATCAATCGTAATGCTGACTTGTCTGTGCTCGCTGCAAAAATACCCCCAGCACCAAATTCAATCAAATCGTCGATGTCAAAAATCGATATGACTAATTGTTTAACATGCTTTAAATCAAGTGTCTTCGCATATGCCTCAAGGCGTTCGAGAACTGCGTCAAGTTGTCCGACATCGTGTAATTGTATGAATAGCTGAACAAATTCGTCGCGCTTCGTCGTCTCCATGATGACCTTGAGAATGGACATCGGTACTTCACCTTTTGGCAACCGCATTATGAAGTACCGATCAAACATTCGATGGTGACATACTCGTAATTCTTGCTCTCACCCTTCCTCAAACCCAAACCCATGGCCGTAGTTGTTGAGCGCCCACTCGATCTTTGGAAACAACTGGGCGATTATGGACGATACAGCGTCCCGGTGTTCGGGTCTTGCCTTTGCAAGAATAGATTCAAACTCTCTGACGGTATCCGCATTATCGACTCTCCCAAACAAGTGGCTATGTCGCGCCTGAATTAGAATCTCCTTTGCACCAGCCATTGTCGTATAAACGTCTGGTTCAAATACCCGCAGAACTTCTTGTCCAATCAAGTCGATAAAGTTAATGTCCAGCGTTCCATCTTTGAAAAATAGTCCCAACTCGAATGAGAAAGCCGAAAGAAAGCGCCGGACATTTCGAAGAGACTGAAAAAATGGTCTCAGCGCCTCGCGGTAAAGCGCTCGCCACCGATCGGCATCGAATCGTTCATCAATACCATCGTATTTCAATAGAGCGTCGAGTCCGGAAAAAAGCACATGTTCTATATCTGATTGCTGCACCTGCGGAAGATCGAATCCAGCCTGGACGATTTTTTCCATATATGATCGTCCATCACTCCCTGTCAGCCCGGAAAGCGCGGATTCAACCACTTCCCGCTCGAAAAATAGAAAATAGATGACGTTTGGGAAATCGGCGTTGCACTTGATGATGCGGAAAAGTAGACGAATCTCTTCCTTCGTCAGTCGATCAATGTCGTCCATGACGATCAATACCCGACGGTCCAATTTCAGCAACGCCTGGTGAAGGCTTTGCTTCAATCCCTCGAGCGTCTCATCGTGAATATCGTCGGTGACTGAATGGGCGACAGAAGCTTGCTCCCCGATTGCCGCACCAGATTTTGCCGCTTGCGAGAGAGAACCAAGAATCAACGGGACTAATGGGATTCCAACAATATCTGTGACCGTTCGCAGGTGCTCCAAAGCAGATCCCCCTAGCGCCAGGCGTGTGGCGTATTTCTTCCACTTCAGTGCCAGTTCTTGTGAGTCAGGGCTTTTGTTTGTCTCGCCAATCGCAAGGCCCACTTCTTCAAAAAATGCCTCAAGAATGCGGTCTTCGCCCGTCCAATTCCACGGATTAAACTCGACGATCGACGGTGAGTCATCTGCATTTTTTAGCAAGGACAAGACGAGATTTTTAAGCGACGTCTTTCCGTGACCCCAAGGGCCATATACGGCAAGAACAAGGCTGTCTGGGTTGCTCCACCTACAAATAGCATTTGCCAACGATATTGCGAAATCTCCTCGTTCCAGAAGGTCTTCCTGTAGAGTGCAAATAGGGCGGTCGGCAGAGAGGTTCAATAGAACGGAATCATCCATCATTAATCCACCGAAAAGCGTTTACTGTGAAATTGCGCAACTCTACCCAATAGTCGCACATCTGGCAGGGCTTGTTCGCCGTATACCAGCCAAATGGTAGGCGGGAAGCCGCTTACCCTACCGGATCTGTCATTATGGGTGACCAGCACCCATCCTACCGGCTAGCAAGCTAGCCGTGGCAACAGCGCGGATTCCGTGGCGTTCCTCGCTCACGCGTCGGGTTTCCTTCGATCCTAGCCCGATACGTCAGTGAGGGATGGCTCCCTACACATCCAAATTCCGCACGTCCAGCGCATGCGTCTCGATGAATTCGCGGCGGGGTTCGACGTGCTCGCCCATCAGCACGCGGAAGATATCGTCCGCGTCGCCGGCGTTCTCCATGCGGACGCGGAGCAGGGTGCGGTTCTCCGGATTGAGCGTCGTTTCCCGCAATTCCTCCGGGTTCATTTCCCCCAGACCCTTGAAGCGGGTGATGTGCAGGCCGCGTTCTCCCATGGCCCGGATCGTAGCCAACAGGCTCCGCAGATCCTCGAGCGGCTTCTCTTGATCTTCACGCCGGACGACATAGCGGGAGTCCTCGATGCCGGTCCGCTCTTGAGGGATGAGGTCGTTGATGGTGAAGCCCTGCGCTTGCAGGTCGGTGAGAGCACTGTTGATGGTGCGGACCTCGTGCAGTTCGAAGATCCGCAACTGCGGCCCGCTCGCTTCGCCGTTCTCCTCGGCCATCGTGTCGGAGACTTTCAATTCGGTGCCGAGTTCCTGCTCCTTTTGTTCGATGAACTTCTCCAGTTCGGAGCGGCTGGTGAACCAGGCTTCCTCCGGCCCGAGGAAGACGTGAAAGATGGGGAGGTTGCCGGTCTCGGGATCGCGGCGCTCGTTGTGCAGCTTGAGATTGATGCCGCGGCGTTCCAGGGCGAGGATCGCTTCCTCTAGCGTGTCGAGCACTTGGCAGAGCTTGGCCAGCACGTCTCCGTCCAAGAGGCGGCCATCGCGGGGATCGAAGACGCTGTTCGCCAGGCCCAAGTCGAGCAGCTCGGACTTCATCTCCTCCTCGGTCTGCACGTAGCGGTCCTTGTTGCGGACGCGAACGCGGAATAGCGGCGGCTGGGCCACGTACAAATGCCCCTGCGCGACGAGCTGATACATCTGCCGGTAAAAGAACGTCAACAGCAGCGTGCGGATGTGGGAACCGTCCACGTCGGCGTCGGTCATGATCACGATCTTGTCGTAGCGACGCTTGGCGAGATCCTGCTCCGGGCCGATGCCGATGCCGATGGCGGAGATGATGTTGCGGACCTCCTCGTTGGAAAGGACTTTATCCTCGCGGGACTTGTAGGCGTTGATAATCTTGCCCCGCAGCGGAAGGATCGCCTGGTATTCGCGGATACGCCCCCCTTCGGCGCTACCGCCGGCGGAATCCCCTTCCACCAAGTACAGTTCGCACTTTTCGACTTCCTTGCTGGTGCAGTCGCGGAGCTTGCCCGGCAAGCCATGCCCCGACAGGGCGCCCTTGCGTTCGCGGACCGCTTCCCGCGCCTTGCGGGCGCTTTCGCGAGCTTCGGCGGCGACGAGCGCCTTGCGGACCATGGCCTTGGCGACGGCGGGATGCTGCTCCAGATAATTGGAGAGGAATTCGCCCGTCGCGGAATTCATGATGCCGTCGATTTCACTGTTGCCGAGCTTGGTCTTGGTCTGCCCCTCGAATTGCGGCTCGGGCACGCGGAGGGAGATCACGGCGGTGAGCCCCTCGCGGAAATCGTCCCCCGTGGGGATCAGATCCTTGAAGAGGTTCTCCTTGCGTCCGTACTGGTTGAGCGTGCGGGTGAGCGCGGCTCGGAAGCCGGAGACGTGGGTGCCCCCTTCCGTGGTATGGATGTTATTGACGTAGGAGTGGAAATTTTCGGTGAATTCCGTGGAGTATTGCAGGGCGATCTCGTAGCCCACTCCCTGCTGTTCGCCGGTGTGGTGCAGCACTTCGGGGTGGACGGCGGTCGTGGCGCGGTTGAGATGTTCCACGAACTGGATGAGTCCACGTTCGTAGAGAAACTCCTCGCCTTCATTGGTACGTTCGTCACGGATCGTGATCTTCACGCCGGCATTCAGGAAGGCGAGTTCTTGGAGCCGCTTGTGGAGCGTGGTGTAGTGGTACTTGGTGGTGGAGAAGATTTCGCCGTCCGCCTTGAAGGTGGTTTTGGTGCCGCGTTTGTCGGTCGCTCCGAGCCGGACGACCTCTCCCACGGGCACGCCGCGGCGATATTCCTGCTGGTAGACATGGCCGTCGCGAAAGACTTGGACCTCGCACCATTCGGAGAGAAAATTGACGACGGTCACGCCCACGCCGTGCAGCCCGCCGGAGGTCTGGTAAGCCCCCTTGGAGAATTTGCCGCCGAATTTGAGCACGGTCATCACGCCTTGCAGCGTGGAGAAGCCGAGGTCGCCATGTTCCTCGACGGGGATGCCCCGGCCATCATCCTCGACCGTGACCGAGCCATCGTTATGCACCATCACGGAGACCCGGTCGGCATGCCCGGCCATGGCCTCGTCGATGGAGTTGTCCACGACTTCATAGACCAGATGGTGCAGGCCGCGGTTGGAGGTATCCCCGATATACATACTGGGGCGTTCGCGGACATGCTCCAGGTCGCTGAGATGCTCCAGGTCCTCGGCGGTGTAGTCGCCGTTGTCGGGCAGCCGGGCGAATTGGCCGGCGGCTTCCGGTTCGCTTGAGCCCTCATCGGGCCGGGGATCGGGTTGGTCCGTGCTCATTCCGTTTTTTCCTTCGGCTATGCATCCCGGGCAGGATCCTGGACAGGTCCCACGCGGAAGCGAATGTCCGTGATTTTGTGATCGGGGAGAAGTTCTCGCAGCCGCCGCACGAGCTCGATTTTACGAAAGGTCAGCTCTTGCAGCAGGGTGGAGTGGGCCACGAGGATTTCCATCTTTCCGCCCCGAAAACCGGTGACTTGGGTTTGCCGCGCGTCGCTTTCGCCGACGGCCTCGCGCCAGGCGTCGCTGGCATGTTGGGCTGCCCATTGCCGCGCATAGCCCCGCTTGTGCATGAGCTGGGCCATGACGTCGCCGATGGCTTGCGGTCCGGAACGGGGCATGGACGCGAATTCTCCGTTGTGACTCTTGCATTTGGGAGGCAGCCGGTTCAGCCAACACGGCTGAAAATAGCGGTTCGCCGCCCACGGTCCTCCCCAGGCCCGCCGGCGGAAAGCTTAAAGCCAACGACAAAACCTTTGGTTCCGTTCATCCATTGGCGGTTCGCGACCGATCGACGCCAAATTTCGCGGAAGCCATCCAGTCTTGCCCACACTTTCTTACTAACAGTCCGTTGAAAAACGCCTTCGTGACGTTTTTCAACCTCGCCAGGGTCACAGCGAAGCTGCTCCCGGCTCGCAAAATACCGACTTGCGTCGCCATTTTGAGCATCACTTCCTGTGATGCCGCAGGCTGTTGAGTTTCTCAACAGCCTGCTAAGTATCCTCGGGCCGGCGACGTGCCTGGTCGGGCGCCAAGGGCATCACCACGTATCCGTAGCCATCCTCCGTGGCACACACCACGGCTCCCTCAGGATCCTTGATCCGAAATTGGAATGTATCCTCGAGCTCCAGCACCTTGAGAAAGTCGATCAGAAACCTCGGATCGAGGATGACTTTCATCGCCTGTCCTTCGTACGCGATGGGGAGTTCCACTTTCGATTGCCCCCAGTCGGCAGTCCGGGCGGTGAGCACCAAGGAGCCTTGGTCGAAAGCAAATTCCACGCCCCGGCTTTCCGTGCTCGTGGCGATGGCGGCTTGCCGCACCGTGGAAAAGAAGGGGCCGACATTGAGCGAGACATGCGTGTACCCTTCCGGCTGAGGGAAGACGTCCCGCCAGCGCGGAAAGCGTCCTTCGAGCAGGCGGGAAAAGAGGGTCACGCGCTGCACTTGCAGATGCACGCCGTTTCCGCTGAAAGAGAGCTTGGCCTGGCAGTCGGCGTCCTCTCCCGCCGCCGCGGCTGCCGTCCGCTCCATGAGCTGCATGGCCCGAGTCGGCACGATGGTCGCGCTTTCGCCGGTGGCGTGTTCTTGCACGGCCTCGCCCTGGGATTCCATTTTCGCCAGCCGGCGTCCATCGGTTCCCACGGCCACCACGGTCGAACCTTCCATTTCCCACAACACGCCCCCCAGCGCGTAGCGGGTGCTGTCCACGTCCGTGGCAAACACCGTGCGGCGGATCATGTCCCTCAACAGGCGGGCCGAAAGCTGATGGTATTTCTCCTCACCAAACGGAGGCACCGCCGGATACTCGCGGGGATCCTCCGCCTGCAAGCGGAATTCGCTCCGCTCTCCTCGGACCAGCGTCTCTTGCGGCGAGGCTTCCACCGACAATTCCTGGTCCGAGGATTCCCGCAGAATCGATCCGAAACGATCCACCGGCAACAAGGCGCTGCCCGGCACTTCCACGTTCAATTGGGGTATTTCGATGCGAATGCTGATGTCGAGATCCGTGGCGAGGAGCGTCGCGCGGTCTTCTTCCGCCTCGATCTTCACGTTTCGGAGAATCGCCTTGGGGCTGCGTGGTGCCGCGACACTGGCTGCGGACTGGAAAGCCGCCTGGAACTTCTCCCGATCACATGTGAATTTCATCCCTCCCACAATCCTTCCTAATGGCTCGTGCTCACGATTCCTCCGCCGGCACGTTGCTCCACGGGTGCTACTCCCTCCATGGATATCCGAACAGGCGGCATGATTTCCTCCGCTCGATAGAAATAGAGCCGCTCAAGACGCGAAAATCATGGCCAACGTGAGTCACTTCTAAGAATCTTAATATATCTTTAATAAACAGCCGTAGTAGTAGTGCTTGCGGATCATTTGTTGATGGATTCAAGTAGCCTAATTCAAATCCCAACATGGCTTGGCTTTTGGTTCACGCCCAAACCGAAAAGGGGCGTGGAAAAGCCGTTCACCGCGTGTTGGTGGAGTGTTACTGGTATGTTCATGCATGTTCATCAATCGGCCCATTCGGCTACCAGTCGAGTTAGCAACATCTCCACCAACGGAAACTAACACTCCTGCCAACATGTTTTCCCCGATAATGGTTTTTCCTGTATCCGAATTCCCGCATGGGCTGGACGCCTAACGTGCCGTGATGAGCCTGCGTAAGTCCGCCGCCGCGTCACGCAGACCGAGATCGTCGGCCAGACGCCGTTCCGTTTCGCGATAGCTGTGCAAGATCGTGGTGTGGTCCCGATCCCCCAGATAGCGGCCAATTTGCTGATAGCTCTGTTTGGTGAATTGACGTGCCAAATACACCACGATGCCCCGCGCCCGGACCACGCTCCGCCTGCGGGAGGCGCCACGGATATCTCCCATCCGCAGGGAAAAGTATTTGCTGGTGAGGGCAGTGATGTCCCGCAGCGAGAGTGACGGCGCCAAATCCGCTTGCCACTGTAAGAACCGCTCCACGAAAGGAACATCGATGTGGACCGGGCCCTGCCGCGAGGCGATATCCTCCATGTGGGCCAGGTCCGCGTGGATTTGCGGGATGGTGCCCGACAATTTGTCCGCCAGCAATGCCACGGCTTTTGGCGCCGCGGAAACCTCCCAGGCATCGAGAATATGGCCGATGACCGCTTCCCTGGTGGTTTCGTCAGGCGGGACCAGGTTCACGGAGAGCCCGCCCACCAGATGGCTGCGTAATTTAGGCGTCAAGGAGGAGAGCTCGCGGGGAGGACGCTGAGCCGACACGACAAGACGGCCGCCGCGGCGTTCGAGGGCGTCCCAAGCTTGCAGCAGCTCCTCCTGTGCCGCCGGTTTGCTACCCAAGGCCTCCACTCCGTCGAGAGCCAACAACCCGGATCCCCGATAACGGCGTCGGAATGGTCGGCGTTCATCCCGATCCAAGGCTCGCGCCAGGTCCCGCGCGAAGTCCACCGCCGAGACCCGCAGTCCGGTCCGGTCGGGATGCCGGTCATTCCAGAGGGCCACGATGCCATGCAGCAGATGGGTCTTTCCCGTGCCGGAGGGTCCGTAAAACACACAAGGGGAGCAAGGCTCGGTCCCCTCGCGGAAGAGCATTTCCAGAGCGGGCGGGATCATGTCGTTTTCCGGCCCGATGAAGAAATGGTCCCGCATTAGCGGCCCCAGACCACGGCTCGTCGCGACGTGCGAGCCCGACCGCATCTCTTCTCCAGGAAAAGAGATACGGGTCACGTCCGCCAGACGTTTCGCGGTGCTCGTAGTCACGGTCCGTGGATTGCCCAAGGGACTCGAATAACGCATCGGTGGAATCCCGGGACAAGGTTGTCATCGCCGCACTTCCCGCCGTGTTTGACACACCCGATCGGCGGCAAATCGCGGGGACGGCATCCGCCCTTGTCCATGGGCTCCCAGGGCCGTCGATTATAGCGATTGCGGCCACGATTCGCGAGGTCGAGGTGACTTTTCACCTGGAGCCGGTCGGCTGCGGAAATCATGCAAAACCTTGAGGATCCGCTGGCTCGCTTCATCCACTTCCGCCTCCGTGGTCGTCGCGCCCAGGCTGAAGCGTAGGGAGGCGCCCGCCGCCTCGGGAGTAAGGCCCATCGCCAGTAGTGTCGGAGATGGTTCACTGCTGCCGCTGGCACAGGCAGAGCCCAACGAACAGGCAACACCCGCCAGGTCCAAGGCCATGAGCAGCGATTGGCCGTCCAAGCCGTGGAAGGTCACGCTGGAAGTGTGCGGCAGTCGTTCGGCCTCCGCGCCATTGAATGAACAGAGCGGATCGCCCGGCCGCAAGGCCGCTTCCAGCCGGTCGCGGAGCGTGATGAGCCGATTTTGCCACGTCTCCCTCTCGTCGTGCCACATCCGCAGAGCCGTATGCATGCCGACGGCGAGGCTGACCGGTTCGGTGCCGGGCCGCAGCCCCCACTGCTGAAAACCACCCCGCAGTTGCGGTTCCAGTCCCTCTCCGCCCTGTAGCAACAAGGCGCCGATTCCTCGTGGACCATGGAACTTATGCGCGGCGACCGAGAGTGCCGTCACGCCCAATTCGCGGAAATTCACCGGAAGCTTGCCCACCACTTGCACGGCATCGGTATGACAGAACACGCCTCGCTGTCGACACATCGCGGCCACTTCCGCCACCGGTTGCAGCACACCGGTTTCATTGTTCCCCAGCATCAGGCTCACAAGGCGGGTATCGGGCTGCCAAAGTGCTTGAACAGCGTCCGGCTGCACGTCTCCCCGGGGAGAGACAGGCAGCAAATCCCTCCGCCATCCTCGCTGGAGTAGGATTTCGGTCGCGCCCAGCAGGCTGGGATGTTCCAGGGGGGAAGTGATCAGGTGTCCGGGAGCACCGCCGCCGAGGCCCAGCAGGGCTAAATGATTGGCCTCGGTCCCTCCGCTGGTGAAGATCAGGCGGTCGGGACTTGGTCCCCGCAGGTCCGCACCGAGTAATTCGGCGATTCCCTCGCGTGCATCTTCCAGTCGCCGCCGAGCCTTTCGGCCTAAGGCGTGCTGGCTGCTAGGGTTACCGTATCCGTCCGCCTCGCATGCGGCCATCGCTTCGGCCACTTCCGGAAGCAGCGGCGTGGTCGCGTTGTGATCCAAATAGATGGACATGCGGGGAATCCAGCAGGCGAGGAAATGACGGCATCCGTCACCTATTATTCCCCGCCAAATCCGTTCCGGCCATGCTGGGACTTGTCAAGGAATTCGAGCGGATCTTTACGGTCTATTTGAAGGCATTTTTCTTTACTAAATAGGCAATACGTAGGGATTTGCGAAGACAAAAAAATTAAAAAAATTAGGATAAACCAATAGCTTGTGGGAAGGTTGTGCTTGTATTACGTTCGTGTAAGTGTGTGATGATTTTTTGGACCATTGGGTAGATGCCGGTTACGCGGCTTCGTGATGTAACAGGGACTTTAACGAGGAGACATCTTGACCATGTCCGTAGTTTTTCAATGTACAAAGATTCAGATTCTGGCACGCATGGTCGCGGTCGTGGCCCTATGCGGGCTGGCCTCTCAGGCTCATGCCCAGGGGACCATTTTGGGGACGGGGACCGATTCCCTGATCGGCGGCGACCTGACCGACCCGGAAAACGATGGGCTTCCTGACGAAGACACGAACTACAACGCGATTTTCTCGGGCAACGACGAGCCAGCCTTCGGTGGCGGCGAGTCGGCCTTCAATGTATTCGACAATCTTCTCGGAGGTGGAAACGACAAATGGTGCTGCGGCGTCTCCGGCGGTTTCCCCGAAGAAGGGCTCTGGGTGCAGGCTGAAATCAATGCCGGGCCACATTACTTGACCGCCTTCACCGTTTCCTCCGCCAACGACGTGCCCAATCGTGATCCTACCGAATGGAAGATTCAAGGCTCCAATGACGGCACGACCTTCACGGACATCTTCTCCTACACCGGGGACGCCCTGTGGACGGAGCGTTTGCAAACCATTTTGTTCCGTGCCGGCATCGACTACGAAGTTCCCGCCGAGGCTTACAGCACTTTCCGCTTCGTGGCTTTCGATTCGGTAAACAATCCGGACGGTGCCTACCATCAGATCGGCGAGATTGAATTCCTGGGACAAACCGATCCCTTCCTGCCGGGCGACTTCAATAGCGATGGCGCGATCGACCTGGCCGACTTTGAAATTCTCAAGAGCAGTTTCAACGAATCTTTTTCGTTTAGCGAGGGGCATTCCAATGGCGACGCCACTCTTGACGGGATCGTGAACCTGCAAGATTTCGTGAGGTTCAGGGAGTTGTTCGGCGCTGCGGGTGCCCCGGCGGCTGCCGTTCCCGAGCCGAGTACGTGGATCTTGGCGGCGCTGGGCCTGTTGGCTTTGACTGTCTGCCGCAAGCGAGAGGTAAACTGACCGCCTCACGCGGCGAGATACGACCGCGTCTCGCCATTCTTGATATTTCCTTTCAGGCCGCTCTCGCCGCAAATGTGCGAGGGCGGCCTTTTTTTGTTGGGTGGGAAATTCACTCGATTTCGTGGAAGTCCATAAGCTATGGAAAATCCCGCGCCAAAACGTTGGCGCCGATCTTGACTTTTGTATACGATGCGCAGGAGGCTGCCGTATTTGAGGAGCAACGGTCGCCGCTGAATTTTATTTGCTTGGCGAGCCGTCGCATCCCCAGGATACGTATCCTCCAACGGACGGCGCAAGCCCTCACCAAGGCTTTTACAACGGAATGATCGAGGCTGCGGATTATCGAGGGGAGCTGTTCCCGCTCGTCCACTTTTCTGATTCAACATGGAGGTGAGACCTACATATGCGACGCGTAACTTGGAAGCGAGGCGGGCTAAGGATTTGGGCCTGCGCCCTGTTGGTGATGATTCCCGGGACCGTGCCGGCTGGCGTCGTGGTCCATCAATTGGCCAGCGGGCCAAATCCCTATTCGGTGGGGGACCTTACCGACGTGGCTCTCACGCATGTCGGCGCCGTGACTAGCCAGGCGGATGGCGTGATGCAGGCGGACACGGCCCGCAACAACTTCGGCGTGGATGGAACAGGCATCCGCATCGGCATTATTTCAGACTCGTTTGATTCCCGAGTTCCCGGTGCGTCGGCGGGCATTGCATCAGGCGACCTGCCCGGCGTGGGGAATCCGCTGGGAAATAATACGCCCATCACCATTGTTAAGGACGACATAGGGTTCGACGAAGGTCGGGTCATGGCGGAATTGATCCACGACTTGGCCCCCGGCGCGGAGCTCAAATTCCATTCCGCGTTTAACAATACGTTTGACCCGAATTTGCCTCCGGACCAAACGGTCGCGGATGCAATTAATAACCTGGTCGCTAGTGGCGTGGATATCATCGTCGACGATGTGTCGATCCTTACCGCGCCCCGCTTTCAAGATGGCGCGGCCGCCCAAGCGGTGGATGCCGCCAAGGCTGCGGGCGTGGCCTATTTCTCGGCAGCGGGAAACAGCGCGGATAACGCCACCGCTGGAACCTTCGATGGCACGGACGGCGGCACCGTGAACTGGGGTACGGATGATGTGCTCCTCTTGAATTTCTCTGGAAACCCCGCCGGAGGCCGGATCGTCGTGCAGTGGGAAGAACCCTATGCGACGGTGGGGGGCACGCCCACCATCGACTTCTCCGTCGATTTGGTCGATCCGAACAACCCCAATAACGTGTTTCTTACCTTCGATAACCTTAGCGCGGGCCAAGATCCCTTTGAATTTGTAGGTGCCATCGGCCCAGCGGGTCCTGTCGGCCTGCGAGTCAACCACGTTTCTGGATCGGGTACGAATCCCGTCAACGTGCAAGTTAGCACTTTCAACGATTTCAGCATCATTGACGTCGATGATATGAACCTGCCCACGATTTATGGCCACCAGGCCGCCGAAGGCGGTTTGGCGGTCGGGGCCGCCTTCTATGGAACTCCAAATCAGCCCGAAAACTTTAGCTCCTTGGGACCGACGCGCATCCTCTTCGATACTTTGGGAAATCCCATTCTGGACATCCGCAACACACCCGATCTGACCGGGATTGACGGAGTGGACAACACATTCTTCCCGTCGCTCCTTTCCATCTTCGATTTGGAGCCGAATGGCTTCCCGAACTTTTTCGGCACGTCCGCGGCCGCGCCCCATGTGGCCGCCGTGGCCGCACTAGTACTCGACTTGGCCAACGACCTGGGATTGTCACTCAGCGTGGACGACCTGTATGCCTTGCTGTTGAATTCCACGAACGATATCACCGGCGGCAATGCTAGCACGGGATTTGACAATCTAACCGGTGCGGGATTGCTCGATGCCCTGCTCGCACTGCAAAACGTGCAGAACCTGGTGCCGCCTCCGCCACCGAATGGCGTCGTGCCCGAGCCGGCCAGCCTCGCGGTTTGGTCCCTACTTACGGCACTCGGGCTAGTGGCCTACTACCGCCGGCGACGCGGTTAACCCGTCGGCAATGCTTGAAGACGACCTTTCACCCGGTGGACACGTACCCATCGGGTTTTTTCATGGTCTTGCAGAGCGCGGGGCTGGCAATTTCCGGCCCCAGGGAGTTTCCAGGAAGGCCCAGGTCTGTTAAGTTGCGGTGCAAATATCGGAGGTGTTTGGTCCATTTGCCGGCAGGGTTTGCCCCCCGCCGCTGGTGAAGTCCAATCCTACTTCCGATCCGCGAGAATCCTTTCAATTGTCCGCTTTAGTGGGGAGAACGAATCATGCTGATGGCCGTGGGTGAAGCGCTGGTGGGCGAGGGAAACGAAATCGCCCATATCGATTTGTTGATCGGTGAAAAGAGTGGTCCAGTCGGGACCGCGTTCGCCAACGCCCTGGCCCGGCAAAGCGACGGGCATACGAACCTGCTGGCCGTGCTCAGCCCGAACCTCGCCGTCAAGCCGGCCACGGTGATGGTCACGAAAGTCACTATCAAGGGGATGCGGCAAGCGGTGCAGATGTTTGGCCCCGCCCAAGCCGCCGTCGCCAAGGCGGTCGCCGATTGCGTGGCCGAAGGAGTGCTCCCCAAGGACAAGGCCGAGGATTGGGTCATCGTCTGCGGCGTGTTCATTCATCCCGAAGCGGCGGACGATCGAAAAATCTACGAATACAATCACCAAGCGACCAAGGACGCCATCGCCAACGCCATCAAGGGCAGCCCCACCGCCGACGAAATGGTCGCCGGGAAGGAGAGCGCCGCGCACCCCTTCCGGGGTTTCTGAGCGAAGTTCGCCGAATTAGGTAATTCGACATTGCATGGCGGGTCGCGGTTGGCTCCATGGTCCACCGCTGCCCGCCATTTTTTATGAGGCCGACGTTTTCCAGGAGCTGGTCCATGCCCACCAAAATCCTGCTGCAATTGGACGGCGATCTCCAGCCGAGCGTGTTCGACGCGGTCGTCGCGGTGGATGCCGGCGTGGAGCAGCTCTTTCGCCACGGCGGTATCACGCCCGACAACGTCCGTGAACTGGTCCATGGAGCGATGTTCACGCGCGGACCGGACGATCTCCGTCATACGGCGATTTTCGTGGGCGGATCGGATGCTTCCCTCGCGGAGAAGATCTACGACACGGTGCGGGCTTGCTTCTTCGGTCCGCTGCGTGTCTCGGTGATGCTCGATCCCAACGGTGCCAACACGACGGCGGCAGCGGCGGTCCTCGCGGCGGAGCGGCATTTGGCTCTCGACGAATCGACGGCGGTGGTGTTCGGGGCCACCGGTCCGGTCGGTAGCCGGGTGGTGCGTTTGTTGGCCCGCGCCGGCTGCGCGGTGCGTGTCGTGTCTCGGGATCTGGGCCGCGCCGAGCGGATCGTGGAACAGACCCAAGCCGCCGTTCCCGAGGCGGGGCTTTCGGCTCACGCCGTCCCGCCCGAGGAAGCGCTGCCCAGCGTGCTGGAGGGTTCGCAGTTCGTTGTCGCGGCGGGGGCGCCCAAGGTGCAACTCTTGTCTCGACAGCAGTGGCAAAGCGTCTCCGGCTTGCAGGTCGCGATCGATTTGAACGCCGTCCCCCCTTTGGGCATCGAAGGCATCGAAGTGACCGACAAGGCCGCCTCTCGCGGCGAAGTGACCTGCTACGGCGCGATTGGCGTGGGCGGAACCAAGATGAAAATCCACCGCGCCGCTCTCCAAACCCTGTTCACCGCTTCCGACCGCCTGCTCGATGCCGAGGAGATCTTCGCCATTGGTCAGGATTTGAAGTAGCTTCTTACCGTGTGCGTGACGGGGCGCAACCTTATCGCCCGGCAAGGTAGGCGGCAAGCCGCCGTACCCTACTACTGCCAAACTGTAGGCTGGGTGCGAGCACCCAGGACACCGGCTCCAGCAAATCGAAACCCGCCACGTGATCAAGGTCATCCATCTCGAGGCGAAGCGAGGCCGTCCCTCACTAACGTTTCGGGCTAGGATGGATCGAAATCCGAAGCGTTAGCGAGGACGCCATGGTATCCGAGAAAGGGGACGGAGACACCGTGATGGGTGCGAGCACCCATCCTACCGGCTAATGGCTTTAGGATATGCCGAACATTCGCCGGCCAACACCGAACGAATATGAAAGCGATTTCTTCTAACAAAGTCCAATGACCGAAGCTCGGAAACCATCGTGGATCTCTCTTGCCGAGGTGCCCAAGCCGCCACGGTCCCCGTGGTTTTTGATGGAACCACTCCATGAGAAACACGCGGAATTGGACTTTGAAGCGTTGATGCCATGTCGAATCCGGCTGCGTGAGGAACTCCAATGGGGCAATTGGCCACCGGAGGATTTCACACTCGAGTTAAACCGAGCGGATCTTCGCCGCCACCACGACGAATTCATGCGAGGCGAGGCGTTTGCCTACACGGTTCTTCGCCATGACCGTTCCCGTTGCCTGGGCTGTGTCTATCTGGAACCGTGTGCCGAGATCGAGGGTGCCCAGCTTGCGTTCTGGGTCGTCGATGACGCCATCGGCCTCGAAGCGGTTCTCGTCGCTGAAGTGCTCGAGTGGGTTCATCGCGCTTGGTCCATGAAACGCGTCTTGCTCCCTTTTCGCGAGGAGAACACGCGCGGTATCACACTTGCGCGAAAGTGCGGGTTCAGGGCGATAGCTAGCGCCAACGATAGTCCACTTTCCGAACACCGTTGTTTTCTGTCGGAATCCGACATGGGCGAAACGGTGGCTCAGATCCTAGACGACGCATGAATGCGCATCGAGCGCGCGGATGCCGGCTTGCCAGCAGGTAAGCGAACCGAACACGAGACCAAGGCAAATGGTGATGGCATAATCCATCGTTTTTGTCCAAACAAATTATTCGGAGCGAATGTCTCGTGCGCAACCAACTACAGACATATTACTTGCCGGAAGACGAAAAAGCGCTGTCGGTGAAACTCCGGCAATTGGCGTCAAGCATATTTTTCATCGACCATGATGAGGCAGAATCCTCGGACGTGAGGGTCCACTCAGAACTCGGCGCTCGCAAATCCAGATTTGCATACATCTTTGATGCCGAGACCAGCGATTCCGCAATTGCAACCGCGAGGTGGAAAGAGCTGGTTCGAACAAAGACCGGCGACAACGCCTTGGCTCAGTTCCTGCCTTCTCGGTTGACAACGGAACGCCTTGACGACGGCAAGAATGTGGAATTGCTTCTGTCTGGTAGGGTGGCCATCATGGGAAGCGGCACGCCAAAACAACAAGCTTTTAAGAAAATCGTGTACAAAGCAGTCTCCCAAATGTCCACGCCAGAGATCTTTCCGGTATCGCCAACAACACGAGAATTTCTCGGGCCGAAACAGCTTGGGTCGCGTGTCGGTTACCATGCTTTGGAGTGGTGTAAAGATGATTCGCATCTTCTGCGGCATGTAGCAACTAGGCTGCTTTACGGACTTCCTATGGTCGAATAAAAGGGGTAGCTACCGTAGCCTGGGTGCTTGCACCCAGGAGAAAATGGCGTTTGAAAAGCTGGCCCAGTGAATACCACGGTGTTCGTGGCAAGCACCCAAACTACAGTGACACGGCCCGCCATGACGATTTCCGTGCAAGCAGTTCGTTCCGAGCAGTTCGACTCGTGGCTCCGGCTGCGCACGGCCATTTATACGGGAGTCGACCATACGTTTCATGAGCAGGAGATGCGGCAATTCATGGCCGATGATTCCAAAGAGTGCTTCCTCGCGGAAATCGAGGGCGGCGCGGTGTGTGGCATGATCGAGGTGTCGCTCCGCAACGTCGTGGACGGATGCCTGTCGAGTCCCGTTGGGTATGTCGAAGGCATTTACGTCGATCCTCGTCAGCGGGGTTTGGGCTTGTCACGACAGCTCTTGCATCGTGCCGAGCAGTGGAGCCGAGAGCAGGGCTGCACGGAAATAGCCACCGACGCCGAACTCGATAACGAGTCGGCTCAACGTTTTCACGAACATCTGGGGTTCACGGAGACATACCGCATCGTGGAATATCGCAAAAGGCTGTGACGACAAAAAAACGCCGAAGGGCCTGAGCCGTCGGCGTGAGAGATTTGTCGGGCAAATCGCGGGCGTGCCTAAACTGGTGTCGATAAACGCACCGCTGCCGGTGAGAAGTTCCCGAGGGGCGAGGCGTGGCCAGCCTATGGCGCGTTGACTCGACCATCGGTCAGCACCGGTTCCGGGGCGTGTGAAGGCACGCCATTTCTCGTGGTCGCTATTCCTTTTTTCAAAAGGTGATCGACCGCCTCCCGCAGGTCAGGCCCGAAGAGATTCTTGTTGCTAATGACACCTTGCTGGTCCACCACAAAGATCGTCGGCCATGCGCTCACGGCATACCGATCGACAATGTGATTCTCAGCCGCTGGGTCGTCCCACCAGGACGTAAACCGAATGCCGTGATCCTGGGCCGCTCGAATCGCGTCTTTCAGGGATTCATCTCCATTGACTCCTAACAAAATAAACGGCTCGTCCTGGAAATGGTCGAGAAGCTGATTCTCCTCGGGAACACGAGACAGGCATGGGCCGCACCATGAAGCCCAAAATGAAATGACGACCACTTTTCCGCGATGGTCTTCGAGTGCCAGTCGATTGCCCGAGAGGTCTCTGCCGACAATGCTCGGTGCGACCTTTCCGATCTCCAAATAGGACTGCTCAAGCCGTAAGAGGCGTTCGGCAGCCGCCTCACCCAGCGTTCGAGCACGGTACGCGACCTCGGGAAACTCGCTTTGTATTTTTTTTAAGAGCCGCTTCGCTTCCAACCGATCCTCATCTCGATCGGTGGACTGGAAGTACTCGGCAATGACCGGTTCAGGCCGCATCTGTGGAGAAACTTGCATGCGGTCCTTGAAGTCCGCGCGATAAACCAGCAAGTCAGCCAGCGCGAAGATGGCCAGCGCACGGGATGTTTCGGACACGTTCGAACGCGCGCCCACGCGCAACAGCTTCTCATAGACGGGATGGAAACCATACTTGTCATAAATCGTGCCGAGTTTCTCCGCGCGTGGATGATGCACCAGCAGAATTTTCGCGGCGTCGAGGCTGGGCTGGTAGTCTCCGTCAGAGTATCGCATGACCCACAGCGCGGCCTGCATTCCCACGTTGCTAGAGGGTTGCCGCTGGGCGATGCGTGACATGCCATCAATCGCATCAAACCAATATTCCTGGAAATCCTCCGCGACACGGTCTTTTTCTTCTAGCGTGGTCGCGGCGATGATCGCCTTGCCGAATGCCTGGCGGCGCTTTTCATGCCGCGCTTTCAGGTCTACAAGATCCTGTTCGGTTGTCGCGTGGCCATGAGGCACGGCGGCATCCCGCGCCTGAACGTCCAAGCCGCGACCGCATAGCAAAATCAAAAGGATCTCCGGTATGACGCAGCGATGGTTAAGCATTTTGATTCCTCGATCGAGGCGAAGGACGGCTAGCAACCATGATCACGGAGCCGAAGCCGAGAGGGTTAGCATTCAAACGGATCGCATCGGTGGATCAGGAAAACAACATTATTGGGTGCCGGCGGCCAACGTGCGGGCCGCCATTCCTGACAACACGCATGATAACAAACGAATTTGCGAGAGTCTCGCATCTACCGCATAGCGGCGATTCGGGCCGGGCATTCAGGCGGCCAGCAGTGCCGTACGATTGGGGAAATGTTGGTGTCCATGGTAGGGTACGGTGGCTTGCCGCTTACCATCCGGTTGCTATCCACCCAACTCAGATCCCTGGGTGCGAGCACCCAGGCTACAAGACTTACGGGTTCCAGCAAATCGAAACCCGACGCGTCAGCGAGGAACGCCACGGTAACCGCGCGCGTGATTGGCCATAGTCCTCGTTTCATCAATATGTGCGTTTGGATGAGTATTCACACCAGGCGGAGGATTGAGATTCTCACTCGCTTACGCTTCGTGTTGGGATATGCGTATCGGTGCCACTGCTGACTTGCCAGCAGTGCGAGAAGCCAGACCGTACTGCTGCCAGGCTGTCGCCTGGGTGCTCGCACCCAGGACAAGGGGCGTGGAGATTCGGAGATGGTGGCCAGCACCCTGCTACAGGCTACGGCGCTTCGAAAGGCCAAGAGCGGTCGTTGTTGGCGGCCTCGATTCGCTGGGCCAAGTCGGCCGCGGATTCCGCGCTCGCCTGTTCGCACCAGGGCATTTTTGTCGCGAGGTAGGTGGGCAGAGAGAGAATGCCCAGGACGAGCATGCATTGGAGCTGGGGAATTCTACCCGGGTCGACCTGCTCGGTCGGATTGAACAAGGCATTCGCCGCGCCGAACCCCAGGAAAAACAGGATCAGCGTAGCCGCGCGGAGGTAGGCCACGACGACCGACTTCGTATGCAAGCCGAGCGGCACGCCGGTGAAATCGTGCCGCTGCTCGCCGGTCACGAAGTACGATTCGTAGGGAATCAGCGGGATCCAGAACAGGTGGCCGAACTTCGTGGCGACGTGTCCCGCACCGGCGATCTCATCGACTTTGCCATAGAGCCGAGTTCCCCAGACGACCATTGTTCGCAGTTCCATTCAGGTTGGGAATAGCAGATCTTCACTTAAGAATGGCCCATTCGCGGGAACGCCTTTGCAAAGACGATCGGCAAGTTCTCTATTCTCTGGTTTCTTGTCGGCAGTTGTAGTGATTGTCCACGTCGTGACGAGATCGCGGGCTCGTCCCCTCGCCACACGGTGGGTTCAGGCCATGTCTGGAGAACCTCACCACGCCCATGCCGCTACGCTGAACAGGCTGCTCGCCGAAACGCGCTCTAAATTTGGAAGAGCCGGCGGTTCGCCGGTTAACATCCAACAGACGACATTACGGTCGAATTACGACGAGGAGCATATGATGGGCAGAATCGCGGTTCTCGTGATTGGAATACTTGTCAGCGGTTTGGGCATCTGGGGCACGGGCAACGCGATTGCCACCTGGGAAGAACCACCCAAACCCAAATCGGACCTCTCCGCCACGGGCATCGTGACCGGGGTGACCGTCACCGAATTGAAACATGCCATTGGCGTGACGCTCAACAGTTCCTACGAGATGGATTTCAAGTTTCAAGCCGAGGATGGCCAGACCTATTTTGGCGAAGAGAACATCACGGAAGCTCAGGCCGGATCGCTCCGTGAAGGGCAAGAGGTCGACGTCAAATACCACTCGAACAACCCCAGCATCAATGCCGCGGTGGACTACGGCACGTACATCAGTGTGGACACCTTCAAAACACCCACTTCGCAGGGGCGGCTGCTGATGAGTTTGTTGATCACGGGAATGGGCGGTTTGATCGTGCTGTACGGCGCGAAATACTACGGCGAAGAAGAACCCAAGAAAGAAGCCGAGTACGCCGCGGCCGCATGACGGGTGAATCGGCTTGTTAGCGGAAATGTCGGGTGGCAAGCCACCACGACCTACGAATGCTGCGATTCACCGAAACACTAACCCAGATCCCCGGGTGCGAGCACCCAGGCTACACGACTCCAGCAAATCGAAACCCGACGCGTCAGCGAGGTCATGCATCTCAAGACGAAGCGCGGCCGTCCCTCACTGATGTCTCGGGCTGGGATGGATCGCAACCCGACGCGTCAGCGAGGAAAGCCACGGTATCCGCGCGTGTTTGGCCGTGTCCCTCGTTTCATCGAAATGTGCGTTCGGGCGAATATTCGCACTCGGCGGAGGATGTGGGATGCTCACTCGCTTACGCGCTGAAATTCACGAGTCGTAGCAGCGCGAAAGCCGCTACACATCACCAATAGCCGCCTTCGAAACGCTTTGTGGCCAGATTCGGATGGATCGCGGTTATTGGGGGCCAATCAAGACCAGGCTGCTCCAATAGAAGGGGGATTTCCAAGCCTTCTTGCCGCGAATGAACCGCTTCGATGCGTGCAAGTTCGCCGCATACTCGCGGGTCGCCGCGCCGGGCCCTGCTTTGGCCAAGTGTTCGATGAACTTGCCAATTTGCTCCGCGCCGGCGCGATCATTGATTACCCAATTGCTGGCGATGACCCGCCTCGCCCCGGCGACGAGGAAGCCTCGCGACAATGCCCACACGCCCTCGCCACGTTGTTGCGGACCGTAGTTCGTCTGGCATGCACTCAGGACCGCCAATTCGCACCCGCCTAAGTCCAACTCATAGATTTCGGACATCGACAACGTGCCGTCGTCATGGGGATTCTCGACTTGTCCCGGCATCAAGGCTAGCGCGCCGTAGAAGTTGCCGTAGCTTTGGCTCGCCATTCCGTGGCATGCCAAGTGGATGATCTCCTTTTCTTTGGCATTGCGGCGGAATTGCTCCTCGGTGGCTTGCGTGCCAAGCAGTTGCACGCACGGTGCGTTGTTTGCTTCGAAATGGGCTTTCACGATCCGTGATTCATATCCGGAAAACGGAAGTCGCGACAGGCTGGCTCGGAATTGCTGCATGGCTCCTTGCCCGTCCTGACGTGGGGTCTGCGTCGTGTTAGTGCTGGCACTTTCTTCTTGCGGATATGCGGGGTCCCCGAGGGTCAACACCGGCTCATGTTCAGACGGCGATGATGGAGGCCGCCTTGAAAGGTTGAGCAGGACGGACGCCGACGGCGCGTAGGCCATGGGAGGGCCGACGTCCAATAAGTATTTGAGTTCACCTTCGCGTGAAACGATTAACGCTTCCAGAGGCAACATGCCGAGCGGCCCGTCGGGAATCACCGTCACCAGTTGCAGGGCACCCCCCGTGATGGCGCTGGCCACATCGGCAGGAATCAGTGTTTCGTACAAGGCCGCGAGTTGGACCTCGGCCGTTTCGCTCTTTTGAGGGTCGGACAAGCGCGACAAGACCCCTTTTTGCTCATCCAGCAGGATGGTCGAAAAGTGTTCGTGGGTTAGCGGCCCGGCGTCCACGCCAAGCATGTCCGCCACGGTTGGGGTGATTTCCAGTTCGTGGAATCTCGCGGATGCGGACTCCATGGCGACCAGGTACGAGCGCTCGTTTCCGAAGTGAAATGCCAGGATCAATTCATCACTGGCCACATGCTCTTGGACCTCGGCTAGCGTGGCGGTCGAAGATCCATCCGAGATCAGTTCACGGTACAGCGGGCTCGCGGTACGCGTATCCATCAAATGCTGATAGAGCGCGTCGCGGGCCGACAGGACTTCGTCAATGATTCTCTCCCGCGTGGCGGTCGCTTCGGCGGACTCGTCGGAGTCCGGCAGTTCGTTGTAACGCCGTTCCGCGTCGCTGAGCCTCCGGCGAAGCGTTTCGGTCTCTTCGTTTAACCGCGTGCGTTCTTCTTCCGGCAAGCCCGCTAGCAAGTCCACGCGCTGCAAGCGAAGCTCGTCGAGAAACGAACGGGCTTTCTTCTGCTCGATGGCTCGAAACAGCTCCGCGGTGTCGTTCAGCTCCGCATGCCACCGCACCAAGAGATCAAATTGGTCGGAAAACATTTCAAACAGCGACGCCCGTTCGCGCTCGGCTCCCGAAGAAAAAGCACGCTGGATTTCGGCCTGTCGGAGCGACTCCCGCATGGCGGCCAGGGCCTCTTCGTGGTTCCCTTGCTCCCAGAGCACGGCCGCTTTCAACCCATAAACGCGGGACAACTCGCCGGGGCTCAACGGAGAGGCACCATGGGATTCGATGATTCGTGCCAAGAGCTGAAAGGATTCGTCCGCGTCTCCCAAATCGAGCCTTACCTTGGCGAGCGCCAACCGCGCCTCCGAAGAGTGATGATGCTGCAATACGCGCCGCAGAAGGGGCTCCGCTTCCTGGTGCCGGCCTTGCAGCGACAGGGCAATGGCTAAGTTCAATCGCGCCCGTGCCGTGCGAAGGTGGTCCGCTCCAATCGAGCCTTCGAGGAGTGCCAGGATCTCGCGAAAAGTGCCTTCCGCCTCTTCATGGCGTCCCTGGACCCGCACGATTCTTGCCAAGTTCGTCTGAGCCTTCGTCGTATCCGGATGGTCTAGTCCCAAGGTGTTCTCGAAGGCTTCGAGGGCGATTCGGTACCAAGGCTCCGCTTCCGGCCAGCGGCCCTGCGAATCATAAATATTGGCCAGATCGACCACGACTTCGGCGGTATGCGCGTGCTTCCAACCGCTGGCCGAGACAATGAAACGGAGCGCGTCGCGCAGCTTGGGTTCGGCCAGGTCGAAACGTCCTTGGCGGTGATAGACCGACCCCCAGCCGCCCATGGCATGGCCGTACATATGCGTCATCATGCCCGGCTTTTTCTCATCCGCGGCCAACCGCGCGACCGCCTGGATCGCGACCGGAAACTGTTCGAGCGCTTTGTCAAAGTCACCGGCGTTGCGGTAAGTGAAAGCCAGGTCGACTTCCACTTGAGTCGCCAGTACGGCGAGATCAATTTGGCGGCACCACTTAATCGTCTGTTCGAAGTAAGGAATCGCCTCCTGGTGACGCCCCAAACGGCTAAAACATGCGGCGACTCCACGCAATGAGATGGCATAGATCCTGTTGGCTTGGCTCCGTTCGGCGGAGCTTCGGGCGCGGAGCTTGCGGATTTCTTCCAGGATGCGCAGGTGCAGTTGCAGTGCTTCGTCGTACTTCGCCTGGGCGACGTTGGCCTCGGCCAGGTAGACCAGTCCTAGATATTGCAGCCGGGCCGGAAAACGTTGGCGGACGTGTGCCGCGATTTCTTCCGCGGCTTGCGCCTGTTTGTCGTCTTGGCTGGCCTGCTTGAACTGCTCGTAGCGTCCGGCCAGTTGCTGCAAGCGTTGGAGATCGCGCGATGTTTGCGAGACACCTTCAACGGCCGTGAGGTGCAAGGCCGCCATGCCCACGGCGGCAATCAGGCCGATGTATCCATAAAACGCGTGGCCTCGCTGTTGGTTCACGAAAGATCCTCACTTCATCGAGCAATTAGAGCGGCTTTCGCGCTGTTTCGGCTCGTAAATTTCAGCGCCGAAAACGCGAGGACGCATTATCAGTCCGTTGAAAAACGCCCTCGTGACGTTTTTCAACCCTCGCCAGGGGTCGCAGCCAAGCTGCTCCCGGCTCGCAAAATCACGACATACGTCGCCATTTTGAGCATCACTTCCTGTGATGCAACAGGCGGTTGGTTTTTTCAACAGCCTGTTATACGCGGCTTGCGCGCGGCCAGCAGCCTCGTTTTGGGGTTTCTCGAAGCACCGCCGATGGAGAAATGACCACGCATTAGCCAAGACGCGCTCTAGCGAATCTCATCAGTGCGCTCAGGTGAGGATCGGCTGGATGACGTGGCCATGCACGTCGGTGAGACGGCGGTCGATGCCGTTGTGGCGGAACGTGAGCCGCTCGTGATCGATGCCGAGCAAGTGCAGGATCGTGGCGTGCACGTCATAGCAATACGTCGGATGTTCGACCGCCTTGTAGCTCCACTCGTCGCTGGCACCGTAGGTGACTCCGCCGCGAATGCCGCCTCCGGCGAGCCAGTTCGTGAACGTGAAGGGATTGTGGTCACGGCCCAGGCTCCCTTGGCTGCAGGGCATGCGGCCGAATTCGGTCGTCCAGAGAATGATGGTGTCGTCGAGCAGGCCGGTCCGTTTGAGGTCTTGCAATAGCGCGGCAGTGGGGCCGTCCATGCTGCGGCCCATCTCGCCGTGGTCCCGGGCGATATCTTCGTGCGAGTCCCAGTTGCGGCGGGGAAAGCCGTTGTCAGCACCATTCCAGATTTGCACGAAGCGGACTCCCCGCTCCAGCAGTCGCCGGGCCAGCAGGCAGTTGCGGCCATAGTCCGCCGTCACCGGTTCATCCAGCCCATACAGCCGCCGTGTTTCCGCCGTTTCGCTGGAGAAATCGAGCACTTCGGGAGCGCTGAGTTGCAGCCGCGCGGCCAGTTCGTACGAAGCGATGCGCGCTTCAAGGCGGGAATCTCCTTCGCGCTCGGCGGCATGCCGGCGATTCAAGGTTTCCAAGGTCGCCAGCGTGTCGGCATCGGTTTTTTTGTTGATGAAAGCGGCCGACTTCGGCGGGAACAGGTCGGCAATGGGCTGCGCGGCCGAGGGACGAATCATCGTGCCTTGGTATTCGGCGGGCAGGAATCCGGCACTCCAATTTCCCGGGCCGTTCGGCGCGAAACCTCGGGCGTCCGGCAGCACGACGAAGGTTGGCAGATCGTCGGTGATGCTGCCCAAGGCATAGCCGATCCAAGCCCCCATGCTGGGGAAGCCGGGCAGAATAAAGCCGGTGGCCTGCATGAACGTGGCGGGGCCATGCACGTTGCTCTTGGCGACCATCGAAGGAATGAACGCCATGTCATCCACGCATTCCGCGAGACGTGGCACGAGGCCGCTCATCCACTTCCCGCAGTCGCCATACTGCTTCCATGTCCAGGGGCTTTGCATCACGTCCCCCGCCTGGCTTTGAAACAGCTCCACCTTCTCGCCGGGATCGAAGGGCTGCCCGTTGCGGCGAATCAACTCCGGTTTGTAGTCGAAAAGGTCGCACTGGCTGGCGGCGCCGGACATGTAAAGCTGCACGACGCGGCGCGCCTTGGCGGGAAAATGCAGCCCGCCGACGTTTCCCGCGTGTGCTCGTGAATCGTCCGCGAGTCCGCCGGACTCACCCAACATCTGGGCCAAGGCGATCACGCCGAGCCCTCCGCCGGCGTGTTGTAGGAAACGGCGTCGCGAGTAATTCTCGTGTTCCATGTGACGGTGATGAGCAAAGGGCATGGCAGGAATCGAACGGGGAAATGGAATCCAGTGGTCAGTCCACGAATAGGAACTCGTTCATGTTGAAGACGAGCCGGCACAATGCGGGCAGGCCGCGACGGGCGAGAAACTCCGACGCCAACCGTTGTTCATCGGCGGAGAGGGGGCGGGCCAAGGCAATCCGCCACACGGCGTCGATTTGCTCCCCGGGCTCTTGCGACATACTCTCGACGCGCGTGGCGAAGTGCTCCGCCTGACGCACCACGAAGTGGTTGTTCAATAGCGCCAACGCTTGAATCGCGGTGAGCGTTTGATTGCGGCGGGGCGTGAGCAGCGAAGGGTCGGGGCAGTCGAGCCGTTCCATGAAGGGGTCTTGCACACTGCGGACCAGGAAGCGGTAAATGCTCCGCCGGTTCATGGACGGATGGTCCACGTCGAACCCGAGATAGTCGTAGCGTGGCGAATGGTCATCTTCAAACAGGAACTGCTGAACCGAGGGGCCGCCCATGGTCTCGTCCAGGCGGCCGGCACAAACGAGGACCGCGTCACGCACGGATTCGGCTTCCAAGCGGCGACGGGGCGACCGCCACAGCAGCCGATTCGCGGAGTCGACTTGCAATGCCCGGGGATTCGCGGCGGAGGCTTGGCGGTAGGTCGCGCTCGTGACGATCAAACGGTGCAACTGTTTGAGCGACCCGTCGCTGTCCCGAAACCAAGCGGCCAGCCAATCGAGGAGTTCAGGATGCGAGGGCGGGCCGCCCATGCGGCCAAAATCGCTGGGGGTATCGGCCAGCCCCACGCCGAAGTGATAGTGCCAGACACGATTGACAATCGACCGCCACGTGAGCACGTTGTGGTCACTGGCGAGCCAATCCGCGAGCGCCGCGCGGCGGGACCCTTCATCTTCGGGAGATTCCAACTCGAACACCGGCTCCAGGCCGGGCACGCAGGCGAGCGTGCCGGGCGGCATCAATTCCCCAGGCGATTGGACGCTGCCGCGATGCAGCAGATGAATCGGACGGATGCCGGGCGGCGGTGTGAAGTTGCCACTCGGCTTGAATGCATTGGCTGCCGCGTAGACCAGGCTTGGCTCCGGCAGCGCGGCGATGTCGGCTTCGAGCTGCCGCAGCCGCTGTTCCACCTGGCGGAGCCGCGCGGCGTCTTGTGGATCCATGAGCGCGTCGAGCCGCTCCGCGATCCGCGCGGTGAGCGCATCGATCTCTGCTTTCAACTTCTCACGCTGCATCGACTCGTCGGATCCGGCCAAAAGGGCGCGGCTCGAATAGCCATCGATCAGCGCGGCCCGGGACCAACGGCCGGTTTCGACCGCATCGAGCGAGGACACCTCCGCTTGGCGTGCCACGTTTTGGCCACCAGCCGTGACTTGCAGCTCGCCGAGCGCGAAGACGTAGTCCGCATCGCGTTCCCAGAGGCGGGTCGCCACGATCCGCACATAACGCGCGTCCAAGGCGTCGAACTCATGCTCGACCACGGTGTCCCCGGGATTCGGGACATCCGAGGCGGTGTGGTCGGTGATCGTTTTCCAGTTTCGCGGCTCCTCGTCACCGGCGACCTCCACGCGGTATCGCGCGGGAAATCCGAAGCCCGGCGCGTCGCGGAAGTCGGGCGGGCGGGCGGGGACGAGACGCACCTGCTGGATCGCGTGCGATTTGCCCAAATCGACCTGGACCCACTTTTCCACGTCCGGTACGTCTTCGATGCCGCTGTGGTAGCCGTTCGTCGGACTGCTATCTTTCGGCAGGTTCTCCCACTGGCTTTGGAGTTCGGCAAGCTGTCCGGTCCAGGACTCGACCTGGCCGTCTCCGTTCGCCGCCCGCCGCGCCATGAGCTGGTCGTGTTCGCCTTGAAGCCGCGTGGTCTCGCCTTGCAATACGCGCCGCCGGCGATGCACGGAGGGGTCCTCGTCGTAGGGCCGGTTTGCCCGCTCGACACCGGCGAATACCGCCTGCAATCGGTAATACTCCTCTTGTTGAATCGGGTCGAAGCGATGGTCATGGCACCGCGCGCAATGCACGGTCATGCTGGTGAACGTGGACATCGTGGCGGCGACCATGTCATCGCGGTCGAGCGAGCGGCACAATTTTTTGTCGACCGTGCCTTCGCGCAATTCGACCTGTCCCACGAAGTCCCAAGGGCCGGCGGCGATAAAACCGGTCGCCACGATGGCCTGTGGGTCATCGGGATAGAGCACGTCGCCGGCGATCTGCTCCTTGATGAACCGGCCGTAGGGTTTGTCGGAATTGAGCGACCGGATCACATAGTCCCGGTACGGCCAGGCATGGGGCCGGGGCTTGTCCTTGTCGTAGCCATGCGACTCGCCGAAATGCACGACGTCGAGCCAATGACGTGCCCAACGCTCTCCATAACGGGGCGACTCCAGGAGTCGATCCACGAGCCGGGCATAGGCGCTGGGCTGGTTGTCGGCCATGAACTTGGCCACTTCTTCGGGCGACGGCGGCAGGCCGTGCAAGTCGTACTTCACGCGGCGAATGAGTGTCCGCCGGTCCGCCAGCGGCGAAGGCTCTAGCCCCTGTTCCCGTAGCTTGGCGAGCACGAATGCGTCGATGGGATTGTGCCCCCACGATGAGTCCGCTTCAGGGATCGGCGGAGCCTCGAGCGGCTGCAAGGACCACCAAGTTTCCGAGAAGCGCGGGTCCTCTAAACGGTGGTCTCGCGGCCAAGGCGCGTTCGCGGCGATCCACGCCCGCAGCACCGCGATTTCCTCGGGAGCCAGCGGATCCCCCTCCGCCGGCATGGCGGGATCGTCTCCCGTGACATACTCCAGCAACAGGCTGCTATCCGGATCGCCGGGGACAACGGGTGGACCGCTGTCTCCTCCCGCCAGCAGAGTGTCGTGCGTTTCGAACGACAAGCCGCCCTCGGCCATTTGGGGGCCATGGCAGCCAATACAGCGGCGCTCCAGCAACGGGGCGACACCTTCGTGGAAGATCCGCATGTCGTCGTCCGCGATGGCGATGGAAGTAGCCATACAGAGCGTCAGCCACAGGCCAGTGATTCGATAGTAAGTGCGCATTATCTTGGTAAGCATCCCTACTCGGTGGACTAGTATGTTGCTGAAAACCACCCTCGTGGTGTTTTTCAACCTCGCCAGGGTCGCAGCCAAGCTGCTCCCGGCTCGCAAAATAACGACTTGCGTCGCCATTTTGAGCATCGCATCCTTGCGATGCATCAGGCTGTTGAGTAATTCAGCAGCCTGCTGAAGAACAGCACGTGGTGGGCGAGTGCCTCTCCACGCCGGCTGGGGGCCGCCGCAGGGCAGGCAGCGATGCATCTAGCTTGACGACAAGTCGAAATCCAATGGATTGGAGCCGTCGCCGATGGTCCGTCGGAGTTCGCTCTCTTCGTTGTACTTTTTTGGGACCACATTCTTTCGGACCGGCAAGAGCGGGCTGTTCGGGTTGCCTCGCACGGCGTGTTCATGGCCGACGATTTCAAATCCTTGAATGCGGACGATCTTCTTGCCGGGCGCGACGTCCACATGATACGTACCGCCGGTTACCTTGGCTTGGGCCGAAGGACCGGCACCATCTTCCGGAAGAAAGCTGATCAAGCCTTCGTCCACGGGCGTTCCATCAACTTGCACGCTCCCCTCGATGGCAACCAAGGAGTTGCCGCCGGAACATCCGCACATGAGGGCCACGCACGCCATCCATACTACTGCAATGCCGCGGTTCGCTAAATGTTTTTTTGGCGACTTGGCGGCGGGCGGAATGCTAGCGTCCATCCGCATCGAGGTCTCCCCAATCGCTGGATCCTTTGGCTTGCCAAACCGCCAGCGCGATGCCGTCGGTAACCCATTGCACGGAACCGTCTCCCATGGCCACGTTGACCCCGCCGGAGTGATTACTACGGGCCGCCACGGACTCGGAGGAAACCCGGAGGCACGGCCCTGGAAACTCTTCGTCCACGCAAACCGTGGAATCGACGCCCGAATTCGGCGTGTTGTGCGTCATGAACTGGGCACACGAGAGATCGTCATTAAAGACGTCTCCGCGAAAATCGAAATGTTCATCCTCCACGGCCTGGAGCACTTCGGAAAGAAACATCGTGTTGGAAAGTCCATCACCGATGTCTCCCGCCGAGTACTGGCGGTTGGGACTGAAGGGAGCCGTGGAGAAATCGCGATTCGTTTGCCAATAATTGCCATTGCCCCAGCAGGCGACATAGTTGCCCCGCGACCGTGTGTATTGATCCCCTTTCCAGAAACCCTTGCGATCGTCCGGGCAGAAGTACAGCGGAATTTGGACTTGGATGATGGGCAAGTTCTCCGGAGCGTGGAACGACTTGTCCCAATCGTACTGAGCGTCGATCGTATCCTGCTCGATATAAGGCCATAGGCTGCCCACGAAGGTCTGGCGACGATTTTCACCGTTCGGCCCGGTGTTGCCGGTCGGGTCCCAACCGCCTCCACGAATCGTGCCGTACGGGAAGACTTTGAAGTTGTCAAAGTAGAGATGCATCGACAACCCCCATTGCTTGAGGTTGTTGACACATTGCAGCCTCCGCGCGGCGGCCCGTGCCGATTGCACCGCCGGCAACAAGAGCGCGACCAAAATACCGATAATGGCGATTACGACCAACAGTTCGACCAACGTGAATGCTGGCCGCGAGTTTAGACGCCGTTTCATGTTCCTTCGACTCCGCAATGCCATGATGAAGCCCCCGTGGGGCGGCCAAAATCCTAGACGGTTCGCTTTCGGCGGAATCCCCATCCCAGCAGCGCCAAAAGGGCCACGGCGCTCGAAACGAGGCCGCTCGGCTCCGGCACGGCGTTCGCCGTGGCGCCGAAGTTGTCCTTGAGGATGGTGAAGTCCTGCAGGTTGATGGCGCCGTCGCCATTGAAATCGCCATCGGCGAGGGAAGCACCACTGGCGGCGCCGAAGTTCGTCTTGAGGATGGTGAAGTCCTCCAAATCGACGGAGCCGTCGCCATTGGCGTCACCCGCGAGGAGCGCGAGCAGCTCGAAATATCGTTCGCCGGAGAGAAAGCGCTGAATGTGGCCGTCGATCTCCGTTTCGGTCAGGGCGCGGCTCCAAAACACGACCTCGTCAATCGTGCCGGTAAACACTTCCCCGCCATTCGTGCTGCCAATGTGGCCAGCGGCAGCCCCGCCGGAGACGAGTGAACTGCCCGGTTCACGCGCGGCGCTCCAGCGTTTGACGCCATCGACAAAGATGGCCATGTCCCCCGATTCCACGTCGT
This sequence comes from Pirellulales bacterium, assembly GCA_028289405.1. Classification (GTDB taxonomy): domain Bacteria; phylum Planctomycetota; class Planctomycetia; order Pirellulales; family JANQPP01; genus JANQPP01. The sequence goes on from JANQPP010000117.1 coordinate 36,985, forward strand.
ATTGGGCGAGGACATGATGCGGCTGGCCATCCTTGAGTACCACGTC
>JANQPP010000123.1 GCA_028289405.1 Pirellulales bacterium
ACGACCATCCGGCATTGTTGTTCGGCGAAGGCGTCCAGTTCCCGCAGCGCCAGCGGGCGGGCATGCTTGCGGACCACGCCGAACTGTTCCACGGTCACGCGGTCCAGGTCAACATCTTCCGGCGGCACGCCGGCGGAAAGGTCAAAGGGGGACAGCGAGTTCGTCTCATATTGCGAGAGCGCGCCGCTGGCCGCCACGAGCAGGCCTTCGCATTGCGATTTATCCTCACCGAAGAGGGGAAACCAATCGCCCCGCGCGCCGAAGGGTGTTTTCGAGGTATCGGCGGTCCAGTACGTGTGCAGCTTGGCTTGGAAGACCCAGTAGGGGACATACACCGGAACCATGGCGGTAATTGCTGCCGTTTCCGCCAGATCAGAGGGACGCCAAAAACCACGCCCCAAGTAGGCTCGCATCGCCTGCTCGGCCTGCTCGCGGTTGATGGCGAAGGGGACGACCCGGTTGGGCCGCACCGCCTTGTGGTCCCGTTGTTGGATCAAACCTTCGTTGCCGCAAAACGGGCAGCGCAAGGCTTGTGACGAAGCGTCATAGCTCATCGAGGCGCCGCAACCCTCGCACGTGAAACAGTGCGTGAGATTCGTGGAGCCTTGGAAGGCCCGCGTTTCATCGAAGGGGACCTCGGTGCCGCAGTTGCAACAGAAGAGGTCTTCCTCGTCGAGGAGGCCGCCGCAGACTTCGCAGCGGTCACTTTCCACGGCGGGCGCATTCTTTTCGGGCATGCGGGAAAGCTCCCTAGCTGGAGAAAAGCCACGCGACGAACAAGAACAGGAGCACCGCGATGACCCCGGCAGCGACCGCCGTGGCAATCTTCTTGGCGGAAATCGGTTTGTCGCCGGCGATCTTCCCCGTTTGGCCGTTCAACAGAAAACGGTAGAGCTTGTCACCATATTGGTACGTGAGCAGATACATCGGCAATAGCACCAAATCTTCACGCACGTCGCAAAAAGAGGTTTCCGCGTGTAGGTGGCGGTGCGTGTCCCCCGGCATGAAGGCGGCGATTTGCTGGTATTCCCGCTGGCGAAACGCTTCCTCGCACAGCACCAGTGCTTCGTTCCTCGTCATCACGTATTCTTCGCAGAGCCAACCCGCTAGGAAACCCGGATGGTACCGCTGCAAATCGGCCAGGCGAAAGGGCAGGATGCGGTCCAGATCGCCTTGCTTGAGACCTTTGCTAGCGGAGACCAAATGGCCGCGATGATAGGCGTGATGTCGTCCGGCTAGGTCCCACCATTCGGTCTCCCGCACGCGGCGGGTCTTGGTCACCGGTTTGCCGTTTTGGATGGTGGTATACGTCTCCGTGCGGTACCAATATTCACCGATCGAGGCGGACCAGTGGCTCTCCGCCAGCATGTTGAACGTCCAGCAGGGGAGGTACACGCCTCGCAACCTTTGCTTGACGCGGGCCGATTGCAGGTCCTTGGGGCGAAACCAGGAATTGGACTTCAGCCAGGTTTGATAGAGCTCTTCCGCTTTCTCTGGCGTGACTTGGAAGCCAATCACAAACTCGGGCGGGTCACGTCCGCTGGTCTCGGGGGAGAATTCCACCACGTAATTCGATTCACAAAACGGGCAGGTGAAGCTGCGCTGCTCGGCTTCCGTGGCGACCTCGGCTCCGCACGCCTGGCAACGGAGATGGCGGGAAGCGGGTACGTCGCTCGCGGCGCCGTCGGCAGGGGCTGCGGCCGGGTTTTCCGTACCACAGGCCCCGCAAAAACGGTCCGCCGGTCCGATCGGCGCGCCGCAACTGGGACAGGTCTCCGCCCGCGGGGCGAGCGCCGTGTCGTCCGTTTCGGGGATGCCTGGTAATGCCTGCTCAGGAGGAGACACGGACATGAGAAAGTGAAACTCCGGGTCGTCCAAATGTGGAAAAGAAGCGAGCGTTGTGCGGGCGTCAAGCGAATACACGGTCACGGACCAAGACAAGCCAGACGGTATTTCGTCCGCCGCGTTCGATTATTGCTGCTGCTCCTGGTAAATGGCTTGCAGGAAATCCTGCACGTCTTTGTACTTTTTCTTTCGCGCGAGAGAGGCGTCAATCAAGGATCGGGCATCGGTATCGGAATGCCCCAGCGACTTGAGGACTTCGAAGGTTTCGCTGACGAGATCAAACTCCGCGCGGGAAGTGAGCGGTTCGTCCCGGGCCACGAGCAGCGCGAACTTGGGCACCTTCCGCCGTAATTTGGCCACGATTCGTTCGGCGGTCGCCGCGCCAATTCCAGGCAGCGATGCGAGTGATTTATGATCCTGTTCCTCGATGGCCGTGGCCACTTCGCGGACGGGCCGCACCATGGCCCGCAGTGCTTTCTTCACGCCCACTCCATCCACGGAGCAGAAGAGATCGAAAAACTCGCGTTCCACGGCGTCCAAAAAGCCGATCCAGCGGGGCGTGAGCCGGCCCTGCATGGGATTGCCTTCCAGGTACTGGATAGTGTGCAGGCTGATCCGCTCTCCGAGCTGGTGTTGTAATCGCCGTCGCGTGAATTCGGGAATGAGTACCTGATATTCGAAGGCGTCGATGGCCAAGATGACGTGCTCTTCACGCACGGTGACCAGCTTGCCGGACATTTTGGTAATCAAGGTAGATCGGTTCTCCCGCCGGGTAGGCAACGCTGGCTGCTAGTCTTTTGGAGCGAAGGGTATCTCGGGTAGCGATATCGCCGAGGATGCCAGGCCGTTCACCGGCGCGACTGGCGAGGAACTCAGAAATCCGCAGCAGAGGGCGATGGCCAGGGCATCGGCCATGTCATGCGGTTCGGGGAGGCGGTCCAGCCCGAGTTCCTGTTGCACGGCAAGTTGCATTTGCTCTTTGCTCGCGCGGCCATTTCCGGTGATCAGTTTTTTGACATTGGTAGCGGGAAAATTTTGCACGGCGGTGCCGGCTTGTGCGGCCGCCAAACAGATCACACCCCGGGCGTGCCCCATCAGAATTGAGGTCTTCGGCTGCCGGTAATGCGAATACAGCTCTTCCAGGGCGAGCACCTCGGGCTGATGCGTGATCAGGACATCCTCCAGCCCTTGGTACAGGCGCTGCAAGCGCTGTTCGAGAGTTCCCTGACGCCCACGAATTACGCCGGCTTCCACCAATTTTGGCCGCCGCTGCTGAAACTCCAGTACAGCATAGCCGGTCCGGCCCAATCCAGGATCGATTCCCAAGACTCGAATTGCCGTCATTCCGTGACTCCTGGCGGTGCTTGCGAGGCCATGTGAGCTTAACCCCGAGACCAGTCCGTTCCCTGCGCGTGGTCTTGCAATTCCACGCCGAGGTTTTTGAGACCGTCCCGGATTTTGTCGGCCGTGGAGAAATCCTTGCGCTGCCGGGCATCGGCACGCATCGAGATGATGAGTTGCATTAGCCCCTCGACAAGCCCTTCCTCGGGCTGTTCGGCGGCGGAGGCTTCCTCCCGGAACAGTCCCAACACGGCGGTCAATTCACGGAACACGCCCGTGGCCAGACGCAACTGCGACAATTTTTCCTCGTCACCCTTGGCATTGCCGTCGAGCTTGTGTTCGTCGATGAAACGGTTCAACGTCCGGAGCAGGTCGAACAATTCGCCGACCGCGCCGCCGGTGTTGAAGTCATCATCCATGGCCGTCAGGAATCGCATGCGGTGCGTTTGTACCTGTTCGAAGATCGCATCGTCCTCGGGAAGGGATGTGCTCTCCGCGCGACGCGCGGCAAAGGAGACTTCATAGAAGGCCGTTCCGGTCACGCGGCGATAGCGTTTGATGAATTGGTGGAAGGCGTCCAGCCCCGTGGCTACCTGGCGGATACGCTCCTCGCTGAAATCGATCGGACTGCGGTAATGAGTGGAGAGAATGAAGAAGCGGATCGATTCGGGAGTATGTCGCTGGAGCAGGTCGCGGAACGCGGAAGCACCCTTCGACTTGCCCATCTTGCCCGCTTCTTGCGCCTCTTGGTCGCCCGCCGCGATTTCCCGTGTGTGCCGTCCGCCGACCTTGCCGACCTCGTGGGAAGCCTGCACGAGGCCGTTGTGCATCCAATATTTGGCCTGCGGCGCGCCGTGGCAGCATTCGCTCTGGGCGATTTCGTTTTCATGGTGGGGGAAGACCAAATCGAGTCCACCGCCGTGGATATCAAACGACTCTCCCAAATAGCGGCGGCTCATGGCCGAGCATTCAATATGCCACCCGGGACGGCCTGGTCCCCAGGGGCTGTCCCAAGAGGGTTCGCCCGATTTGGCGGCCTTCCAGAGGGCGAAGTCAGCCGGGGAGCGTTTTTGGGCTCCCATTTCTCCCCCTTCGCCTTTCATGGCGTCGAGCGAACGCCGGCTCAACTTGCCGTAGTCCGCGTCTTGGGAAACGTCGAAGTACACATCGCCATCGGCGGCGTAAGCGAAGCCCTTCTCGATCAAGGTTTGAATGAATTGCAGGATTTCATCGATATGCGTGGTGGCCCTGGGAAAATGGTCGATGGTGTCGATGCCCATCGCGGCCAGGTTGTGGTGATAGTCCTGGATCATCTCCTCGGCCAGGGCGTCCATGGACATGTTTCGCGCGACGGATTCCTGGATAAGCTTGTCATCGACGTCGGTAATGTTAATGACAAACGTTACTTCATATCCGGTGTACGATAGATAACGCTTGATGGCATCGAAAATCACGGGACCGACCATGTGGCCGATGTGACTCGGTTTGTAGACCGTGGGCCCGCAGAGGTAGATGCCGACTCGCGGCGGATGCAGCGGCTGGAACGCCTCTTTCTGCCGGGTAAGCGTGTTGTAGACGCGCAGTTCGGAATTCGATGAAGCGGACGTCGCGTCCTGACGGGATGCCATGGCGGTTCTCATATTGGTTGCGATGCTGCGTCCTGCGGTTGAAGGGTGTTCAAGTGTAATCGTGAAGTCGGCGATGGAGGCGTGGCGGAACTCGGCTATTCGCTGGGGGACATTGAAAGCAACGCCACGCACTGGGCAGCCATGATCAACTCTTGTCCCACGTCCCCCACTTTTTCTCCGGTTTTCGCTTTGACGCCAATTTGCTCTGGCGTGGCTTGGAGGATTTCCGCGACGCGGCGGCGTATCACTTCCTTGTAAGGAGAAAGTTTAGGGCGCTGGGCCAACACAACGCAATCGAGATTGATAAGCCGCCAGCCGGAACCTGCCAGGTGTTCGTATACCTCCCTGAGCATCTCCGCCGAATCGCGTCCTCGGTGTTTGGGATCGGTATCTGGAAACCATTCGCCGATGTCGCCGGCTCCCGCCGCGCCGAGCAGGGCATCGGTAATGGCGTGCAGCAGTACGTCCGCGTCGCTATGGCCGATCAGATGCCGGTCATGCTCGATGTCCACTCCGCCCAACCGCAACGGGCCGCCGGGGCCCAGGCGATGCGTGTCATACCCGATTCCCACGCGGAGCGCGGTGAGCGTGTTCGCCAGGTCTCCTGGAGGCATCAATACAGCGAGATTCCCGGGGCGGACCCCCATCACACGACGGTTTCAAATCTCCGCGAACGCGGAACGACCCTTGGCGCGAATATAATGCATGGTCGGGGCGACAACAAATCCGCCGCTCGGTCGAAATTGAGTGGGCACGTCCAACGGTGCAGTTTTCCCCTCACGCGGCACGGCGCTGCACACGGTGGCTGGCGGCACGCTGTTGCAACTCGGCCAAATTCACACGGTGGAATCCACCTTCCTTTCCTCCCGCTGCTTCTCGCCAAGCGAGTACGCACGAGGCAGCGTGGAGCAAGCGGGGCCAAAGGTGGACGCATGGCGGGCGGGACAATATGTGCACGTCGGTCCGCACGATCACCAAGTCCACTTGGCCGAACTCATTGGCCTTCCTCGCCAGCGTTTGCTCTGGGTCACCCGGAAGGAGCTGAGATTTGGCCGGTGTCGCGCGCAGCAGCTGATGGGCCGTTTTCAAGTCGAGTTGCGGATCCTCCGCCGATTCGAAGCGGTCCAGCCCGAAGTAGTGAATCTTCCTGTCCGCCCTGCGGGCGGCCAATTCGATCATGCGCGCCGCCCGCGTGCCGTCCTCGATGCCAATTTCCAGGATGCGTGAAGTGGACGATCGGAGTATTGCCTGGTAAACAGGGCGGTCCGTGGCCGGTTTGGAGAATCTCGCAAGCCAGAGCGATTGAACAGCATTCATGGAAGTGCCGATGGTGGGGTGGAATCCAGGTCGTGCTGATTGCCTCGATAAGATCCTGGGGACAAAACATCGCAGCATCCGCGAAATTGAGCGTCCGTCGGTCGTGAAACGCCGACGGAAGAAACCAACGTGAGGTTTTGTCCGTTGGCTTTAAATGTCGGCAATCCGGATCGTCGTCATCGAAGGATTTTGAGCGGGCCGTGACCTCCGTCCAGCATTTACTTCTTTCTCCCATTTGGCGCACACTACGCTGTCCTGTTGAACCAACAAGATATGGCGACGGAAAGGCGAACCCATGCCCACAAAGTTGCTTTTCTATCCCGAGATCGATCCACGACGCTGGGAACAACTGCAGGTTGCCGGTCAGGGTGCCCAGATGATCAACGCGGCGAGTGAAGCGGAAGCCACAAGGCACATCGTCGATGCGGATGGATTCGTGGGCAAAATCACGCCTGACCTGCTCCGCCGCGCGGAAAAGCTTCGCTGGGTGCAATGCCCTACCGCCAGTTTGGAGCATTACATCTTCCCGGAATTGACGGCGCATCCGGCTGTGCTGACCAATGCTCGAGGAATCCACGCGGATGTAGTGGCCGAACATGCTTGGGCGCTGATCCTCGGCTTCGCAAAGAATCTGCCGCAGTACATTCGACAGCAGGCTGTGGGCGATTGGCAGCCGGCGGGCGGCAAGATGGCGCCGCCAGATTTTGTGAACGGACCCGCCGTGGCGACTTCCGCCGATCACGCTCACCTGCACTTGGCCGATCAAACTTTAGGTATCGTGGGATTGGGGTACATTGGCCGCGAAGTGGCTGGCGTGGCGAGGCGTTTGGAATGCGAGTGCTAGCGGTCGATCCTCAGCCGGGGGAACTGCCACCAGGCGTGAACCAGGTGTATCCCCCCGAGGAACTTGACGCCTGCCTGGCGGAGAGCGATGTGGTGGTCGTGGCGGCGCCCCACACGCCGGAAACGGATGGACTGTTTTGCCGGCCAAGATTTCAAGCCATGAAACCGTCTGCCTTTTTCATCAACGTGGGGCGGGGAGCGATCGTAGATTTGGACGATCTCGTGCAAGCCCTGGACGCGCGGGAAATCGCCGGCGCTGCGTTGGATGTCTGCGATCCTGAACCGCTTCCGCCCATCCATACGTTGTGGAAGCGCAACAACGTGATCATCACGCCACATGTAGCCGCCATGTCGCCCCGAATCGCCGAGCGGCATCTGGCTTTGCTTGTCGACAACGTGGAAAGGTTCATTTCAGGACGGCCGTTGCGGAACGTCGTGGACAAATCGCGCTGGTATTAATTTGGTGTTTCTCGCCCAGTTGGTTGCTGCTTGACCTGTGTGGCGTGATACATTGCAGGTTGCTTCCACGCCACCCACCAGTTTTCATTCCTTCCCGTCTTCCGATGACCGAAGCCTCACTCCCCACTCCGCCTCCATCTCCTCCGCTCCCCGAAACATGGTATGGCTGGTGGCGGGTGTTCGGACCGGGAGCGATCATCGCTTCGCTGACGATCGGAACCGGCGAGATCATCTTCGCCTCACGAGGGGGCGTGTTGTTCGGTTATCGCATACTGTTCGTCTTTCTCCTGGTTTGCCTGTTGAAGTGGGCGCTGATGTTCGCCATGGCGCGGCAGATGGTACTTTCCGGAGTCCATCCTTTCCAGCGGTGGCGCGATTTGCCGGGCGGGCCATCAGGCTGGCTGCCCATGACGTTTCTGGCGCTGGCCGTGGTTTGTATCCCGATTTGGGTCAGTTTTCATGCTGGCGTATTGGGCAATTACCTGGCCGGCTTGACCGGAACGCGCACTCAACTGGCCGGAATCTGGGAGTTTGTCTGGGCTCTCGCCTTTTTAGGAGCCGTGCTGACGCTGGCGTTGCGTGGAGGATACGCCACGGCGGAGCGCGTGCAATTGGGGGTCGTCTTGGCGATGTTGGTCTGCGCGGTCGCCAGTCTCCTGCTTTATGGGCCAGATTGGTGGGACATCTTGAAGGGATTCTTCACGCCGCCACGGCTGGAGTACCCGGAATGGGTGCGCAGCGCCGATGAGGACACTGCGAACATGCCCGTTTGGGTGGAACTAACGCGGTACGTGGGCGTGGTCGGGGGGGGCGGCTACGACTACCTGGCATATGCCGCGTTTCTCCGTGAAAAAAGATGGGGAAATGCTGCCGCGCCTCTGCCAGACGGCGATCTCCAAGAAATCGCCGATCGCCTTGACTATCCCGCGCGGCGCTGGCTGCGGGCACCGTTGTGGGATGCGATCTGTAGCTTCCTGATCGTGCTCGCAGTGAGTGTGGTCTTTGTAGCGGCGGGCCATTTGCTGTTGGCTCCACTGCGACAATTGCCCAAACCTGAAGGGTTTTTGGACCATCAGGCGGCGGTGCTCACGCGGTTGCATCCCTCGTTGCTGCCGCTTTATATCGCTGGGGTATGTCTCACGATGTGGGGGACGTTATACGGCACGCTGGAAGTCGCTCCCACGATTTTGCGGGAAACGGTGCTGGTATTTCATTCACGCCTGGAACGGCACCAAGAGTTGCGGTTGAGGCGAGTGGCCTTGATTTGGTGTGGCGGTGTGGGCGCCACGGTTTTGCTGTTGCAGTCCGGTGACCGCCTGCTGTTTCAAGATAGCCGCTTTCCCGATTTGCTCTCGTTGTTGACGGTCGCGAACGTGTTTACCGGTGTGATGGCCTGCGGCATTATCGCCGCGCTGAATCTGTGGGCGGACCGGACATTCTTCCCCTCTCCTTTGCGGATGAATGGTTGGCTTATTCTGCTGAACGTCGCCGCGGCCCTGCTGCTCACTGGCCTGGGAATACTGGGACTAAAAGCCTACGCGGACCAAGCGGACCAATACGGCTGGGCGGCCCTGCCGGTTTTCGTGGGGACATGCGCGCTGGGCGGTCTCGGAGCGAAAATCCTAGGCAGCCGGATCCGCTGACACGGCCAAACCGCGATGCCGTGGGGCGTCTCCCCTTCGGCTGGAAGCTCAAAATCGTATCAGCCGGACTTTCTCCTACCTGCCGCGTTTGCGGACCTATAAGCTATATTTGGGAGATTTGAGGTTGCGCGGTGGAAACTCCGTGCGTTTTGATGTTTCACCCCTTAACCTGCCTGGCCGGTCCGCGGCGGGCGCCCAATCCGCGGTGTATTACCCTTCCGCCCTACTGTTATGCCTGATCGTGGTCTGCGTGGCATTCGCCAAGAATTCCCGCGCGGCGGCTTGGATTGGGGTGTGGCTGGCGATCTGCCTGCCGATTTACAGTGCCCGGAGCTACCGTTCCCTGGAATTCGACTTGCGCACGGTCGCTGGCATCGCGGTCGTGGCCTGCGCGCTGTTGTTTTTTTCCGGGAAAAAATTGCCACGGTTCGTGCTGTGCGATGCGGCGGTCTTGTTGCTCTACGCGATTCAGTTGGCATCGGCATATGCCCATAGCGATTCCGGGCCGCTGACCGCGTTCGAGATCGCGCGAGAATGGGTTTTGCCGTATTGGCTCGGCCGCATCGCCTGGAGTTCTCTCGCGGATTTAAAGTGGTCTTTACGGATCGTGGCGGTGATTGTTACGGCGGTATCCTGCTTGGCCGTGATCGAATGTGTCACGCACATCAATCCCGTACTCACGCTGTTTGGCCACGACTATTCCAAGATGTACCGATTGGGATTGCGGCGGGCGATTGGGCCGGTGTCCCACCCCATTTTCTTTGGCATGTTGTTGACTCTATTTCTTCCGTGGGCCGTCGAGGCAGCCCGACAGGCGTTTCGCGGAGAAGGGCCGAAGTGGTGGAAATTCGTGCCCGGGGCATTGGCGGCAGGAATCTTCGCCACGATGTCGCGTGGTCCGCAGACGGCGGCCATGTTGACCGGCTGTATTTTCGCCTTTTTCCGATTGCCGCGCTGGAGATTGCCACTTGTGGCCATGGGAAGCGGAGTTTTGGTCTTGCTGCTCTTGGGGGAAGGATTCATTTCCGAATTGTTGCATCGCTGGTCCGGGGAAAAGGGCCACGTTATGATGGTGAGAATTGACGGGCAGGAATACGAATACACGGGAACGGCCCACCGATACCTGCAATTCCTCGCCTACCGTGACGCTTTGGCCCATGCCGGTTTCATCGGCCACGGCCCGGAATACCTCCGCGATATCACGGATGCCAAGTTTCGCGAGGAGGATATTCCGTATTTGCCGGAAGACTTGTCACCGGTCTTTTGGTCCATCGACAATCACTACATTTACTTCACCTTGTTGAACGGTTGGCTGGGGGTGGGAGTATTCGTCATGATGGGGATTCTGGCCCTCGGTTACCTCGTGCCCTGGGCGGTTTCCAATCATGAAGAAGCGGTTTTCGCGGCGTGTTTGGCCGGTGCGATTGCCACGACCATGTTGATGATGCTCACCGTCTTTTTCTCGCAAGGGTTTGGCTTCATGTGGCTGTTTTGCGTGGGAGTTGCCGGTAGCCTGCGGAGCCAATATCAAGCAATGCGTCGTCGAGAACGACTTTACGTGGCTAAGCGGAAGCATCGAGTCACGGCTCCCCGCCGGCAACTCGTGCCGGGGCATCCCATCACTGGATACGCAGGTAGGAGGGCGTTTTCCTAAGGGTGCGGTTTATGACGGGCGGCTGGCCTTCGTTTTTAGCGGTGAGGGGGAATGGACGATGGTGTTCGGGAAACTTGCCCGTTTTTTCGGCATCGTTTGGCTATCCAGATCTCGGGGTCATGCAAATCTTTCCTTAGAATAAGAACTGGCCACTATTCGACCTGCCGCGCGCGTACCTTACGCGAGGCACGGGAAATCCGATAAGCTTAGGGTGTCTACACGAATTCATCACCGGTGAAAACAGGCATGGCTACGAGCGAAGCACACACGAATTGGATGACCACGGAGATCTCGCAGCCGCAGGGGAATGCCTTGGCGAAGCCGGTGAGGCCAGCGCCGCTTCCTCCGCCGCCCGAGGAAAACTTGTTTTTGGGAATCTTGCGACGGCGCTGGAAGTTGTTGTCGGCTTGCTTGATCGCCAGCACGTTGGCCGCCGTGGGCGTGACCTCGCGCTTCGCTTCGACCAGCCACACCGTGTCCGCTTCGCTTTTGTATAAGGGCTTCTCGCGTCCCGAGGGGACAAATCTCTATGTGCCCAATGTCGCCAGTCTGATCCCGTTGATGAAGTCGCGGGAGAATCTTCAGCGGGTCCGGGATAATCTCTCGCTAGACCTCCCGCTGGTCGTGCTGAGCCGCGTCATCGCGGTCAAAACCATCAACAAGACGAATATTTTGGAAATTTCACTCGACTGGTCCGATCCGGCCCAAGCTCAGGAGATTCTTGACGAATTGATCGCCGGCTTTCTCGAGGCCACGGATGAGGCGCGACGGGGAGATATCGACGAAAATTTGGCGATCGTCGAACGGCACCTCTTGGACAGCGAATCGCGGCTGGACGGGGCCTCTCAGCGTTGGGAAGAATTCGTCGATACCAACGGAGACATGGTCCGGTTTCATCAACGGCTCGAAGACCGGACTCAAGATATCAACAAGACGCTCGACGCCCAGGAGTTGAAAACGGCGGCGATGCAGGCCCAATATGAAACGTTGGACCAACTGAGCCAGCAGATCCTCCGGGAAATCAAGGAGTCCATGCTGGAGTGGGAAATTGCTCGATTTCGCGAAATTCTGAGCCTTTCCGCCCCGCGGCACCGCGAACGCGTTCGCGCGGAAAACATTTTGGCCCAGCTCAACAAAATGACGGAACAGGTCGACAACCAAGATTCGGTTCGCGCATGGGAGGAACGATTGCAAAGCCTCGTGGCTGGTGTTTTCCCCATGAATGCTCTCAATCAAAAACCGCCCGCCGCCGTGCAGGAATTGCAACTGCAGCTTAAGTCCATTCGTGAGAAACGGGACACATTGGCCCTCAACATGGTGCCGGTTCCCACGGAAAATTCCCTACTCGAGAAGCAGCTTCAACAGCTTGAACAGGAAGCCGAGGAGAAACGGTTTCTGATCAAGGATGCCCAAGACCTCGCGGCAAAGGTGCAGGACGCCCAAGTGGAGCGAGACGACTTGCGGACCCAACGCGCTTCCTTGCTTCGTTTGAAGGAGTCGCCGGCGCGGGCACTTTCGATTTTAGCGTCTCCAGCTCCGGCGCTGGGCGGAAGATCGTCGAACATGCTCAAGCTGTTTTTGGGCTCGTTATTTTTCCTTACGATCTGCCTCTCCGCTCCGGTGATCGGTTACGAAGTTCTCAACCCGCCGGGAGATGTTTTCGACGAGGCGGCTCGATACTACGGCATGCCCACCGTGGCGCGTCGGCCTGAACTGCCCAAACCGGCGCCGACAGGAGAGCATCCCGAGGAGGAGTTTCTCCGTCTGGCATCGCTGCGGATTCAGCAGTCGGTCAGCGGTGCTGGTTCGGTGGTTCTGTTCAGCCCCCTGAAGAAGGAAGACGGAGACGGTTTGTTGCTGCCGTTCCGCATCGCGGAACGGTTGGCGGCGCGGGGCGAACGCGTCCTTCTAATGGACGTGGATCAATCCACGGATCGAGTGAACCATTGGGAAGATGTCCTACTGGAAGGGATGACGCCACCAAAGGCACAGAGTCATCGTTCTGGTTCTAAAAAGCGGCGCGAAACGGTTGAGGAGGAAGCCGATTGGCCCGGATTGTCGGACTATCTCACCTTCGAAACCGTGGAGCCGCCCGACTTGGTCTTTCCCAGCAAATCTCCGAGCGTGGACTGCGTGATGCTCGGAAACACGCCTTTTCCGCAAGAAGGGCTCGCCATGCAGCGGATGAGCCAACTGCTAGATCTTTTTCGGCAGCAATACTCGACAATCTTTCTGATTGGCCCGCCGGTCCATTATCGGGTGGATCTGGAGGTATTGGCGGCCCGTTGCGACGGCATCGTGTTCACCGCGACCCGTGGCGGACGTTTGGATTCCAAATCCCACGAAGTGCTGCGCGAGCTGATTGAATTGGAAGCCCCCATTTTGGGCGTCCTAGGATAGTTCGCTCGCTGCGGTTGCGATTTACCGAGGTGCGTTGGTTTCCACGGATTCGGTCCAGCGCGCGACTCGGAGTTCGCGGCGATGTGAACTGCGATTCGAAACGGTTCGAATGCCGCTACCTGATGGCAAACGCGCCCCCAGCCCCCGGGCGATGCATCCATCTTTTCTCAGGCTCCCGCTTCCAGCCGCGAAGCCACGCCACTTTCGCGCGGCGCGGTCGTCGCGGAGGACTGGTCGCCTCCGGATGATGGTTCGACTTCTCGATCTTTCACCGTGGTCACATAGCGTGCCCCGGCCGCGAGCAGAAACAGCCAGTTGAGAGCCACGGCGCCGCCGACTTCATTTTGCCCGCCATCACCAAATCCATAGGAATGCAGGCCCGCTCCCAGCACGAAATTGACTCCATACCAGGAGAAGACGATCGCTGAAGCGCCCATCACAGCACCGGCGGCGATCCCGAAATTGCCGAACCAGCCCACGTACCGCCCATGGAGGATCGCCAGGTAAACCAACAGGGAAACCAGGGCCCAGACTTCTTTCGGATCCCATCCCCAGAAGCGACCCCAAGAAACATCCGCCCAAAGTCCGCCGAGGATCGTCCCGGCGGCAAGTAGCAGAACCGCTACCTGCATGGACTTATAGACATAACTCGCCAAGGCCACGGTCTGGGGAGGAGGGCGTCGAATCGTGGCTTCCGTGGAAGTTGGCGAATCGCTGCCGCCCACGGTCACATATTTCCCGAAGAGATAGTAACCGAGCGCGAGATTTCCCAGCCCCCAGGCCAGCGCGCCGGCGCCATAGCTGGAGACGATCGTCAGCACGTGGATGGTGAGCCAAAAATTATCTCGCAGCACGGGCTGCAGCGGAGTGAAACTCTCATCCAGCACCGGCGAATACCAGGCGATGAACGAACCCCCGAAGGCGACGAATGCTCCGGCGAAAGCGAAAGGCCAACGTTCCAAAACGCGGTTCAACCGGTCCCCTGTCCCGCGGCGGAGCGTCACTGGCACGGTGAACAGGGAGACGAGCAGCGAGAGGATGGCACGCGGCAAGTACCAAACCGTGGGAACCAACACCACGATTCCAGCGGCCCAGGTCATGAGCCCGTTCGAGTCGAGACCTTCTCCACCTAATCCTCGGGGTGCCAATTGGATGATCTCACGGTCTCCGGCGGCATAGGGAGCCATGGTGAGTACATAGAACAAGAGCGCGGAAAGCCCAGCCCGGGGCAATAGCAGCAACACCTGCCCGATTCGCCGCGCGGACGACGACTGAGCCTCCTGTTCGGCGGAGACCGGCTGGTCTTCCCAAGTACCAGGGATCGCGGAGAGCCGCCAGCCCAGGCGGAGCCCGTCCCAGGTCAACGGGAGCAGCGTGAACCACAGCGCGAGCATGGAGACGAAAAAGGGGACGTAGATCACGGTTTCGTACATGTTCGTGACCGGTGCCCAACTGGTGACCAGCACACGCAAATAGAAGCCATAGGCGGTCCACACCAGGCCCGCCAGCATCAGCAGGATTCCCAGCCAAGTCATGGGCCGCCGCGCCGCCCCAAAGGCCAGCGCCAAGGCGAACACGGCACTCAGGCTGATCACCCAAGACCACTGAAAGGGATCCACGCGGTTGTAGGCCAGTTCCGCCTGCGTGGCGTCCGGTCCGGGGTATGCCGTATATGCGATCAGCGCTTCATCTTGCTCCTGGATATCGAGTTCGCGGCGGAGCGGTTCGATCGTCGTTCCCAGATTCCGCAGAGATTGTTCCAGCCGCGCGAGCGCTTCACGCAGTTGTTCCGACCGATCTTGGCCGTCCCGCTCGCGATAGATGCGAGCCACTGAAGCGAAATTCTGCCGGACCGCTTGCAGCGCATCCCGCGGGTATTCGGCCAGCAGGTCACTACTGGCGTACAAGACGGCCTGCAGGGCGAGCCATGGCTGGGCGTCGTCACTTATGTCCCTTTCCCGTTCGAGTGCCGCAGCATTCAAGGCTGGCGTGACCCGCAATCCATCCCCATTGTCGTACAGGCCGAGATGCATTTCCTGGGCATGTTGGGCCAGTTTCCGGCTATGCACGGCCAGTTGGTTCAGGAGCCCTTGGGCGTTTTTACGCATGGCTGGGGACCAACCCAGGTTTTGCGCTGCCTCCCCCAACTGGTCGCGTCTCTCGCCAAAGTGTTCTCGCAGGCGATGCGTGGCCGAGACAAGCTGCACTACTTGCGGCTCCACTTCCGCCACGGGAAACCGGCCGAAGCTCTCCTGGACGATGGTGGTGATGTCCGATAGGGACTGTTGAACCTGACTAGATAGTTGGTCGAGTTCGGACTCCCCGCTTTGCATGAATTTCATGGCATGCAATTCGGAGGAAAGCTCTCGCCAGGCCTCACTGGTGGCGCGCCACTTCGTGAGAAAACGGGCTCGCGGTGCGGCGGGTGACAAGGGCTGGAAGGTGATCGCCCGGTACAAATTGTACGACTGGACGAGGTCCTTGGCTTTGTTCTCGAGTTCCGTGAATTTGGGCGTTTCGCCCCGCGCCATCGCTTGGGATTGCTTCCGTTCCATTTCCCGCAGGAAATCTTGCATTGCTTCCGCTTGATCCAATTGGGCCGGCGAGACGAACTGCAGCGGAGTACCCTTGGCGTTCCGCAAGGGCACTTCGAGTAGTTCCCGCAGTTCTTCATGCTTGGCCAACAAGAAAGGGATGTGTTCCCACTTCTCGGGCTCTACGAGCCAACTCAGCAGCAACTCCGCGGCCTGAAACTTCCTCCCTTCTTCGTCAGGGATCACCTCCAAGGCAGAAGACATTTCCTCGGAGGAAAGTTCATCCTCCGGTACGGCATCCACCACTTTCAAGGTCGGCGATTCACGATGGCAAATCTTCTCCACGGCCTCCCGCGCGAACGTGTCCAGCGGCATGATGCGGCCTTGATGTAGAACTGGCAGCCGCTTCCAATGAGACAGATCGACTTCGGCGGTCGCGGCATGGAGCAATGCCGGCAGCCCCAGGAACAGGATGGCGGCGATCCAGGTCGTGATTTTGCGTGGCATGACAGTGTTCCGTGGTTGGATATGTTACGCGGTCGTGGCGGGTTCCCGAACTTTGCGTGGAGCGGGCGCTTTGGCCCTGGCCGTCGTGGTAACAGAAGGCGGTCGCGACTTGAAGAAATACGCCCGCATGTAAAACATGGTTCCGATGCCGCCGACGATCAGCAGGCAGCCGGCGTACTTGATCCCCCGTCCTGGGTCGTAATTCACCGTAAGTATGGAATAGTAGAGGTTTTCACCGGTCGCTTCCGTCGCGAACACGCGATACGTGTGTTCACCCGGCACATATGGACCTCCGAAGCTCTCTTGAAACAGCCGGTAAGACTGGCCGTTGGTCGGGCTTTTGAAATCGACGGGAGCATTCATCGTGATCCAGACGTCGTCCCGCAGCGACGATTGGCTTTCGCCGAGCTGGACGAAGTCGACCGTGCTGGAGAAGTGCGATGGCTGGCTAGTTCCCGGGTCGAGCTTGCGTTCGAAATTGCGGAGCCGGATGCCGAAGCCGATGTCAATCGCGTCGGGCGGCATGGTCATCGAGACGAACCGTCCGTCGCCCCGCACGATACCCATTTCGTCGGCTCGAGGCGTCCGGTCCCCAGGTTCGCCGGGAATCCCCGCGATCCACATCTCCTCCTGCTGGCCGTCAACCGTTACCCGAAAGAGCCCGGCAGCACGTTTCATGCCGAAGACCTTGTCCTTGTCGAAGGGGTGTGGCAGCGTGGCTTTTTTCGGTTCTTGGCTCGGAATGAATTCCGTCACCGCCAGGCGAAGCTGTGCCATCGGCATCTTGAAGGCATCCACTTCCTTGCCATCGGTGGGAAGTTCCTGGGACCAGACAACCTCTCGGCGGTTCCAGTAGCGGGCATACAGCTTTTCATCCGGGCCTTGCACGATATCGATGCGCGAGCCGCCTTCTCCGGTCCCTTGGAGTAGTTCCACGGAGGACTTTTCACCATGGTCATACCAGTACGCGCCATGGAGGTCCCCAGCGAAGTCGGGAACGCTGATGTGTGGTAAATCCGCGAACAAGAGCAATCGGCTTGGTGGTTTGCCGGGCCGATGCACGAGAACTTCCACGCCGGGCCGTGCGGTTTCTTCCGATCTAGCCGCTTCCTCAATCAAACGGACCCCTTGGCCGTCATCTCCGGGCGCTAAGGACGCTGACCGCACCCAGCGGGGGATTTCCACCTCCACCGTGGTGCCTTCGATGGGGACTCGACCCTGATCCACGACATCCTCGACTTGCAGCCGATGAACCTGGCCGTCGATCAGCAGCGCGATCTGCCCCTGGCTTCCCAAGGAACCTTCGGGCAGGCAGCGCTGAAACGCTTCCACTTCGACCGCTGATCCGGCCAACCAAAAGAGGATCAACCCTCCGCCCGCCCGTTGCTGGCTACCCAATCCATGGGGAAAACAGTCGACCGCCAGTTCGTCTGGAGAGCGGACCGTGAACACGGGAAGTTCCTGATCACCCATCTCGCCTCTGCCGGGGATGGAGGGCATGACCAGCTTAAGCTTGAGCCGGGGCACGTCCACCAGTCGCGAATCGGCGAGAAAATCCAAAATCTCGACGCGAATGCCGTCCGCGTCGTATAGCACGTCACCGGCATCGTGACGGCGGGAGAAATCCCACGGAAACGTGGGAAGCAGCGTGCCGTAATCACGCCAATTGAAAGGACCGGTCTTGAGCGGGATGATCGGCAGATTCTCGGGTTTACTGCCGGATTGTTCTGGCTGCACGACCAATTCCACGTGATGCGATTCTTCGAAAGCGCGATGTTCGACGTGTCCCTCGAATACCGGAAGCTGGGCATCGATGCCTCCACGGCGGCTGAGCAAACAGCCAAACAGCAGTGTGAGCAAGCCGATGTGCGTGATCACGAAGCCGGTCTGGTGTCGTTTCCAGGGGAAGCGAATCGCGGCCGCGCAGAAAATGTTCCACGCCAAGAGGGCATTCAGCCAACCAAACCACCAGGTGCCGTAGATACCGAACTGGACCGCGGGTGTCCCATATTTACTTTCCACGAATGTGGCCACCGCCAGCACGGCGGCGCAAGTAAAGATCAGCACGACCGCCAAACGCAGTGAAGCGCTAAACTCATAAACGTGCAGCACCGCCCGCATCCACCACGGCTGGTCCGCTGACACCAAGCGTTTTCTTGCCATGGAAACTACCTAGGGGAGCCAGGCGAATCTAGGTGGAATTGGGGCGATGGACGCCTTCCAATAGTCCACTTCACGCCCTTGGAAGGAAGGTCGGATCACAAACCACGGCATCGATCCGTAGGGCGATCCATTGTTGCATTATAGGCGCCATTCCGTGACGGCGGTAGAAGCACAACCCGAGAAGGAACTCCGCAACTTGTCGTGTCGGTTAAACGGGCATCTCGCGAACAAGCACCTGCCGCCTGATTTTTTGGGCACGCCGCCAGTTTACATCCCGAGTGCGTCGAGCACGACGTCCATTAGCGTCTTGTTAAGCGATGCAGGGCCGTTCCAGGTACCCAAGTTGCGCATCAGATCGATCATCATGAATCCCACGATGAGCAGCAGGATTGAGCAAAAGACGAGGCTCACGATGTTGAGCGTGCTGTAAGGCGCTTCTGCGGTGGCGGTGCCGACAGTTTTCGCCGCCGGTCGGCTGGCTGCCCCGCCCAGGGAGCCGAAGTCGTCCCCCACGGTCGATCCGAAAGCCCCTTCGTCCGTGGCGGCATCCCCTTCCGCGGCGAATTCACCACCCAAATCAGCGAATTCCTCGGAACTGTCCAGAGCGATGACTTGAGAACCGCTATCGGACAATTCGGCATCCGCATCGACCATGGGAGTCAATTCGAAGTCGTCCTCGGAAGCCGCTTTGGTGGGGGCCAACTCATCCTCGGCCGAATCATCTCCCAGGATCAGATCCTCGTCATCCAAGTCATCGGACAAAGCATCGGAAGCACCGACGTCGAAATCGTCGTCATCCAGTTGAAGTTCCGCACTCGCGCCTTCGTCCGCCATGAGGGAGATGCCATCGTCGTCGTCCTCAAGCGTGAGGTCCGCGTCGTCCCCGCCCAGCAAAATTTCTTCTTTGTCGTCGCTTTCCTCCTCACCCAGCAGATCCAATTCGTGCGTCGAGGAGGATCCGCTCTGTTCCTCGGTGAGGGCCAAGTCGATATCGTGATCTAGCGCCAGATCGAGATCATCCGCGGCAGTTGCCTCGGCGACCGGTTCCTTGGGGGAGTCGTCCGCTAGAGCGGGCGAGTCGTCAGCCGGCGGTTCAGGGGTCGGCTCCTCGGAAACCTCCGGAGCCAGCCCCAACGCATCCTCCTTATCCTCCTCGGCCAAGTTGAGGTCGTCACCGAGGTCGATGTCATCGAGCCCCAATTCGGAGGACTCCAGTTCCAAAGTCGGCGCGTTTTCGGCATCCGCTACCTCGGGCGTAGGTTCCTCCGCCGCGAGGCCCAAGTCATCATCCAGAGCCAGGTCCAAATCGTCACTCACTGAAGGGGTGATCGAAGGATCGGTAAGGGCTCCAGAGTCGCTCATCTCCTGACTTAGATCGATTTCCGATAAATCATCGTCCAACTGCAAAGCGAGTTCGTCATCCTCCTTGGGAGTGGAGCCACCGCTTCCTAGCGAGGCCCGCAACTTTTCGATATCCGCCTTTTTGAACTTCCAGGATTTGCCGTCACGGTAGCCTGAAACTTCCCGCTGCTCACGCATCTCGTTGAGCTTCTCCGCAGGAATTCCCAGCATCTCCGCGGCTTCTTCCAGAACGACGAATTTTCCGGCCATGCAGACTTATTCTCCGTGGGACGCCGTCCGCTGATCACCAGGGGTGACCGCCCGGCCCATCCTGAAATTGAACATCTATTGCCGCTGCACCATGTTTTGCACGTCTCTTGGCAGCGGTAACTCCGCTTCGAATTGATCCAATTGCAGATCCCAGTGGACCTTCCTCACGCTGGCGAGTTTCGGCTTTCCCGTGGCGAAGGGTACATGGTACACGGCCATCGTCCGCGCGACGGTATCCACGAGGATGATCTGCTGATTTTCTCCTTGAATTGCGCTAGCCACCACAAGCTTTTGGCTGGATTGCACTTCTGGCTTCGCGGTGGCATGGGGCGGAAATCTTTGAGCCGCGAGCAATTGGCTCATCCCCACCGTAATCAGCAGCCATGCCCCAATCCAGATACCGAGCGTAGTTTTTCTAGTATTTCGCGCGATAGCAACGATTTTTCCAATATTCATTCTAAAAGCCCTCCAGCGTGTTTCAAGCAAAATCCGTTTCCATAGATCAAAACCAAGAGTCCGCCAGATGAACACGGGCAACGCTTGTCCGCTGCGTGTCACGGCGGGTGAATGTCGTGCGTTTCCGGACGCCAGTAACTTGGCGGTAACGATTCGTGTCAGCATTCCCGACTCGCGTACGTCCCCGAGAAAATAAAGTGATTCTCACGTTCCGCGTCTCCGTCTCTCGCTGTCTGGAATTCGAGCCGCTATATTGCGACTGTTCGCCGAAAATCGTGCCGGAAGAATCCCAAGTAGTCGGGCTCATTCTTCTCGCGGCCCAGTCTTTTCACGCGAATGCTTTCCAGGGAACTTAACTCGTTGTCCTGCCTTGCCGTATGGCGCGGCAAACCCCACACAGGAGCGATTGGCATGCAGCTTGGTTTTGTCACGGCCATATTCCCTGATTTAACGTTCGAAGAAGTACTTCAATTCGCCGCTCAGGAGCAATTCGACTGCGTCGAGGTGATGTGTTGGCCGCCCGGCAAAGCTGATCGCAAGTTCGGCGGGGTGTGCCACATTGACGTGACCGATTTCTCGTCTTCCCAGGCCGAGCAGGTCCATGCACTTTGTCGAAAGCATAACGTAGCGATTTCCGGCCTCGGTTATTACCCCAATATTCTCTCGGCGGACGCGGAGGAAGCTCAGGTCGCCCGAGATCATTTGCGAGCTGTGATGGATGCGGCTCGGGTATTGGGTTTGCGAAACGTCAACACGTTCATCGGGAACGACCACACGGCACCCTTGGAAACCAATTTTGAGAACTTTCGCCAAGTTTGGCCGGAGCTTGTCGCCTATGCCGAGCGGCAGGACCTGCTGCTGGGCATCGAAAACTGTCCGATGCTTTTCACGCTCGACGAATGGCCGAGTGGCAAGAACATGGCCCGTTCGCCCGACGTATGGCGGAAGATGTTCGAAGCGATTCCTTCGGCGCATTTCGGGCTAAATTACGACCCTTCCCATCTCGTAATGCAAATGATGGATTACGTTCGTCCGCTCTTCGAATTCTCCGACAAGCTTTTCCACCTGCACGCCAAGGACATGAAGATCGAACGGGAGCGATTGGGCAATTTAGGGATCTTGGCACCAAATCCCGGCTGGAGCACTCCGAAGATTCCCGGGTTGGGCGACGTACGGTGGGACCGTTTCATTTCCGCCCTTACGGACGTGGGCTATGACGGTCCAATCTGCGTGGAAGTCGAGGATGACGCTTTCTTCCAGGATTTGGATGCCCGCAAGAGGTCGCTCCGCATTTCGCGAAATGTACTCCGCCCACTTCTTGGGTGATTTTTCTTAAAATTTTATCTATTCTTCCGGGGTTGCCCGGTCTTTCTTGGCGCGTATCATTAATTGGGCTTTATTCTCATTGTGAATTCACCATCCTTCCTCGGTGATAGGTGAATCTCCCAATATGCGCTGCAACTGGATTGCCGCATCTAAAAAGCGGTCGAGGACGAAAAGTCCTTTGAGATAATTCTTTCTGGCGAATGACGCCCTTGCGACCGGCGAGGTGTTTTCATGGTAGCGCCTAAGCGAGAAGCCCTGGATCGACCGATAAAAGCCAGAGGCAGCCGTTGTCTAGCTTCGATACAACGGCAGATCGAACTCCGGCTTCGCGACCGCATGCAGCGTCCCATTAAACACGACCGCCAGGCCGTCTCCACGCTGACGGCCTCACCGGACCGTCTTCCGACGCCAACGCGGTCTCCCGCCGTGATTGTGTGGATCTTCGCGGCACTCGTCGGCTGGGCCTTCATCGCTTGGATACTGATGCGATAGTCGATCGCATCGGGAAGCCATCGGGTCTCTCTGGTCTCGCGCATCGGCAGGCAAGAATCTTTCGATCCCGACGAATAACCCGGCAATCGTGCGGCATCGGCGGGATTTCTGGATCTCAAGCCAAGAATTCTCACAGTCCAGGGTAAATCGCGGCTGACGCGCCTGTGGCCGCTTGTTCCCGTCAATGGATTCACTCCGCCGCCGGCGTGGCATACGATGGGTTACCGAATGATGGATGGCCTCTCGCCGCGTGCTTCTATTCATTTCGCGCGGCGTGCGGCGATCGCACCATTGAGATGAGTAGAATACTCTCCGTAAGCATGCGCCATTGCGGATTCACTTCATGGATTCGACTTCGTTGTTAGAGACGGTGGATCTGAGCCATTCCTTTGGGGATGTGCATGCCTTGCGCCAGGTCGATTTGTCCTTAGTCCCAGGGAATGTCGCGCTGTTGGGCAACAACGGCGCTGGCAAATCGACGCTCATCAAGATCTTGCTGAGCTTGATCCAACCCAAACAGGGGCAGGTGCGAATCCTGGGGCACGACATCGTCTCGGGGCGAAATCCCGTCTGGCGGCGAATTGGCTACATGCCGGAAACGCGCCCATTGGTGCCGCTGCTCAAGGGCTATGAATACGTGGCCCTCTCCGGTGAACTGTACGGGATGGCGGCGAAGTCGGCACGCCGTCGGGCTCACGAAATCCTCAACTACGTCGGCCTGGAGGAATTGCGGTACCGGAAACTGGATGAATACTCCACGGGAAACGTGCAACGCCTCAAATTGGCGGCGGCTTTGGTGCATGACCCGGAGTTGTTGATTTTGGATGAACCGACGGGAGGGCTCGATCCGACGGGACGGACACGCATGCTCCGGCTGCTCCAGGATTTGTTGCGGTCCACTGGAAAGAGCCTGTTGATGTGCACGCACCTCTTTTCCGATGTGGAGGACTTGTGCCAGGACGTGGTCATTTTGCATCAAGGTCGCGTCCGCTTTTACGGGCCAGTGTCCGAGCTGCGGAATCGCGTCTCCGACCGCTATCAATTGGGAGCGACCGGAGAGTTGGACGCATTCGCGGAAGCCCTGCGGCAAACGGGCGGGCAAGTCGAGCGGGGAAAAACCAATGGAACTTTGTACTTCACCGTGCCGCATTCGTGGCGAAACGCCCGCTTCTTCGAACTGGCGGAATCTTCGGGCGCGGTGATCACGTCTCTCAAGATGGCTGAAGAGGATTTGCAGGCGAGCTTTTTCCGTTTGACCGACGCGGAGGACCTTCCCGCCGAGGAGACCTCGACAAGCCAGAGGGCACATGGGGTTTTCCATGCTGGTTGACCGTGCGTTGTACCATGGCTGGGAAGGGCGGCTGCGGCCACGAATTTGGACCGTGGTGACGTTGACCAAGGTTTCCCTGGCCCAGCTTTGGCGGCGCAAGAGTTTCTGGTTCTTGCTAGCGCTTGGCCTGCTGAACTTCGTGATGTATTTCTCGATTATCTACGCGGTGACCCAACTGGAACTGCCGTCCCGCGCCCAAGACAATTTGATGTCCCGCTTCGGTTTTCGGCCCGATGCCGAGAGCGGCCACGAGAACGGCTACGTCTCGTTCATGACTGGGCAGGGACAGATCGTGACGCTGCTGCTCGCCTTCGCTGGCAGCCTGCTGGTGGGCAGCGATTTCCGCTTGGGCTTGATTCCCTTTTATCGCTCACGCGGTTTACGCGTCCGCCATATCGTGTGGGGCAAGCTGATCGCCATGTCCACGATTGTGGCCGCATTGACGTTGTTTCCGGCGATCCTGCTCTTCGTGGAATATGGTTTATTTTCCGCCTCACACGACTATTGGTGGGAGAATTGGCGGATTCTGGTTTCCATCGTCTTATACGGTACGATCCTCTCGGGCACTTTGGCGGTCGGCATCTCCGCGATCTCGGCATACTTGCAAAAGATGGCGCCTATCGCGATCACATGGATTAGCCTATTCGTTGTACCCCGGATCGGAGCCACGCAGATGTCGCGTGCCACGGACAATCGCATGTGGCTGCTCCTCGATCCTTGGCGGGATATCCGCTACGCGGGGCGGTGGGCTTTTCAAACGTATTCTTCCGAACGCCAGGAGATGCAAGCCGGCTGGGCCATCTTGATTCTCAGTGTTTTGACCCTGCTCGGACTTTGGGCCTTCCGTCGCAAGGTGCGTTCCGCCCAGTAGACTTTTTTTCGCTGCGCTCATGGATCTCGTCTTTGACCACGTTTCCAAGTTTTATGGTGCCGTGCAAGGCATCAATGATTTTCATTGCCGCATTGGCCCGGGAGTCACGGCCCTGTTGGGGTCCAATGGAGCGGGCAAATCGACCTTGTTGAAACTGGCGACCGGCCAATTGCGTCCCACGCTGGGGAAGGTCCGGATCGGCGCTTATTCGGCCCGGTCCGCCAAGTCCAAACGGCATATCGGCTATTCCCCGGATTCCTCGCGTTTCTACGAAGAGATGACGGGAATGGAGTTTGTGTGGGCCATGGCTCGATTGCAGGGGCAATCTCGAAGCAGTGCGCGGGAGCAGGCGGCCGCCGCGCTGGACAGCGTCGGAATGGCTTCCCGAGCGCATCGCGCCATCAAAGGGTATAGCCGTGGCATGCGGCAGCGGATCAAAATCGCGCAGGCTTTGGTGCATCAGCCCGAGGTATTAATTCTGGATGAACCCTTCGACGGTATTGATCCTGCCGGGCGCCGCGCTTTGAGCAGTTTGCTCGACGAACTTGGCGAATCCGGGAGAACGGTCGTGCTCTCCTCGCATTTGTTGCACGACGTGCAAGCCATCGCGGCGAAAATGGTCGTGATTGCCCGAGGCAGATTGGTCGCCTCCGGAGCGCTGGCGGAAATTCGTGATCTCTTGGAAGATCAACCGCGTACCGTGCAAGTCGAAGTCGATTCGCCGCGCGGGTTGGCGGCGGATTTGGTGCAAAGTCCCGAGGTTCAGCAAGTCCGCGTGGAAGAGGGGCGATTGATCGTGCGGACAAGCCAGTCGCCGGAATTTTTCGCCCGCCTACAGCGAGTCATTGCCGAAAGCGGCGTGGTGGTGCATCGTTTGGAGACTCTCGATTCCGACGCGGAATCGGTTTTTCATTATCTTCACCAGGAATCATAATGCGTATGGCCCGCTCGTTGACCATGCTCGGCTGGCTCACCTTTCGCCGGCAGCTTTGGTCGTGGGGAAGCCTGATGGTGGGCATTCCCTTCGTTCTAACTCTCATGTTTCTATCGCAGCGGCGGTACGACCGCATCGTTGACGAGGCCGCGCGTTTCGATGCGTTTAGCAACGAGTTCGTGATCGTGCTGTTCGCCGGATTTCTGGTGCCGCTGTGCGCGCTCGCGTTCGGTACCACGAGCTTGGGGAATGAACGGGACGACGGCACGCTCGTCTTCCTTCTCACGCGGCCCATTTCCCGCCCTTGGATCGTGCTGGTGAAATTTTTCGCCACCCTTCCCCTAGCTTTGGGCTGGACCATTTCCTTTTTCGGAATCTGCTGTGCCGCGGCGGGCGGCGCCGGCTGGCTAGCCTGGGAGCGGTATTTGCCGGCGGTCGTGCTCTTGGGGCTCGCTTACACGGCGGTGTTCCATCTGTTTGCCACGCTGTTTCAACATCCCACGATTGCCGCGTTGATTTACGCCTTCTTTTTTGAATTCCTGATGGGAAACCTGCCGGGAATCATCAAGCACGCCGCGATCAGTTATTACGGACGTTCGATCATGATCGGCTTGGGGCTGTCCGAAGGCTTGACCATCCCCCCCTCGGAATGGATCGAACCGATCTCCGTCGATCTGGCCATGCGGACGCTGTTGTGGGTCACTGGACTGGCTGTCGGCGCGGCGATGGTGGTGTTCACCACACGCGATTTTTGATAAGCGGAACGCACTTCTCCATTACCGCAAATTAGCTCCCACTCAAGCGTGCCATGCACGTCTTCCGTTTCAGCGAAAAGGCCGTTGACACGGACCAGGGATTTAGCAAAGAATGGGCAGCTTACGCCCCCATCGTCTAGTGGCCTAGGACATCGGGTTCTCAGTCCGAAAACCGGGGTTCGACTCCCCGTGGGGGTGCTTGCACGAACCGCGAGGATTCGCAGGCAGTCGCAAGGTTCGGCAAAAAAGGGGTGTTTCGGCCCACTTCCCCTTTGCTATGCGACTCGCTGCGACTCAATTCGGCAGTTTGCTGCGCCGGCTGAGCGGCACGTGCAAAGTGCTCATCAGTCACTTGAAGGTAGTGCTTCGCGGCAACTGGTTGCGAATTGCCAATCCAGGCGCA
>JANQPP010000124.1 GCA_028289405.1 Pirellulales bacterium
ATTGGCCGCGGTCCTCGCCCTTCAGCCGTGGATCGCGCGTCGAGCGGGCGAAACTTCGTTTGCCTGGGTGCCCAGCCTCGGGCTCGGTTTCGCGATGGCGGCAGGGGCGTTCGTCGTGCTGCAATCGGGGAACGCCCGAATGACGGAACTGTGCCTTGCCGCCACGGCATCACTCGCGGGTCTGCTTATGGCAGCCTGGTGGCGGCAAGTCCCCCGCTTGTTTTTCGCCGCGCTGCCCAGCGCCAACGCGGCGCTGTTGGGGATTCTCAGCGTGGCGTGCCACTACAACTCGGCGCTGCCCCGCGGAGTATTTTTCCTCGTGGCCTTATCCCCCTGGGGACTGCTGTGTGGCCAAGTGATTTTCGCGACGGGAAATTCCCACGTCCGCGCGGCGATTGTTCAATTGACCGGCATGGCCACGCCCGTGATCGCCGCCTTGGTATGGACCGCGATCTCCTGAACTGCCAGTACCAGTTCAGTCATATGCTCACGACGCGCGCGGGTTGATACGCCTTCAAGTCAAATGGTATTCAGGACAATCCCGCACACGGTTTTTCTGGGCGGGAGCGTCCTCGCCTTCGCTCTCCTTCTCGGGAACCGTGATCCGCGAGGCAAAAATGGCCCCATGGGGCGTGGGATAGATGGAAAAAACTTGATCCAACCGGCAGCCTCGCAAAACCTCGACGTTTTGCGAAGAGAGTCCCGCGAGCCGCAGGACGCCGCCCGCGAAGCCGACCCGTTTCGACAGACGTAGCAATTGGCCGATCAAGTAGCTTTGCAGCAGCGTGTTGTCATCCAACTCCACGATGAGGCGTTTGCCGCCGTGGCAGCGCAGCACGCTCCAGACCCAATCCGCCAGTTCGGGCATTTCCTCCGCTTGGGCCTCGCGGTCCAAATGCACGATGATCCAGCCGGGCCCTCGCTCTACATCCAATTTCCAACCGTGATTCCTCTCGACCATGACGTTACTCCTTCAACCTTTTGCCTGGGCGATCGCGGCATTTCACCGCTTGAGTCCTCCATTTCACAATGATAAAGGTTTTTTTGCTGGTTACAATCGAAATTGTTCCATCGATCGAAAACTATGCTTGTGAAGCCTTGACGGGCAAGTCTCCAGCGAGGAAGACTGTGCTGGAATAGGATCTTCCATGGCTGATGTTCTAAGCAATAACATGGCTTCGTTATTCATTCACGATTTGATGCCACGCGATTTCGGTTCGGTGATTTCCAGCGCGCACCCTATTCATTATCAGTCCCTGCTTGCCTGCTCTCGAAAGACCTGTTGATGGCTTGGTCCGAAGAAGAACACCTCACCGACCGCCAAGAGCGCTCACCGCTGGTAACTTGGATCGGCTTGGGATTTCTGTTCGTGCTGTTTGGCATCTATCTCACTTTGCGGCCCATGCTGACCCAAGGAACCGATGGCGGGCAGCATCCCGCCGTCGGACAGCGTTTGCTCTCGGTCGATTTGCAGGCCTTGACCGGCGCGGTGCCGGACATTCGTTCGCGGGACTTGCAGGGTAAAGTCGTGCTGTTGAATTTCTGGGGAACTTGGTGCCCTCCCTGCCGCAAGGAATTTCCGCATATCGCAAAGCTTCACGAGGACCTTGCAGGCGAGCAAGGTTTTTGTGTGCTGGCCGTTTCGTGTGGCCAGGATGGTTTGGAAGATGAGGACGAGTTGCGTGCGGCGACAGAGAATTTCTTGGAAAGGATGGGCACCACGCTTCCCACCTACGCCGATCTGCAACTCGACACGCGGAAATCCGTGTTTCTGCTCTTGGGACAACTGGTCTATCCCACGACGTTAGTACTGGACCGTGAAGGCGCGGTCCGTGGCGTGTGGGAAGGCTATACATCCGGAGATGAAAAAGCGGTCCGCCGGTTGGTTGAGAAGCTACTCGCCGATGCGGAACAGGACTCGGCGGCGTGAAGCGGTATCGCATGTTTTCGTTGCCTGCGATGTTTCACCTGAACGCTTCCTCGCGTTGCTCCCGCGATGCATGGGAATAGTGATTGGGATATAATCACGATTGGCCAGTCTGCGTCTGCACGGGCTGATAGCCCATCTCCGTGCTGTGAGTTTGCGAGTTCATGCAGCGAATATCGCTGGATTTGAGCCCGGGGCGGTACGGCAGGGACGCTAGGCCAGTAATCCTCCCTGGCCCGCCCGAGGAACGTTTCCATGCCGTCTCACTTTAGATCTATTTTGATTTTGATTGTCTGGGTGACGACCGGCACGCCCATTTTATTGCTGGCGGCCGAGGATAGTGCGGATACGTTTCGCCGCCAGGTGTTTCCGCTCCTGTCGTCCAAATGTTTTACCTGCCATGGACCTGACGAGGAGACGCGCGAGGCCGGGCTGCGTCTCGATTCCCGGGAAGGCGCCATCGCCGAACTCGATAGCGGCAGCTTTGCCGTAGTTCCAGAAAACGCCGAGGAGAGTGAGCTTCTAAGGAGAGTCACAACGGAAGATGAAGGGATGCGGATGCCGCCCCCGGAAGCGGGAGCTTCCCTGACCGTCCAGGAAATCGATATCTTGCGAAGTTGGATCGAAGCCGGCGCGCCCTGGCAAACGCACTGGGCCTTTGATGCCGTCCGCCAGCCTGCACTTCCCGAGCTTGACGACGATGACTGGTCGCGCCAGCCCTGGGACCGTTTTGTTCTCGCTCGGCTGCGTGACGAGGGTCTTTCTCCCTCGCCGGAGGCGGATCGGTATACGCTCATCCGCCGCGCCAGCTTGGATTTGACCGGCTTGCCGCCGACCTGGGACGATGTGGAGGCCTTCATACAAGATGCTCGACCCGATGCCTACGAACGTTTGGTCGATCGGCTGCTGAATTCGCCGGCGTACGGCGAGCGGTTTGCCCGTCCCTGGCTGGATTTGGCCCGCTATGCCGATTCCGCCGGCTACGCCAACGATCCTCCCCGCACAATTTGGCGCTACCGAGACTGGGTCATCGAGGCCCTCAATGCCAACCTGCCTTACGACCAATTCACGATCGAACAGTTGGCCGGCGACCTGCTGCCGGACGCGACACTGGAAAACCGATTGGCCACGGCGTTTCATCGCAACACGTTGACCAACAGCGAAGGGGGCACCGACGACGAGGAATTTCGCGTGGCCGCCGTGGTGGACCGCGTGAACACCACGATGCAGGTCTGGATGGGGATCACGATGGGCTGCGCGCAGTGCCACACGCACAAGTACGACCCCATCACACAGGCCGAGTATTATCAGATGTTCGCCTTCTTCAATCAGACGGCGGACAACGATCAGCCGAATGAGAGCCCCACGCTCGAAACTCCCACGTGGCTCGCACGACTGGAGCACGAGCCGCTCCGACGCGAACTCGAGCAATTGCGGCGAGACGTCGCGTCTGCACCATCGGAACATGCAGAAGAGAACGCCGACAAAGAAAATCCAGGTGAAGAACCCGCACTTTCTCCGTTGCAGGAACGGCTCCAACAGCTCGAAGAAGCGTGGGAGGCACTCGAAATTCCCACCACGCCGATCATGCGTGAACTTAGCGCGGATCAGTGTCGCACGACCCGCATCATGCACCGCGGCAATTTTCTTGATCTGGGGGAAGAGGTCGAAGAAGGCGTGCCGGCGGTGTTTCATCGTTTCCCTGACCAGCAGCCACGCAACCGCTTGGGCTTGGCCCATTGGCTGATGGATGAACGGAATCCGCTCACGGCCCGCGTGGCCGTCAATCGCCTGTGGGAAACCCTCTTTGGCACGGGACTGGTTGAGACCAGCGAGGACTTCGGCGTGCAGGGGACGCCTCCCACGCATCCCGAATTGCTCGACTGGCTGGCGGCGGACTTCATGCGGCACGGCTGGGACATGAAACGTCTCCTGCGAACGCTGGTCACCTCGGCCGCCTACCGGCAATCCTCCCGCGCCACGCCGGAACTGTTGGCCCGGGATCCTAGCAACCGGCTCTACGCCCGTGGCCCGTGGACGCGGCTCGAAGCGGAGGCGGTGCGTGATCAGGCATTGGCGGTAAGCGGCCTGTTGAGCCGGAAACTGCACGGCCCGCCGGCCCGGCCGCCACGGCCCGTGCTGGGATTGCGGGCCGCATTCGGCGCGTCCACGGATTGGCAAACCAGCCCCGGCGAGGATCGCTACCGTCGTGGTCTTTACACCTTCTGGCAACGGACCACACCTTACCCGTCCATGAGCACGTTCGACGCGCCCAGCCGGGAGGTCTGCACCATTCGCCGCATCCCGACGAATACTCCCCTGCAAGCACTCGTCACCCTCAACGACGAGGTTTACGTCGAGGCGGCACAAGCTTTGGCTCGCCGTGTTCTCGCGCGACATCCGGACAATCCGGCGGCAGGCGTCTATTTTACCGTGAAGACGGTTCTCTGCCGTCCGCCAACTTCGGCAGAACAGGCTCGCCTGGTCGCGCTGTACGAATCCGCCCACGAAAAAATGGCCCTCGAACCGGAGAACGCCTTGGCTTTGGCGACAGAGCCGTTGGGTCCGCTTCCGCCAGAGGCCGACTCCGCTGCCGCGGCGGCTTGGACCGTCGTGGGAAACGTGTTGCTCAACCTGGATGAAATCCTCACCAAGAGGTAACCATGCATTCCGGCAAAGACATCCTGCAAACGATCACCCGCCGCCATTTTTTCCGGGACTGCCAATTCGGCCTCGGCGGCATCGCCTTGGCTTCCCTGCTCGGAGAAGGGACCAGCCACGCCCGCACGGAGTCAAACCCGCTCGCTTCTCGCGCGCCGCACTTTCCGGCGCGAGCCAAGCATGTGATCTTTCTGCACATGGCTGGCTCCCCGCCACAACATGACCTCTTCGATTGGAAGCCAGAACTGGTCAAACACAATGGCGAGCCGTGCCCTCAAGAGATCACCGAAGGCGAGCGCTTCGCCTTCATCAAGGGAGTGCCCAAGCTGCTAGGCACGCCGCATGAGTTCCGCCAGCACGGCGAGAGCGGCGCCTGGCTCTCGGAAATCCTGCCCAACCTGGCGGGCGTGGTGGACGAGATCGCCTTCGTCAAATCGATGGTCACCGACCAGTTCAACCATGCCCCCGCTCAGCTTTTGATCTACACCGGTTCGCCCCGCGCGGGCCGGCCCTCCTTCGGCACTTGGGCCACTTACGGCCTCGGCTCGGAGAATCGCGACCTGCCCGGTTTCGTGGTGCTCCTCTCCGGCGGCACCAGCCCCAGCGCGGGCAAGGCGGCCTGGGGGAGCGGCTTTCTCCCCTCCGTTTATCAGGGTGTGCAGTGCCGCTCCAAGGGGGATCCGGTGCTATATGTTTCCGATCCTGAGGGGATGGACCGCAACCTTCGCCGCATGAGCCTGGACGCCCTCCGCGATCTCAACGAAATGCAAGCCGCGGTCGAAGGGAGCCCCGAAACGCGGACCCGCATCGCGCAGTATGAACTGGCCTACCGCATGCAAATCTCCGTGCCGGAGGTAATGGACATCCGCGACGAGACCCGGCACACGCTTGACATGTACGGCGCGGAGCCCGGGGAAGCTAGCTTCGCCAACAACTGCCTGCTGGCTAGGCGGCTCGTCGAGCAAGGCGTCCGCTTCGTGCAGCTCTTCGATTGGGGCTGGGACTTCCATGGCAATACCAAGGAAAACGACATCGCGGTTTCCCTCCCCGGGCGCTGCCGCCGCATGGACCAGCCGGTCGCCGCTTTGATTCGGGACCTCAAAGCGCGAGGACTTTTGGACGAGACGCTCGTCGTCTGGACCGGCGAGTTTGGCCGCACGCCGCTGAACGAGGAACGGAACGGCTCCAAATTCCTGGGCCGCGACCATCATCCCCACTGTTACACGGCATTTCTCGCTGGCGGGGGCGTGAAGCCGGGCATCACCTACGGCGCGACCGACAAACTCGGCTACCGCGTGGCCGAAAACCCGGTCCACGTGCACGACCTGCAAGCCACGATCCTGCACCTACTCGGCTTCGAGCACGAGCGGCTCACGCACCGCTTCCAAGGCCGCGACTTCCGCCTCACCGACGTCCACGGCCACGTCGTCCGCGATTTGCTGGCGTGAGAGAGAGCCTCACTCACTGCTCGGCTCATATGGCACGAAGATGAAATCGTCGAAATAGGCGTGCCAGGGAGGCCGCCACTCTGGCGCTCGCATTTCAAGATCGATGCGGTCAAAGGGAATGCCTTCCGGACCCCGATAGAGCTCCTTCCCGTCCACCAGGAGGTTTAAATACCCGGGCCGGCTGATGATCGTGAAACGATGCCAATCCCGTGTCCGATCAACGTCGCTTGGTTTTTCGGACGTATCGGTGAAATTCTGATAAATGTACGTTCCTCCTTGTTCAGGCCCCAAGTCGTAATCCTTGGTTCCCACCGATGCCATAGTCCTCTGCGGAGTGTTGCTGGCGATGAGGGAAATGTAATTCGTTGATTTTACATCGGCCCCCGTGTCGTAGATGAACACGGAAACTCGACCATAAACCGGTCGTGGAAATTCGTGAAAAAGAGCGATTCGCTTGACTATTCCGCCCTCGCCCGAGACAAATTTCACGCTATGGCTTTCATCGAGCCCGATTTCATCACATTGTGTGATGATTCGTCCCACATCTTCCGTTTTCTGCCAGAAATCGCTCAGCACAGCGCCCTCAAATTTGTCGTTAAAAGTAACGACGGGCGTGTCAACGTCGCGCGTGGCGAATGCCACGGAAATTACGGCGACCAAACCTGACGGGAGTAATATCAATCCCGCCCACAGCCAGCGTTTCCAATGTGCGTTCGCTGCCAGTTTAGTAGCACCGACATTTGCTTCTTCCATCTCCGGCGAGGAAGCAATTTTGCTGTCGCGTGTCACCGGTGTATGAATCGCGTCGATTTCGTCCGCATGCGAGGCAGGGGGAACCGCGGCTGGAGGAGTTGTCGTCCCCTTGGCTTGTTCGTTCGTGACAGCAGCCTGTAGTTCGACGTGTTCTGGCAAGAGTGGTCGTAGCGCTTGCTGTGTCTCACGCGGCAAGGCGCTGTACGCTCGCTCAAAGCAGGAACGTCCATACGATTCATCTTCCCAGATCGCCGAGACCATGTCCGCCAGGATCTGTCGGTTAGCCACGCGGCGGCCCTTCCAGGAATGGAAGGTCTGCCGGCCCACGCCATATTTTTTTTCGAATTGCTTCCAGCCGATACCGGCCCGAATACGTTCCACTTCGGCGAGGAATTCTTCGGAGATGCCCGTTCCTAGATTATTCATGGCTTATTTTGCATGTCGTGGATGTCCGAAACCCGTCTGAAACCCGTATGAGTCAAGTTGTTTTGTCCATTTGCAGGCTGAAACAGGTTGGGAGCATTGCGGTTGTGGGGACGGCAGCAATAATCCGCACCGTTGGAAACAGGATTCAAACCTAGGGACGGTTGCGGTCTATTTCAACTCACTTTTTGCCTAGATATTGAGGTTCGGCTGCATGATCATCAGAGTTCACATCACATTGTTTGCTTTGCCCTTCCTGATGGCCAATTCCGCTTTGTGCCAAACGTTTTCCGGTGCGGACCTGCTCAACCTTCCCAACGTATCCTTCCCAAATCAAATTCCAATTGCGGATGGAGACTCACTCGTGTTCGGGCCAGTGGGCACGAATCTGGAAAAACTGATGACGTTCTCTCTCGCACCGGGCGGAGTGTATTCCATTGGTGATACGATTTCGATTCGAATGAATCTCACTCGTACTCAATCAGATTTCGATCCTACGTTAGCTCTGGGAGATGGGGTCAGTCTGATTGGGTTTACACCCGCCGACAATTCTGGCGGATCAGCAGAAATTGGATACGGAAATGACACTGGGACGAATCTCGATATCCAAGGTTCTTCGGAGCTCTTCAATAACTCCGGATTTCCAAATATTAACGAGTCCTTCGACGTTGCCGTGGACTTCACGTTGTTTGCCGGCTCCGTCGAAGTTGTGGGGTTGTTCGAAGGAAACACAGGAATGGGAAGCGCACCAATCTCTCTAAATCTGTCCCAACCTCTCAGCTTTGTATTCGTTGGCAACAATCCACCGGAAGCCTACAGAATTAACTCTCTCACTATCGTGCCGGAACCTTCCGCGATCGCTTTGTGGACGATTGGCCTGCTTGCCTTCTTGCCCATGGTGAGAAGTTCCATCCGGAGGCAAGCCCGTACTCCGCATTTCAATCCACGCAGATAAACTCGCTGGTATGAGTAAGGTGAATCAATCGGCGAGTGGGATTTCCCTCATGCCACGCGAAGGTGTGTTGAATATTTGCGTGAGGCGCTGAAGCACTTCGGGAGCCAAGAAATGCGACGGCACAGCCGATAGTGCTCTCTTCCAAAATACCGAAACATAAATTGTATTTGTCATTATGTGGGCTGCGTCCGCATCTGATGATAAAAAATAGATGATAATCAAATTTACTAACTATATGTTACTCGTATAGGAAACGATCAATGGCCACTACCTACCGTGTTTGTGTCATGATTTTTGCGTGTCTTTTTGTCAGTGCCAACGCCTATACTCGAGAACTATTTTCCGCCACATACACCGGTGCGGAGTTGTTGGGATTGCCCGGAGTGTCGTTCCCAACTCGAGAGCCATCGCTGGAAGGCAATTCGCTGGCTTTTCCGGAAGGGTCCTCGGACTTCGAAAAGCTGTTGTCGCTTCCGATTCTTCCAGAGGGTTCAATTAGCGGATTTGGCCAAATTGATATCTCAATCGAGGCAAACGTTACAAGGCTAAGCTCGACATTTAACGATTTTGATCCTTCTTTCGCGATTGGCGACGGCACGAACTTGGTGGCGTTCCTGGTCGCGGATAACAATGGTGGACTGGGAGCAGCCACATCCTACAATGATCTCGGCAGCACTGTTGAAGAAGTGCCTGTCAGCATTCTTTTCACTGATGCTGGAATTAACGCAGTAGACGAATCACTTGATGTACATGCGAATTTTACGTTCACTCCTTCGTCGAGCACTGTTCGCGGAGGTTTTTTTGAAGAGTCTGGAGAGGCTGCCGTTCCCAAAACGTTGAATTTCGAACATGCTTGGGAATTCGTGCTGATCGCCGAAAATCCGACGGAACGTTACCAGATCAATTCAATCAGCATTGTTACGGTTCCAGAACCCAGCGGAGTGATAATCGCGGTAATCGGCCTGCTTGCCTTCGTTCCCATATTCCGAACTTCCGTCCGTAAGCAAGCGATATAGCCATCGCATGCCAGCTTCAATCCACGTAGATAAACTCGCTGGCGTTGAGGAGGGCGAGGCAGGCGGTGAGCAGGTTTTCGCGTGCGTCGCGCGAGGGGGCGTTGAGCAACTCGGTGAATCGCTGCGATTCCTCGGGGACCGGATGGCGGGAGAGCGTGATTAGGAATAGCCGCTCAATGAGTTCGGCGTGAGAAAGATGACGCGTGGAACGCTCTCGCCAGAGACGGTCTCGCAGATGCCGGGCGGACTGGAAGGCCAGTTCGCCGTTGAGCATTTCCAGCGATTGCAGAGCCGTGGTGGAGCGGTCACGTCGTGGGCAGGAAGCACCGGCGTCGGGACGGTCGAACACGTCGAAGATGGGGTATCGAAGATTGCGGCGGGCAAAGACATAGATACTCCGCCGCCCATGCTCGGCAGGCTGCCCACTCGCTTGCCACTGTCCCTTGAGCAGCGTGGAGAGCATTTCGGGTGGTAGTGGCGGCATCACGCTGGGGCCGCCGTATTCACGATTCAGTTGCCCGCTCACGGCCAGCAGGGCGTCACGGATGATCTCTCCTTCCAATCGCTTGCGAGGAAAGCGGCTATAAAGCTCGTTCTCGGAATCCTCTTCCAATGTGCGTTGCCAGGCAGCAAATGCATCTCCTTTTGCCGAATCCACGTGGCTGGCCTGCTGGTAGGTTGCCGACAGCAGTATCGTCCGATGCAGATGCTTGATGCTCCAGCCGCCGCGGCGAAACTCCGTGGCGAGCCAATCCAAGAGTTCGGGATGGGACGGCCCCTCGGCGATCAGCCCGAAGTCGCTGGGGTTTTCGCAGAGGCTCCGGCCAAAATGATGCTGCCAAACACGGTGGGCCATCACGCGGGCGGTGAGCGGGTTTTCAGGGGCGAAGAGCCAATCGGCCAGTGCTTGTCGAGGTTGGGACGTATCGAAGCCGGACCAGGCTACGGCTGTGCTGGCGATGCGAGGTGGCCGAGGACTCACGGCAGGACCTTGGCCATGCAGTTCACCACGATGAAAGAGCCAAGGCGCGACGGCTGCCGGCTGCGCGGAGAGCATCGCCACGGGCCGGTCCCGCCGCATTTCGGGGACTGCCGCTTCAAAGATGCTCCGCAGACGATAAAAGTCGGCCTGGCTGATGGGGTCGTATTTGTGGTCATGGCACTGCGCGCAGTGCATTTGCAGGCCCAGCAGGGCGGCGCCCACGGTGGAGGTGATTTCGTTCAGCTTGTCATGCCGGCGGAGGTCCTGCTCATTGATGTCCGGCATGTCGGGACCGGCCAGGCAGAACATGGTGGCGATGGCGTCCTCCTCGCGGCCCGTGAAGTCGCCGGCCAATTGCAG
Organism: Pirellulales bacterium; assembly: GCA_028289405.1. Taxonomy (GTDB): domain Bacteria; phylum Planctomycetota; class Planctomycetia; order Pirellulales; family JANQPP01; genus JANQPP01. Next base: position 10,526 of record JANQPP010000124.1, read on the forward strand.
GCGGATGAACTGGTCATATGGCAGGTCTGCGTTGAGGGCATCGATGACCCATTGCCGGTATTGCCAGGCATTCTTGCGAACTTTGTCATGCTCGAAGCCATCCGTCTCCGCGAACCGGGCCAGGTCGAGCCAATACTGCGCCCAGCGTTCACCGTAAGCGGGCGAGGCGAGAAAACGATCGACCAGCCGCGCGTAGGCATCCGGAGAATCGTCCTGCTCGAAGCGCGTGACCTCCTCCGGAGTGGGCGGCAGCCCCAACAGGTCAAACTTCAGCCGGCGGAGCAACGTGGAACGCCGGGCCGGCGGCGCGGGGCGCAAACCCTCTGCTTCGAGCCGCCCGAGGATGAAAAAATCGACGTCCGCTTGAGGCCAGCCGGTGAGCTTCACATCTGGCAAAGCGGGACGCAAGATCGGCAAAAAAGACCAGTGGTCGCGATCGTAATCGGTGATGGGCTCTTCGTCGATTTCGGCCCGCGCAAGGCCGAGGGGTGACACGAGCAATAGGCAGACGATCACCAATCGTGGCCACGAAGTCATGCCAGAATGTCCTCCACGATTTCCACGTCGTCGGTAGGACCGATGAGCCGTTCTTCGAGTCCGTTGTGATAGAAAGAAAGCCCCTCGTGGTCGATCCCCAGCAGGTGCAGCAGCGTGGCGTGGAAGTTGCGAATATGCACTGCGTTTTCCACGGCACGGAGCCCAATCGGATCCGTGCCGCCGTACGCCATCCCTGCTTTTACACCGCCTCCGGCGAGCCAGATGCTATAGCCCCAAGGATTGTGGTCGCGGCCCTTCCCCGATTCGCTCATCGGCATGCGTCCGAATTCGCCCCCCCAGATCACGAGTGTGTCATTCCACAACCCGCGCTGCTTGAGATCCTGCAACAGGCCCGCGATGGGGCGATCGGTGGCCAGGCAGTGCCGCGTGTGATTCTTGAGAACATCGCTGTGGGCATCCCAGCCATTGGTGTCGCCCGAGTAAAGTTGCACGAATCGCACGCCACGTTCGAGCATGCGGCGGGCGAGGAGGCAGCGCTGCCCGAAGTCGCGGGTTGTTGGCCGGTCGATACCGTACAGGCGGTTGGTGGCCGCCGTCTCCTGGGAGAAGTCGACCAATTCGGGCGCGGAGGACTGCATGCGAAAGGCGAGTTCGTAAGCCTCGATGCGGGCGTTTAGTTCGTCATCGAAACCGCGTGCCGCCAGATGTCGGCGGTTCAGAAAATCCGTAAGCTTCAGCGCCTCGCGCTGTTGGTCGTCGGAAAAACCGGAGGGAGGTTCTAAGTGCAGGATCGGCTGTCCGCTGGGGCGCATCGTCACGCCCTGATAGTTGGCGGGCAAGAAACCGCTCCCCCAAGCGGGCGGGCCACCTTTGAGTCCGCCGGCAGGATCGGGCAGTACGACGAACGCCGGCAAGTCTTCGTTTTCGCTCCCGAGGCCATAGGCGACCCAACTCCCCACACTGGGGCGGCCCATCAGGATACTGCCGGTGTTCATCTGGTACACCGACTGCGGATGATTCACGCTGTCGCCATGCATGCCGCGAATGACGCACAGGTCGTCCGCGTGCCGGGCAATTTCGGGAAGAAAATCGCTGATCTCCAGCCCCGATTCGCCGCGCGGACGGAACGGCTTGATCGGTCCCAAGAGCGGATTGCGGGCCACGTCGCGGCGGGTCTTCACCGCGCCGAAACTGTCGGGGATCGGTTTGCCCGCCAACCGCGCCAGTTCCAGTTTGGGGTCGAACAGGTCAACATGGCTAGGTCCGCCATGCATGAAGAGCCAAATGATACGTTTGACGCGGGCACGGTCGGGATCGAACCATGAAAGGTTCGTCACTGAAGCGGACGCGGGCCTTGCCCAGCGGTCCGGCAACAGCGTGGCCAGGGCCAAGGCGCCGAAACCGGCACCCCCTTGGAACAGAAAATCGCGTCGAGTGGCTGGCGCATCGGGGGGCATGGCATCTTCCTCGCCCAGGCAAAGATGCGGGGGATCGATAGGGATATCTTCAGACTATCAGTGTCGCGTGGCATTCGCAAATTCAATCTCGGCTGGCGAGGCTTATCACCGCGATCGTCGATATTATTCCTCTCAAGCGAAACTCGCCGATTTTCCGCTAGAGGCGTACAACTCGCGCACGCCGACACTTCCCCACCCGCCGGACGCTATGACTAATCGTCCGTGCCGGGAGAACGCTCGCGGCGTTTTCGGCTTTCACTTCCTCTTCGGAGGTGACGTGCCGTTCTTCGCCGGCTTCCGCTGCATCCTCGGGAAGCGGTGGTTCGTGGCCCGTCTCGCGAAGTTTCTTCAACCACACCTGAGTGGCTCCCAAAGCGGGAGCAAAGCCAAACGGTTCACGCGCCGCGGCGACAGCTAGACGACCATCGGTGCGGACAACAAAGATGCGGTCGGGCCAAGCTCGATATGCTTGATTGACGGCATCCCGCATATCATCGACGACGCAGGGAATCGTGAGTTGCTTGTGCGTGAGCAGCATGTTCGCGACGGAGCAGCGCTCACCGTAGTCATCGTGTTCGGTGATGCCTAATTCTTCCGCGTAGCTGACTGACCAGTCCGAATCGGCGGCGTGGGCTTCATTGATATACACCAGCCGAAATTCGGCCAAGTCCTTGTAGGCCTGAAACATCTTTTCCATTTCGCCAACCTGGCGAAGAAAGGGAGGTCACGTGTAGCTCCCAAAGAAGAGGATCACCGGCTTCTCGCCGCGATGTTTCTTGAGGTCGAAGGTGTCCTCACCATCGAGTGATTTGAGCTTAAAGGTCGGCGCGAGCTGGCCCACCTTCAGCGCGTCACGTTCCGTGCGTCGTCCTCGTCTGCCCCGCTGACCCTCCACTTGGCTGGCAAGGCAAGCCAGCAACGCTGCCGTGATCGTGACGGACAGGATTCGTTTTGCTTTCATTGCTTTCCTTTTCTCCATGGAATGGGAATACCGGCATGCAAACTATATCTACAACCTGGAAACCCCGCTTAGAGCCGAACGTGTCGATAGGGCTTTCGGATTCTTACCCATGCCGCCAATAGCGGCCAAAGCGAGGCCCGTCCATTTTCACGATTTTGCAAGACGCACCACGGGCGGCGCGATACGATGTGGCATCACCTTTTCCACGCCTGATGGCCACTTGGAGGTTATGAATCGTGCGAATGATCGTTCATGCGGCGCTGATTCTCGGGACATTTGCGGCGGCACGCGCTTCCGCCGTGGAAATTACGCATGGCCCCATCTTGGGCAGATTATCTTCCACCGGAGCCGGCGTGTGGGCTCGTACTAAAACCCCAGGTGAATTCCACGTGGTTTACAGCACGACACCCGATTTGCTAGATCCACAAGCGGAATCGGGGAGGTCCGCGCCGGCGCGGACGGAGTTGGCCCACGACAATACCGGTTGGGTCCAATTGGAGAACTTGTCTCCCAATACGAAGTACTATTATCGATTGGCCACGGAAGAAGGCATCACCGAGCTTGCCGGTACGTTTCGCACGCTTCCTGAGCCGGACCAGTTCCGTCACGCCGAGAGAAACCCCGACGGCCTGTTCAATTTTCGTTTCGAATTTGCCTGCGGCAACAACCAGACGCCCGGGCAAGGGGCGGGCGCGGAGCTGCCGGCCTTTCGCACGATGCTGCGCCAGTTGCGGGATCAGGTTCACTTCTCCATCCAAAATGGCGATTGGCTCTACGAAGATCAGCGCGACTACACGCCGGATGCTTGGCGGCGGCAAGTTGGGATCGAGCCGGGGCAAACACCGGAAACCGTCAACACCGCCCCGACGATCGTGGGCGTGTGGGAGAATTACAAAATCTATCTGGAACGTGGCGCGAACCTCGCGGCCTACCATCGCCATGTGCCCACATTTTTTACATTTGACGACCACGAGATTTTGAACGATGTATGGGGCGCGGGAACCCCTGGGCTGCGAGACCGGCGGGCCGTTTTTCGCGATATCGGCGTAAGGGCCTGGTACGACTATCTCGGTTGGAGCAATCCGGTGTCTTTCCAGCAGGGAATTCATTTGGGAACGGCCCAGTTGCAGGCCGGCAGTGACGTGTTAGTCGATGAAGGTGCCGACTGTTCAAGGTTAGACCTCGGCCAGGCGGCCACGCTGCACGTGCATTTGGGCGGATCAACCGCCGGCGTCAACGACAACGCGCTCGATGGCGTGGGCGGCGATCCCAACGCGGGCGTGTATGAGATCGTGGAAGTGCTCGATTCGCGCCGGCTCAAAATCCGTCCCGCCGCGGACGCGGATGGTACGGCGGCCTATTCCATCGGGCGTCGTTCGTACTATCGTTTCCGCGTTAGCAATTGCGACTTTTTCGTGGTGGATACGCGGACACACCGGCAAATGCACGATGTGCAGCGGCCCGACAATCCCGACGTTTCCATGCTCGGCGCGGCCCAAAAGAAGTGGCTGCTGGAAGGCATGCGGGAAAGCGATGCCGAGTTCCTGTTCGTCGTCTCCAGCGTGAATTTCATGGTGCCGCACGTGGGGGGCGGCGCGATCCGCACCCACAACAAGGATGATGCCTGGACCGTCTTCCTCCACGAACGGGAACAATTGATCAACACCTGGGACGGACTGGGCAAGCCGGTCTTCGTGCTCACGGGGGACTTGCACAATAGCTTCGCGATCAAGATCACGGACCGCGTGTGGGAATTCGCGTCCGGTCCCCACAATAGCAACAACCACTGGTACAGCGATGAAGGGTCGCGTCCCGCCACGGGCAAGTTTCAATACGGCCCGCGAGCTTGCGATATTCGCTGGTCCACGTGGTTCGCCAACGACATTCCCCGCGAAAACTTGCAGCATCCCACTTACTGCGTGGTGCAGGTGAACAACGTCTTCAACAACCCCGTCCAACTGGGAGAGGAGCGGTGGTTCGCCTACGAACGGCCCCAGGTCATTTTCCAATACTTCGATGGACGGACGGGTGAAATGCGGTACGCGGAGGCGATCCCTGCCGCGCGATAGTCGCTCACGCTTCTGGCCGAAATTAATTCAGAAACCGTCTGGAATTTCCAAGTATTTTTTTGATTTCTCGCGAAAAACCTCTACGATGATTCTCCGCATCGGCATGTTCCCGGCTAGTGGCTTGTAATGAAGGCGGGGCCTGGGGTGTCTCCGCCGGCAAGGCCAGCCGTTCCCTTGCCCACTGGGAGGTTTTCGCCATGAGACGATGCTCGGTCTGCTTTGGTGTCGCCACATTGACCTTGGCCGTTTTCGTGGACCATGCGGCGGCACAGAAGGTGTTGCTGTTGGTCAACGATCCCACCAACCTGATCAATCTCGATCCCGATCTGGTCGATCGCATGGAGTCACGGTTCGACGCGGAGGTCACCGTGGAGCGGGCCGACAATTTCAATACCGCGGAGTTGGACGCGCTGGCGCGGGAACATGACATCGTGATCATTTCCGAATCCTTGGGGTCAGGCACGACACTGGAAAATGGCGCCTTCAAGCTACAACAGACTCCCGTACCGGTCGTCTCCTTTGAAGCCTATATGTGGGAGGACGCATTCTGGGTGGAATTGCCCCAGTTCGACGGCTTCGGCAATACGGGCCGTACCGATTTGATCGGGGCCCCCGAAGCGGCCGGCTTGGAGGAAGCGCAAACCGAGATGTACATCACCGCCATGGGCGCGGACCATCCGCTCAGCGCCGGTTTCGATGAAGGCCCGCTCACCGTCTACAACGAGCTCTATAGCGTGAACTTTGGCCAGACCTCACCGAATGCCAAGGTGATCGCCACGGCGGACGCGGCGGGCGAATTTCCCGCCCATTTCATCTATGAAGAGGGGGACGAACTCGTCAACGGAACTACCGCGCCGGCGGCGCGGGTCGGGTTGTTCTTCGGGCAGGCGGCCAATCCAAATGCGAATTTCGCCCCCCGGCTCGACCTGTTCCACGACAACGCCTGGCGGCTGTTCGACGCAGTGCTCGAACTGGGGCTCGGCCCACTCCCTGATCCAGGAGATTTCAACGAAGACGGCACTGTCGATTTGGCGGACTACGAAATCCTCAAAGCCAATTTCAACACCGATGCCCGCTTCCGGCAGGGGGATATGGATTTCAGTGGCCGCGTCGACCTGCGGGACTTCACGGCATTCGTGGAGGTCTTCAACGCTAATGCCGCCGCTGTCCCCGAGCCGGGCACGCTGTGGCTGCTGCTTTTGGGAGCAGGGGCCGTGCCTTGGGCCAAGCTCCGCCGCCGAATCGCGTGAAGTAAACGAATAAACTTGGGTGAACATCCTCCATCTTGGACCATCGATCGCCCTCTGAAACCAGCGCTGAGGGTCTGCTCCGCGCTGGTTTCTTGATTTTATCGGTCGGCAAAATACAAAATCTGCACGACCAACAGCAGGAACACAGCGGCCGTCGTCATCACCGCCACTCTCGGATTCACTTCGCCATCCCTGAGACCAAAATGCCGGCCCTGGCCATGCCACAAGGCCAGCCCAACGGGGATGGTCACGGCGCCGAAGGCCCACAACAGCCAGCGGGGCTGCCCCAAACGGAGCAGGTCTCCCGCGTCCCCCACGTGGCCGAAGGATCCGCATCCGAGATAAGCGCCGTTGGCTACCAGGCAGAAGCCAGCGAAGAAGCGCACGACGAAAGTACCGCCCAAACGGAGCCGGTGGCAGGCAACAAGCAAGGCCAGCGGCAACAGGCTGCCGCCGACCGGCCCGGCCCACGCGACGAGGGCTGGTCGCGGATTGTAGGCCAGATCGGTACGTGAGATGGCCAGCGGATGGAGCACGACCCGCTCGACACGCCCGCCCGTGATCCACGCTCCGAGGACATGGCCGAATTCATGCACGGCCATCATGCCCCACCAGGAAAACAGCACGGTCGAAACGATCAGCACCCATCGAGCAAGTCGGGATCGAAGCTTTCCGTCCATCGATGTTGCCCTAAACATTCACTGAGATACGGGTTGTGTCTCCATGATACACCTGGCCAGTGAACGCAACCGAAAGCGGTCCATAGCAATATGTGGACATGCAATGGTCAAGACGCTACGGTAATCAAGCCGCCCTTGCCCTAGTGGCGGAAGGGGCTAAACTATGGGATTCGTATTTGTGGGTAGCTAAAAGATCGCGGCGGCGAGACGTTCGAGGTAGATGCCATGGCACGGGTATGTGAGATTTGCGGCAAAAAGCCGCTCATTGGTAACCAGGTTACGACCCGGGGCAAGGCGAAATACCTGGGCGGCGTGGGTACCAAAATCACGGGAATCACCCGGCGGCAGTTCCGTCCCAATTTGCAGCGAGTGCGGATCACCACGGAGAACGGCACGCACAAAACGATGCGCATCTGCACGCAGTGCCTCCGCAGCGGAGCGGTGACCAAGCTGGTCCGCCAAGCCCCCTTCAAACTGCCCAAGCAGGAGACGAGCAAGTCCTGACGGTGCTGTCACCCGTTTTTGCATCGCTCCAAGCACGGAATCGCGTTGTCATGAGCCTTTCCCGGGAAGCGGTCACCAAAGTGGCCCTACTAGCGCGTCTGGAATTGACGCCCGAGGAATTGGACTCCATCACTAGCCAATTGGGGCAGATCGTGGACTACGTGCAGCAGCTTTCCTCCGTGGATACGGAGGGGGTTGAGCCCATGGCCCACGCCATGGAGCAGCATAACGTGTTTCGCGCGGACGAGGTCAGGCCTAGCTTGCCCCGCGAGGAGGCCCTGGCCAACGCCCCACGCCACAATGACGAATATTATCGCGTGCCCGCCGTGCTGGGAGACTAGGCAGCGAGCAGCGGCACGCGACATCGACACGGCACTATTCTCTGAGCGACCATGCAGCTTACTGAAACCTCCGCCGTGGACCTTGTGGAAGGGCTGCAAGCCGGTCGGTGGACCGCCGTGGAGGTGGCGCGATCTTTTCTGGAACGGATCAGCGGGAAAGACCCCGAAATTGGCGCGTTCCTCCAGGTCCATGCCGATGCCGCGCTCGAGCAGGCGGAACGCATCGATGCGCGTCGCGCCACGGGAAAATCCGTGGGCAAACTGGCCGGACTCCCCTTGAGCCTCAAGGACGTCCTTTGCACTCGTAGCCAGCCCACGACCTGCGGATCCCGCATGCTGGAAAACTTTCAGCCTCCCTTTGATGCCACCTCGGTTGCCAAGTTGCGCGACGCGGACGCCGTCTTTCTCGGCAAGGTGAACATGGACGAGTTCGCCATGGGCAGTTCCTGTGAAAACTCGGCTTTTCAGGCCACGCGAAATCCCTGGAACTTGGAATGCATCCCGGGCGGTTCCAGCGGCGGATCAGCAGCCTGCGTGGCAGCGGGCATGGCCCCCATCTCGATTGGCAGTGATACCGGTGGGTCGGTGCGGCAGCCGGCGGCACTGTGCGGAGTGACCGGGCTCAAGCCGACCTATGGCCGCATCAGCCGGTATGGCCTCGTGGCCTTCGCCAGCAGCTTGGACCAAATCGGCCCCGTGGGGACCTCCGTGAGGGACGTGGCACTATTGCTCGAAGTCTTGGCAGGGCACGACCCGCTCGATTCCACGTCGATCGACGCCCCAGTGCCACCCTATTCACAAACCGTGGAACAGCCGCTCAAGAACCTGACTTTGGGAATCGCCAAGGAGCATTTCGAGAGCGGATTGGATGGCGATGTCGAAAGCGCCGTGCGGGAGGCGTTACGAGTCTACGAGTCGCTCGGCGCCACGATCAAGGAAGTCTCCCTGCCGCACGCGCCGCACGCGGTCGGCACGTACTACATCATCGCCTGCTGCGAATGTTCCAGCAATTTGGCCCGGTACGATGGCGTGCATTACGGCCACCGCACGGACGTTTCCCAGATGCTGGCCGAAGGTGGCAATTCCAACGACGACCTCACGCCGCTGGAGCGTATGTATTGCCGCAGCCGTGCCGAAGGTTTTGGACCCGAGGTCAAGCGGCGGATCATGCTGGGGACGTACGCGCTCAGCGCCGGCTACTACGATGCCTACTACCTGCAAGCCCTGAAAGTCCGCCGCCTGATCCGGCAAGATTTCGACAAGGCGTTCGAGGAAGTAGATTTGCTAGTGGGGCCGGTCATGCCCACTGCCGCGTACAAGTTGGGCGAAAAGGTCGAAGATCCGTTGTCGATGTATCTTTCGGATCTGTTCACCGTCAGCGCCAATCTCACTGGCCAGCCGGCCATTTCCGTCCCTTGCGGATTCACCTCCGGCGGCCTGCCGATTGGCCTGCACCTACAGGCTCCCCCCATGGAAGAAGAACGGTTGTTGCGGGGTGCCTGGATGTTCCAAAACGCCACCGACTGGCACCAGCGGAGGCCCCAGTGAACGCTACCCAATCCGCGACAGCGCATGATGTGGTGATCGGGCTGGAAGTGCACGTACAACTGGCCACTCAGTCGAAGCTGTTTTGCAGCTGCGCGACGCGGTTCGGCGCGCCTCCGAACACGCTCACCTGTCCCTTGTGTATTGGCATGCCGGGGACCTTGCCTGTGATGAACCGCCACGCCTTCGAACTGGCACTGCAAACCGCCGTCTCGCTCGATTGCCAGATCGCCCCGTTCACGAAGTGGGACCGCAAAAATTACTACTATCCCGACCTGCCGAAGGGCTACCAAATCAGCCAATACGATCTGCCCTTCAGCCACGACGGGCACTTGGACACCTATGACCCCAAGGGGAACCTTCCCGTCCGCCGCGTGGGCATCATCCGCGTCCACTTGGAGGAGGACGCCGGCAAGAGCATGCATGACGAGGCCGCGGGCAAAAGTGACAGCCTGATCGACCTCAACCGGACCGGCACGCCGCTGCTGGAAATTGTCACCGAACCGGACATGCGCTCCCCCGCCGAAGCCAAAGCTTTTCTCACGGAACTCAAGCTGCTGCTGACGTACCTGGGCGTTTCCGACTGCAACATGCAGGAGGGGAGCCTGCGGGTCGACGCGAATATCAATCTCCACGTTCCGCGAAATGGCGAGACTATCGCCACGCCGATCGTGGAAGTCAAGAACATGAACAGTTTCCGCGCCGTGGAACGGGCCTTGGAATACGAAGCCGGGCGACAGTGGGAAGAGTGGCAGGCTACGGGCCAGAAAATGGGAGACGTTCCCAAGCAGACGCGGGGCTGGGACGACGCGGCAAATCTCACGCGACCGCAACGGCACAAGGAGGAGTCGAGCGACTACCGCTATTTCCCGGACCCGGACCTGGTCCCGGTCGTGGTCTCTCCAGAGGAAATCGAGGTGATCACCAAATCCTTGGGCGAATTGCCTGCAGCGCTCCGTTCACGTTTAGAATCGGAATATGGATTGAGCGCGTACGACAGCGACGTCTTGGTGAATCAAGGCCGGAGCTTGGCCAGCTATTTCGTACAAGTGGCGGAAGCTTGTGGCAACGGCAAATTGGCCAGCAATTGGATCCAGCAGGATATCCTGAGGCTGCTCAAGGAGCGGCAGGAAACGATCGACGATTTCCCCGTTTCCGCCGCCGCCCTCGCCGACCTGTTGCGTAAGGTGGATCAAGGTGAACTCGACACCAGCAAAGGGCGGGACGTCCTCGGCGGCATGATCGACTCGGGGCAGCCGGCTGAAGATGTGATGCTTGAATTGGGGATTGCTGCCGTCGACGAAAGCGAACTCACCGCGCTCTGTGAGCAACTGCTCGTGGAAAACGAGCGGATCGTGGCCGATGTGCAAGCCGGGAAGGTGCAAGCCATCGGCGCCCTGATCGGCCAAGCTAAAAAGCGGAACCCCAACGTCAATCCGGGCCGCGTGCGCGAGATTTGTCTGCAACTTATCAGCAAACGCGCGTAGAATCCCGTGAGACGAGAAGCGGGGATCCGGTGGACCGCACTAGCCGGAGATAAATTGTCCCGCAGGAGGGGCCATGCGATTTCTGATCGATGGTTACAACCTGCTGTATGCCTCTGGCATCGTCGCCGCGGGACCAGGCGAAGGGAGCTTTCGCCGCTCCCGCCTGGAGCTGCTGGACTTCGTGGCGGACGTTTTGGGCGAACCGGACGCTGCCCGCACGACCGTGGTGTTCGATGCTTCCCAAGCACCGCCGGGACTGCCCAAGGAAGGCCGGCATCGGGGGATTCGCGTGCTCTTCGCGCGGGACCATGCGGATGCCGACGAACTGGTCGGAAAACTCATCGCCAAGGCCACGGCTCCCCGCCGGCTCACCGTCGTCTCCAGCGACCATCGCTTGCATCGGGCGGCCCGCCGACGCCGTGCCACGCCGGTCGATAGCGACCAGTGGTTCGCGGAAGCCGAGCGGCGGCTGCACGCGGCGAGCCCGCAGACCATAAGAAAACCATCGCCCCCTACTTCGGAAGAGGAAGTCGCCTTCTGGCTGGAAAAGTTCGCGGCGACTGGCGAACAAGATCCGCTCGATCCCTTTCCGCCGGATTTCATGGAGAACTTGGCCGAAAAAGACATGGAAGATGAATAAGAGCCTGGGGACAAAACACCTACGTATCCGCGAATCTGAGCGTCCGTCGGCCGTGAAACGCTGACGGAAGAATCAACGGGAGGTTTTGTCCGTTGGCTTTAAGACCGATGTGCGGTGACCCGGATAATGTATGATTGCTTCAGTTCGAAGGTTGTCGCGTTTTGACGTGGGCAAGGATTTGCCCAAGGAGCGAGTAGAGCATGCGGGTCCGGCACACATTCTGGGGAGTCATCACGGAAAAGCTCCAGGAGTCGAAAGAGTTTTACGTCACGCACTTGGGTTTCCGCGTGCTGTACGAACTGGAATGGTATCTACATTTGGCGAGCGAAGGGGGAACCTGCGAACTCGGTTTTTTGGCACCCCATCACTCCACACAGCCGCCCATCTTTCAAGAGCCGTTTCTGGGAGGCGGAGCTTGGCTCTCGCTGGAAGTGGATGACGCGGAGGAGGAATACAACCGCCTCCGCCGGGCCCAATTGATCATGGCCCTGCCGCTAACCGATGAGCCCTGGGGGGAGCGGCATTTCGCGCTCGCGGACCCCAGCGGCATGCCGATCAACATCTATTCACGCATCCCGCCCAGCGAGGAATTTTCGCAGGGCACGGAATCGCCTCCTGCCATCTGACGCCAGGCCATTCTCGGCCAATCGAATCACTCGCCAATAACTTTGACCAGGACCCGCTTGGCCCGGCGGCCATCGAACTCGCCGTAAAAAATTTGCTCCCATGGGCCGAAGTCCAGCTTTCCTTCGGTCACGGCGACGACCACTTCCCGTCCCATGATTTGCCGCTTGTGGTGGGCATCGGCGTTGTCCTCGCCCGTGCGGTTGTGGTGATAGCGTTCCGGCGAGGCGTCGAAGGGAGCCAGTTCCTCCAGCCACTTCTTGTAGTCGCGGTGCAGGCCCGGCTCATCATCGTTGATGAAGACGCTGGCCGTGATATGCATGGCGTTGCAGAGGCAGAGCCCTTCTTGAATTCCGCTTTCCCGGACCAACTCCTCCACTTGGGGCGTGATGTTGAGAAAGTCCATGCGGGCCGGGATGTTGAAGGTCAGATGCCGCGTCAACGATTTCATGAGCATTCCCCAGGTAAACTATTCGGCAGGGATTCAGAACCGGTCCGCGGTGGTCCATAGTCCCAAGCCGGCATGGCCAATGTAGTAATACTCTTCTCCATCGGCGGTGGTATTCCAGCCTTCACGGACGTCCGGCGTCTGGTAGCGGGCGAGCAGCGTGGCCAGATCACCGTAAGCATATCCCGCCTCTTCAATCTCCTCTCGGCTGAGCTTGCCGGGGCAATACGTGATTTGGAAGCGGCCCTCGGAGGAACCATGAATCAGATGTGCGGCGGCGGAGAGGTTGCCCGCCAGTTCCGGATGCTTCTCCACGCAATTCAGCACATGATCCGTGCCGCGATAGCCGAAGCGGCGGATCAGTGTGTCGATCTCCGGTTTTTCGCCGAACGTTTCCACGCCAGGCGCCAGTACGATCAACTCGCCGCCATCCGCCAGGGCCATACGTGAACGATAGATGGCTTTGTTGGCCAGCCAGGTGGAATGGTACGCCTCCGGCGACATGTGGACGACAACCTTGGGCAAGGGCCGATCCACGACATGTACGTTCACCTGTCGACACAATTCCGCGCCGGTTTCAAAACAGCCCTCGCCATCTCCCGCATATAGGCCACGCGTGCAAAGGCCATGCTCCGCGTCTTCGTCCCGCACAGTGAGCAGGTAGGTCACGGGAAACTCGGCCGCGAAATGTCGGCTGGCGTAGTTAAAAACTTCGCGTACTGGGGTGCGGGCCCGGCCCATGATCCGTTCCATGCCGTAGACCGCGCCGAGGTAATGGGACTTGTTGATCAAGTCCGCGCCGCCGGCGCCGACAAACAGGTTTTTGTTGTGGTTGGCGATGCCCGCCACTTCGTGCGGGACCAATTGGCCGATGGAGAAGATGCGGTCCCAATCGCCTTCGAGCAACACGCGATTGAGCGCGACTTGAATGGAGGTCTTGAGCCGGTCCTCGGAGATCTTTTCCACGAACTCGGCCGGCACTTCGCCCAGTGTTATCACGTCCGTCCGCCAGTGGTGAGGACGAAACACGTCCGTCGGGATGCCCGGAAACATCGCGGCGATTTCATCCTCGTTCATGGGCCGATGCGTGCCGACGGTGGGGAGCACTTCCACGTGGCAGGTGTCCCGCAATCGCCGGTAGAGCATTCCCGTCAATTCGCCGGCCCAGGAATCCCGCCGGGTCATGTCGGGAGGGAGCAGCAGCACGCGGCGCAAGGGTCCCACCTGTGCCAACATGGTATCGAGCAGTTCTGCGGCCCGCTCTTCGGTAATACGGGCATCCGGAGCGCCTTCCGCAAAGTACTCACGAGAGACGGAATGCTGAGCTGCGGTTATGGACATCATTGAATAGGGGTTGACGTTAAAATGGGATGGTTTGCAAACGAGCCGAGTGCAAACGGCCACGTCCCAGTGAGTGACGACCTTCGATGCGTTCCGGCAGTATCCCTGCTATGCAGCAGCCTCGCAATGCGCCGGTGGCCATGCAAAATGAAAAACGCCGCGAAGTCGCCTTGTAATTTCGGGAAGATCTCATAAAGTAAAAGGTTCTGATGGATGCCAGGGAGCCGCTCACGTACGGATCTGGCGCAGATGTTGAGCCACGAAGCCCCCCAACCAATGAGCGATCAAGTATGAGCCACGTCCGATCGGCCCGGCGCCGAGCTCGCGCCCGAACCAAATCGAAGAAGAAGGATCCCATTTTCGTTGATGGCGTGCGCCCACGCCCCATGTATGTCGATTACAAGGACTTGGAACTGCTCGGCAAGCTGACCAACCGGCAGGGAAAAATTGTGGGCCGCCGGAAAAGTGGCTGCACCGCCGCTAGCCAACACGCGGTAGCCCGGGCAATCAAACGGGCCCGCTTCATGGCACTGCTGCCGTACGTTGCCGACTGACTCGGTAGGATACCAGTTGGGCGGAAGCCTGAGTTTCCCGGGCTTCCGCGACGTTCCGTGTCAACGGGCATCCGGAGTCATCTCTGACTCACAGACGTGGTAGTCGAAGACCACGGTACGTTTTCCCTACCGTGGTGGCGCGCTGGCTGGCTTCCCGCGCTCCTCGCAAATTTCTAGCCCGCCAAAAAATAATGCGGTCATCCTTGACCGCATTTCCCTGGTTAACTTGCCAAAGCGAATGGATTCCGTCGGACGCTCAACCCCGACGGAATCCGTACCGCGAAACCGAGTTCGCGTTCAAGGGGCTCGCTGGCAGGCAGTCTCAGCATACCGCGCCGCGGGTGGCTGTCAGTCCCTGACATGAACTGTTTTCGACCTACTGTGACATCATGTTGTCACCCTTGAAGGTCGAAGCGTGAATCAACGCCTCTCAGAAGCATCGCTCATGGCGTAACAAGCTGAAAATCCAGCATGACCGGGCGATGGTCCGAGCCGATATCGGGGCCGATCCGCAAATCTCGGATGGCGAACTCGGCACTGACAAGAAAATGATCGATCGGTAGCCAAAGGTACGGCTTTCGTCCACACCAACTCGGCAGTATTCCGAAACCCCGCCGCGTATCGCGTAGATTGGTTTCCTTCAACAGGTCGTGGAACACAGGCGACCAAGGTGTGCTATTCAAATCGCCGCAAAGCATGACGGGGCGTGTTTCCTTGGCAATGACGTTCCCCTGAACGTCGAGTTGCTCATCCCGCAGCCGCATCCGCTCCGGTGCTCCGGGAGGCAAGGGATGCGTTCCCACGATTGTCACGATTTGTTCCCCCATCCGCAAACGCGCGTACACCGAAGGAACCCCTGCTTCTCCCCAGAGACGAATGCGGAGTTCCACGGGCTCGATTTTCGTGTACATGGCGATCCCGAAATTGTCGGAGCGTGCTCCCCGCGCGACATGCGGGTAGATCGATTCCAAGGGCCGCATGGCTTCCATCCAGAGGGCGTCCACTTCCATCAAGAGGAAGAAGTCGGGCTCTTCTCGCTCGATGACCTCTCGCAGCAATGCGTAATTCCGATTTCGCGTGTAAACGTTGGCGATCATGCCGCGATAGACGGGACCGCTACCGGCAGGCTGAGTGACCGGAATATAGGCGGGCAAAACTGCCCAAAGGTGGATGGCAAGGCATGCGGCGGGAATCAGAGACCATTTGCGATACCCACGTTTGCATAGCAGCAGCAAACTGAGTGGCGCGAGGTACAACAGGTAGTAGACGCGGAAATGCGTGAGCAGCTCCAATGCCCAATACCAGCGCGCACCGAAAGTGCCCAGGGTTGGCAACGCTCCCAAAAAGGCGAGCGCGGAGATCACGCGCCAAAGATCAAACCGTGGGGAAGCGGAAGGCCTAGCGGGCGTTTCACTTCCGGCCGGTCCGATGGGGTCTTCCATCCATTCCGTCGGAGTTCTCTCCGTGGTCAAGGCGGCACCCTCCTCTCCGTTTCTTTATGAACTCCGTTCCGTGGAGCGAGGCCATGCATCCATCACCGTGATCAAAGACTTTGACGAATGGATCGCCGGCTGCCTAGAGATTCCCGGGCTTTGAGGCATAATGACGGATCGCGGCTCCGATGCTACCGCAAACCGCACGCGCCGTCCAAGCCCATTGAGAGGATCAAATGACTGCCGACGCCACGGAGAGATTGATGAAATTCGAAACCAGCCGCCGAGCCTACGCACGGGCCAAGGAGCTCATGCCCGGCGGAGTCAACAGCGCTGCACGGGCTTTCGGCGCCGTGGGGGGGGAGCCCTTGTTTTTCCAGCGTGGTGAAGGCGCGTATTTGTTTGACTTGGACGGCCAGAAATACATCGATTTCATCGGCTCGTGGGGGCCGCTGATCCTGGGGCACGCGCATCCCGCCGTGGTTGCCGCCGTGGAAGAGGCCGCCCGCAACGGCACGAGCTTCGGCGCGCCCACGTTGGCGGAGAACGAGCTCGCCGAATTGATCGTGGGAGCCGTACCTTCGGTGGAGAAAGTCCGCCTCGTCAATTCGGGCACGGAAGCCACGATGAGTGCCTTGCGGCTCGCGCGCGGCTTCACGGGAAGGAACCTCATCGCCAAGTTCGCCGGAAATTATCACGGACACGTGGACAGCCTGTTGGTCGCGGCGGGAAGCGCGGCCGCGACGTTGGGCGTTCCCAATTCACCTGGCGTTACGCCGGGTACGGCGCAAGACACATTGATCCTGACTTACAACTCCACGGAAAGCTTGGAGAAAGCCTTCGCGGAACATCCAGGACAAATCGCGGCCGTGATCATCGAACCAGTCGCGGGGAACATGGGCTGCACCGTTCCCCAGGCCGAATTTATGCAGCGATTGCGAGAGCTCACGGCGGATGACGGTGCTTTGCTGATTTTCGATGAAGTCATGACCGGCTTTCGCGTTGCCCATGGCGGTGCCCAGTCCGTGTTCGGTGTGCGCCCCGATCTCACGACTTTAGGAAAAATCGTGGGAGGCGGTCTGCCCGTGGGAGCTTTCGGTGGGCGTGCCGACATTATGGATCACATCCTGCCCGCGGGTCGTGTATTTCAAGCCGGAACACTGAGCGGAAACCCTCTAGCTACAGCCGCCGGCATCGCCACACTTCGGGAGTTGCGCCGCCCTGGCGTTTACGAGGAACTCGAAACGCTCAGCGGTGAACTCGAACGGGGACTGGATCAAGCCGCTTCCGACGCGGGGATCCCACACACGCTGAGGCGCATGGGGAGCATGTTGACGCTCTTTTTCCACGGAGAGCCGGTCGTGGATTGGGACTCCGCCAGCCAGTGTGACACCAAGCTGTTCGCGAAATTCTTTTGGGGAATGATCGAGCGGGGGGTCTATTTGCCGTGCAGCCAATTCGAGGCCATGTTTGTTTCCTTGGCTCATTCCGCTCAAGATATCCAAGCGACCGTGGATGCGGCGCGAGACGTTCTAGCGCGGCTGGCGGCGGATTAAAACTTTTCCTGCAAGTCAAAGAAGGCGGGCCGCTCCGATTGTCTCGGGCTCCTACGTTTGGCAAGTCAGTTCAAGTTTCGCTAATCGAAACGCAAACTGACAAAAAAATGGCCGGGCAAGCGAAGATTCTTCGTTTTCGTTTTTTCGAAGGTGGTATGCTTCTGAGTGGTTGGTTTCTCTGATGTCGCAACTCAAGAGACGGTTTATGTTGCAGCCTTACAAGCATCCTGCTCTTCAGTTTTCAAAACCCCTGCCCTACGGCGCCATTCTCGATGAACACGGCGTCCAATTCTCTGTCTTCAGCCGCTCCGCGACCGGCATGCGGCTGCTGCTCTATGATCGTGTGCAAGACCCCGATCCCTCCGAGGTGATCGTCTTTGATCGCGAGTCGGACCGCTGGGGAGATGTCTGGAGTATTTACATGCCGGGCATCTCGGCCGGGCAGCTCTATCATTTCCAGGCGGAGGGTCCTTTCGACCCCAGCCATGGCCATCGGTTTGACAACCGGGCACGGCTGATTGATCCGTATGCCCAAGCGCTCGCGGGACAATTCTTGCCGGCGGCGGATGGGATCGTTCGCCCGCCCAAGTGCGTCGTCGTGGATGAACATTTCGATTGGCAAGGCGATCGGCATCTGCGCCGCGAACTTTCCGAAACGGTAATCTATGAAATGCACGTGCGTGGATTTACACGCGGCAGAAAGAGCGGCGTCTCCAGCCCAGGTACTTACCTAGGCTTGATGGAAAAGATTCCCTATCTGCAATCGCTGGGCGTGACGGCGGTGGAGCTGATGCCCATCCACGAATTTCCCACCAATGACATGTGGGGGCAGCGGGGGACCCGGAGGAACTATTGGGGGTATGACCCCCTCGCATTCTTTGCCCCTCACCGGGGGTACGCCAGCGGATCGGAGCCGGGCTGTCAGGTTCGCGAATTCAAGGAACTGGTGCGGGCACTTCACAGCGCGGGGATCGAAGTGATTCTCGATGTGGTTTTCAACCACACTGCCGAAGGGAATGAACTTGGGCCCACCTTGGGCTTCAAGGGATTGGAAAACCGTGTTTATTACATGCTGCACCAAGGGCGGTATTACAAGAATTACTCCGGGTGCGGAAATACCGTCAATGGCAACCATCCGGTGGTGCGTGGAATGATCTTCCATTGCCTCCGGCATTGGGTGCACACCTACCACGTGGATGGATTCCGTTTCGATTTGGCCTCCATCCTCAGCCGGGGCCGGGACGGCAATTTGATCCCCAACCCGCCCCTAGTGGAGATGATCGCCGAGGATCCGATGTTGGCCGATACCAAAATCATCGCGGAAGCCTGGGATGCCGCGGGGGCATTCCAGGTCGGTTCCTTTTCGAACTTCCGCTGGGCTGAATGGAACGGCCATTTCCGGGACGACGTGCGTAAATTTTGGCGCGGCGATCCCCATTCAAGAGGTCCATTCGCCACGCGGCTGGCCGGTTCGAGCGATCTTTACGAAGCGGGAGGACGAAATCCCTACCACAGCATCAACTTCGTGACCTCGCATGACGGTTTCACGCTCAATGACCTGGTCTCCTATTCGCATAAGCACAACGAGGCCAATGGCGAAAACAACTGCGACGGCGACAACAACAACCATAGTTGCAACTATGGCGTGGAGGGCCGCACGCGGCGGCGAGATATCGAGGCCGTTCGCGAACGCCAAATCAAAAACATGCTGGCCACGCTCCTGCTCAGCCAGGGCGTTCCCATGCTGCTTTCGGGCGACGAGTGCCGCCGGACCCAGCGGGGAAATAATAACGCGTATTGCCAAGACAATTCGATTTCCTGGTTCAATTGGGAGTTCGTCGACCGCCACGCGGACCTTTTGCGCTTCACGCAAAACCTGATTCATCTGCGGCGCCGCGAACCGGCACTGCGGCGCACGACGTTCTTGCGTGGAGACACGGCTCATCCCAGCGAACTGCCGGACGTAAGTTGGTTTGCCCCACATGGCCAACCGATCGAATGGGATCGCGACGAGCACAGCTTCATGTGCCTCGTTGCCGCGCCGTATCATGAGCAGATCAGCGCCGATACCGAGTCAGAAGTCGCGGAACCGCATCACTTTCTGCTGGTCATCCATGCAGGCACGGCTCCCTGTGAGTTCATCTTGCCGCATCACTTGCGCGACATGGAGTGGAGGCTGGTCCTGAACACCGGCGCGCCCAGCCCCAAGGATTTTTACCCTGACATGGACGGTCCCGCGTGGCTTCCCAAAAGCAACGTGACCTTGGTGCCGCGTTCGATGAGTTGTTTCGCCGCGCCGCGGTGAAGCGACTCGGGAGAGCGCGGAAATGTTCGATGGCTCTTCGCGAACCTACCTCGGAATGCGAATCACGTCGGTCCGTGTTCCGAGGACTGCACGCATTAGTGCGACTCCACTTCGGGAATTGTATTCAACGTGTAATACGCGGTTGCATGCAGCAGAGGTTTGCCGTCGCTGGAACGCATGCCTGGCAAGTGCAGCTCATGAATATGTCCCGGCGTCAGTTCATCCACGAACAGTCGCACGGAGCGCCCATCGCCGCCCACTTCGGCCCGTTCGATCTTCACCTCGCGGTGGTCCACTTCGGGGCTGCCATAGCTTGATTGGTAAATATAGGTGTAGCTAGTCATTTCGAATGCGGCGAGGTCTTCCGCCGTCGCTGCGTCGAGCGGCTTCGTAAAAGTTAGCTCAAAGCCATCGGGGCGGGCCCGCATTTCGTGGATTTCAAACGGTGTCTCGCCGGTCCAATCCAGCCGCTCCAGGGCGAAAGGGCGATTTCCCCGCGATCCCCAGCCGCGATTCGTACCTCCCACGAAAAGCTGCCCTTTTTCGGTCAATTCCAGTGCGAGATTGCCCGAGGCGAATCCTTCGCGGAACATGAAGCACGCTCCTTGGTAGCGTCCCGCGACCTTTTCCAAGAATACCCGCATGATCGTGCTATGCGACTGATCAGCGACGAAGAGTTGTCCGGTGAATGGCCCAAAGCGGCCTTGGCTCAAATCGCAAGCGATGCCGCTAGCCGATTTTCCCATTTTGTCGTAAGGGAAGCTGACCACCGGCGGCATCAGTTCCGGAATGCTGGCGGCCTCGTCCACGATACGGCTGCCACTTTTAGGCAGCTCGGGTTTTGGTCCCATCGCGGCCAGGACCACTTCCCGCGTGGAAGGCTCGTCGTACCATTTCAGGCTGCCCGTGTGCCCTTGGAAACTGCCCGGTGCCAGGTGCTTCAGATGGCAGGTGCCGTTCCAGGGGCCTTGGTTGTCCGTGTAGAAGACATCTCCGGCAGCGTTCATGCCCATCCCTCCCGGGGAGCGAATTCCACTACAGGTGGGAATCACGGTGCCATCGGGAGCGACGCGGAGGCACCAGCCACGGTACTTCACATCACTGGAAAAGGATCCGGTGAGGCAGAGCGTGACCCACAAGAACCCATCGCGATCGAATTTGGAGCCGAAAGCGTATTCGTGGTAATCTCCACCGATGTCCCAGCCATCGGACACGGTTTCAAACAGATCCGCGCGGCCGTCGCCATTCTCGTCTCGCAGGCGGCTTACCTCGCCGCGTTGCACGAGATAGAGCCAACCATCGCGGTAGGCCAATCCCAAGACTTCGTGCAGCCCGTGAGCGAATCTTGTGAATTCCGCCCGTTCGGCGGCGTCCTCGGATTCAGCGCCGCGCACCAGATAAATCTCTCCCCGTCGAGATGCCACGGCCAACTGCCCATCCGGCAGCATCTCGAGCGCGCCGACCTCCAAGTAAGCATCCTCGGGAATCGGCAACGTGGTGATCTTGTAGTAGCGTTCTTCCTGCGCGAAAGAGAACGTGGGCAGAGCCCATAACAAGATCAGCGAGACAGCCCGAAAAATGCATCGGTACATCATGAAAATGAACCTTTGTGGCGGTTATTGAACAAAGCAGTGAAATTACCAGAGGAATTCTTGCACGATCGTCGCGGAGCCGTTTTCGAAGTCCACCGGCACGCGCAATTCATTGCCCAACACAATCGGTGGTTTGGTGGATTCCAACCGGGTCCGCCAGCGCTCATCAATCAGGTACGCATCGCCGTCTTTTTCGATGCTGTTTTCCGCGCGGACCGCCAGAAACCAGGTATTCGCAAGCGGTTGGTCGGTTTGCAGCGGAATCACGCGCTTCAGTGCCGGATAATCGTCGATCACCGAGGGGATTGGAGATTCCTCGATTCGGAGGTCGTTCCAAGTGTACAGAAAAGTGGGCCTGCGTTGTTCATCGAGCCGGTAGCCTCGGAAGCGGTAGCCCAATTCCTTGGCAGAAGTGGAAGGCCAGTCAGCCCCTGGCGACTCGAGCCGCGCGAAGGGGGGCGATTCGGCCAAGTGGACAATATTGTCCCCCAAGGGAGGCTCGGAGCCTTGGCCACGTCCGGTCCAATGCCGCTGCGCGCTAATGAAGGGACCTTGCCAAATCATTCTCAAACTCATGCCTTCGGCGTCGAAGGCCAGATTCGCTTTTTCCGGATAGCCCACGCCGATCGCTCGGACGCCGGCGCCGCGAATGAAATTGCGGTAGAGGACCGGTTCCTGTTTCGCGACCAGTTCCATGGGCATGGCCACGGACCCCAGCGGCGGTTGCGTGCGTTCGCCCCGCGCGAGGTAACGCCAAATCGCGTCGATCTGATGCGGCGTGCTACCGTCGTAAATATCACGCATCACGGCCTGTCCGCCCGGCCAGCCGGTGGGCATGCGAGTTCCGGGCCGAAATTTAGGCGGATCGACCATGTAGCGATGGAACCAGCCGCGCCGCAAGCGTTGGGGCATGAGTAACAAATCGATGGCCTGCACGCCCAAAGCCCGCTGCTCACCGTACGTATGGCAGTTGATGCAGCCGAGGGCTTGCCCGCCGCACAAAAAACGGCCCTGCGCTTCGGTACGGCCTGGTGATTCCGTGAATTCCGGCTCGTCAAACGATTCCAAGGCGTCCACTTCCGTGAGCAGCTTGGTCAAGTGCCCCACATTTTCCTCGCCGAAGCGAGGCATCACTGTCCGCATGTAGGGGCGATCTTTTGAGCCTTCCTGAAGTATCTTGGCCAACCATTCCGCCTGCAACTTCGCGCCCACTCCGGTTAACAGTGGCGGAATTCGGGCTTCGTCCCCCATTTCCTTTTCGGTTGTCTCGAAGTAGGGGGATCGGGCGGACGTCACGCCACCCATGCCATCCCGCTCATGGCAGGCATAACAGTTGAACGTCAAGAAAGTCCGGTGAATGCGCGATCCTGGTGACTCTTCGAGAGGTTCGTTGTCTTGCTGGGCTCGAATCGCCAAGGCCAGAACCTCTCGTTGCCGGTACGAAAGATGGTAGACGGCGGCGGGCGCGGCAGGCTCTGGCGATAAGCATCCTCGGGAAATATCCACCGATTCCAGAGGGGGCGCTGTTTGCTTGTCGGTACCCAAGTCAGGAATGTCGGCGTCTTGTTCCGCGCCGTGGCAAGCGGAGCAGCCGATCGTGTGAAACAACCGGCGGCCTTGTTCGGCTAGTTCTGGATTTCGCTTCCAGGGCATGCCTGGCGAATTTGAGGAGACGTTTTCTTGCGATGCATCTTCCTCGGCGGGCTTTAATCTCAGCACACCGCCCAAGTCACGGCGACGCAGGCGAGGCCCAGCGAATTCAACGGAGAGGATTTCCTCGCCGCCTTCCTCGAAATATTCCAACACCACTTTGTGCGAACCCTTGGTAAGACGCTTACTGCCCGACCGTTCATGGCGACCGTGCACACCATCGTTATCTACTACGACCTCGCCATCGATCGACAGCCGGCTGCCGTCATCGGAAGCCAGGTGAAACCGATAGTTGCCCGGACGAGAAATGGGCAGCCAGCCTTCGAAGCGAAGGGCAAAAAAGTCGTCGCGGGGCCGCATACCGAGATCAAACCCGGTAACTTCTCCTTCGCTGGTCGGAGACAATTCATCGAAATCAGGCAAGCGGTTCCAATGCCCTTCGTAAACCTGGACACGCACATTGGCATGGACTTCGCCGCCGGTAGCCGCCCAAAGATAGTGGGCAATCTTTTCATGCCCGTCCTCCGGCAGCGGAAAGGCCGGCATCCGACCGGAAGGGCGAACCTGAAGCGGATCGGCGAGAAAGCCGGCCAAGCCAGACAGAGTATATTTCCGAGCCAATTCACCAAGCGGCATCGCCATGTGAAACGTGGTGGCTTCTGGTTCGAATGCATTGTGGCAGGCCACGCAGCCGACGGTGTGGTAAAGCTGCTTGCCCTGTTGCACATGGGATCCCCGCGCGGTCTCCGAAATTTCGTCACTTTCTGAGGAACGTCGGCCAGCCAAGTAGTGTGTCAACGCTTCCACTTGGGAATCGGCCAGATCTGCTTCTTGACTCGCGAACAGAGAAGGCATCGTCGTGCCCGGCTTCACATGACTGGGCTGACGCAAGAAACGCTGGATGTACTCTGGCTGCAAACGGGCACCGACATTTTCTAGCCGTGGCGCTTGTTTGGCGCGAATTGGGCTCGATGTGTTCTCGGCGGGGTCATGACAGGCCGCGCAATTCAGTTCTTGCAACAGCAACTCTCCGGCTTCCCGTGAAGAGAGTCGGGTGGCTGCTTGTTCGGCAGGCGGCGCGCCGAAAAAACGATCGAATCCGAGAATCCGAGGCGCCAATGAGGAGGTAGCCACGGTCTCGGCACCTGATGCAACAGGTCCCAAAGTGGCCATCCAACAAGCAAAAATCCACGGCATGAAGCCTCGTGATGTGAGTCGGCCCCGTTCGGGCAATGTCCGACGTGCTTTCATTAGATAAGGATTTCCAAATCGAGTAGCGGAAAATTCAAGAGGCAAAACATTGCGATGTAAAACGATCCGGTTTCGTGGCGTCGGTGGCTCATGTGGATAAATCCTGCGGGACCACATGAATCAGGTGGGAGGGCCGTCCAAGGACACCGACGAGCTGTTCCGAGGGTCCTCGAAGCGAGAAGCTCAACTTCACGAATCGCGAGAAATCAAGCGTGGAACTGCCATTATGAATGATCGAGCACGAGAATCCATCGCTGTTTTACTGGAGATGGGCACTTTTTCCCGGAATTGTAAGTCTAATTCGCTTGAGGGAAACGTTTTAGGGGAAATATGGTCGGTTGGATCCATTCGGCTTTCCGCCCAGCACCTGGAAGAGACGGCCTCATCAGCCTCACTTTCCGAAATATGAATTTTTCTCTACAATCGCACCGCGATTGGGTGGGCTGATCGGGTTGGAAAGTTCTCAGGATTCCGTGGACGGGACGCATGGCTCCAAATAAGACCTCCGCCCCTCCGGTTGCCTCATGGTGGATCGGATTTTTGTGGCCCGGCCTGGCCCAGCTTTGGTATCGCGGGTCCAAGGTGGCTTTGTGGTTTGCCCTGGGGGCCTCCGCCCTTTTGAATTTGCTCGTTATTTGCACTTTTGTGTGGCCAGAACTGCTTCCCGGAGTCGTACAGAGATTGGGCTGGTGGCTCTGTCTGGGGTGGTGGATGGCCGCTGGATGGATTAGTGCCCGCCAGGGAGACCCAGCAACGGAGGAATCCGCCTCCGCGAGCGCCGACCTGTTTCCCCGCGCCTTGCACGAGTATTTAAAGGGGAATTGGGCCGAGGCTGAGATGGTATTGCGGGATCTTTTGGCCCTACATCCACACGATGCCGACGCACATTTCTTATTGGCGCGGGTCTTGCTCAGGAGCAATCGCCGGCGGGACTGCCAGCGCCAATTGCGTTTATTGGGACATTTGGAACAATCGGCCAAATGGGAATCGGAAGCCCATGACCTGGCCGCGCGGCTCGCCAAGGAAGTAGAATCGGATAACATCGGATTTTCCTGGGAAAATGGATCCGCTCCAGGAGGACTTTCGGAGCCTACCGCCGAAGGGATAGCCTACAATTTGCAGGGAGAAGTGCCTCGTCGGGCCGCTTAGCGGCGAGTGTTACCAAACCGCTACAAGACGGAATATGGCGGCAGGCGTATAATGACCCTGTAAGGTTCCTGTGGTCATCCGTTGATGCATGCCAATCGCTTTTCCAAGAACTGAAGCCAAGTTGAATAGAATCAAGAAATATAGTAGCTGGCCACGCAAAGCGGCTCGCGTTTCGTGAGGGGAGAACGGTGATGTACGAACGATTTACCGACCGTGCACGCAAGGTCATGCAATTGGCCAACCAGGAGGCACAACGCTTCAATCATGAGTACATCGGAACGGAACACGTTCTGCTGGGCCTCATCAAGGAGGGAAGCGGCGTCGCGGCTAATGTTCTCAAAAACCTGGAAATCGACCTCCGTAAGATCCGCTTGGAGGTCGAAAAGCTGGTGCAAAGCGGGCCCGACATGGTCACCATGGGCAAGCTGCCCCAGACGCCCCGGGCCAAAAAAGTCATCGAATACTCCATGGAGGAGGCGCGGAATCTCAACCACAACTATGTCGGGACCGAGCATATTCTGTTGGGCCTGTTGAGGGAGCAAGAAGGCGTGGCCGCGCAAGTCCTGATGAACTTGGGCCTCAAGCTGGAAGACGTCCGCGAGGAAGTGCTCAACCTGTTGGGACACGGGCTTGATCCTTCCGAATCGGGGGACCGCCCCAGCGGCGAGCGCGGCGGACAGGCCGAATCCTCGAAGTCCACCAAATCCAAGACGCCTGCCTTGGACAGTTTTGGCCGTGATCTCACGGAGCTGGCTCGGCAGGGCAAGTTGGATCCCGTGATTGGCCGCCAACAGGAAATCGAACGGGCGATTCAGATCCTCTGCCGCCGTACGAAAAACAACCCCGTGCTGCTGGGTGAAGCGGGTGTCGGCAAGACCGCCATCGTGGAAGGTTTCGCGCAACGGGTCGTCGATGGAGACGTCCCCGAGTTGCTCTTGGACCGGCGGATTGTCGTGCTCGATCTGGCCATGATGGTCGCCGGCACCAAATATCGCGGCCAGTTCGAGGAACGCATCAAGGCGGTGATGAACGAAGTCCGCCGCGCGAAGAACACGATCCTGTTCATCGATGAATTGCACACATTGGTCGGTGCCGGCGGCGCGGAAGGCGCCATCGACGCCTCGAACGTGCTCAAGCCCGCCTTGGCACGTGGTGAAATCCAGTGCATCGGCGCCACCACGCTCGATGAGTATCGCAAGTACATCGAGAAGGACAGCGCGCTCGACCGCCGTTTCCAAATGGTGATGGTGGAACCCACCAACAAGAGCGAGACCATCGAAATCCTCAAAGGGCTGCGGGACCGGTACGAGGCCCACCATCGCGTGCAAATCACCGATGGCGCGATCGAGTCATCGGTCGAACTCTCCAACCGCTACATCACGGGCCGCTGCCTGCCCGATAAGGCCATCGACGTGATTGACGAAGCGGGTGCCCGCGTCCGGCTGAAAGCCATGACCCGACCGCCGGATCTGAAGGAGATCGGCGAGGAAGTCGAGCAGTTGATCAAGGAGAAGGAAGAAGCGGTCGCCAATCAAGATTTCGAACGGGCCGCCCGGCTCCGCGACCAGGCCGACAAGCTCAAGAAGAAAAAGCAATCGCTGACCCGTGATTGGCGGGAACAGTCCCGCGAAGCGGATGGCGTCGTGGACGACGACGTGATCGCGGAAGTCGTTTCCAAGATGACTGGCATCCCGCTGACCCGCATGACGACCGAGGACAGCAAACGCCTCATGCAGATGGAGCAGGACCTGCATGACCGCGTGGTCAGCCAGCAGGAAGCGATCAAGGCGATTTCCAAGGCGGTCCGCCGCAGCCGTAGCGGCCTCAAGGACCCCAAACGCCCGACTGGCTGCTTCCTCTTCGCCGGCCCCACCGGCGTGGGCAAGACCTTGCTGGCCAAAGCGCTGGCCCAGTTCATGTTCGGGGACGAGGATGCCCTCATCCAAATCGACATGAGCGAATATATGGAGAAGCACAACGTGAGCCGCTTGATCGGCGCTCCTCCCGGCTATGTCGGTTTCGAGGAAGGGGGCCAGCTCACCGAAAAGATTCGCCGCCGGCCCTACGCCGTCGTGCTGCTGGACGAAATCGAGAAGGCCCACCCCGATGTGTTCAACATGCTGCTTCAGGTCATGGAAGAAGGCCGCTTGACCGACAGCTTCGGCCGAAATGTCGATTTCCGCAACGCGATCTTGATCATGACCACCAACGCCGGTGCCGAGGCGATCAAGAACGAATCCGCTTTCGGCTTCCAGAAGCCGGACGACGATTCCTCGTATGAAAACATGCGGGCACGCGTCAACGAGCGGATCGAAAAGGTCTTCCGGCCCGAGTTCATTAACCGGCTGGATGAGCTGATCGTCTTCCGCCACCTCACCACCGAGGATCTCAAGAGCGTGGTCGATATGGAGCTCAGCAAAGTCCGCGAGCGGCTATCCGAGCGTGGCTTGCAGCTTGAACTGACCGACGAAGCCAAGAGCTTCGTGGTGAAGAAGGGTTCGAATACCGATTTCGGTGCCCGGCCGTTGCGGCGTGCCATCGAAAACTTCGTGGAAGATCCCCTCTCCGAGGAACTGCTCAAGGGCGAGTTCGCCGGACAGGACACGATCACGGTAGACATCAAGGAAGTCGCCGGCAAGAAGCAGTTGCACTTCGAGGGCTCCACGACGAATCCCGAGCCGGAGACGGCCGGCACGGCGGTGGGAGACGACGGAGGGGCTGGCGAATCGTCGGGCGAAGGGGAATAATCGCCCTTACGCCCCGCACGGCCCAACCGATTTCACAGGCAAAGGCCGGGAGCCCTTCCCGGCCTTTTGTCGTGGGTGGGGGGGCCGTGTGCCAATTCCCACAGCCTGACAGGAGATGCCCTCATGCCCAGCTCGCTTCCCCGCGCGAACAACTATCTCTTGAACACGCCGCACGGCATCGCCTTGGGCTCCAGCTTCAAGTGGTCCGGCGGCCAATATTGCGCGATCCACACCGACCGGGGCCTCATCGGTTGCGGCATCTACGATGTGGACGTGGCCGGCGAATTCGGCCAGATCGTGGCTATCGCCAAGGGGACCCCGGAAAAGCCGCTCTGCGAACCGGAAGACCTCTACGAGGCGAAAATCGTGGGCGTCAGCAAACCGGGCGAAGCCGCCGGCATCCAAATCGGCATGACCGGCCTCGACGCGCTCAAGGTTTTGCTAGCCGAGAATTGATGGCGGCCTGCGCGAAACCTTCGGACGGCAAATGTGCACGCCGTGCGTTACGTCTCAACGGTGTATTTTTACCACACGGAGTAAGCGGGAGGCCAATTCTCGGTAGTGGATTTTTTGGTCCCAGTTATGCGGGCATTTCATCGGATTCCACTTGCATCGTTGGGAGTCGGAGGAATTCCAATCCCGGACGGGTTAATTCGTAAATGCTTATGCGGTCTTCATCCACCATCCGTCCGTCTCGTCTTTCGATCAATCCCATAAGTACAAGCTTTGCTAAAGCCCATCGCACTAGATCATCAATTCCACTTGCTGGCCACGGAATTGGAGTTCGGCTAGATTCGGGGCTGAATCGTTTCCATAAGATGAACGTGATTGAATATTGTTCTGCAGAAAGCGCCAATTCTTCAGCGCAAATTATCAACAGTTGCCTGAGTGTAATGACGGTACCAAATAAATCGAGTGTAGATTGTTCAAGTTCTAATAGCACCTTGTCAAAGTCAATCGACTGTTGGATCCGGAGCGAATTCAATTCCTGGTCTTTTTCCAAAAGCGCGTTCTTCAACTCGAGGAGTTCGATTCGCGATTTGTTTTTCATTGAATTGGCGGCTCGGCGTGCCATGGACTCCCATGCAAGAGCAACGATTTCCAGAAGCCTTTGGTGATAGTTTTCATTTGAAATCGCGGGTATCCGCCGTGAACGCAAATCTAGGCTTAGCGAGTTACGAGTAGCGTCGGTGTCACAAAAAAGCGCAAGAAAGCCGCCACGGCTGTCCATTTCTCTCACGAAAGCTGCGTCAAGCTCTTCCCTTACCCAACGCGAGTTCACGGAATTCTTCGTGAGGTAGACGAAAAAGAGATCGCAAACCGGAATAGCCTCTTCGAATATTTTCGTTCGCAGAGAAGCACCGGAGGGGATTTCCCAATCGTCGTACCAAACGTCCACACGGGCCGGGCGGAGATCGCTGGCAAGCTTCTCAACAAACTCCAAATCAAGTTTCGAATGACAAAGAAAAACCTTTGGCTTCATGCTGCCATCTCGTCAGACATCGATTCAATTTCTATTCTGTTGTGAGTTATCACGGCAATTGAATTCCGATCATATCACCCTCGTCTTTTTTGACTACTCCCCCACATTCACCGGATAGACCCGCCCGGGGTGCGTGCCTTGCGGCGGCAGCGGGGGGAGGAGCACGCCGGTGGCGACGAGCTGTTCGAAGATCTCCGGCTGTACGAAGTCGGTGAAGCCGTAATTGCCTGGCGAGCGGTAACGGGCAATCTCCCCCCAATGCACGTAGACGTGCGAGATCTTCCGCGCTTTCAAATCGGCCAATACTTCCTCGGGCGTGCGGTCCAACACGATCTGCTCGAAGATGCAGTCGTCGAAGACCGTGTTGTAAATGGTTCCCACGCGGAGATCGAAGGCTTGCGCGTCCCCCACCAGCAGCGCGTGCCAACCGTCGGGCACATGCTCGTTGAGATAAGCGTGCCAGGGATCGAGGCGGTCCGGGTCGTGGCGCAGCTGGTCCAGCCCGGCGAAGTAGCGGTTATCCGCCACCACCCCGCTGGAAAGGAGCAGGAAGTTGAACAGCAGCGTGAAGCCCAGCAAGCCCCGCGTGACCCACCGCCAAAGTGCCGAGGGATCCCACGCCGCGCCCGCACCGGCAAGTAGTGCCACCGCCGGTAGCAGCGGCACCAGGAAGCGGTCGATGCGGTGCGTGAACAGCCACCACGTGACGAAGACGTACGCCAAGAGTCCCGCTAGCAGGCGGATTCCCTGCCTGTGCCGCAGTGCGAGGCATCCTACCGCCGCCCAAGGCACCAAGAGCGGGCCGAGCCAGGGGCTGGTGAGCAGCACCGCTTTGGCCCGCTGGAAGAGGTCCCATGCCGCATGGTTGGGAGGGCGATGCGCCTGCCGCCACTGCTGGGCTTTTTCCGGGGTGCGCGTTTCCCCTCCGAAGAAGGAATACGCGATTGGGTACACGGGATTGCCCGCGAGGACAGTATTCTTGGCCAGCCAGGGCCCCGCCGTGAGCGCGACGCCCAACAGGAACACGCCCGCCCGCCGCGCGAGCCCCGCTTGTCCCGCCGAGCCGAGCACGACCAACAGGGGCAGCACCACGAAGACCGCCGCCGGATATTTGCAAGCCAGGGCACTTCCCGCGAAAAACCCGGCCCACAGCAAACCGGCAGGTGACGAGATCTCGTTTTGCTCGTCCTTTGGCAGCGAGATTGCCGTGGCGAACACGGCCAGCGTGCCGTAAAAACCCCACCAGACCTCGACCAGCCCATTCATGGAGACTAGGCCCACCCAAGGCGTGGAGAGGAACAGCAGCGCGGCAACGATGCCCGCGCCCGGCGAGAAGAATCTTCGGCCTGCCGCGAACAAAGCCAGCGCGGTCCAAAGGGCCGCCAGGCTGATCAGCGCCTTGCCCGCGAGTGCCCCTTGCCACCAGTCCCCCAAGAGGGCCATGGCGGGAATGGCCAGCACTTCCGCCCCCAGCGGCATGTTGCCGTAAATATTGTGCGGCAGAAAATTGATCCGTCCCGCGAGAAACCACTCCTTGGGGACTTGCAGGTGATATTCACGGACGTCGAATTCTAGCGGTGGCAGCAGTCCGCCCAAGAGAAAAATGAGCGCGAAGGGAAGCAGCACGGCCAGCCAGCCCCAGTGCCAACCCGAAGTGTCGTGGGAAACAGCCACTTCGCTTTGGGGAAAATCCCGCTTGGAAAACAGCATTGTCCGCACGATCTCCGCCATGACTACGACCACGCCGGGAATGAGGAATAGCCAGCGCGATTGCAATCCTCCCGCCAGCCCTACCAGGAGCGTGTAGGTGGAGAAAAGACTCAAGCCCGCGCCAAGGGCGAAGATGGTCCGTTCGAGAGGGGCCAAGCGTCCTGCCCATCCAGTCGTATGCAATGCCAAGCTTCCGGCTGAAAAAGCTGCCGCCAGCAGAAATGCCAGCGTGAGCAGCAGTGGCAGCCGGTCGAGGATCTGGAACTGGGGCGGATCGCCAAACCAGCCAGCGATGACCTGATCGGGAACCCAGAGCAGGTTCAAGTGATAGGCCCGGGTGAGCGTTTCTCCTGTCCGAGGATCCGCCGGCAGCGAGGACAATTCGACTTGATAGAACGCCACCACGTAACCCAGCGTGACGACCGTCGCCACCACCGCCAGCAAGCCGCTTAGTGCGGCGGTGGAGGGGGCTGGAGCCGGAGCGGGGTCTGGTTTGGCGGGCGGAGGTCGGCGGCGTTTCAAGGCGATTTTTTCAGGGAAATACTGGAATAGGGCGAAGCGGGCTTTTTGTTGCCCTCGATTTCATGAGGTATGATAGCGGGGATTTTCCATTCCCGCTGTCCAGGAAGCGTGCGCGGCACGCCAGCCATGTCTCGGTAATCGCCGGCTGCGGCTGGAACTTTTTTTCACCTCGGGATCTGCATTTTCATGACGACTTCCGCGCCACCGCTGCGAGGCATCTTCACCCCCAATATCGTCCCCCTGGATGATCGGGGCAACATCCACGAAGAAGAGCTGCGGAAGTACACCTCCTGGCTCATTGAAAAAGGGGTGCACGGGCTGTATCCCAACGGTTCGACGGGGGAATTTACCCGCTTCACGCCCGAGGAGCGGCGGCGGATCGTGGCGATCATGGCGGACGAAACGGCGGGCCGCGTGCCGATTCTCGCTGGGGCCGCCGAGGCGAATGTCCACGAGACGCTCTCCGCTTGCGAGTATTATCACTCGCTGGGCGTGCGGGCCGTGGCGATCGTTTCGCCCTACTATTACCGGCTGAGCCCCGCGAGCGTGTACGCCTATTTCAAGGAGATTGGCGACCATACGCCGATCGACGTCACGCTCTACAACATCCCCATGTTCGCCTCTCCGATCGACGTGCCGACCGTGCAGCGGCTCAGCGAGGAATGCCCCCGAATTGTCGCCATCAAGGACAGCTCCGGCGATTTGCCGCACATGATGCGGATGATTCAGGCGGTGCGGCCCAACCGCCCGGATTTCAGCTTCCTCACCGGCTGGGACGCGGCGATTTTGCCGATGCTGGTCATCGGTTGCGACGGAGGAACCAACGCCACCAGCGGCATCGTGCCGGAACTGACGCGAAAGCTCTACGACCTGTCCGCCTCCGGGGAAACCGAACAGGCCCGCGAACTGCAATACCGCTTGCTACGGCTGTTCGACGTCATGCTCTATTCGGCCGATTTTCCGGAGGGCTTTCGGGCGGCGCTGCGGCTGCGCGGTTTCGAGCCGGGATCGGGCCGGCAGCCGCTCTCTTCGGGGCAGCAGGTGGAGATCGAATCGATTCGCGACACGCTGGCCTGCCTCCTCGCGGAGGAGGGCTACGCCGACGAGCCGATCGGCGGCTGTCCCACGTGGAGCCAGCGCGTGGACGTGGAGGAGGTGAGCCGGGTCGTGCAAGGCGTGCTGGCGGAATTGGGCCGGCGCGGCCTGGCGTGAGTTGCCGAACTGGGTTCCGCTACGGCCTTCCGCAATCGGCTCAAGCCTTGGCCTGGTCGATCGCTTCTTGATACACGCTCTTGGGCTTGACCCCCACGAAGCGGGTCACTTCCTGGCCGCCTTTGAACAATACCAGGGTGGGAATGCTGCTCACGCCGTAGTTTTGAGCCGCATTGGGGCTGTCGTCGACGTTGACCTTGGCTACTTTCGCGGAACCGGCGTTTTCGCCCGCTAACTCCTCCACCACCGGGGCGATCATGCGGCAAGGCCCGCACCAGGGGGCCCAAAAGTCCACAAGAACGGGTTCATTGGACTGAAGCACGGTCTGTTCGAAATCATTATCCGTTACTTCATGCACGTTTTCAGCCACGGGAAATCTCCTTCGGTCGTTTCGGTGATTTATGTGGGAAATGGACTCGGGGATAGGGAACGCCGCGAACGCGGCTGTTGGATTATTAGGGCGCGGGCAAGAATCGTCAACGAGCGGACGCGGTTCGGTCGCCGTCAACTGCCGGCGTTTTGCAGGCTTTCCGCGCGGACTTGGCGGCGCATCGCTTCGAGCGGCTCCACGATCTCGTCCACGTGAGGATCGAAGAGCTTGCCCACGAGCAGGTCCACGAGATGGCCCGACAAGTGCGGATTTTCGCGTACGAACCGGCCAAAACTCACTCCCTCGTAAAAGGTATAGACGAGCCGTTTCATGCGTTCCATGCCTTGGAGGAACTCGTGGCCCCATTGCCCCAGCCGGTCCCCACCGACGTCACCCGCTTGGAGCCCAGCCACGACCGCGTCGGCCGCCATTTCTCCCGACTTGAGGGCCAGAAACACGCCCGAGGAATAGATCGGGTCGAGAAATCCAAAGGCATCGCCCACGAGCACCCAGCCATCGCCTGCGAGCTGCTTGGCGTAGTAGGAGAAGTCCTTGGTGGTCATGAAACCGGTCACGCGTCGGCCCGATTCCAGACGCTTCTTGACCGCCGGGCAACGCTCAACCTCTTGATAGAAGATCTCCTCCGGCGGCCCGCGATCCGACTGGAACAGTTCCTCGAACGAGGAGACGACGCCCACGCTGACCTTGTCATCATGCAAGGGGATATACCAGAACCAGCCTTTCTTGCCTTGCGTCGAGAGGACTAGCGTGGCCCCCTCGTTACGGCCCGAGTCACGTTGCGCGCCTTCGTAGTAGGTCCAAATCGAACCCTTCTTGAGGATCGGATCGGGCTCCCGCAGCTTGAGCCGATGGGCAATCAGGGAAGACTGCCCGCTGGCATCAATCACGACGCGGGCTGAAATCTCCTCTTTGGTGCCGTCCGCGTCTTGTACTTTGACGCCCACAGCCTGCTCGCCCTCGAACAGGACTTCCAGCACGCGGGTCCCTTGACGGACATCGACGCCATGGCGGCTGGCGTTTTCCAATAGCATCCGGTCGAAATCGCTCCGCACCACCTGCCAAGTGCGGGAAGATTCATGCGGGTTGTGATCGTCGAAATAAAAGGGCTGTGATTCCTTCCCTTCTTCGTTGACGAATTGGACGCTGAGCTTCTTTTGATACGGACTGGATTTAAGCTGGTCGAGCACGCCCAGCCGGCGAAAAGTGTGGTAGGTTTCCGGCATCAGCGATTCGCCGATGTGAAAGCGAGGGAACTGCTCCCGCTCGAATAGCCGGACCTGATATCCGGCATCCGCGACCAAGGTAGCCGCCGTGGCTCCCGCCGGTCCTCCCCCGATCACGGCTACGTCCACCACTTTGCTTTCGTCGATCATGTTGGTTTCCTGACAGGAACGTCGGTCTTTCGATGGGAACTGGTTGCAGCCTGAAGCGCTGGTCACCGCAGGAATTCGCCGCATCCAATTTGGGTATTATTGCCCGATACGTGGCCGCAACCAAGCTTTCACCCGGGCAAACCACGGCAGGATTCGCGGCAATTCCGGATGGAGGGCTGCTATTCCTCTGCGTGGCCAAAGAGGCGTTCCACGGCTTCTAGCAGGCGGGATTCCGAGTCTGGCTGGGAAAAAGCGGCTTCCACCGGCGGGTCGGCGATGTCGAAGCCAAAGTTGTCCTTGAGGATCGTAAAGTCGGCAAGGTCGATTTGCCCGTCGCCATTGAAGTCACCCTGGGCCAGTCCGCCAGCACCGCCGAAATTTTCCTTCAGCGTGGCGAAGTCGATCAGGTCGACCCGCTGATCGCCATTCACGTCGCCAGGAATCTGCCGGGGCACGACGGTCACGGTGAATTCTTGCGTGGTCGAAAGCCCATTTTCAGCGACCGTCACCGTCACCGAGATCGTGGCTGTTCCCGTCGCGCCCGGGAGCGGCTGGAAAAGCAGGGAACCCGTCGGACTGGGGCTGGTATAAACCACGCCCGGGTTGGGGATCAGCCCCGGGTTATCGGAGACCGCGGTGATTTCCAGCGTGCTGTTGGGACCGCCGCCGCCAATGCCGGTCAGGCCGATGACCTGCGCTCCCGAACCCTCCACGATGCCTGTCTGATCGGTGATTGGATTGAGCGTCGGCGGGGCCGTGGAATCGGCGATACGTAATGCCAGATCATACTCGGGATTGATCGCATCGCCGGGATTGGTGATCACGAGGAAATACTGCCGTCCCTGGATGACATTCGTGATCAAACGCTCGTTGTCCGTTTCCGTTTGGCCGGCGACGAGGAGATTCGGCCCGGAATCGAGTAAAAACGCATCCACGTCACCCTGGGCATGCGAGAAAGTCACGTCCACGGTGAGCACGCCGCTGGCTCCGGCGATAAACGTAAAGTAGTCGTCCGTTTCCGCGGAATGGAACGAAAGTCCCGGTTCTGCACGCTCGGTGACGACGACGAAATTCGTCGCGGTGTTGAAGGAATTGTTGGGCTCGAAGCGGTCTCCCAGAGGCGCCCCTTCGCGCACCACGGCGACGATGCCGTAGGGAACTTCGGCGTCGACTTCACTTCCTTCGACGCGAATGAAATAGGTTTGCCCCTGCACGACGCGCACGGAGATGTTTTCGTTATCCGACTCGGTGAGGCCGACGGCCATCAATTGCTGATTGGCGTTCAGCACGATGACCTCCAGATTGCCGATGGCATGCTCGAAGAGGACCTCCACATCGAGCGTGCCATTGATGGGGGCGGTGAGCGCGAAGTAATCGACGTCGGAGCTAGCATCAATGGTGAGATCCGTGGCCTCGAAGCGGTCCGTGATTCCGAGATTCGTGGGTTGGCCGAAGGCATTGTTCGGTTCGAAACGGTCTCCCACGAAGCCGTCACCCAATTCGAGGAACAGATTGTAATTCTCGTTGGTGGCGAAACCGTGTCCCGAGACAATGACGATGTAAGTCGTTCCAGCCAGCACATTCGCCGTCACGACTTCGTTGTCGTCATTGGTCTGGGATTCGGCAATCGTGGTTCGAGGGCCGCTCAGCAAGAAGAGATCCAAATCTCCCTCCTGCTGAGAGAATTCGATTTCCACGCGGATTTGACCATCCGTGGGCACGGTGAAAGTGAAAAAATCAAAATCACCGGGGGCATGCACAGAAAGGCCGTCTTCGCGGTAAATCTGGACTTCGCCGAGATCCGTGGCCGAGTCAATGCTGTTGTTCGATTCGAAGAAATCGCCGAAGTTGCCAGTTAGCAGATTAAATGTCAGCCCGTAGCTGGGGGTCGACTCGAAGGCGGGGCTATTGACCTCCACGAAATATTGGGCCCCTTGCACGACATTGATCGCGACGCGTTCCGCGTTGGAAAAGCTCTCGGATTCGGCTAGCCGGACCTGTGCCGCGTCGAAGATCGCCAGGTTCAAGTTGGCGATCTCATGTTGGAAATCCAAGGAGATCTGCATCGTCCCCGAACCGTTGGCGGTGAAGGTGTAATAGTCCTCATCGCCCGGGCGGTGCAAGGATAGCCCGCTCTCGGCCAATGAGCCAATCGATCCCAAGGAAGCGGCGGTTTCAAAACTGTTATTCGATTCGAAACGGTCTCCATCCGGGGGAGCCTGAGTGACTTCCAAACGCAGTTCGTAATCCGTGGACCGGGTCACGGTGGTCGCATCCACGAAGACAAAATATGTCTCGCCTTGGTCCACGCGTACCGACACTCGTTCGCTATCCGTGTCTCCGATGGAACGGTCCAGGAAATTCTGTTCAGCGTCCAAGATCGCGAGTTCCAAATTTCCGTCCGCATCGGAGAAGAGCAAATCCACGTTGAGTGTACCCGAGACGGACGGCGTCAACTGGTAGATGTCGTCATCGAAGAAGTTGGTGATCTTGGCATCCGAAACCACTCGGCTGTCGACGACTCCCAAATCGGTGGCGTTGATGAAATTGTTGTTCGGTTCAAAAGGATCGCCATCCTCTCCGCTCGTGGCTCGGAAAAGCTGCGAGCGAATATCCTCGACCTGAGTGAATTGGCCGAATGATTCCCAAACCACGGCGAAATCACCTGCCGGATTGATTGAAATGACGGGCGCGGTTTGATCCCCTTCCAATTTGGTGTTCACGAGCTCTTCGTCACCATCCGCCGTTCCGTCGGCCGCGTATTGTTGGAGGTAGATGTCGAAGTCGCTGTTGTCTGGCGATTCGCCTTGCCACACAACGGCGTAGTCGCCATCCGTCCCGACGGCGACATCGGGAGCACGTTGATCGCCACGCGTCGTCGAATTCGCGCGTTGCTCGGCCCCTTGTGGAATGCCGAGGGAATCAAATCGACGAGAATAGACACCGAAGCCGCTGCCGTCCTGCCCCGAACTTTCCCAAGCGACGATGAAATCCCCGTCACTGTCCATGGCCAACCGCGGCGCCCGCTGGTCACCGTTGGTGGTCGTATTCACGGCGATCTCTCCGCCTTGCGCGGCTCCCTCGGCGGAATACTTGCGGGCGAATACGCCACTCCCACTGCCATCCTGCCCCAGGGATTGCCAAGCCACGGCGAATTCACCAGAGGCGTTCATGGCGATGTCCGGCACGGCTCGCGTGCCCGTTTGCAGCGTATTCACGTTCGTGTCGCTGCTTAGAGGTTGGCCAAGCGGGTCGAATCGGCGAACTTGAATCTGCGATCCGCCCGAGGAGTTGAGCCAAGTGACGGCGAAACTGCCGTCGTCCGCCATGGAGACGGCAGGCGCTGATTGGTTACCGCTAGGGGAACTGTTGACCACGAATTCATTGCCGCGTGGGAATCCGTTGGGTGCGAAACGCCGCGCGAAAACGTCGTAGCCGTTGGCCGCGAAACTGTCCCAGGTCACCACGTAATCACCGGTAGCATCGATCGCCACGCGAGGCCGGTTGGCGGAATCCCAAGGCGTCGTGTTGACGCGAACTTGGTTGGTCCGTGGCGTGCCATTGGCGTTGAAGCCCTGCACGAGAACACCCAAGCCGTCAGCGGGCGTGTTGCTGCCGACCCAGGCTACGACGTAGTTGCCGTTGCCATCGATCGCCACATCGGGCCGGCCTTGGACAAAACTACCTTCCAGCGAGATGATGGCTTCCTGTCCCGCTGGTTCCGCGCTGAGCAGCCACCGCTGTTCGAGCGGCTCCAGTCGAGGCTTACTTTTCCGCGGAATTCGATGGCTTGTCTTCCGCTGACGCCGAGTTGAACTTCGCATGATGCGTCCCCATGGTTGGAAAGATTCCCCCACCGCGCCGGCACCGCGTACAGATGTGACGCGGTTTCCCTATTGGCGAACGCCACGGGCATTCATGAGAGGCTCGCTCTCATGAAGATCGAATCCTACCGGCGCGGTTTGCCCCCCATGGAAACCGGCGTTGCGCGGCCTCCACGTGCCTATGTGGGAGTCGATTGTAGTAGCCGTTTTGCTCGATTACAACAAAATGGAGCGCGCGTGATTTTCTTCTCGCGCCGCAGTCGGTAAGGCCCTCTGTCTCTATGAAATCCATCGATCCGAACTTGGCAATCGGAAAGAATTCCAAATTGGACGTGAATAGGTGCTCAATTTGAACACTGATCCCAAAGGCGGTCCCTACAATGAGTTTCAAACGACGAACGTTGTACCGATGGCTGTTTAGCGCGTGCGTGGCATGCCTTGGTGAAACGGGATTTGCCCAGGGAGTGAAGTATCAATTCAATTCGCTTCAGGTTCCTGGGTCGCTGGAAACTATTGCTTCCGGAATCACGGGCGCGGGCTGGATCGTGGGAAGTTTTCAGGACGCCGATTCGATTAGCCACGGTTTTCTGTTGGATGGACAGAATTTCGAGGTGATCGACGCACCGAACGCATTGGGGACGCTGGCCGTCGATGTGAATGATTCCGGCACGATCATCGGCAGTTTCTTGGACGGAGACTTCACGCTGCAAGGCTTTCGGATGCAACGCGGCGAGCCGGAAAGCTTCGAAATCCTGCCGATACCTGGACTCGATGTGATTCCGGCGGGCATCAATGAGGCGGGAGTCATTGTGGGACTGGCTTCTTCCACGGAGACCGGACTGGATCAGGGTTTTCTCCTGCGCCCCGGAGAAAATGTCGGAATTTTCGATCCGTTTCCTGGTTCTCCGGCGGTCTTGGCCAGTGTCAATGACGTGGGAGAGATCGTGGGAGAATTCGCCGACATTCTAGGAGGCACGCGTGGATTGCTCGCCGAGTTGTCGGATGCGGGAACCGTCGAAAACGTCCGCGAAATCGTCGTGCCACGTTCCATTTCCACCACCGTGACGGGAATCAATAACGCCGGCCAAATCGTGGGCAATTTTACCCGGCCTCGTGGCCCAGACGATCCACCGCAACCCGATCCGCAAGGAGGGTTTGTGCTGGAGGGACTGGCCTTTACCGAATTGGATGTGCCAGGTGCTTCCCTGACGCTCGCGTCCGACATCAACGATACGGGAACGATCGTCGGTGAGTTTTTGGCGGGGGACGACAGATTGGGATTCGTGGCCGTGCCGCAGCTACCGCTCCCGGGCGACGTGGATCAAGATGGCGACGTCGATTTGCAGGACTTCTCGATCCTGAAGGACAACTTCGGGCGTAGCTCCGTTGTGGCCGCTCTCGATGCGAATGCCGACGGCTTGATGGACCTGAATGACTTGGCACTGTTCAAGGCAAGAATCCAAGGTGCCGAAACGGTCCCCGTGTCAGAACCAGGAACCTGGCTCTTGGGTATTTTCGCCGTGACATGCCTATACATTGGCACGCGGAACCACGCTGGCCAATGAGGCCGTTGGCAAAATCAAAACGGGGCTTCGCTTTCATCCTGCTTGCTGGCCTTCGCTTTGGTCGAGGTTTTTTTCTTCGTCGCGCGAGTGGTCTTCTTTTTCTTGGTTGTGGTGGTTTTTTTGGCGGCGGCCTTCTTCTTGGCGGTTTTCTTCTTCTTTTTCGGCGCCACGGCTGCCCGGTTGGCGAGCAGTTCCAACGCTTGCTCGAAGGTCAGCTCTTGAGGATTCGCATCTTTGGGGAGCGAGGCGTTGGTTTCGCCGTCGGTCACATATGGCCCGTATCGCCCGTCTAGGAGTTGGACCTTTTCCTTGGTCACCGGTGACTCGTCGAACACGCGGAGCGGTTCCTTGGGCGCGCCAAAACCGCGTCTGGAAGCCTTCGGTTTGGCGAGCAACTCCAACGCCTGAGCCAACGTCACGTCGAGAGGGGAAATCTCGGCAGGCAAGGAGCGGGTTTCCGATCCACATTTCACGAACGGCCCGAAGCGTCCATTGTGGGCCACGACCGGCTCCCCTTCGGCGTTATTCCCCAGTTCTCGCGGCAATGAAAGTAATTTCAGCGCCGTCTCCAAGTCGATATCCTCGGGACGCATTCCCTTGAGCAGCGAGGCATTTTGCGGTTTCTCATCGTCATCGGGATGTCCCCGCTGCACGTAGGGTCCGAAACGGCCCACCTTCATGTACACCGGCTTATTCGTCTCGGGGCAGATTCCCAGAGGCTGATCGCCTTGCTCGGCCTGCTCCAGCAATTCCAAAGCCGTGGTCAAATTGAGTTCATCGGGTGGCGTGTTGTCCGGAAGACTCGCGCGGCGCTCCCCCTGTTCCAAAAAAGGCCCATACCGTCCCACGCGGACGAAGATCGGTTCGGAGTGCTCGGAACCCTCTGGCGGATTCCCCAAGGGGATGCGGCTAATATTGCGGGCATCGATCTCCTCGACCTTGTTTTGCAACTTGGCCTTCAGGCCCGTGGCCCCATTGCCAAAGTAGAAGTCATTCAGGTAGTCGATATGTTCCGTTTCACCCCGGCTGATGGCATCCAGGTCATCTTCGAGCTTGGCGGTAAACCCGTAATCCACGAGTGAAGCCAAGTGGGCTTCCAGGAGTTGCAGCACGGCGAAGGCTACCCAAGTAGGAACCAATGCGGTTCCCTTCTTGAAGACGTATTCCCGCGCCAAAATCGTGTCGATGATCGAGGCGTAAGTGCTGGGGCGGCCAATGCCCAATTCTTCCAGCGTGCGGGTCAGCGTGGCTTCGGTGTAGCGCGCGGGCGGCTGCGTGGTGTGTCCCTTGGGCTCCATCTCGCGGCAGCTCAGCGAGTCATTGCGTTCGACTTGAGGCAAGATCGTTTCCTTGTCCGCCAACTCGGCATTCGGATCGTCCGATCCCTCCACGTAAGCCCGCAGGTAGCCGGGGAAGTCGATCGTTTTTCCCCCGACCTGGAAAACGGCCCCGCCTCCCTCGATGAGGATCGAAATGCGGCGTCCCTTGGCATCAGCCATTTGGCTAGCGATGGTCCGTTTCCAAATGAGTTCAAACAAGCGGAACTCGTCCGAACTCAACTGCCCACGCAGCGCGCTAGGCAATTGGAAGGGATGTCCCGCCGGGCGGATCGCTTCGTGCGCTTCTTGGGCATTTTTCACATTCGTGCGGTAAACGCGTGGCTTTTCGGGTAGGAATTCCCGTCCATATTCCGACAGCACCAGGTCGCGCGACGCATCCAGCGCGACCGTCGCCAGATTCGTGGAGTCCGTACGCATGTAAGTGATGTGCCCATTTTCATACAGGCTTTGGGCCACTTGCATCGTGCGGCGGGCGGTGAAGCCCAGCTTGCGGTTGGCCTCCTGTTGCAACGTACTCGTGGTGAAGGGCGGATAGGGCTTCGAGGTATAAGGCTTGTCCTCGATCTCCGTGATCTCAAAAGAAGCCGTTTGGAGGCGATCGGCCAGTTCGCGGGCTGCCGCTTCATCCATCAGCAACAGGGAATCGTCTTTCAGCTTTCCAGTCGCCGGATCGAAGTCCCTCGTTCCGGGAATTTTCCGGCCCTCCACGGAAACCAATGTGGCCCGCAAGGTTTCCTCACGGACGGTGGCGAATTCGCCAATCAAGTCCCAATACGAGGCGGAAACGAAGGACATCCGCTGCCGTTCGCGGTCCACGATGAGCCGCACGGCCACGCTTTGTACTCGCCCGGCGGAAAGCTTGGGCCGCACCTTTTTCCAGAGTAGCGGCGAGACTTCATAACCATACAGGCGGTCGATGATTCGCCGAGCTTCTTGGGCCCGTACCAGCGAATCGTCGATTTCGCGGGGTGAGGCCAAAGCTTCGTCGATGGCGTCCTTCGTGATTTCGTGAAAGACTAGCCGGTGGACCGGAACTTTCGGCTTCAAAACTTCACACAGGTGCCAGCTAATCGCTTCGCCTTCGCGGTCTTCGTCGGTCGCGAGATAGAGTTGCGAAGAATCCTTCAACAACCCCTTGAGCTTTTTGACTTGCTCATTTTTCCCGGGCGAGATGATATATACCGGCTCGAAGCCTTCGTTGACGTTGACGCCCAGGTAGGCCCAATCTTCACCTTTATATTTCGCGGGAATCTGCTTCGCGCCTTGGGGCAAATCACGCACGTGGCCGATGCTGGCCTCAACGGTGAAACCGGGGCCCAAGTATTTACTGATCGTGCGCGCCTTCGCCGGCGATTCCACGATCACCAGGGAGTTTCCGTTGGTGGAGGCTGATTTCTTCGCCATGTTCGCTCTCTAATTCCTTGATTCGCCCGGTGGGCTGGTGCGGAATGGTGTCCAATCAGAAGGCTTTGATACTTTATCTGATGGAGGCGCCGCGATTCGTCAACCGGGTACGGTCCGTACACACGACCGCTGCGTTCCAACTTTCCACAGTATTCGGCAACTCCGCAATCCTCACCACGAACCGATGCGCCAAATTGCATAAAACCTCCCGGGTCTTGCAACCATTTTCCCGAGGAGGCGAACAGGTGGCCCCGCTTGGCAAGAAATCATGCCACGGGCAAATGATGCATAATCCCATTGGGATTGCATTTAGGTCAACCGAGTATACAATCCCTTGCTTGATTTCACGGGGAGGAATTCCCATTCCATAATACGGCCCTTGGAACACTGTCAAGCCGTTTACTTGATTTAGACGTCATCGGAGGAAGGTCTGTCATGGCCAGTCCATTCCGCGTTTTTCGCAAACACCAGCGTGTCCTGTTGGCCACGATCGGCCTCATGGCGATGATCGCCTTCGTGTTTTTGGGGCCCGCGTTCGATTATTTGAGTTCGAGCCGTCAGGCACGCATGAATCCGGTGGTGGTTTCCTGGAGCGGCGGGGATATCCATGAAGCGGAACTGCGTTACGAACTGCTCCGCCGGGCCCAGGTCAACCGGTTCCTGCAACTGGCCTACTATAGTGCCACGCAAAATGGCGCCACGCCGCAAATTCAGCCCCGGCTCTCGCCGGTCACCGAGTCCTCGATCTTGAATACGATGGTCATGGCACATCGTGCCGAGGAATTGGGGCTCGTGATCAGTGATTCCGCCATCAACGACTATATTCGGCGGATTACCGGGGACGGCGTCTCGCCTGAACAATTGCGAGGAATCATCGACCAACTGGCGGTGGACGGCCGCCGCATCAGCGAAGAGCAGCTCTTTGGCGCGATTCGCCGCGAGCTTTTGGCCCAGCAATTGGAAGCCTTGTACAGCACGAGCCGCTGGAGCCTCCCCCCCGCGCAACGCTGGGAATATTACCGCAAGCTGAATCAACACGCGAAGCTTGAAGTGGCCGCCGTGCCAGTCTCCGACTTCCTGGCGGAGATCGACGAGCCGAATGACGCCCAATTGCAAGAATTCTTCGCCGCTTATCAAGAACGCGTCGCGATACCGGAAGTCGTCTCCAATGTGGTGCTCGCTTCGCCCACGCCGGGATTCAAACAGCCGCCACGGGCATCATTCGCCTATTTCAAGGCCGACCTCGAATCATTCGCCCAGCAGGAAGAAGAGAAAATCACGGACGCACAGATCCGCGAATTTTACGAGAAGAACAAAGACCGGCTATTCCTTGCCGTGGGAGATGAACCATTGTTTCGCGATCCGCTTGGTGGCACGGATCCGCTCGGAATCGAGCCAGGCACGCCAGGTGAAGGCAGCCTGCAAACGGGCCCCGATTTGGGTGAAGCGCTCTTCCTAGAACCCTCGTCCGAGGACGAGGGAGTTATCAGGGAGGAACCAACCGATGAAGTGATCGAAGAAGAGAGTG
The DNA here is from genome assembly GCA_028289405.1 of Pirellulales bacterium. GTDB lineage: Bacteria > Planctomycetota > Planctomycetia > Pirellulales > JANQPP01 > JANQPP01. The sequence continues at coordinate 54,960 of JANQPP010000124.1, forward strand.
ATACCTCCGCGCCTCCGACCACCAGCGAGAACATTCCGGGCCCACCCACTCCTCCTCTGACGGAAGAGGAGTTGTTAGAGCAGGAGGCGGCCGCTCAGCAGGAAGATGAAGATCCGGACACAACCGAAGAATCGGACGCGAGCGAGGCAGAGGAAGCGGAAGACCACGCGGAGTCCGATCAGGAAAACGGTTCCGAGACGCCACCAGTGGAAGACACCTCCGCGAAATGGCGGACCTCCGTGATGACAACGTTGGCCGCCACCGCCCTTTCCCAGGTCTCTTCACCAGAGGAGGGAGCTGAGTTGGCATTCCCTGGCGGAATCGAAGACTCCGTAACGGACGCCACGGAACCGCCGAATCCATCCAACACCACCGACGAAGAGGAAACGACCACGAGTGAAGACGCGGCGGACGAAACTACCGAGTCAACCGAGTCCGACTCCGTGGACGACGTTGCCGAAGAAGCCACCGATTCCGAAGCGGAAACACCAGCCCCCAAGTATCGGCCCCTTTCCGAAGTGGAAGAAACGATCCGCAAACGCCTGGCACGGGAGCAGGCCGTCAAAGCCATGGACAATGCCCTGAATCAACTCGCGTTGTCCTTGACCGATTACTTCGGTGACGTCGCGCTCTGGGAAGCCCAACGCGAGACGGCGGATGGCGAGGAATCCATCGCCGGTCCCGACCGTCCCGTGGCCCCCGATTTCGAATCCCAAGCCCGTGAGCAAGGGCTCTCTTTCCAGCGGGTTGGTCCGTTTTCGCGACTACAGTTTCAGGGAAGTGACGCGGAAATCAGCCGTACCTTCCGGATCGTGCAAGATGCAAACTCCCAGTTCGGCTTCCGCCAGGACGCGTATGTGCAGTTCGCGTTCGACGAGGATTTTGCGTTGTACCGCACCGTGGTTACCGAGGACGCGCAAGGCAATCGCTATTTGTCCTGGAAGATCGAGCAGTTCGAGGAAAGAACGCCACAACTGGCGGACGTACGCGAAGAAGTCGTTCGGGCCTGGAAAATGGAGCAGGCTCGCCCCTTGGCCCTGGAAAAAGCGAAGTCCCTCGCCCAACAGGCCGGCGACGAAGGGGGCAATTTGCAGACCATCCTATCGGGCGAAGGCGAGCCCACCGTTTCCGAAACCGGGCTTTTTAGTTGGTTGACCTTGGGAGATGCGGCCGTGGACCCGACGATGATGAGCATGCCTCGTTTAAGCTCCGTCGAGCAAGTGGACGATGCGGGGCCCGCCTTCATGCAGGCCGTATTCTCCACGCCCGTTGAGAAATTGGGGACGGCGTTCAACCATCCTCAAACCCACGCGTATGTCTTCCGCGTGACCGAGATTGACCCTTCCGACGCGGTGCTCAGGGCATTGTTCCTGTCCCAGAACTTCACTGGTTATGCCGGTTCCGCGCTGGCCGACATCCGGCAAACGGACGCAGCCTGGGTGCAAAGCCTGCAAGACGCCCAACGGGTCACCTGGCACCGGGACCCGCTGGACGCCACGCGTTAACCGGCGTGTCCAGTTGTTTTGCCAGCACGGCGACGACGCAGCTTGGCACCTCGGTGGGGTCAAGCAGAAACTGCCCAAGAACCCCACCGTGCAAAGCGGAATCGCGAATCCGAGTCGGTTGTGGTCGCCGCGCCGCCGCCAGACATGGCTTAGGGTCCACGTCGTCGAGGTGAAAATGCCTGGGGAGTTGCTCTGACGTGGGCTCGCCGCTTTAGCCACCGTATCACTCCCGCTGCGGTGGGGGAAAGCCGCCAAAAATCCGCCAAGGCGGTTGACCTTGCTATTATTCCCAAATTACGATATCGCTTTGATCGTTAAGGTCGATATTTGCCGACACTAGTATCGAGAGAACATGATGGCTTTCAAACCCGGAAAGATAACGGCCCTGATAATCGTCCTCGTCACATCAGCGATGGTGGACTCCGCTTCTGCGAGTACAATTTTGTCGCCTATCTCCGTGATCAACAACACGATAGGAGACATTGGAGCGACAGAAGCAAACATGATCAATCAGACCGGGCTATCGTCTGGTTTTACTAGCGGCACAACTGATTTCGCAACTTACATCGCGTCGAATCCGACTCACCTAAGAGGGAGTTTCTCAGTATCTGAGGTGGACTTCGGCTGGGTTGGACCCTTTGGGGGGCCATTTACCGGTATTCTGGATTTCGACCTTGGCGGTAGTTTCATGATTAAGGAACTGGCCTTATGGAATGTCGCACAGGGTAGTTCCGCCAACGTCCAAGATTTCACAGTGTTCACATCGACCGTTTCAAACTTTTCCACATCAACCAATGTGGGTACCTTTACTAACCCGCAGCTAGATTCCGAGGATCCCTATCCGGCAACCGTGTTCGATCTTGCTGATTCAATCGCGAACTTCGTACGAATTCAAATTGACTCCCATTACGGAAACGGTGGAGTCGTGGAAATTGGAGAACTCGCATTTCATGCAGACTCGGCTGTCTCGAACGTCGTCCCCGAACCCAGTAGCATCGCCATCTGGTCTCTGATTGGCCTCGTCGGTGCTGGCGTTCGATGGCGACGAAGACGTAAGGATGCGTAGTCGTCCGCGACGCAACAAAAGCAGCATTGAATGAATCAGGAGCCCGCCAAATCGGTGGGCTCCTGATCTTGATACTCTCTCAGGTTTGACCCTTTTCCGGAGAGTTGGAAATCGAGAAGCCAAGGAACTAGGGTTTTCGGCCTCGCGAGTATCTAATGGATGCCGAAGTGGGACGCCAGACGAGCCAAAACTCGGCGTCCGGACCCTGGCGCTAAGCCACAAATCAGCGAATTCGTGGCTTAGCGCATAATCCTGTTCCAATCGTCGTCAGGGCCTCTTAACCGACGTGCCGGTTTGCCTGGCAGGCGGAAACTTGGGTGGCGGCAATTCTCGTCCCGCTGGTTTAACGCCGCAGTTTGAACACCGTTACCGCCAGCGGCGGCAAGACGAGGTTCAACGAAAACGGCCGGCCATGCATGGGGATTTCCTCGGCCGTGATTCCCGGATAATTGCCGACGTTGCTGCCGGCGTAATAGCTCGAGTCCGTGTTGAAAATCTCTTCGTACCATCCTCCCTCGGGGACACCGATGCGGTAATTCTGTCGAGGCACGGGCGTGAAATTGCAGGCTACGAGCAGAAAGTCCGAGGGATCCTTACCACGGCGCACGAAACTCAAGATGCTGTCATTGTAGTTGTGGCAGTCGATCCATTCGAACCCGGTGTGTTCGAAATCGACCTGATGCAATGACGGCTCTTGGCGGTAAAGACGGTTCAGATCCGCGACGCACTTCTGCAAGCCTTGATGGGATTCCCATTGGAGCAGGTCCCATTGCAGGCTCGTGTCGTAGTTCCATTCGTTCCACTGGCCCCATTCTCCTCCCATGAAAAGCAATTTCTTGCCGGGATGGGTCCACATGTAGGCGTACAGCAATCGCAGGTTGCCGAACTTTTGCCATAAGTCGCCCGGCACTTGGTCCAGCAAGGAACCCTTGCCATGGACCACTTCGTCATGCGAGAGGGGCAGGGCGAAGTTTTCCGTGAACGCATAGATGAGGCTGAAAGTCAGCTCGTCGTGATGGTATTTGCGGTGGATGGGCTCATGTTGGATGTAGTCCAGCGTGTCGTTCATCCAGCCCATATTCCATTTCAGGCTGAACCCTAATCCTCCTAGGTACGTGGGACGCGAAACGCCGGTCCAAGCGGTCGATTCCTCCGCCACGGTCAGCACCCCTGGATATTGGAGATGGGCCTGTTCGTTGAACGTTTTGAGGAAGTCGATGGCTTCCAGGTTTTCGCGACCGCCGAATTGATTGGGAATCCAATCTTCGCCCTCGCGGCTGTAGTCCAAATACAGCATGGAAGCCACGGCATCCACGCGCAGCCCGTCGATATGGAATTTGTCGAACCAAAACAGGCCGTTGGAAAGCAGAAAGTTGCGGACTTCAGTGCGGCCATAATTGAAGATCAGCGTGCCCCAATCCGGATGAGCCCCTTGCCGGGGATCGGCATGCTCGTACAAATGCGTCCCATCAAAGCGGACCAAGCCGTGGCCGTCGCGGGGGAAATGCGCCGGTACCCAATCGACCAGCACTCCGATGCCATGCTGGTGGCAGTGGTCCACGAAATACATGAAGTCCTGCGGGGAACCGTAGCGGCTCGTGGCGGCATAATACCCGACCGTCTGATAGCCCCAACTGCCGGAAAACGGATGTTCGGAGACGGGCAGAAGTTCGATGTGCGTGAAGCCCATTTCCAAGCAATATTCGACTAATTGATGGGCCAATTCTCGATAGCTCAACCATTCATCAGGACCCGCACCGGGCCGCCGCCAACTGCCCAAGTGCACTTCATAGATCGAAATGGGGGCATCCAGGCCGTTGCGTGCCTCGCGAGAGGAGATCCATTCCTGATCGTTCCAGATGTAGTTATCTAGATTGGCGACCTTCGAGGCGGTGCGGGGGGGAATTTCGGCGGCGAAGCCGTAAGGGTCCGACTTTTCCAAGACTTGGTCTCCGTGCTTCACGGAGAACTTGTAAATTTCTCCCTCCTTCAAGCCGGGGATGAACAATTCCCAGATGCCGCTAGGGATGTGCTTTCGCATCGGATGCCGGCGGCCATCCCATTGGTTGAAGTCACCGATCACACTTACGGACGTGGCGTTCGGGGCCCAGACGGCGAAATTCACGCCTTGCACCTGGTTGATCGTCCGCAAATGGGCGCCCAACCGCTCATAACTTTTCCAGTGCGTTCCTTCTCCCAACAGGTGAAGGTCGTAATCCGTGAGCAGCGGTGGGAAAGCATACGGATCATGCATCGTGTTGCGTTGACCCTGTTGATTGACATACTGCAGTTGGTAGCGGGGCGGGCTCGATTCGTTTCGCACGGGACAGATTGCCTCATAAAAACCGGCAGGGTGTATGCGTCGCATGGGGCGCGGAGCCGTTTGCGAGGAGTCGATGATCCAAGCTTGTGGAGAATGAGGCAGGTAGGCTCGCACAGCCATGGCCCTCTGGCCCGATTCCTCGAATTCGTGCGGTCCCAAAACCTCAAAAGGGTTTTCGTGACGGCCCTCCAAGAGTGGCCCCAATTTCTCCAGTTCCACGGTTGTACGCACCACGCACTCCTTTTTCTTTTGCAGTTCGAATTTTCCGGATTGGCCGTCGGTCGTCTAGGGTCTTTTTAGGGGAACACGGCAAGATGTATGGCGCCAAGATTATCGGCGAGGCCGATATCAGGCTCGGAGCAATTTTGTGCGAGTCGTCGTAATTCGAATTACGCCGGTCGCGCGGGATGCCCTCCCAACAATTCGCGCGGCGTCAAAAAATCGATGCTTCGACGCAATGTTTCTCTGATCGTCCGTCGGATGGACCGCCGCCATCGGTTACATGCACGGAGAAATGCAACGGGACGTGGGATTGGCGCTAACTCCGCCTCGGCGGAGGAGGCTTGGGGCGGCAAGTGGGCCGTGTCAAACCGCAGGGAGCGGCACTCCACTTGGTGAAATCGAAGCGTCCGGTCCAAACGCTTCCAAAGATCACAATTGGCCACGGGAACCATCTCATCGAACCGTTCCCACTTCCAGCCGTTCATTTTCCATGCCGGCAGATAGTGCTGAATCCCGTCCCGCATGTAGCGGCTGGGAGAAACGACCACCACGCGCGATGGCTGGTCCAGCGCCTCCAAACCTCGCACGAGCGCGAGCAGTTCTAGCCGGGAACGCCTTGCCTGGGGCTCGATATCATGTGCTTCTAGCGGATCTCCGCCGGTTGTGGGCCGGAGCACGAAACGCCACTGGCCTAGCCCTTGGCGAATATTGAATCCGCAAAACAGCAAATAATCGGGATGCGCGGATTGCATGTCGGGCTCTCGAATTCGAAGATTACCAAGGAGCGAAGTTGACCGATGCTCAACCCGCGGAGACGGATTTGGCGTGCCATGCCGTGTCTTTGAGCGAGCTTCCCACCGGTCGGAATAAGCCGTTCCTGGCCGAATCCCAGTTTGCGCATCCTGCGGGATTGGTTTTTCTTATCGGCAGACGAGCCGTGACCCATTAATGTTTCGCACGCTGCTTATAATACCTAAACACCCTGAAGTCGCGGGTGCGGAAATCGAGGAATCATCCGGGATGACATGGCTTCGATGGTGGGCTTTTTGATGGGCCAAGGAACACCTTGCCGGTCAAAAAACGCGGATCATGTAAGCCCGAACCAGCTTCCGGCGGCTTGAATTGGGCATGTACAGATGGTAACGTCGATTTTCGCGGCGACTTCGCAAAATTACTTGGCAGGTTTCGAGGATTGAACAATGTTGCACCTCACCGGCAGCGGCGTGGCTCACACCTGTGACGGTATGACGCGACGTGATTTCCTTCAAATCGGCAGCCTCGGCGCGATTGGCCTCAACTTGTCGCAGCTTCTGGCGCTGGAAGCCCAAGCGAAGGCCGCGGAACAGCATGATGACCGTTCGGTGATCATGATCTTCAACCTGGGAGCGCCCAGCCAGCTCGATACCTGGGACATGAAGCCGGAGGCACCGTCCGAAATTCGCGGCCCGTTTCAACCCATTTCCACGGCCTGTCCCGATATTCAGGTTTCGGAGATCTTTCCCCAGCACGCGAAGATCGCGGATAAGTTTTCCCTCGTGCGGACCTGTTTCCACACGGCGGCGGCAGTGCATGACACCGGCCACCAACTCATGCAAACGGGCCGGCTCTTTACGGGAGGGATAAACACACCACACGCGGGCTGCGCGCTGAGCTATTTGCGGGGCAGAAAATCGGACCTGCCCGCGCATGTCATATTGCCGGAGCCAATGGGAAACACGGGCGGCGGCCTGCCCCACGGCCAAGACGCCGGATTTTTGGGCAAGGCTCACGATCCCTACGCCTTGATGGCCGATCCATCGATCCCCGACTTCAAGGTGCCGGATTTGCTTCCCCCGCCAGAGATTGGCGAAGCGCGGCTCAACCGCCGGCAACGGCTGCGGAGTATCGTGGAAGGCACGCTGCAAAACTTCGAAGCCAGCGACGATGCCAAGCTGCTCGATTCCAACTTCGAAGCGGCTTTTCGTCTGATGACCAGCACCCAAGCCCGGGCAGCGTTCGACTTGTCCCAAGAGCCAGAGAAAGTTCGAGAACGGTACGGAAAAACGCGGTTTGGGCAATGCTGTCTGTTGGCACGCCGCCTGATCGAGGCGGGGGTCCGCTTTGTCACCGTGAACACCTTCCTCACCGTCTTCGACGAAATTACGTGGGACATTCACGGCTCGAAGCCATTTACCTCCATCGAGGGGATGAAGAACATCGTGGCGCCGATGTACGATCAGGCCTATGGCGCTCTGATTGAAGACCTTTCCGAACGCGGTATGCTCGATTCCACGCTGGTCTGCAATTTAGCGGAGTTTGGCCGCACTCCTCGCGTCAATCCGGCCGGGGGCCGGGACCATTGGCCACAATGCTGGACGGTGTACTTCGCCGGTGGCGGGGTACAGGGCGGGCGTGTCGTGGGCAAGAGCGATCCGATTGGCGCTGTCCCCGCCGAACGCCCCGTGGAACCCTCCGAAGTCGTGGCCACGGTTTACCGCAGCCTCGGATTGGATTTGGAAACCTTCCTGCCCGGTCCAGCGGGACGACCCTTCCCGCTCGTGGATACCGGCAAGCATGAAATTCACGAGCTGTTTTAGCTCGTGAATGCAATTTGCCCCGCCATAAACCCTCGAGTCATAGAAAAGCCATGGCCTTCATACAGCCTTTTGTCGTGCGCCATTCGCGGCGAGATTTGACCCAATCAATATGCCACTTTGTCGGTTTGGCGTTGTTTGGCGTCTTGGCAAGTGCCACTTCGGCTTGGGGAGAAACCCTTCCCACGCCACCAACGGATGCCGCACTCCAGATACTTCCAAAAAAAGTCGTCCTTCGGGGGCGTGCCGCTTCGCAGCGCATGCTCGTGGAATGGGTCCATGCAGGGGAAGACGAAAGCCATGCCCTAGGACAAGTCCGCGACGGAGTGTCTATATCCATCGGCGATCCGGGTATCTTGGCTTGGGAAGATGGAAGGCTTCTGCCGCGCGGCAACGGCAGCACCACGGTCACTGCGGATTTCCAGGGGCACACAGCTCAATTGGAAGTGCGCGTCGAAGGTGTTGAGCAGCCTTGGGTCCCCAGCTTTCGCAACGAAGTCCAATCCGTGCTCAGCAAGACGGGCTGCAACTCGGGAGCCTGCCATGGAGCCCTGGCCGGCAAAAACGGCTTTCTTCTCTCCTTGCGAGGATACGACACGGAGGCCGATTTCGCCGCCATCACGCGCCACGCTCGAGGGCGGCGGGTGGTTCCCCGCGAACCGGCGAAAAGCTTGTTGCTGACCAAACCGACGGGAGCCGTGCCTCATAAGGGAGGTGTCCGCTTCGACGTGGATTCTCCGGCATTCGAAGTACTGGCCCAATGGCTGGCCATGGGTTGCCCCCAGCCCCGCGAGGAAGATCCCCGCATTCAACGCTTGGAGATTTTGCCCGCCTCGCTGGAACTCTCTCCCGGGGTGAAGCAGGACCTCATCGTGATGGCGCACTTCAGCGATGGGACCGCTCGCGATGTATCGCGTTGGGCCAAGTACACGTCGACGAACGAAACCGTGGCCAAGATCGATGAACAGGGCGGTATGTCGGTGATGGGCTACGGCAAAGGGGCGATCTCGGCTTGGTATCTCAGCATGAACGCCGTGAGTACCGTGCGCGTGCCCTACGAACACGTGGTCGACCCCGAGGTGTTCACTGCGGCCCCGCGCGAGAACTTCATTGACGAGATCGTGCTCGATCAGTTGGCCAAACTAAACATTCCCCCTTCGCCCCCCTGCACCGACGGGGAGTTTATTCGCCGTGCGTTTGTCGACACCTTGGGAGTTCTTCCCTCGGCGAAAGAGACCCGCGAATTCATTTCGGACGGTGCTCCAGACAAACGCGAGCGTTTGATTGACGGCCTCTTTCAGCGGCCCGAGTTCGTGGATTACTGGGCTCACAAGTGGTCGGACCTGCTGCTGGTCAACAGCGCGAAGCTCAGTCTGCCCGCCGTGTGGGCCTATTATGACTGGATTCGCGATCAAGTCGCCGCCAACCGCCCTTGGGACGAACTGACGCGGGAAATCGTCACCGCCTCCGGCAGCACGCTGGAGAATGGCGCGGCCAATTTCTTCGTGCTGCACAAGAACCCGCAGATGCTGGCCGAGAACACGTCGATGGCGTTTCTAGGCATGTCCATCGAATGTGCCCGCTGCCACAACCACCCGCTGGAAAAATGGACCAACGACCAATACTACGGGATGGCCAACCTCTTCTCCCGCGTGCGCTTGAAGCAAGCTCCCGGGGATGGCAACGCGGTCGTCTTTCCCGTCGGCGAAGGAGAACTCATCCAGCCCCGCACGGGCCACCCGCAGCCTCCGCGCCCATTGGACGGTTCGTCCATCCCGTTTGAAGCGGACTTGGACCGACGTGAAGTGTTGGCCGACTGGCTCACCTCGTCCGAGAACCCCTATTTCAGCCGAGCCATTACCAACCGGGTTTGGGCGAATTTCCTGGGAACCGGCATCGTGGAGAACGTGGATGATCTTCGCCTGACCAATCCCGCGAGTAATGAGCAATTGCTCGCGGAGTTGTCACGATTTTTGGTGGATCACGATTACGACCTACGGGCTTTGATGCGGCTCATCCTCCAGTCGGCAACCTATCAGCGGTCGAGCCAACCGCTACCGGAGAACGCGGCGGACGAGCGGAACTATTCCCGTTACTATCCCCGACGCCTGCAGGCGGAAGTTCTGCTGGATGCGATCTCCCAGGTCACCGAAGTGCCCACGAAGTTCGCCGGTTATCCCGCCGGCTGGCGGAGCATGCAGCTTCCCGATGCCAATGTGGAGTCCTATTTCCTCACGTCGTTTGGCAGGCCGCAGCGGAACATCACCTGCGAATGCGAACGGAGCGACGCACCCAGCATGACGCAGGTGCTTCACTTGGCCAACGGTGATGTGATCAACCAGAAACTGGCTGAAGAAAACAACTGTCTCTCGCGGCTGCTGGACGCCGCTGCCTCGTACGAGGAAATTTTGGAAGAACTGTTCCTTGCGGCGCTCGCGCGAAAGCCCACACCGCGCGAGCGTGCGGCAATTCTTGAGCAGCTTTCGCTTGTCCCAATGGAAGAAACCCGTGACGCGCTGGAAGACGTGTATTGGAGCGTCTTGAGCAGCAAAGAATTCCTGATGAACCATTGAGAGGCGGCTTTCCCCTTACAGCCGCATACGTCTGCCGACCCTTTTCCGCACCGTATGAAACAGAAAGCTTGACGAAACGATGGCTTTTCTTCGCGCACCTATTCGGGCGTTCGTGTTGATGATGTTGCTAGCGACGAGCCCGGCCATGCTCCAAGGGGAGGAGGAACGCGGACCCCGGGATATCGATTACGTCCGTGACGTGGCTCCTCTGCTCCAGAGATATTGCGCTGGCTGCCACAATCCTCAGGAAGCGGAGGCCGAATTGGACCTCACGCAACATGCCGAGATGATGAAAGGTTCCGTGGAAGGGGCCGTGATCGTGCCCGGCAGCGCCGAGCAGAGCAAGCTGCTGCAAGTCTTGATCGGAGAAGCGGAACCGGCCATGCCTCCGGAGGACAGCCCAGTACCGAGCGCGGAAGAAATCGCCACGCTCCGCCGCTGGATCGAGGCGGGTGCCCCCGGTCCCGCCGACCCCAGCCAAGATCAGCCGGCCATCCGGCTGCCCGATGTGGAACTCCAGGTGGAGCCGCGCTCAGAGGTCACGGCGTTGAGCTTTGCTCCAACCGAAAAGCTGCTCGCGGTGGGCCGTTATCAAGAAATCGATTTGATCGAACTGCCCAAGCGGAAGGTACGCCACACGCTCAAAGGGCATGCCGGCAAGGTGAACGCGCTCGCCTTTTCGGATGACGGCCGCGAACTCGTGGCCGTTTCCGGAGAACCGGGCCAATTCGGCGAAATCAGCTTCTGGAACGTGGGCGAAGGCAAGCTGGTTCGCCAGTGGCGAGGCCACACCGATAACTTGTACGCAGTCGCGTTCCATGCTTCCAGCCGCCGGTTGGCGACCGGCAGCTACGATCAGGCCATCAAGATTTGGGACGTCGATCAGGGAACCGAAGTCAACACGCTCTCCGGTCACAGCGGTGCCATCCACGGGCTAGCCTTTCACCCGTCAGGCACCTGGCTGGCCAGTGCCAGCGATGACCGGACGGTGAAACTCTGGGACGTGGCAACGGGGAGCCGTCTCGATACTTTTTCCCAGCCGCTTAAGGAGATGCTGGCGGTAGCCTTCAGCCCCGATGGCCGGCGTGTCATCGCCGGTGGCGCGGACAATCGCATCCGTCTCTGGGAGCTCAGTAAGTCCGCGAAAGAAGGGACGAACTCGCAGATTTATTCCCGCTTCGCACATGAAAGCCCGATCGTCAGCTTGGCCTACGCTGCCGACGGGCACAGCATTCTCTCCACGGCCCAGGACGGCACCGCGCGATTATGGAACGCGGAAGACCTGTCAACACGCGTCAGTTTGGAACGACAAAGCGACTGGCCCGTGGCCGCCGCCATTTCCGCAGATAGCGAGCGGGCCGCGATTGGTAGGTTGGATGGCAGTTGGGGCCTGTACGATGTGGCTGACGGAGCCAGGATTCCGCCCACGCCGATGTTGGAATCGCTCTCGCCGCGTGGGATCCAAAAAGGTCAGCCCGCCCGACTGCTCCTCACCGGAAAAAATCTAGATGGTCCCTTCGAACTCATCTTCGATAACGCGAAACTCTCAGGCCAAGTCATACGTGCCGCAGCCGACGAAATGGAACTGGAAGTTTCCACCGCTGCCGACATGCCGCGCGGCAGCTACAAAATGCGGCTCAAGCATCCGAAAGTGGCCAGCAATGAAATCACGCTTCACGTGGACGACATTCCCCAAGTCGTGGCAGCCGACGTGGCAGCCGAAGATCGCCCACCGCTGCACGGACCACTCGCCATTTGGGGTATTCTGTCCCAGCCGGGGGATACGGACCGCTATACCATCCAGGCAGAAGCCGGGGAGACCTTCATCTTTGACGTCTCCTCCGCGAGCCTGGGAGCGAAAACCGACCTCGTGCTGACCCTGGCGGACACGTCGGGACGCATCTTGGCCCGCGTCAACGATTTTGGCAAAGACGCCGATCCGCTATTGATCCACGAGATCGCTCGTTCCGGCGAATACTTCGTCGAAGTCAGCGATTTGCAACTCAGGGGCTCAAAGGACCACGAATACCGCTTATCCATGGGCACGTTCCCTTGGATCACCGCCGTCTTTCCCACCACGGTTTCGGTCGGGGAAGAGTCGCGAATTCAGTGGATTGGACATAACCTGCCGTCGGATTTGTCCACATCGCTCCCTGCGGTGGAAGCCGGTGAGATCCCCGTGACGTTCCCGGATGGGGCCCGCAGCCGACAAGCGTTCACGTTCCTCGCCACGGAATCGTCGCGACAGGTGGAGCGGGAGCCCAACGATAACACCGAACAGGCCACGCCCCTCTCCTTGCCCGGCATCGCCGAGGGCCGATTGTCCTCCGCTGCGGCCGCCTCGTTCGATGTCGATCTTTACCAGTTTGAAGCCTCGGCCGGCGAACCTTGGATCTTCGAAATCTTCGCCGAAAGACTGCATTCACCGATCGACTCATTTTTGGAAATACTTGATGCAAACGGCCAGCCCGTGGAGCGGCTGCGGTTGCGGGCCCTGCGGGATTCTTTGACGACCTTTCGTCCGTCCACTTCCGACCAGGCCGGCTTCCGCGTGACGAACTGGGAGGAAATGCATCTCGACCAATATTTGTACCTTCAGGGCGAAGTCTGCAAAATCTTCCGCATGCCCCAAGGCCCCGATTCGGACACGCTGTTTTACTCCCTGGCGGGCAAACGTCGTGGGTATTTCGACACGACGCCCATCTCCCACGCCTTGGATGAGACGATCTATGTCGTGGAATCGCATCCGGCGGGAGCCGAATTTCCAGCCAATGGCTTGCCGTCGTTTCCCGTCTATTTCCGCAATGATGATGACAGCTATCGAGAACGGGGCCGCGATTCTCGGCTGACCTTCACGGCTCCCGAAGACGGCCGCTACCTAGTGCGTGTAAGCGACGTGCGAGGATTCCAGGGACCGGAATTCGTGTATCGTCTGGTGGCCCGGCGGCCCCAGCCCGATTTTGCTTTGCACGTCGACGCGAAAACTTGGGCCATTCCTCGCGGTGGCGGAAAGGCCTTCACGGTACGCGCGGACCGAATAGACGAATTTGATGGCGACATCCACATCGCATTCCAAGGTGGTCCTGCCGGCATCACGATCTCCTCGCCGCTGGTGATTCAGGCCGGCCACCATTCCGCCACGGGTGTCTTTTTCGCGGACGGGAATGCCGAGAAAGCCGCGTCGGGCGAAGTCCAACTTACCGCCCGGGCCGAAATTGGCGGGCGTGAAGTGGTCAAGGAAATGGATGATGTGGGGAAGGTGTCCCTCGGGGCGCCACCGCAGGTCAAAGTATTCTTGGACCCTCCCGAGATCGCCATCACGCCCGGCACGACGGTCACCGCCCAATTGCGAGTGGAGCGGAACGGATTCAAGGACCGAATTTCGTTCAACGTTTCGAACCTGCCGCACGGCGTGATCGTGGACAATATCGGTCTCAACGGAGTGCTCTTGACCGAAGGGGAAAGCGAACGCCAACTCTTCCTTACGGCGGAATCCTGGGTCCCGCCCACGAGCCGCTCATTTCAAGCCACGGCGCAAATCAAGGGTAATCCGACGTCCCGCCCCGCCATCCTGCATGTCCAAGAACCGGACCAATTGGCCCGCACGTCGGCGAACGTGGACTGACTTTCACCACTCGCAGCAGCCCCGCCGTCGTGGCGACGGTCCGCGCGGCTGTGCGGTTGAGCATGATCACAAGGCTCACATGGCCACAGGTGCCGGCACGACGAGTCTTTTCCGTGGATCACGCCTTGCAGTTTTCACGGACCGCGAAACAATGAAAAGCTGTTCGCCTGAAAACGTGTAAGCATGCAGTCCGTAAGAATCCGTGGGCCGCTTTAGGCGGCACTCATCCGAGAGCGAAAAAAGCTAGACTGCCAGAAGGCGAGAAAAGAGGGAGTGGAGGATACCGGACTTGAACCGGTGACCTTCTGGCTGCCAGCCAGACGCTCTCCCAACTGAGCTAATCCCCCGAGTCCGAGTATTTGGCCCCCGTTTCACGGCACGCCTGGACCACACTCAGGTAGACGAATTAGCCTAGCACCCGTTTTTCAGAGCGTCAAGGCAAGCGATTTCGGGCAAACGGCGAGCGTGATATATTCCAGCGTGAGCAGACTTTCCCCAGGGAATTGAGGATCCGGGATGAGGCACTGGGTAGGAATCCTAAAAATCGCTATCTCCTTGGCGATCCTCTTTTTCCTCTTTCATAGTCTTCGCGGGCAAGAGGGAATCGAGGACCTTTGGCGCCAGCCCAAGCGATGGCACTTTTTGTTCTTCGCTGCCGTCTGCTGCTTGGCGGCGGTCCTGAATACATTTGTCCGCTGGTTTTTTCTGGTGCGGGCCCTCGATGTGCCCCTCCGGCTGGCCGATGCGATTCGGCTGGGGTTCGTGGGATACCTGTTTAACTTTGTCTCGCTCGGTGCCGTCGGCGGAGATCTTTTCAAGGCATTGGCCCTTGCTCGGGAAAGGCCCAGGCACCGTCCCCAAGCGGTGGCCTCGGTCGCGGTGGATCGAGCTTTGGGGCTGCTCTCGCTCTTGGTCGTCGCGGCGGTGGCGATTCTACTCGGTGGACCGACCGCGCCGGATCAACCACAGTTGAAGCTCCTGTTTCAGGCTACCGTGGGAATCACGTTCGCGGGTCTCGTGGCATTGACCGGAATCTTCTTCGTGCCGCCGCGGACCACGCGTCGCTGGCTGGCCGTCTTGTGGCGGTTTCCTTTGGGTGGGCGCGTGCTTTCCAAGCTGGTCGGCTCTCTCTCTCTGTACCAGCGAAATCCTCCGCTGGTCGTGGTGGCGATGCTCATGAGCGCGGTCACGCACTTGCTGTTCGTGCTCGCTTTCTACTGCATGGGGCGGGGGCTGTATGATCCCATGGCCTCCCTGGCGGACCACGTGGTAATTGTCCCGCTGAGCATGGTAGCCGGCGCGCTCCCGCTGCCTTTGGGGGCGCTGGGAGCCTTCGAAGCCGTGCTGGGCACGCTCTACCAATACGTTCCCCTGGATGTCTCGATTTCGGCCTTGCAGGGGGTCATGATCGCCCTTTGCTACCGCGTGATTTGCGTAGGCATCGCGGCGGGGGGCATGGCCACCTGGTTCACTCGCCGCAAGGAGATCTCGAACGTGGTTCACGAGGCGGAACGCCTGTCCGAAGCGGCCTCGCCGGATGCCCCTGCCCGGGAACAACCTACTCCGTCCGCGACCCAAGAACCGGTCAGCCTCTCACGGACCTGAGTGCGGTCGAAACATCATTTCGCCGTAAATCGCCCGCCCGCCGTAGCGGCGGCAGCTTTCCGCGCGACTCATCTTGACGGGTGATCTGGTTCCCTTTAACGTGCCCTCCTCGGCCCGTAAAGCAGGATGCCCGAAGGGCCAACAGCTCGTGTCTCCGCGAATGCCCAGAGGCGGCCTAGAATGCCAGCTTCCCGGCGTGATTCCCGGCCACGGGCAACGCATATTCCATCTTGAATTCGCCCGCAAGGAGGCTTGGCGTTCCATGGATGCTGGTGTTCCCGCCCTTCCCTCTCGTGCTTCGTTTGACTCCACTTCGTCACATTCGCGGAGCGTCCCGCAACTCGATCTTCAGCGTGCCAACGGCCCTCTCCATGATGAGATCACTGCCGCTCTCGCTCGGGTCGTGGAATCTGGCTGCTTCGTGCTCGGCCCGGAGTGCCAGCAATTGGAGGAAAGTTTCGCCGAGTTCTGCCATACGAAGCACGCCGTCTGCTGCGCTTCGGGTAGCGATGCCGTGTTGCTGGCTCTGATGGCGCTCGACCTCCAGCCGGGGGATCAAGTGATCCTCCCCAGCTACACTTTCTTCGCCACGGCCTCCGCCGTCACGCGGTTGGGAGGAAAGCCCGTCTTCGTCGATATCGATCCGGTGACCTACAACCTGGACATCGAGGCGGTCGAACAGGCCATCACCCCTCTCACGAAGGCAATCCTGCCCGTACATCTTTACGGCCAATGTGCCGAGATGGACCAACTCCGAGACATCGCCACGAAGCACAATCTTCCGCTGGTGGAAGATGCCGCGCAAGCCATCGGGGCCGAGTGGCATGGCCGCAAATCGGGCTCCCTGGGAGATATCGGCTGCTTCAGTTTCTATCCCACCAAGAACCTCGGCGCGCTGGGGGATGGCGGCATGCTCACCACCAATGACGATGCCCTGGCGGACCGCTTGCGGCTCCTGCGTGTGCATGGCATGCGGCCCCGCTACGTGCACAGCGTGGTGGGCATCAATAGCCGCTTGGACGCCTTTCAAGCGGCGGTGCTGCGGGTCAAGCTAGGCCACCTGGAATCCTGGGCGGCGCAGCGCCGCGAAGTGGCCCACCACTATGCCGCGCTGGCCGATTTTTACCAGCTTCGGGACGTGGTGCAACTTCCTCGCGAAATGCTGAGTTGCGTGCACGCCTGGAACCAATACGTGGTCCGCGTGCCGGCCCAGCACCGCGACGCGCTGCGGGAAACGCTGGCCGAAAGAAAGGTGGGCACGGAGATCTACTATCCGATCCCGCTGCATTTGCAAACGTGCTTCGCCGACCTGGGCTACCGGGAAGGGGATTTGTCGGAGACCGAACGGGCCGCGCGGGAAACGATCGCCCTGCCCATTTATCCGGGCCTCACCCCCTCGGAGCAGGAGTATGTGATGCGGCAGATCGCCGATTACTTCGCCGCCGTCCGCCTAGCCGACCCGCCGCCAGTGTCTCGACCGGGCCAAGCTCCGGCAACCTACTTCCCCGAAACGCGGGCTGCGTAGGTGTGGATGGAGCAGGCATCGCTTGAGCGAGTTATCCGTCACTTGGCCATGATTCGCTTAGCCCGAAAATCTCGCGCGGATGCTTGCCATCCGCCATCTCGGTCTGGCCATTTCGAAGCCAAGCCTGCGGTAGCATCGTCAACGGCCCGTCGTAGGGATGCGCGGCATGCGGATTGTGGTAAAGGCGAACGTCGGCCTTGGCAATCGACCAAGGAAACAGATGCAAGCATGCGAGCACAGCGCTTACCCGTGTATGTTCTTTTCTTCCAGATGGCCAGAGACCTTCCGAACCATATATCGCCTCTTGAATCTCTTCGATGTCTGCCATCTGACCAATACAATTCACGATGATGACAAATGGCAAGCTTACCTGGCCATAGCGCCCCGCCTTTCTTCGAATCGCTTTACAAATATCCGTATGTGACACCACAAAGCCTGCCACAATAGGCAACGCAATTATTGTTCTAACACCACTTTTTCCGCGATCTGATGGCCTTTTGTGATGCGGCTTGATCTCCAGAAAAAATCTAGGGTTCTTTTTGTCGCGATATTCGAAAACTGGAAGTCCCTTCCACGCGTAGTTTAAGCCGCCGAGCCAATCCGTGATTTTGCGGCATAATCGACCGCAATCTATGGGTTGCCGAATCACTCCCTTTCGATCCACCATCAAGAAAAAGTCGGGCGTTTCAACCTTTGTTTCAATTGCATCCAATATATCCGCAAAGCGTGATTCTTCGGCAGCTTCGTCTTCGGGAGTTTCCGTCACGACCTTACATTCCAGGATGGCAGTTCTTGTCGAAGTATCCGTTGCCCGAAAATCAGGTCTCTTTTGTGTGCCGTCAATTTTCGGATGGATCTGCAAATTGTGTCCTGTCATCCGAAGCAGAGCGTGCGTGTAGAGCTCAAAAAAACTCGCGTGGAACTCGCGGTCTAATTTCGATTGGAATGTTGATCGAAATCCTTGCTTGTGTTCGTGCGGAAAGTAGGAGAACCAATGTTCCAACAGTTCTCGAATACGGTCGTACCGTGAATCAGCGCGGCGATCCAAATGTGAAAATTTCCGTTCCGCGTAACGACTCGGTGAAGTGTCTGTACGTTCGATGTCGGAAAATAGCTTCATCGTGTCTGAGTCGCTATTTGTGGTCGATGCCCTACTCATGCTCGGCAAGATTCTCGTGAACGTCTTCGCCGTGTTGATGTTGGTGGGCGTAATCCGGTTCGAGGAAGGCCACGGCGATGACCGCCAGCAGCAGGGTCGGCCAGATGCGGCGAAAACTGGAAAAAAAGTGAAAGCGGCGAGGGCGAAAACCTACCGCCAAGCTACGCCTCGGAGCCGAGACTTGCAACGCGCGGAATTCGCGAAACGGCGTGGCTTGCCCCAGCCTTGTGTGGCGAGTAAGATATGGCTGGGATTTGCGGCCGCTTGCAGCCTTTCACTGCTAAAGAGCCATCGCCAAGGGAGGGACCTCCCGGCGATCTAGCCAGAACAGTGTCAGTCGCGTCTGCCAGGTGGTAGCACGCGATTTTTTTGTGGGTCGCGGCAGCCGAGCCCAAATGACACATCACTTTTTGTGGAGTTCTGGTGAATCATGCAGCTCACTTCCCGTGAAACCGCCGCGAAGCCGCTGGGGATCTCGACCGTCACCGTGCATGCCGGCGAGGACCGGCAGAAGCCGGGAAATTCGATCACGGACCCCATTTTCTGTTCGGCCACGTACACCTTCCCCAATACGCAGTCGGTAATCGACTTCATCGAGCAGAAGCAGCCCCGGGAAGAGTATGGCCGCTACGGCAATCCCGGTGAAAAGGTCGTGGAGAAGAAGCTGGCCGCGCTCGACGGCGGGGAATCGGCGCTGCTGTTTTCCAGCGGCATGGCGGCCATCGTGGGTTTGCTGATGGCCAAGCTGAACGCTGGCGACGAGGTGATCTTCTTCGACGAATGTTACCACCGCAGCCGGGAATTCTGCACCAAGCATCTCTCCCGCTTCGGCGTGACCACGCA
The DNA here is from genome assembly GCA_028289405.1 of Pirellulales bacterium. Lineage (GTDB taxonomy): Bacteria > Planctomycetota > Planctomycetia > Pirellulales > JANQPP01 > JANQPP01. The sequence goes on from JANQPP010000124.1 coordinate 73,979, forward strand.
TCAAGTTCCCGCCGGCGATTACGAGGCGATGGAAGCGGCCATCACGCCCGCCACGCGGCTGCTGGTGAGCGAATCTCCCACGAATCCGCATTTGAGCGTGGTCGATCTCGAACGCTTCGCCGATTTGGGGCGGCGGCACGATGTCGAGACGCTAATCGACGCCACGCTGGCCACCCCTTACAACGTGCAGCCGCTCACGGAGGGGGTCGATTACGTGCTCCATTCGGCCACCAAATATCTGGCCGGGCACAATGACCTGCTCGCTGGGGCAATCATCAGCACCGCCGAAAAACTGGAGCCGGTTCGTAAGTTGCGGGGCATCATGGGGGCGGTCAATTCTCCCCACAATCTGTACCTGCTGGAACGGGGCCTGAAAACGTTCGAGCTGCGGATGCAGCGGCAAAACGAGAACGGCATAAAGATCGCCCGTTTTCTGGAGCAGCATCCGCGCGTGGAACAGGTCTATTATCCCGGCTTGGAATCGCATCGTGACCATGAAGTGGCCCGACGAACCATGCGGGGCTTCGGCGGTCTGATCACGTTTTTGGTAAAGGACGCGGACTGGCGACAAACCGGAGCCATCGTGGACGCGGTGCGGATTCCGCGGATTGGCCCCAGCCTGGGAGGCGTGGAGTCCTTGATTGAACAGCCGCTGGTGATGAGCTACTACGAATGCACGCCCGAGGAGCGAAAGAGCTTCGGCATTCCGGACAACATGATCCGCCTCGCCTGCGGTATCGAGAACCCGGAGGATTTGGTGGCCGACATCGAACAGGCGTTGGAGTCGGCCAGCTTGTAACGGGCGGATTTCCACGCACATCGTTTCTTGTCGCTGAATGCCAGCCATGGACACGTCCTCTCTGCGATTCCGTACCCGGGCCATCCACGTGGGCAACGAAAAGGAGCCCCGCACAGGAGCGGTCGTGCCACCGGTCCATGTGGCTTCGACCTACATCCAGCCGGGCGCGGGAACGTGGGGGGAGTACGACTACACCCGCAGCGGCAACCCGACACGGAGCGGTCTGGAGGCCACGCTGGCTTCGCTGGAATCGGGAACGCGCGCGCTGGCCTTCTCCTCCGGCATGGCGGCCATTCATGCCGTAACCATGCTGCTCCGTTCCGGCGACCATCTGCTGGCCGGCACGGATATCTACGGTGGTACCTATCGACTGCTGCACAAGATCTTGGATCGCACGGGAGTCGAGGTCTCACTGGTCCCGGCTACGGACTTGGCAAAAGTCGAAGCAGCCTTTCGGCCCGAGACCAAGCTCCTGTGGATCGAGAGCCCCGGCAATCCGCTGATGTCGATCACGGACATCGGGGCCTGCGCGGAACTGGCCCATCGGCACGGTGCGTGGCTGGGCGTGGACAACACGTTCGCCTCGCCGGTGCTTACGCGACCGCTGGAACTGGGCGCGGACATCGTGATGCACTCGCTCACGAAGTATCTGGGCGGCCACTCCGACTTGCTGGGCGGTGCCCTCGTCGTCCGCCAGCAAGAACTGTACGACCAGCTTTATTTCGTGCAGAACGCCACCGGCGCGGTTTTATCGCCTTGGGATGCGTTCCTCACCAGCCGAGGGCTGAAGACACTGGAGCTGCGCGTCCGCGAGCAGAGCCGCTCGGCATTGCGAATCGCCGAATTTCTAGCCGAACAGAGTTGGGTCGAAAGAGTGCTCTATCCCGGATTGCCCGGGCATCCTGGACACGAACTGGCGGCCCGTCAAATGCAGGGCGGCTTTGGCGGCATGATGAGTTTCGAACTGCGAGGCGGATTCGAGGCCGCGCAATGTTTCGTGGAATCGACACGGCTGTTCCAACTGGCAGTGAGCCTCGGCGCGGTGGAGTCGCTGATCGAACAGCCCGCCGCCATGTCACACGCCAGTTACGATCCGGCTGACCGGGAGGCGCACGGCATTCGCGACGGCCTAGTCCGCATATCCGTGGGACTGGAAGCCTGGGAAGACCTGCGTGACGATCTACTCCAGGCGGCACAAGCAGCAGGGCTGGCAGGGTAGTTCCCTATCAATCCGCGACCGGCAGCAGGCGGATTTGGCGGATGTCGCAGGCTGCTTGCCGAGCGATCTCCGTCGGCTTCACCGACAGTTCATATTCGCCGGCCTCTGGGAGTATCAGGGTTCCCACCGTGCGGGCTTTGAAGTTTTGAAAATGCCCCGTCTCTTCGACCGTCCAATCGAGGGCTTGGTCACCCGACCAGATTCGCATGGCGCTCCCGCCTTGGCCGGTGCCGCAGCCTTGCAGGACTTCCACCGTGAAATTCCCCGGCTGCATGATCGTGAAATTCCAAGTGGCTTGGTCGTCGGTCTTGACCCAATAGCCGAGCGTGCGTTTCTTTTCCGCCGGTTCCCAGCGGAGCATCGTGCCCTGCACGATCGCATCTCCGGCGAATAACGTCACCGCGCCATCGGCGGCTTGTTTGGGCGGAGTCCCCTCGCAAGCCGGGACCAGCAGCAGGGCTTTCAAATTCATCACGGCTCCGCCGACCTTCCGAGTGCAGCGTACGGCCACGTTGTACTCGCCGGAAACGGGCAAATAGAGGGTACCCAGATCCAACGTGGTGTAGCGGTACCAGCTTCCCGTGGAAGCTAGGGTACCGGTGACGCGAATCGGTTCGGCATCCTCGGGTGAAAACTCCACCGCCACCTGGCTGCCGTCCGGCGCTGCCGTGGAATAGGTCAGCAACAGGCGGTACATGCCCCAGCGGGTGGCTGGGAAAGCCCAGGTCACATAATCCTCTGGGTTCGTCCAAAAACCGATGCGGTGGTTTCCAGGATGGCTTTCTAGCTTGGCCGTCTCGCCGATAACTTTCGCGTCCAGGGCGCTGAACAGGATTCGGCCGTCGGGACGCTGCTCGGAATCCTGGCCGGTTTCGACGAGAATTTGTCGAGTGTCTTCGAGATTCTCCGGGAGCAAAATGACCGCCTGGCTGGCATCTTCGTTGAATTCAAAATCGAGCGCTTGCCCATTACTCGCGACCGTGCAACGGACGATGTGGGGAAAGGGAGTCGGTAAGGCCAGCCGACCATCAGCCGGCCGGCGCGTCACGGTCAACTCAAGAATGTGGTTGCCGCTAGAGTTCGCGGAGATGCGTCCCCAAGATGTTTTCTCTGGAAGCGTGTCCTCAGTTCCCCGGGCAGTGTGGACCGCTAGCAGCGTGGCCACCAAAAACAGTGTACGGGCCATTCCCGTCTCCCTTGCGTAAGATCATGGATGATGGACTAGGCAGCCGGTGATTATAGACGCCCTCCCAGCGGACTTCACCGGCACATGGCCATTGGATGTGGACTAGCGGCCAAATCCAGGTTTCTTCCGCGATGGGCGGCCAAGGGATACACTCTTAGTTTCCCCGATGCCCGCCCACGAATGCCTCGAGCAAGGCGTGTGAACCGACGTGATGAACGCGACCGATTCGGAATCCGAGAATTTTTTGCCGGTACTCACGCATGCGGCACTTTCCGACGTCGGCTTGCGTCGGGCGAACAACCAGGACGCTCTGGCCGTCGTTCTCGCTCCCAACGAAGAAGGTTGGCGGCGGCGGGGCCATCTGTTCCTCGTGGCCGACGGCATGGGCGCGCACGCGGCGGGAGAACTCGCCAGTAAACTGGCGGCGGAAACCGTGCCGCATTTGTATGCCAAGTCACGGACCGACTCCCCCGCTGAAGCCATCGGCCAAGCCATCGTGGACGCCAATACGCGGATTCACGAGCAGGGCGAAGCCAACTCCGATTTTCACGGCATGGGTACCACCTGCAGCACGTTGCTGCTGCTCCCCGAGGGGGCCATCGTGGCACACGTGGGAGATAGCCGAGTTTATCGCCTGCGGGGAGACCATTTGGAGCAACTCACCGCGGACCATAGTTTGTATTGGGAAGTTTCCGCGGCCGCGCAAGCCCGTGACGCCTCGGTCCCTGATTATGTCCCAAAAAACATCATCACCCGGTCGCTGGGGCCGAAACCAACAGTAGAAGTTGACCTGGAAGGCCCGTTTCCCTTGCTCAAGGGGGACTTGTTCTTGCTGTGCAGCGACGGACTGACGGGCCCCGTCACCGATGAAGAGATGGCCGCGCTGTTGCGATGTCTTCCGCCAGCGGAGGCGGTCCAATCCTTAGTTGATTTGGCCAATCTCAAGGGAGGGCCGGACAACATTACCGTGGTCATCGCTCAAGTAGGCGAAGTGGACACGGAATTGAGTCCAACAGCCGAAGGTGATTCCGCCTCGCCGGCCATCTCCCAGCGAGGGTGGATATGGCTAACGGGATCCTTGGCCGTCTTGTTGGGGCTTTTGGCGGTAGTGGCCTGGTACTTGTCTTACAAGAATTTGGCTTTGATCGCTTTCCTCGTGGATATTTTTGCTTGGGCTTCGACCGTATCTCAATACATGACGCAAACTCCAAGCGGATCTAGTCCGGACATGCGGGAGCGTTGGGGAGAAGGACCGTACCGCCATGTGGATGCCCGGCCCACGGCACAACTCGCGAAGCGGTTCGCGGAGATCGCCGCCCAAGTGCGCGAGGCGGCACACGAAGAGCACCACGACCGTGATTGGCAAGACTGCCATCGTTGGCACGCCGCTGCTGAACAGGCATACCAAAGAGGAAAGTTTCAAGACGCCGTTCGTGAATACGCGCGAATCATCTCTTGCGTGATGGCCCATGTCCGTGAAAAAGGAAGTTCATGAACCGCTAGAGCGATACTTGCCGAGCGAATAACCAAATTGAGCACACTCCGTGAAAGTGAGCGACATCATGCCGGAATCGTATCGAATCCGCATCGCCAAGGAGGAGATTGTCTTTTCCGCCGGCCACTTCATTACCTTCAATGGCAATGTTTGCGAACGGCTCCACGGCCACAATTACCATGTTGCGGTGGAGTTGGAGGCCGCGCTAGATGAAAACCATTATGTGGTCGATTTTGTGGCGACGAGGGCGGAACTCCAACGCCTCGCGGGCGAGTTGGACCACCGCATGCTATTGCCCACTCAGCATCCTCTGATCCAAGTGCGCGCGGACGACCAGGAAGTGGAGGCCCGCTTCGAGGAACGGCGATGGGTTTTTCCTCGCGGCGACTGTGTGTTGCTGCCAGTGAAAAATACGACCGCCGAGTTGTTGGCCACTTATCTGGCCGCGCAGCTCCGCGCCGCGCTCCGGGAAAAACTCGGCTTTGAGCCGCGGTCGATGCGGGTGGAAGTGGATGAATGTTTCGGGCAACTCGGCATCTACGAATGGCGCGGCGAAACGACATCAGGCGAATGAAGCTTGGACTTCGACAAGTGCCATCTGATAAACAGCCGACTCAAAACCTGCCGCGCCGCCGTTCCTTGGCGGGCAAAATTTCCAAGCAGGTTGTCCACCAGCCGGTGAGAATTGTCTCCACGAATTCCTCGGGAAGTTTTTCTTCGCGCATCTCCCGTGCTAGCCGCCGCTGATCATACTCGACGGGGACGAATTGAATCTCGGGCGGGGCATCGCTCTTCATTTCAAGCAGCGCGTACCAGACGTGGGTGTGGCCATCGTTTTCTGGCCGACCGAGCACGCCCACGTTGGCGAATAGGCGGTCGCGGGATAGCGCGCGTTTCCACTTAATGCCTGAATGCGTGGCCAAGATCACGTCGGCATCTGCTTCCTTCACCAGGTATTCCAAGAAATGGGTGGACGTCGTCGATTCCCAGAGGAATTCATTGGTGCGACGAGGACTTCCGTGGCATAGCAGCACTTTTTGTCCACAGGCCTCGAAGCGGATTTCCTGCGGCAAATGCTTGAGCCAGCAGCGATTGTTAGCAGACGTGTTGGCGAAGGTGTAGTCGTAGCTGATTTGTGCGAAATGGTTATCTCTGGGATCGGTGTATCCGCATTGGCAATCGTTGAGTCCGTAGCCGATGGAATCGTCGTAATTGCCCTGCACGCAGCGCACGCCATGGTCATGAATCAAGGGAAATACTCGATCTGGGTGAGGCCCAAACGCACCGAGATCGCCCAGGCAATAAATGGCGTCCACACCTTGCCGGTGGGCGTCGCGCAGCGCGGCCTCCAGGGCGAGATAGTTGTTATAGATGCCGCCCAAACAGGCCGCGCGGAAAGCAGGCATGTACCGTTTTCAATTTACTTGGAATCGTGGACTTCGCTTCGCGTTTCGCGGTGAAGAGAGCATGAAATTCGTGGGTCGGGCGCCGTGTCGAACTTCTCCTTCAGCCGCCGCTTTGCGTCGCGTTGGAACAGATCGCGCCATATTGATAGCACGTGTAACACGCACCGTGGCTCATTTGAAAAGGCCGCAGGGAGTCCGCCAGGTTCTCCGCGAGCAGGGAATCGGGTGCGTCGATCAGGATCGGGCACACATGGACGCCACGGTCGGTCACGATGCGGCTATGTTCACAAACCAGCTTGCCCGTGTCGAATTCCTCCATCATCTGGGCGGTGACCTGTTCATGTTCCGCGTAGCCCCGGGAGCGTTCCACTTCGGCTCCCAGCAACAATGTCGGCAAGATTTTCACACGGGGCCGCTCGTAACCCGCTTCACTTAGCACTCGGCGAAACCGCTCCCGGATATCGTGATCCTGTTCTTCCGGCCACGTCCGCGCGATGGTGATGATCGGCAGGAAGCCGAACTGAACCAGCAGCCTCGTCCCTTCCATGGCGCGGCGAAAAGTGCCCTCGCCGCGGATTGGGTCGTTGGTTTCCGGAGAATACCCGTCGATGGAAACGCGGAATTCCAAGCTGTAGAGGCTTTGCCGTTCCACCGCCGCCAGCCGCTGGAGCCAGGCTTCTTTGAGCACCGTGGCATTGGTGAGCACAGTGGCAGGGCCGTATCTCAGCGTCTCTTCCAGAATGGGAACCATTTCCGGATTCAAAAAAGGTTCGCCACCCGTGAAATAATATTCTTTGACACCCAACGCGACCGACTCTTCCAGCCGCCGCCGGACGGTTTCCAACGACAAGTATCCGAAGGAATGATTGGTGGGGCTGCAACTGATAAAACAGTGGTGGCATCGTAGGTTGCACAACGTGCCCGCGATCTGAAACCACAAGTCGTCCAAGTGGCCCAGGTGGACCCATGGCGAGGAGAGGCCGTTGCTCACGCGGTTCCCGCTTTCATGGTGGCATAGAGATCGAGATCGGAGCGGTCGCCGATGATGGCGAAGACATCGCGAATTTGCTGCAAGCCAATGGAGACGAGAAAGTGAGGATTCCTGCCATAACTTTTGGAACCAAGCACATAGAAATTCGGCTCGGGATTGCGCAGCACCTCGGGGCCAAGTGGGGGTTGAGCTAGGCAATCCGCCGAACTTTCTCCCAATAGCGCCGCGGCCAAATTGTATGGTCCCCCCGTGGCATAGCAGAGATGGACCTGCAACTCGGAAAACAGCCGATCGTCGGGCCGAAAGCCGACATTGGCGATGATGCGGTCTACTTCGAGTTTGGAATCTGTTGTGTCAGTCAGAAACCGCACTTCGAATCGGTCGGCGGCACGGTCGTAGGCGATGGCCTTGACGTTGGCGCCCGCCAGGAAGCGGATTCCCTCTTCCTCCCCTTTCGCCAAACCGTTCGCGGTTTGGGCTAACTGGTCCCGCTCCACGAGCGGATCTTGCGGAAATCTCCTCAGGGGGAAGTCTTCCGCGTCGGGCGCCTCGCGCCGCACCGCCCAGGTGACTCGGGTGCCGGATGCCTCTCGCGCGAGCGCTCGCAAGGCCACCATGTTCGTGGCGGCGGAGTACCCGGAGCCCAACACCAGCGTATGTTTGCCGGCATAACGTCCCCGTTCCGCTCCCAGAATATCTGGCAGGCGATATTCGATGGACGATGCCGCCGGGAGTTCTCCCGAAGCTGGAATCCCGCCGGTTCCGCAGTGATTCGCGTGGCGAAAGGTGCCGGTCGTATCGAGCACGATCTCCGCTTCGAATTCGTGTTCGCCTTGGTCGTTTCTGGTCAACAGGCGGAAGGGCCATTCCGCGCGGGCCGCTTGTCCGATCAGGTTCCCCTTGAGCAGCCCCGCTCGTCCCACGGCCAACACCTCTGTTTGCAGGTGGAGGCATTCAGCCAGCAGGTCCGTTTCTGAAAGCGGTTCGAAATAACGCTCAACGAGGCCACCTGCCGTCAAAATATCTTCCTCGCCCGGGCATTCCCAAGACGGATCTTGCGCCCGCAGCGCGGAAATACCCAATGGCGAACTATTGAGCCGAAAGGGGCTGAACCAGCGGACATGGGCGAATCGCCGCAAGTGCTCCGCCACGCGGCCCCGCTCGAAGAGCATCACCTCGTATCCGAGAAAGCGCGCGTAGAGCGCCGCTTCGAGCCCGATAGGCCCGGCTCCCAAAATCGCGATACGGGCGGGAGCATCCACCGCCATACAACTTTCCTCCACGGTTTCATTATGGGGAAATGGCTTTCACTCGCCACATGAAGCTTGCTTTCAAGCGGCGACAGAATAGCGAAAGCCTCAGAGACAAGTATTCCGCCACGGCCGCCGATCGTTTGTGCGAGAGCATACAGTTTCACAACTTCAGCATGAAGGCGGTCCGTTTTCGACCGAATCAGGACGACGATCACGCGGTTTCGCTTACGGGCAGTGTGACCGTTGACGGAGTGCCGGTACATCGCCTACCGTCCCCAACAGTACAGGTTCACGACGTCGTGCGTCGTGGAACCATCGGAGGCATCACTCTCAGGTTAACAAGTTCAACTTTGGGGAAGAAGGTTCGAGGATGGCCATTCTTGGAGCGCATATGTCCATTGCGGGCGGTATCTACCGGGCGGTGGAGGCCGCACATCAAATGGGGTGCGATTGTGTTCAAGTCTTCACCAAGAACAACAACCAATGGCGTGCCAAACCTCTGACGGACCAGGATGCCGCCAAATTTCAAGCAGCCCTCGACGAACTGAAGATTTCGCATCCGATCGCCCATGACTCCTATCTCATCAATCTGGCGTCTCCCGATGATGAGCTGTGGCAAAAGTCGGTGGATGCTTTCCTCGTTGAGCTACAGCGTGCCGAGCAACTACGGATACCGTATGTCGTGGCACATCCGGGGGCATATACGACCAGCGATGAAATGTCCGGCATCCGACGCATCGCCCAGGCACTCGACAAAATTCATACCCAAACGCCGGAATTGAAGGTCCAATGCTTGCTAGAGACCACGGCGGGCCAAGGGAGCAATCTGGGGTGGCGGTTCGAACACCTCGCTGAAATTCTGCAACAGGTGAAGCATCCCAAGCGCTTGGGAGTTTGCCTGGATACGTGCCATGTCTTTGCCGCCGGTTATCCTCTGGCCACGCGCGGCGATTATCGGGCCACGATGAAGGCCTTTGACGAGATCGTGGGCTGTGGCCTTATTCGGGCTTTCCATCTTAACGACAGCCAAAAGCCGCTCGGTTCCCGCGTCGATCGTCATGCACACATTGGCCAAGGACACATTGGAATCGACGCCTTCCGGCATCTATTGAATGACTCACGATTCCAGAAGATCCCCATGTACCTGGAAACACCGAAAGGCGAGGACGAGCAGGGCCGTGCGTGGGACATGGTGAACTTGGAGACGCTCCGAAACTTGGTCAAGAAATGACCAACAAATAGGAGCCGAACTTCATTCCGCGCGAAAAAAACGCCGGCGGGACAACGCATGCCCTGCCGGCGTGATCATGAGCATCAGTCAAAGTGCGCCGTCAAAATGGCGCGGCACGATAGATCACTCGGCTGTGGGCGTATCTCCTTCCCCTTCAGCAGGATCCGTGGTGCTACCGCTGCCTTCGGCATCGGGATCGGAAGAATCCGGGGTTTCCGCCGGTGGGGACGCGGACGGAGCCGTTTCGCCACCACCGCATCCGACCAAAGGCAATGCCATCATCAGGGCCACAAAACCAGCCATGAATTTTTTCATCTTTCGTCCTCGTTCAATTGGTGAACTGAATCAAACCACACGTAAGCTGCCGGAGCGGCAGGCAAATCACGATTCGCAGTGCTCGGTCGAAGATGCCATGAAATACGGAATCTCTCGATCGATTGTCATATCCTCGTCCCACGGCAAAAGAACGGCGTTCGACGAAACACCACGAGAGCTTTGTCAAACGGATGTATGCTTTTCGCCGCAGGCGCGTGAAAATTGACGTTTAGGGCGTGAAATTTAGGGAGGATGCTCTCTTCCGCGATGAAGGTTCCGTTTTCCGGGGCATCCATCATTGTCTCCAAATGGTTATTTACCCCGATAATGGAACATAGCATCCGATATTCCTGACGGCTAGGGGCTGATCATCGACCCACGAAGTGTTAGATGCAAAGCACTTAGGTTTAATTCGCTCGCGTGGTATAACGAGCGCCGGCACCGCATGAATCGGTGGTCTCGATGTCTGGCATTTTCCTCCCGGTAGAAGTAGCTAGTGCGTATCGCACGGACGTACAGCGTTTCCGGCGACTGGAATGCACGAAGGATTGCCTGTCGAGTCCGATGGCACTTTGGCCGGAATGAACTGGCGGCACACCCCGCCGGCGGAAGGCGAGGGACGTGGCCGATATCGATCACCGCTGACTTTTGGAGCAAGACGTGGCTTCCTTTTTCGTGATCCAAGGAAGAGACCAAGGTACGCGATATCACCTCGATGCCGACCACATCGTTGTCGGACGCGACGCTGGCTGTGATATCCAGCTTCACGATCAAGAAATTTCCCGTGTCCATGCGGAAATCGTGCGAAATGCGGGGTACCTGCGGATCAAGGATCGGCAAAGTTCCAACGGCATGTTCGTCAACGGCTGCCGGGTCGAACAGCATCTGCTCCGTACGGGAGACCGCCTGCAACTTGGGCGGACCTTGTTGCTCTATACAGGAAGCCCCTCGGCGCCGGATAAGAGTCCGTCGGATTCGAGCGTCGATGTCGTGCCGCCAGACGATGCGGCACCCGCCTCGCGTATCGTCCGCGCGCTTCCGCAAGAAGAGGGTTACACGTCGTGGCAGGCTGCCTCGTCCAATGCCGATGCCCCTTGGATGGCCCGCGCCCGGAGCGACCTCCAGGTCATGTATCGCACCGCCATGGCGATTAGCCATACGCTCGACATCGGCGAGCTATTGAACCACATCATGGATTTCATCTTCGAGTGGGTCGAAGCCGACCGGGGCTGCATGCTCTTGCAAGATGCTTCCACGGAGAAGTTGCACCCCAGCGTGCTGAGAAACCGCCGGGGGACACCTCTGGAAGGCACGTTGGCGATCAGCCAAACGATCCTGGATTATGTGATGGAGCGGAATGAAGGCGTCTTGACGAGCGATGCCCGAGACGACGAGCGTTGGGACTCGGCGGCGAGCATTTTGCAGATGGGAGTGCGCGAGGCGATCTGTGTGCCCATGATGGGCCGCTACAACGTGGTCGGCGTAATTTATATCGACACTTGGATTCCTCCCGAACAGGCGCTGGAAGGTGTGACGGCGAGGCGTTTTTCCGAAGAACATCTGAAACTCATGAACGCCATTGCCCACCAAGCGGCATTGGCGGTCGAGGATACAAATTACTATTCGGCCCTCGTGCAGGCGGAAAGATTGGCCGCCGTGGGCCAGGCCATCGCCATGCTTTCGCATGATGTGAAAAACATCCTGCAGGGAATCCGCGGCGCGAGTTACCTCATCGAGCAGGGACTGGAAAAGCATGACGAGGACGTGGTCCGCAATGGCTGGAAAATGGTGCAGAAAAACCAGGAGAAAATTCTCAATCTCGTCATGGACATGCTCTCCTTCAGCAAGGATCGGGAGCCGCAATACGAGGCGGCCGACCTGAATGAAGTCGTGCAGGACGTGGTACAGCTTTTGGAATCGCGGACGGAAGATGCCTGCATCGAGCTCCAGTGGAAGCCTGCCGACGATTTGCCTGCCTGTACGTTTGATCCCACGGCAATGCATCGCGCCATCTTGAATGTGGTCACCAACGCATGCGATGCCAGTCAAGGCCGCCCGGACGCCTGCGTGAGAATTTCCACGGCGTTCGATTGTGAGCAGCGCATGCTGCAGATCGAGGTACGCGACAACGGTGAGGGGATTCCGCGGGAGGATCACGAGAAGTTGTTCAGCGTTTTCTATTCCAAGAAGGGGAGTCGTGGCACGGGACTCGGACTTCCCGTGAGCCAGAAAATATTGCAAGAGCATGGTGGCAAGATTCGCGTCGAAAGCACGGTGGGAACCGGGAGCGGTTTTATTTTGGAACTGCCCGCGGTTCTCTCCACGCGTGACGTCGCGAAAACCATGCACCTGGATCATCCTGGCGGGAATGCCAGCGACGAGGCCCCTCCGCCTGCCTGACGTGGCCGCCGCATCGCGATGGTCTCGGCGAGGTTCTCCCAAAATACACTGTTTTGCCGAACGGTGTCGAACGCGCGCAGTCCTCCTACTTCGCCTGTTTGTTGTGATGCGTAAAGTTCTCGAAATGCAACTGAATTCAGCAGGCCAATTTTGCCGACGATAGCCCCTGCATGGCGGATTTTTTCACGCAAGTCGCTCCGGTCGAGGCATGAAAATCTCCCGAAGAATCGGCTTTGATTTGGCCTGGCCCATGGAACTCGGGTGAACAATGGCAGTGAACGATGATAGTCGACGCGATTCTCCATCGACGGAGAAGTCGAAGCCGGTTTCCATCGGACGGATCGACCGCGCCCATGTGGCGGTTTCCACTCCTCCAGAAGAAGGTTCGCGGCGCGAAGACGGCAATGTCTTGCAGTTGGTGCAGCAAGTCAAAAACCAGGCCGGGCAGCTTGCACGGCATTTGTCCGAGAAGCAAGACGACCTGGACCAGCGCGAGGCGGTGCTCAATTCCCGTTTGGCCGAACTCGACAGCCAGGCTCGCAAAGCGCGACTGTGGTTCGAGGAACGCCGGGTGGAATTGGCCGAACAGCAGGCAGTTCAACCAACGGAATCGGCGGTGGCAACGGTGGACGACACCGGCGATGCCAACCGCTCCCAGGAATTTTCTCGGGAAAGGGAGCACGAAGCTCAAAATTGGCAGCGGCGGGAAGAGGCGATGCGCAAAAGCCTCACCGACCTTTCGAAGCGTTATGCCGAACGTCGAGCTGCTTTGGACGAAGTTACGGAGAAGTTGCGGCACGCCCAAACCGAGTTGAAAGCCGTCGAAGTGACCCATGATGAGGCCCAAGAGCGTCTTGGGGCTCAACGAGAGTCGGAAGCAGCTCGCCAAATCTCAGAGCAGGAACGCGAACAATGGAATCGCGAGTGTCAAACTCGCGAAGCGGCACTGGCAGGCCGCGAAGCGGACCTGGAAACTCGGCTTCGAGATATCGCCACGGAACAGGAGCAATCGCGCAAGCAGTTCATCGCGAACGAAGAAGAGTTGAAGCGACGTGAGACCTCGCTTCGCCAAGCCCAAGAGCAACTGGATCAGGCAAAAAGCAAATGGCAGGCCGAACGCGAAGTTTGGGCGCGAAAGCACCAAGACGCGAAACAGGAATTGTCCCGCCAGCAACGCACGGCGCAAGCCAACATCAAAAATCGAGAACAGGAACTCGATGAGCGTCAAGTTCGCTGCCAAGAGCTGGAGCGAAAGTTGAAGGACGCCGAATTGGATTTGCGGCGGCAACGCGACGCGTGGTTCGCCCAACGTGATCAGCAAGAACGAGACGAAAACGAACTGCGCGCGCGTCTCGTCCGCCGCCATGAAGAAGTGGAGTCACGCGCGGCCGCGCTGGAAAAATTCCGAGAGGAATTGGTTGAGTTGCATCGTTCCACGTTGGAGATCCGCCTGGCAACGGAAGAGATTTGGGCCGATTTGGCAGAGAGAGTGCCCTCCGAACGCCTCAACCAATCGCTCGTGACGATCCGCGAGCAGATTGCCGAGCATTACCGCTTCGCGGAAGCCGATCTGCGGCGTGAACGACAAGAATTGGAGGCTCTGAGCCAGTCGGTGCGGGAACAATACGCGTCACTGGTGAGTGAACGGAGCGATCGCTGGACTCCGGTCCCCAACATCCAAATGCCTGGCCACTCGAGTGCTCCGCATCTTCCCGAGAGTAGCCGGCAGTACCGATAGGCACTCCTCGGGATATTGGCATCACCGGAACTTGAGCTGCGGGGCACTTCAATTCCTGTTCGTGAATCGATGGAGCCGCGGAAAGCCCCCTTTGTCGGTGGCCATCGTGCTGTGTTAGGCTGATCCACCTGAGGCTGTTTGCCAGAGACGTTCATGAGCGATTCCCACGATCGCCCCAGGGCAAGCCGATCCATTTCCTTGGGAATCATCGCACGAGCATGCCGAATCCAGATCCCGCTTCGATCACGCAACAGGTCGTGGTTTTGCTTATCGTGGTCTGCGCGGGAGAAGTGCTAGGCCGCCTGCGCTGGCGCGGGTTTTCATTAGGGACATCCGGAGTCTTTTTCGTGGCTCTCTTGATGGGCCATTTTCAATTCGAAGTACCTCCCGCCGTGGGCATGCTGGGGCTCGTGGTCTTCGTCTATTGCTTGGGGATCAATGCCGGGCCGGGGTTCTTCGCCGCGTTTACACGGCACGGCAAAACCTTGGCGCTTCTCGGCGCGGTCATGATCGCCGCGGCGGCCCTGGTCGCGGAGGCATTCGCGTGGGTCATCGGCCTCCCCGCTGATTTGGCCGCGGGGTTGTTCGCGGGTTCCCTCACCAGCACTCCCGCGCTGGCGGCTGCGTTGGAGGTGTTGCCACCCGACTCCCAGCTCGCGGTGGGATTCGGCCTGGCCTATCCCATTGGAGCGGTGGGCGTGGTGCTGTTCGTGCAATTCGTGCCTCGGTGGTTCACCAAACGTTTGCCTGAGTCGGCGGGCGCGGCTCCTCTCCGCAGTCTCGAGAAGCATATTAGCCGTGTCGTGGTGGAAGTCACCAACCCCAGCGTGGATCAAAAAAGTCTGGACGATTTACCCTTGCTCTCGCGATGCCGATGCTTGGTGTCCCGTGTCTTGCGTGAGGACCAACTGCACACACTCCCCCCCGGTTTCACTTTGCAGTTGGGGCAGCAAGTGCTGCTCGTGGGCGCGGAATCGGACCTGCCGCTAGCCGTAGATTTACTGGGACGCAAAAGTGCCCGTTCCGACTACGTCATGGAAGTCGAACGGCATCGCCGTCGCGTCGTGGCCACTTCACCGCAAGTCGTCGGCCAAGCGCTGAAGCAGTTGAAGCTGCCCACGAAATTCGGCGTGATTATCTCCCGCGTCACGCGCCACGACGTGGAGTTCATTCCCGGTCCGGAGGACACGCTGCAATTCGGTGATGCCTTGACCGTCGTGGGCGAACCTCATGAACTGGACGCTTTCGTGGAATATGCTGGCCACCGCGAACGGTCCTTTGATGAAACGGATTTGATTTCGCTCTGTGTGGGACTGGTTTTGGGAACCATCCTGGGACGTCTCGATTTTGCGCTCGACGGCAGCTCTTTCTCCCTGGGCATGGCTGGCGGACCGCTGGTCGTCGGACTCCTGTTGGGGCACTTTGGCCGCGTCGGTCCCATTGTGGGCCACTTTCCTCGGGCGGCACGGCTCCTGTTGACCGAAATCGGTCTCGCCGCCTTCCTGGCGGACGCTGGCATGAAAGCGGGAGAACAGTTGCTTCCCGTATTACAGCAACACGGGCTCGTTTTGGTGCTGGGAGCGGTCTTGATCACCGTCTGTCCGCTGTTAGTCGGTTTCTTCTTGGCCCGCTTCTTGGGTATGGAATTGCTGCAAACGCTGGGGGGGATGTGTGGCGCGATGACGTCCACTCCCGGCCTCGGGGCTATCACCTCCTCCGTCGATTCCGAAGTCCCCGTGACCAGCTACGCGGCCGTCTATCCCATGGCGCTGATCTTGGTGAGCATCACCGCGCCTCTCATCATCAGCTTGCTCTCCTGACGATTTTCCACGAAAGTCTTTTCTCTTCGACCAATTCGTGGACGCCCACGGCAATAGACAGTCCAATAAGCGTACTGTCTTGGTTGACGCATGCGGAATAAGGAGGGCAGGTCGGTGGCTGCACAATTGCGCAAGACAAGCGGTAAACGCTTGGGGACGTTTCACGATCTCGGCCAAACCACTCGGCGTTTGGGGTGTGGTTTCGAACTACTCGAAGACCGCCGGCTGCTCACGGCGAAACCGGTATTTCTCAAAGACGTTGACAATGGGACACACCCGTCCGATCCGCAAAACCTGGTCGAAGTGGGTGAGTCCGTCTTTTTCACCGTAGGCGGCACGCTCTGGATGACCGATGGCACCAAAGAGGGAACAACGCTCGTGGCACCAGGGGATCGCGGCGGGCGACCACGGGAAATCCGCGAATTGACCAGTTTTCAAGACATGTTGGCTTTCTTGGCCCGAGACGTCGACGACCAATGGCAACTCTGGCGGAGCGACGGCACGGCGAAGGGGACGGTCCCTCTCAAACGGATTGAAACGGCTAGCGGTTCCTCCTCTTTGTTGACATCACTCACCGTCTCGGGCGACTTGCTGTTTTTCGTGGCGAACGAAGCCAGCATCGGCAGGGAACTTTGGAAATCCGATGGCACGAAACAAGGGACGGTGCCGGTCAAGGACATTTGGACCGGCAGGTTGGGATCAAATCCCAGAGATTTGAAGGATCTGAATGGTGTGCTGTATTTCAACGCCGGCACGGCGGAGCATGCCCGTGAGCTGTGGAAAAGCGATGGCACGAAAGAGGGTACCGTGCTGGTGAAGGATATACGGCCCGGCGGAGAAGATACCGGCGGCAATCCTCGCAATATGCAGGCCCTGGGAGATCTGTTGTTCTTTGAGGCGGATCATCCGGAGTTGGGCACGCAGTTGTGGCGGAGCGACGGCACCGAGGATGGGACTTTTCTCGCCCGTGATATGGACCTCGATGCTCCAGATGCGAGCCTCGATGTAGTCTCCAATTCGGAGGGAACTTTTGTATTTGACGGCCAGCGGCCCGATGAAGGCTACGTCCGTTGGACGCAGGATGAAGCTGGAGTGATCCACTTTGGCGCAGGCCCGACTCCCATACTTGCTTCAATCTTTTTGGGAGACACGTTTTTCTACTTCAAAAATCTTGTAAGTAGGCCCGGTTGGGAATTGCGTAAGAGCCTGCCGGGCTCACCGGACTCGGAACTGCTCGTTCGAGGGCCCTTCGATAGGGACTTTCGTTTTCGACCGCGCGGCCTGCAAGTTGTGGAGGATCTCATTTTCTTTTCCGTCGGGGACGATGCCACCGGTCTTGAACTGTGGCGGAGCGACGGCACCGAGGATGGCACTTTCATGGTGCGAGATATCTGGCCGGGCATGGGAAGTTCAATCAGCGATTCTCGAGCGAAGCCTCCCGAGGTGTTGGCCAGAAAAGAAACGCTGCTGTTCGTGGCGGACGACGGGCGGCATGGCGCGGAACTGTGGACCAGTGACGGAACCGAAGCGGGCACGCAACTCGTCAAGGACATTAACCAACGGCCCTGGCGGTCCGCTGCTCCACGGGGCGGGAAAGTCTTGGGTGACGCATTACTCTTCGCGAGCAGTGATGGCCGACATGGATCTGAAATTTGGCGAACGGATGGCGAGGTTACCCGGCGTGTTACGGACATTTATCCAGGCGAGGAGGGATCCGATCCCCGCGATTTCGTGATCCATCAAGATCAATTATTCTTTACCGCAATCGACCCCAAACATGGCCGGGGTCTGTGGAAGACCGACGGCACGACGGTGGGTACAAAACTGGTCGTCGCCGGACCGGATCGTAACAACCCGCTGGAACCCCAAGATGTGGTGCTTCTTCAAGATACATTTTATTTCTTCGCCCGCGAAAGAGCGAGCGGACTCGAACTGTGGAGAAGTGACGGTACGGACAAAGGCACGGTCCTTGTGAAGGACATATTTCCCGGCAGGAACGGCTCCAGGCCACAGGGTTTGTTCGTCGCTGGTGGACAATTATTCTTCACAGCAGAAACGGAAGAACATGGTCGCGAATTGTGGCGCAGCGATGGCACTGCCGAGGGCACGGTACTGGTGAAAGACATCGGACCCGGTGACGCAAGTAATCACGGTGTCCAAGATCCAGAATTCGCGGAACTCGATTCCGTGGTCTATTTCCGCGCGGACGATGGAGTGCATGGCCGGGAACTCTGGCGGACCGACGGTACCGCCGACGGGACTTTTTTGGTCAAGGACATTCACCTCGGGAGCGAAAATTCTCGCGTAAGTTCTTTGAAAAGTCTCGGTGGTCTGTTGTACTTCTTGGCGGACGACGGAGTCGCTGGATATGAACTGTGGCGGAGCGACGGCACGGCCGACGGAACTTTTCGATTGACCGACACTTTTTCCGCGCTCGAGAATTTTCCACCGTCAAGTTTAACGATGTTTCAGGGAGAGGTTCACTTCAGTTCGTCCCAAGGCACGCATGGCCGACAGATTTGGAAAACCGACGGCACAAGAGAGGGCACTGTCCGCGTGACCGACTTTGGCGGCGAGAATCAAGGCACTACTCCCTGGATCCTGTTCGCCACCGAAGAGACGATGTACCTGTCGGCTTTTGACGCAGTGCATGGACGCGAACTCTGGCAGAGTGACGGTACGGCGGAGGGGACCACGCTGGTGGCCGACCTGCTCCCCGGACTGGAAGATTCCAAACCTCAATACATGATGCGGCTCGGCGATCTGCTGCTGTTCAACGCCGAGCACGTCCCGGGCGACGGCGAGTTGTGGGCACTTGCGTTGGAAGAATCACCAACTCCTGGCGATGTGAACGGGGATGGCGTGGTGGACCTCGATGATTTCACGCGGCTCAAGGATCACTTCGGCGCGGTGCGTGCCAATCGCGACATGGGCGACCTCAACGGCGACGGCGCCGTCGATCTTGCCGACTTCGCGATTATGAAAAGCAACTTCTCTGGCTAGCGCGGGTCGTACGGACGTGTAGCGTCTCCTTTCATGCTAGCGGCATGATGGCGATTGAGACTCGGCATCAAAAAAATCCACTGAGGCGGCTGGGATCCACGAAACTGGCAAATTATCTCGCCTGGCGTGCCGGTAACCGCTATATTGACGGACTGAATTCGCGTGCTGTGTGAGGCCCGCCGCGCACGTGAAGGCTTGGCGCTACCTGCCGGCCAAGCAAACGACTGAACCTGCCCGAACAGAAGGAGATTCCAAATGTCGCGGCGTCGCGGTTTTACATTGGTTGAATTGTTGGTGGTGATCGCGATTATCGGCATCCTGGTGGCGCTCTTGCTGCCGGCGGTGCAGTCGGCGCGGGAAGCCGCCCGACGGATGCAGTGCCAGAACAATCTCAAACAGCTTGGTCTCGCCCTGCACAGTTATCACGACCAGTTCAAATCGTTCCCTCCCTGCGCGCACTGGAACGACATAGGGCGCGTCCGCGTCGTCAACAACCAAGAGCTGAGCGAGAATTGGGTCATCATGATCCTGCCCTTTCTGGAGCAGCAGGCCCTCTACGACTCCTTCGATCTGGAGCGCTTCATTACCGATCCGGTCAACGCTCCGGCCAGGGGCACGGAACTGGCGGTGATGCTCTGTCCCTCGGACGAAAACAACCGCCTGAAGATGAACGGTTCCCGCTACAACTACGGCGACGGTTGGGCACGCGGCAACTACGCCGCGAATGGTTCGCTGCGGAAATCGGGGCTGGTCGACGAATTTCCGGATGAAGAAACCGCCGGCGTGATGATGAACAACCGGTCGTTCTCGATTGGGGAAATTCAGGACGGAACGTCCAATACGATCCTCGCGGCGGAGATCCGAGCCGGCGTGGTCGATTTCGATTGCCGGGGGACCTGGGCCATGTCCGGCGGATGTCCGAGTAGCCTCTGGGCACACGGGTGGAACGGGGACGCCAACGGTCCCAACTCACCGTTTGTTGCGGCCGACGATCTCAACGGCTGTAGCGATGTGCACCAGGAAGTCGGCGGTCCAGTTGAATTGGCCCGCCTGGGGATGGGCTGTGCACAAGGAACGCGGGCCAATTACCAGCAGGCGGCCCGTAGCCTCCATCCCGGTGGTGTATTCACGGTCTTCACGGATGGCAGTCTCCGTTGGATCAGCGATTTTGTCGAACTTTCGCCTGGCCGAGGTTACATGGCCGTTTGGGATCGACTGAACGTTTCTGTTGACGGTCTCAGAATTGATCCCAACAAGTTTTAAATCACCGTAGAAATGCCGCGTCCTCCCGCATCAACCGGTCGATTCGACCGGGTTGCCGGGGGCGTTGGGATCCTCGGGATTGTCGAGGAAGCCGACGAGGCTGCGGCAGCGGTAAGGCTGCTGCAGCTTGCGGACCGCCTTGGCTTCGATCTGCCGGACCCGTTCGCGCGTGACGGAGAAGATTTTGCCGACCTCCTCTAGCGTGTAGGCATAGCCATCGGCCAGGCCGTAACGGAGGCGGAGGATTTCCCGCTCGCGGTGGTTGAGGGATTCCATGACGTCGGCGATTCGCCGCTTGAGCGAGTCGTGGTTGAAGCCGTAGAGCGGGTCGTCGTCGCGGTAGTCTTCCAGGAATTCGCCGAAGAAGCTGTCGTCGTGATCTCCCACCGGCTGGTCCAAGGAGAGGGGATGCCGCGTCATCTTGAGGATGCAGCGTGTATCTTCCAGGCTCAGCCCGGCCGCTTTCGCGGTCTCTTCCAGCGAAGGCTCGTAGCCATGCTCTTGCACGAATTCCCGCGTGGCCGCGCGGACCTTGCTCATGGTCTCGATCATGTGGACCGGCACGCGGATCGTGCGGCTCTGGTCGGCAATGGCCCGGGTAATTGCCTGGCGGATCCACCAGGTCGCGTACGTGGAGAATTTGTAGCCCCGCTGGTATTCGAATTTGTCCACGGCGCGGATCAAGCCTGTGTTTCCTTCCTGGATCAGGTCCAGGAAGCTGAGCCCGCGATTGCGGTAGCGCTTGGCAATGGAGACGACGAGCCGCAGGTTTCCCGCGGAGAGGATCCGCTTGGCCGATTCGTAGTCCCGCAGATGTTTGATCGTGCGGATCTGGCGGCGGCTCAACGTGGCCGGGCTTTCCAGCGTGATCCGCATGAGATAGCGGAGTTCGGCCAGCAATTCGGCGACGTTGGCATCGCCTTCGTCCTCTTCCTTGGCCGCGCGGATTTGCCGTTGTAGCAGGTCCATGCGGGCGGCGATTTCGCGGAGGTTTTCCAGCAAAGGTTGTAGCCGCTGTGTGCGTAGATCGAGTTCCTCGATTAGCTTGACCGCTTTGTAGCGCCGTCGGACGAGCTTTCGCCAGGCGGCACGACGTTGTTCCAGAGGATGCCGCCGGCTGATCGCGAAGGCGAAGTCCTGACGGTTCCGCCGCAGCAGTTCGGATAGCGTTTTGAGGTTGGGATCGATCCGTTTGAGAATGCGTTCTTTTTCTGCCGTGTTGGTCACGGAGACTTCAATCGTCCGGTCGAGGCGCAATTCGCCGTCGCGGACCTTTTCCAAAAGCCGCACGGCGCCTTGTAGTACCAGATCGCTGGCCAGCATGCTGTGCCGAAAGCGGAGCCGGGTCAGCTCGATTTTCTTGGCCGATTCGATCTCCTCGTCCCGTGTCAGCAATGGAATCTCGCCCATTTGCATGAGATACATGCGGACAGGATCGTCGATGCAGGATTCGGAACCGGTTTCTTCCACGTCAGGGTCAAAGGCATCGACCTCGGCCTCGTCCTCGAACTCGGACAGCTCATCCTCTTCTTGGCTTTCCACGGCGACTCCTTCCTCGTCGTACAAGTCGAAGTCTTCGAAATCGAGTTCCGAATTTCGACGAGAGGATGTCGAGCGTGAGATCTTCTTTCGACCGCCGTTCTGGATGCGAGATTTTGGCAACGTAGCGTTCCTTGAGTTTGCGAGCCTGCGAGATGCCATCGTTGGACGCGTCGGTGTCCTTTTTGATCGAGTGAATTGCAGATCGAATGCCGAGACGCGTCGCCTCCAAGACCCTTTGGACGTAAACTCCTTATGTTTAGTTGTTTGCGTGAATCGATGCCCCGCCAACGCAGTTTTGGCTAGGCCATCGGATGTTCATTTTTTTGATCGCGATCAATTTGGATGAAGCCTTTGTACACCGTTTTGAACAATGCCTCCGGGACTACTGGTAAAGGCAAAAAGGGCGGAGCCCGGTCGTGAAACCGGACCCCGCCTGCTTCCCGGAGAGATGCGATCACGAGGCAAGCTGCTTCGTCAACGATGGCAAGGGACCACATCTGTTCCGGGGATGCCCCACCGCCTCCTACTCCCCTGGCCATAGGCACAGGAAAAAACACTCCAAGAAGGGAAACCAAAATGGTTCAAAGAAAAGTGGGCAGTTCCCGCCGGTCCGCCTAGTGCAGCGCCGTGGACGCGGTGCTGGTTCGCTCGGTCAGGAGGAGAAACACGCAAATGAATAGAGAGCGTTCCGAACTGTCGTGTGCCACCGCGCACACCCGTGGCCTAAACGGGAACTGCCTTTTTCCTGTCCGCCCGCCCCTCGAAAGATTTCACGGGCATCACGGGATCCTCTTCACTGGTATCATGTGTTTAGCAAGAGGCGTGCCATTCACGGCCGTAAAAAGTGAAGGGCCGGTGTAAGTGATGCATGGCGAACGAAATGCGTCCGTTTTCCCGTCCTGCATGAACGTCTACAATGTCTGGAACAGGTCGTTACTCCGTCTCGGTAAGAGACGTCAGTCTCGTCTTGGGACGACCCTCGCAGCCGGTGATATGAAAGTGCATGCGGCGCGGCGGTTTCCATGTTGAATAATTGCACGGATGAAATTTTTTCCGCCACGAGGCACATGGGCAATTTCGCTTGAGTTTTCCGATTACTTGATTCGCGATCTGTTCATGACCACTGGCAAATTTTTCTGTGTCTTGCTGCTGCTGGGACAAGGGGTTTCCGCCGGCACGGACGAGGCTCTCGTTGCACAACTTGCGCTGGTCCCGCCGAATCCAGTTGCCGAGGACCCGGCAAAGTCGATGGTCAGCGAAAAACAATCGCGCGACCTTCTAGAAATCGTCAGGTCAATGGAGCAGCGGGAACGCTGGTTCTTTCAGGTCTTTGCCTTGGCGACCTATTTCTACGTGTTCTTCATGGGGGCCACGATCGGCAGTTTTCTGAACGTGGTCATCTACCG
The DNA here is from genome assembly GCA_028289405.1 of Pirellulales bacterium. GTDB lineage: Bacteria > Planctomycetota > Planctomycetia > Pirellulales > JANQPP01 > JANQPP01. The sequence continues at coordinate 97,046 of JANQPP010000124.1, forward strand.
GGCACCGCGCGGAGAAGATTTAATCGTGCGGGGATCCCACTGTCCCTGTTGCGGGCATCGCATTCGGCCCCGCGACAACATACCTATCCTGGGCTGGTTAATACTGCGCGGTCGCTGCCGGGATTGCCAATCGGAAATACCTCCCCGATATCTGTTCGTGGAACTGCTCACGGGACTCGTTTTTTTGGGCCTGTTCTTTTTGGAAGTGGTTTCGACGGGAGTCAATCTGCCCGGCATGCAAGAAACGCGTTTGGGGGGCGTGGCCTTCACTGTTTGGGAGTGGGATTGGAAACTCCTGGGCATCTGGGCCTACCACTGCGCGTGGGCCTGTCTGCTCATTTGTTTCGCGCTCATTCAATATGATGGCCAGCGAATACCGCCGGTGGTGGCGGGAACCGCAGCCTTCGTGGGATGGTTGCCTGCATTGCTCGCCCCAGATTTACGGCCTTTGGCGCTGTGGGAACCCAAGCCAGACTGGCTGCACGGGATTTCGCGGGGATTCGCGGATGGTCTGCTGGGCGGAATCGTGGGAGGGATATTCGGAGCCATTTGGGATGTTTCCAAAAGGACGCGCGACGCGATACGGCGGTGGAGATACACGGCCTTGTTTTCCTTGACCGGCATATTTCTCGGTTGGCAGGCTGCCGTGTCCGTTTCCCTGCTGCTGGTTCCATTCATCGTGGTCATTCGGTTACTCGCTCCGGTAAGGCCCGGTGTGCAAGACGCAATCATGCCGATGGCCTCGGCGGTACATATCGCGGCTTGGTCCTGGCTGTTGCGGATTCCAGTTTGGCCAGGCCGCGAAACGAGTTTTTTAGCCACGACGGGGGGCATAACGCTGGCAGCGGTTTTGGCGGCGGTTGGAAGCCGGCTACACGCCCGTATCGATGATTCATCTCCTACTCCAGAAAAGGAACTGTCCGCAGGGGACACGTCCGCAATCTCGTCTCCGGTGGCCCCGGAAAATTTCTAATTGGCCCAGGTATTCCGCTGAGAAACATTCCTCACTTCCATGCAACTCATCCAAGTTTCCGCCGCCGCGCTCAACCAAACGCCACTGGATTGGGAGGGTAATCGCCAGCGGATAGTCAGCGCGATTCGCCAAGCACGAGACGCCGGCAGTTCCGTGCTCTGCCTGCCCGAATTGTGCATCACCGGCTACGGTTGCGAGGACCGCTTTCTCTCGCCGGATCTCTGGCGACAGGCTGGGCAAAGCCTGCTCGAGATTCTGCCCGAAACCAGGGACATGGCCGTCTGCCTGGGGCTGCCTCTGTTCCATCAATCAGCCGTTTACAACTGCGCGGCGCTTGTGGTGGATGGAGAATTGCTGGGATTCGTGCCCAAACAAAACCTGGCGGGGGATGGCCTGCATTACGAACCCCGCTGGTTCAAGCCGGGACGAGCAGGGGACGTTTCCGAGGTTCTGTTGAACGGACAATCCTTTCCATTTGGCGACTTGATCTTCGATTGCGGCGGCGTGCGGGTCGGCTTCGAAATCTGTGAAGACGCCTGGGTCGCGCGGCGTCCCGGGACACGGCTGGCACTCGCCGGAGCGGACTTGATTCTCAATCCCAGCGCCAGCCATTTCGCCTTCGGTAAACAAGCCATTCGAAATCGCTACATCCAAGAAGGTTCCCGCACCTTGGGCGTGGCGTATGTCTACGCGAACTTGTTGGGAAACGAAGCGGGGCGCGCGATTTACGATGGCGGAACCGCCATTGCCCGTGGCGGCCTGCTCGTGGCCGTCGGTGAACGCTTTTCCTACGAAGATTGCCGGCTCATCACGGCAGTGGTCGACATCGAGCGGCAACGCATGCAACGGGCCAGCATCGCCAGTTTTCTTCAGGCAGATCATCAGAACTCGCCGACCGTGGTCTCCTCCGACTTCGTGCCGAGGGCATCGCTTTCGCATCCGACGGAGGAAGTGCCTACCGAACAATTGAACTCGGCAACTTCGAAGGAAATGGAATTCACGCAAGCGGTCACGTTGGGGCTTTTCGACTATTTGCGAAAGAGCCATTCGCGGGGCTGTGTGGTCTCGTTGAGCGGTGGCGCCGATTCCGCCGCGGTGGCCCTGCTGGTACGCCTGATGTGGCAGCGAGCCTGGCGAGAATTGGGATCCCAAGGCGTCCAAAACAAGTTGCCGGCCATCGACGTTTCGGGCAAGTCGGAAGACTGGTCGACGCTGGTCGAAAAAACGCTGATCTGCGTCTACCAGGCCACACAGAATAGCTCCGATGAAACGAGAAGTGCGGCCCGCCAATTGGCCGCAGGATTGGGCGCCACGTTTCACGAGTGGGAAATCGACCAGATCGTGGCCGCCTATCAAGATCTGGCCGCCCAGGCCGTGGGACGAGAACTGATTTGGGACACCGACGATGTAGCCCTGCAAAACATTCAAGCCCGCGTGCGTTCCCCGGGAGTTTGGCTGCTCGCGAATTTACACGGATTTCTGCTGCTCGCGACCGGTAACCGCTCGGAGTCCTCGGTGGGCTACGCCACCATGGATGGCGATACATCCGGCGGACTCGCCCCCATCGCCGGGATCGACAAGGCGTTCCTGCGTCATTGGCTGCATTGGATGGAAACTGAGGGACTGCCCGAAACCGGTGCGTTCCCCTGTCTCCAGAGCATCAACACGCAAATCCCCACGGCGGAGTTGCGGCCACTGGAGGCGTCGCAAACCGACGAAAGCGATCTCATGCCCTACGAGATCCTGGATGTTATCGAACGCGCGGCCATTCGTGACCGCCTGGGCCCCGCCGAAGTGTTCGCCACCGCCCGCGCTGCTTTTCCCGGCTGGGAACCCCGGCAATTGGCAACCTTCACGGAAAAATTCTTCCGCTTGTGGGCTCGCAATCAATGGAAACGAGAACGTCTGGCTCCCTCGTTTCACTTGGATGACGAAAACGTGGATCCCCGTACATGGTGCCGATTTCCGATTCTGTCCGGCGGCTTCGAACACGAAATCGCCCAGATGCGGGATACCGTGGATCGCGAATTCCCGATGCGCTCATGAAGACTACGCTCGTGAACCTGGCATAGGGAACACCTGTCCCTGGGGACGGTCCGGCTGGCCAACGTGAATTGGTTCGCCGCCTGGCTCACCGCTCGATTTGGCGTCAAACTCAACGTATATTTGGTATCGAAACTTCCCATCTCTACTTTACTTTGCTCCCTGAAGCCATCGAGGAGGCTCATGCCCGAAAAACGCACCATGTTCGACAAGATTTGGGATGCCCACGTCGTGCATGCCGAAGCGGGTCAGCAGACGATTCTGTACATCGATCTGCAACTCGTGCATGAAGTAACCAGCCCGCAGGCATTTGAAGGGTTGCGGCTGGCGGGCCGGCCCGTGCGGCGCCCGGAATTGACCGTGGCCGTTCCCGACCACAATGTTCCCACCACGGACCGTGCCCTGCCGATTGCCGACCCCGTTTCTCGTAAACAGGTGGAGACGTTGCGGGAGAATTGCCGAGAGTTCGGCATCAAGTGTTTCGATCTCGATGACCCCCGGCAGGGAATTGTGCATGTGATCGGCCCGGAGCAAGGTTTGACGCAGCCGGGCATGACGATTGTCTGCGGTGATAGCCACACGGCCACGCACGGCGCGTTCGGCGCGTTGGCGTTCGGCATCGGTACCAGCGAGGTCGAACACGTGTTGGCGACGCAAACGCTATTGCAGGACAAACCGAAGACGCTCGAACTGCGCGTGGACGGCACGCGGTTGCCGGGAATCACGGCCAAGGATTTGATCCTCTATTTGATTGGCCAAATCTCGACCGATGGTGGCACCGGATATTGCATCGAATATACGGGCGACGCGATCCGCGATTTGAGCATGGAAGAGCGGATGACCGTCTGCAACATGTCCATCGAGGCGGGTGCCCGGGCGGGCATGATCGCCCCCGACGCCACGACGTACGACTACTTGCGCGACCGACCTTTTGTTCCGACGGATTTTGACGAAGCCGTGGCGCAATGGCAGCAGCTTCCCACCGATGAGGGAGCGGCCTACGACAAGTCCTTGGTGTTCGCAGCCAAGGACATCGCCCCCCAAGTGACTTGGGGCACCAACCCTGGGCAGGTCATTTCCGTGGAAGGGAACGTGCCCGACCCGACGGAGGCGTGCGACGCGATTCAGCGCAAAACCGTGGAGCAGGCGCTCCGCTACATGGACCTTCAGCCACGAACACCAATCGCGGAAGTAAAGATTGACCGGGTCTTCATCGGATCATGTACCAATTCCCGCATCGAGGATCTCCGCGCGGCGGCGGAGGTTGTCAAGGGGCATCGCGTCTCCGGACACGTGGGAGCCATGGTCGTGCCGGGAAGCGGGCTGGTGAAACAACAAGCCGAAAAAGAGGGCCTGGACCGCGTCTTTCGTGACGCGGGATTCGAGTGGCGGGAAGCGGGATGTAGCATGTGCCTGGCGATGAACCCCGATGTGCTCAAGCCGGGGGAACGCTGCGCTTCCACGAGCAATCGCAACTTCGAGGGACGGCAAGGCAAGGGCGGACGCACGCATTTGGTTTCGCCCGCCATGGCCGCCGCCGCCGCCATCGAGGGGCATTTCGTGGACATCCGCCAATGGAAGTATCACGGCTAGCCATTGCAGTCCGTGGTGTCGCCATGACGCGAATCGCGAAATGGCTAGTAAACTCTCGATCGCCCTCTCCCCAAACACAACCTACCGGGAACCTCGATAGAAAGCAGTTCACATGAAGAGCCTGACCCGGCATACCGGCAGCGTCGCGGCGTTGGACCGCGCGAACGTGGATACCGACCAGATCATTCCCAAGCAGTTCCTCAAACGCATCGAGCGGACCGGCTTTGGGCAATTTTTGTTCTACGACTGGCGATTTCTGGAGGACGGCTCCCCCAACCCGGAGTTTGAACTAAACCGGCCGGAAGCGGATGGTGCCTCGGTGTTGCTGGCCCGACAGAATTTCGGCTGCGGATCGAGTCGCGAACACGCCCCTTGGTCGCTGGAGGACTACGGTTTTCGCGTGTTGGTCGCACCCAGTTTCGCGGACATTTTCTACAACAACTGCTTCAAAAACGGGATGCTGCCGATCCGCCTGGACGAAAACCTGGTCGAGGAGTTATTCCAGGCCGCCGCAAGGCACACGCCTTACCGCCTCACCGCCGACCTAGAAACCTGCGAACTGTTCGACGAACACGGCTGGCGGCAGAAATTTGAAATTTCCGAATTTCGCCGTCACTGCTTGCTGAATGGGCTGGACGATATCGGCTTGACGCTCCAGCATGAGGACAAAATCACGGCCTTCGAACAGGCCCATCCCTTGCAGCGGCCCGTTCCAACCGCGCAAGGTTGAGCACGACGAAGTTTCACAGGAACTGAGGCGGGTCAGATCATGACCGGACGGCTTCCGGCCAGCGCTTGCCAGTCAATTGGCGTGGGAAATCCATCCGCCGCGTACGGCAACTCCGCCAACAGCAACGGATCCGCGTACCGCGAGATTTGCGAGCCATTGGAAACCAGGCTCGCGTCATTGGTTTCGCCCATGACTTGATTGAGCACAATGCCGGACACTTCGAGCCGGGGCGTCACGCTGGCGATCGTGATCAAGGTTTGGAGTGTGAGATTGATGGTCCCCAATTCGTTCGCGGAGACCACGATCAAGGGATAACCGATTTGGTCGGCCAGGTCCGCGACCAGGAAGTCTTCCGCCAGAGGGGAGAGATAGCCACCCGCTCCTTCCACGATCACGACGTCACTGCGGTCCGTCCACGCGCCCAATCCCGCTGCCATCTGATCAATGTCCACATGCTTCCCCTCGGCCCGCGCGGCAAGCGGAGGCGCGAGCGGTGCCTCGAACCGCTGCGGGCAGACCTCTTCCAATGTCCCTGGACAACCGGCGGCCCGCCAAAGGGAGACCGCGTCTTCCGAGACGAGTTCCCCATTCTCCCAAAAGCAGCCGCTGGCGACCGGTTTATAGACACCGACGCGCACCCCCGCGAGATGCAGATCCCGCGCGATCAGGCTAGCCACATACGTCTTTCCGACTTCGGTGTTGGTGCCGGTAATGAACAGGCCGGCTGGACGGTTGCACATGAATTTTCACTCGCTACGATTCATCCGGTGCCGTGTGAACAGGCATCACCGGCATTGGTTACTGAGAACAACTATGGAAACGGCTTCCTCGAATCAAGTGGTCCAGGTCGCGCTGCTGCAAATGCAATGCGGCCCTTCCAAACAAGTAAACGTCGAACGCGCGCTGGAAAGCATTGCCCAGGCCGCTTCGCGCGGCGTGGACGTGCTATGCCTTCCGGAATTGTTCGCCGGAACGTATCCCTGTCAAAGCGAGGACCACGCCTGCTTTGACGAAGCCGAACCGCTGGACGGCGCGACCGCCCAGGCATTGCAGGCGTCCGCCCAAGAGCAAGGCATTGTGCTCATCGGTTCCCTGTTTGAACGTCGAGCGCCCGGTTTGTTCCACAATTCCGCCGTGGTCTACGATGCCGATGGTACACGCCGAGGCGTCTACCGCAAGATGCACATCCCGGATGACCCTCTGTATTACGAGAAGTTTTATTTCACGCCCGGCGATCTCGGATTCACCGCTCCGCGAACCTCGCTGGGAAAGTTAGGCGTCTGTGTCTGCTGGGACCAGTGGTTTCCCGAAGCGGCCCGGCTCACGGCCCTGGCCGGGGCTCAAATCATTTTCTATCCGACGGCCATCGGCTGGCATCCATCGGAGAAAGCGGAATACGGTGCCGCGCAACACGATGCTTGGGAAACCATGATGCGCAGCCATGCGATTGCCAATGGTGTCTTCGTCGCGGCGGTGAACCGGGTCGGCGTCGAGGGGGACCTCGAATTCTGGGGCGCCGCCTTCGTGGCGGACCCTGCCGGACGCATTCTCGCCCGGGCCAGCCATGAACATCCCGAACTGCTGATCGTTCCCTGCGACCTCGCGCTGATCGAAGCGACACGGACCCACTGGCCATTCCTCCGCGACCGCCGCGTGGATGCCTACGGCGGCTTGCTGTCCCGCTGGTTGGACGATGGAGTTGCGGAAACGTGATGAGTTGTCCCCGCGATTTGCACTACCGCATGCCGGCGGAATGGGAGCCGCACGCGGCCGCCTGGCTCTCCTGGCCACACAAACGAGAGAGCTGGCCCGGCAACTTCGAGCCGATTCCCGGGGTGTGGCGTGATTTGGTGAGTGTGCTTGCCGCGCACGAAGATGTGCATATCCTGTGTGGAGGTGACGCAGTTCGTGACAATGCCGAGTTGCTCGTGGGAGGCCTGCCCAGTGTCACGCTGCACGACGTTCCCACCGACGACGCCTGGATTCGCGACCATGGCCCCACGTTTTTGGTCGGTCCACCCGGCGCGCCGCCCGCGTTGGTCGATTGGCAATACAACGCCTGGGGGAGCAAATACCCTCCCTTTGATCTGGATAATCAAGTGCCGCGCCGCATCGCGGAAGTGACCAGTTATCGCCGTTTTACCGTGGATGCAGTGTTCGAAGGCGGGGCCGTGGATACGAATGGCAAAGGCACGCTGCTGGCGGCACGCACCTGTCTGCTCAACCCGAATCGCAATCCAAACCTTCAAGAAGCGGAATTCGAAAATCTTCTGCGTGACTTTCTGGGCATCGACCATGTCATCTGGTTGGAAGCGGGGCTAGCGGGCGATGATACGGATGGGCACGTCGACCAGTTGGCCCGCTTCGTCGCACCGAACGTGGTCGTCGCCGCGCTCGCGGAGGATCCCCAGGATGAGAATTACACAGAGCTTCAGGACAACTTTCAGCGGCTATTGGAAGCACGGGACCAAGACGGACTTGCTCTAGAGGTCGTGCCGCTGCCGACCCCTCCGCCTCTCTACTACGCGGAACAACGGCTGCCCGCCAGTTATTGCAATTTTTATGTGGCCAATGGCGTGGTGGTCGTGCCCCAGTTCGGCGTGCCGCAAGACGAAACCGCTATCCGCTTGTTGAGTCCTCTCTTTCCAGGGCGAGAATGCGTCGGCTTGCCGGCGAGGGAATTGGTTTGGGGGCTGGGTGCCTTTCACTGCATTACCCAGCAGCAGCCGTCGCAACCGTCAAAAGATGTATAATTTCAATGTCCGATGCTCCTTTCCTGGTGCTCCTGGTCGGCGCCATCGCTCGAAAGATACTCGTACGGCACTCAAGCGAACTCTTGGAGATCCGTTCAGTTGAGGATGCTCGGGCCGGCACCTACAATAATCTCTGGGGTGAGTGACTTTCCATCGACTTCGATGACCGACCACGGCGGGAGAATCTTGGCCAACGATGAGTGAAATGCGCCACGAATGCGGCCTCGCCGTCATTTATCATTTGCCCAGCACCAAACCCTCTCCGCTGATTTCTCCGGGACGCATCGAGCAAACCTCGCGTCTGATGCCCCGGATGCTGTTGGACGTGCAAAATCGTGGGCAACTCTCCGCCGGCATCACGACGTTCAATCCTACTCGCAACCGTCTGCTGACCACTTACAAGCAACTCGGCACCGTCACGGAGGCTTTCCGCCTCAATCATCGCGGGAAAAGCAAAAGCCTGATGCGGATGCTCGACGGGCGGGCGGCCATCGGACATGTGCGTTACGCCACCTGCGGCCAAGATGACGTGAACAACGCGCATCCCCTGGAGCGGGAGCACGTCAAACGGCACAAGTGGTTTTCTTTCGCCTTCAACGGACAGCTCGCCAACTACGACGATCTGCGTCGGTCCCTCCTGCGAGACGAGGACAACTATCTGTCCCGCGACAACGACGGCGAAATCATCATGCACGAAATTAGTGAACGGCTCTCGCGCGATGAGTCGGTCTCGCTGCTCGATATCTGCCGGCACCTCAGTGAACGGGCGGATGGTGCCTACAGCATCGTCCTGCTCAACGCACTGGGGGACATGCTCGTGGCCCGGGATCCCCTGGGCATCAAGCCGCTTTGCTATGCCTACCAGTGGCCGCTGTTCGCCGCCGCCAGCGAAAGCGTGGCACTCTTGAATCTCGGGTTCTCTCCCGAACAAATTCATCCCGTCCCTCCCGGGCACGCCATCACTATCTCCGACGGCAAATTTGACATCCAGCCCTTTCATGCCGCGCCCAGCACCGCGCACTGTTTTTTCGAATGGGTCTATTTTTCCAACGTGGCCAGCACCATGGATGGGCGGAGCGTCTACCTTTCCCGCAAAGTGTTGGGCGAGGAACTGGCCAAGCTGGAAGATGTCGAAATTGACGAGTCCACGATCGTGGTTCCCGTGCCGGACACGAGCAAAGCAGCGGCGGATGCCATGGCCTATCAACTAAACGTTCCCAGCCTGGAAGGGCTGATCCGCAACCGCTACATGGGCAGAACGTTTATCGAAAACGGACAAAACCGCCGCAGCAAGGCCCGGTCGAAATACACTCCCTTGCGGGAAGTGCTAGAAGGCAAACGCGTGCTGCTGGTGGAAGATTCGATCGTCCGCTCCACGACCATGCGTTCCTTGTTGAGCCGCGTGCGGAAAATCGGCGGAGCCCGGGAAATCCATGTCCGCGTGGCCTCTCCGCCGATCGTGTCGCCTTGTTTTTACGGCATTGATATGTCCACCGTTGATGAGTTGTTCGCGCCGAAATTTATGCAGGGCGGACCGATGACGCCTGAAATCGAACGGGAAATGGCGCGAGAATTGGGGGCTGATTCGCTACGGTACCTTCCGGTCGAGGCCATCTCCCGGGCTATCGGTTTGCCGTCGGAAAGTCTGTGCCAGGCTTGCATCACGCGGCAATACCCGACTCCTGCGGGGCGGCGGCTATATCAGATCGCACTGGACAACGCGGGGGGCGAAGCCACCGAGCGGACCTACGAGACAGCAGCCACGGTGACTCGTTGAGCGTTTTGGGAAACGATGGATCGCCCACGGTGGATTCACCACGCCACGGTGAGGACCCGAATCGATTTTGTCGCGAACGATAAGGGGGGTTGCTGGCTTTCCAACTCGCGCCGATAATTATGAAATCATGCGCCCTTAGCTCAATTGGATAGAGCACTGGTCTTCGGAACCAGGGGTTGGGGGTTCGACTCCCTCAGGGCGTGCTTCGTGAGCCAGCGTCGAATCGCAAGAATTCGCAATGCTCGGCAACTCAAGGGAAAAATGGCTCTCGTAGTCTTCACCATGCGACTTAATAGGGTAGTTTGCTGCGCCGGCTGAGCGGCACGTGCAAAGTGCTCATCAGTCACTTGAAGGTAGTGCTTCGCGGCAACTGGTTGCGAATTGCCAATCCAGGCGCA
>JANQPP010000129.1 GCA_028289405.1 Pirellulales bacterium
CCAGCGGCTGGGACCGTTGTAACGCTGCTCGACCGTCCGGCCGTGGACGGTGGCGGCAGCCAATCCGGTTGCGAAGGCACCTTCCAAAATCTCGTAGAAGTTGTCATAGCTCTGGGGCGAGTCGTCCAAACCTCGCCGCATCTTGACGGTCACGGGGATGTGCGCTGGAACGGCATCACGGGTACGCCGAATGATCTCCAAAGCGGTTTGGGGCTGGCTCAGGTGGAATCCGCCCCGGCAGCGACCCAGCACTTTTTTGACCGGGCAACCGAAATTGATGTCGATGACATCAAAGCCAGCTTCAGCCAGCTTTACCGCACCTTGAGCGAATTGCTCTGGTTCGGCGCCCATCAACTGGCCGGCTACGGGTTTCTCTTCGGCCGTGTTGTACAAGAACCTTTTATGCTTGGCGCCTTCGTGCATACTGACCAAGAATTGATCGAGCATGACCTCGCACAGCGTATAACTCGCTCCGTGCTCGCGGGCCAGCAGTCGCATGGGCCAATCGCTGTAGCCGCTGAGCGCCGCTTGGACTACCGGGAAGCCGAGATGGACAGGCCCGATCCGTAGTGGGGCCGTGTTGAACGCTAGTGGTGTGTCCGGATCTTCCCCCGCCGCTGTCATTACGGGCTGGGGCCCCGCCGGGCCATCGCCAGGCCGCAAAGTCGACTTATTTCCTGCAATCGACACAATCGCCTCAAGCTAACTTCCGGACAGACCGATCCCTAGAGATGACGTTTTCTTTGCTCACCAATTTTGCCCAGCAATCTCAATTGCCGAGCCATGGCTGCTCGGACTCAACATGTTGGTCCTGCGACATCAAACGCGAGTGCCTATTTTGATGGTTTGCCTGGGCTTGGCTAGTGCAACGGGCTGTCAAGTTTTGGGGATCCCCAGCTACCGGGCCGACATGGGCGGCACCCCCGTCGATCCCTATACGGACGGGGAAATTCCGGGCGGGGACATAGCCTGCCCGCCTGGTGTTCTCCCGCCGATGCCGGGCTGGCTGGCGGCCTGGCATGCCAAGAAGGAATTGCCCCAACCGCCTGCATATCCCCGTTTCTTGCCGCTGCCTACGCGTCCCATGTTCAGCCCACGTGCGTCTGACGCTCCCATTCCGATGCAGGGGGACGCCGTTGGACCGATGGCGGCCCCAAGAGTTCATTACGGGCATTGGCCCAGCGCCGGAGACGGCGGGCCGCCAGGATGGCCGCCCGAGAATGCGGCCACTGGCTCTGTGTCCCCGCTACCGTAGCTGATTTTCGGACTTGGCTGACGTCTGTGTCCCCGTTGGGATCCAGTGGTGGAGACTAGGGGGGCGCCGTCGGCGAATTCTTGTAGGGCACCACCTCATTCTGGCTGGGAAAAGCCCTTGTTAGTTCGAGATTTTGGTGGTAACTTCCTTGATTCTCGACACCCGGGGGTTCCCGGCCAATTCTGCGTGTCCAAATAGAAAATCGGAAAGAGGCTTTCGTTTATGTCCACGATGCGTCGAGCGCCCACTGCTAAAAGCCGCGCCCGCAAGCGATCCCGAATTCGTTCGCGAACCAAGAAGAAGGATCCTCTATACGTGGACGGCGCCCGTCCACGTCCGATGTTTGTTGATTACAAGGACATCGACACGCTGAAGA
>JANQPP010000131.1 GCA_028289405.1 Pirellulales bacterium
CCCTAAACTTCCCATGACCTTGGAGGCCACCGCCCTGCATTACTTGGACAGCTTGGACGCCAAGCTGTACGGCTTTCGCGAGTTGATGGAAAGCGATCCGCAAGTCGAAAGCGCCTGGACGGCCTACCAGCCCAATTTGGGCCGCAAGCTTTACAAAGGCTATTCGGGGGCACCATCGTAGCCCTCTTTCTGCTCGATATTCCCGGGAAATACCCGCCGCCATGGAGCAAAACTCACTCGAAGAACGGATTCTGGCCCGGGTTTTGGAGGCCGACTACCAGCCCGTGAAGCCGAGGGTCATCGCGCATCAACTCGGCATCCCGCAAGGCGAGATCGTGGCGGTCCGCCGGGCCGTGAAGGGATTGGTCCGCGCGGGCAAGTTGTCCTATGGCCGAAACCACCTGGTCCGCCCTCCGGGAGACGCATCCCAGAAAACGGCCTCGCCCCGCACGGGCCACGAATACGTCGGCGTCTTTCGCCGCACCAAGGCGGGGCATGGCTTCGTCCGCGTGCTCAGCCAAGAGTCGCCCAGCATGGAAATCCATGTCACCGCCGCTCGGGCGCTCGATGCGGCTTCTGGAGATACCGTCGAAGTTCGGCTGCGAAACCGCCGCGGCTTTCGCGGCACGATGCCCTCAGGGGAAATCGTCCGCATTGTGGAGCGGGCCGCCTACCGGTTCGTGGGAACGTACCAGGAAACGGGGGGACTAAGCTTCGTGCGGATCGACGGCAACGCCTTCCCCGATCCGATTCTCGTGGGAGACGCCACCGCCAAAAACGCCCAAGTGAACGACAAGGTGCTCGTGGAAGTCGTGAAGTTTCCCACGCACCTACGGGAAGGCGAAGGCACGATCCTCGAAGTACTCGGTCCGCGCGGCAAGCAGGGCGTGGACACGCTCTCGGTGATTTATGAGTTCAACTTGCCGCAGGAATTCCCCGAGGATGTGATCGCCGAAGCCCACGTCCGGGCCGAGGAGTTCGAGGAACAGGTGCCTCCTGGTCGAGAGGATCTGACCGGACGTACGGTGATCACGATCGATCCCAAGGATGCCCGGGATTTCGACGACGCCATCTCCCTGGAGCGAACCGGTCCCGACCACTGGCTGCTGGGGGTGCACATCGCGGACGTTTCCCACTTCGTCCGGCCAGGCACCGCGCTCGATCGCGAAGCCCGGCAACGCGCCACGAGCGTCTATCTGCCGGATCAAGTGATCCCCATGTTGCCGGAAACGATTTCCAATCACCTGGCCAGCCTGCAGCCGGATAAGGTTCGTTTAACCCGTAGCCTGTTTTTGGAATTTACGCCCGAGGGGTCTTTCGTCTCCGCCGAGCCCCGTTTCACGGCGATCAAGAATTGCCGCCGCTTCAGCTATGAGGAAGTGGATCACTTTTTGGCCGATCGCGAGAAATGGGAAGCCAAACTCACGCCTGCGGTGCACAAACTGCTGAGCGACATGCACGAACTGGCCATGATCCTCCGCAAGCGCCGCATGGAGCGGGGCGCGCTCGAAATGGAGATGCCGGAGGTAAAGGTAGAATTGGACCGCAAGGGCAGGGTCTCCGGTGCCCGGGCCGTGCAACACACCGAGAGCCATCAGATTATCGAGGAGTTCATGCTGGCCGCCAATGAAGGCGTAGCCAGAACGCTATTCGATGCTAAGTACCCCCTGCTGCGGCGTGTGCACCCCTCGCCGGAACCGAGAAAACTTCGGCAGCTCACCGAGTTCGTCAAGGAATTGGGTCTCGATGTCCACAACCTGCAGGACCGTTTCGAACTGCAAAAACTCTTGCGGTTCGTGTTGGGGCAACCCGAGCAGCCGGCGGTCCATTATGCGGTGCTCCGTTCTCTGCAACGCGCCGTGTATGGACCCGAGGAAGAAGGGCACTTCGCGCTCGCCATTGATTGTTATTGCCACTTCACGTCCCCCATTCGCCGCTATCCGGATTTGGTGATTCACCGCCTGCTGGAAGCCTTGATGCGTGGCAAACGCCCCGACCTGCAGGGCCAAAATCTGGAAGAGCTGGGCGTGCACTGTTCGGAGCGGGAGCAGCGTGCCGAATCAGCGGAGCGGCAGCTCACCAAGCTCAAGTTGCTGCATTATTTCAGTGGCAAAATTGGCAGTGAAATGGAAGGCGTCATCACCGGCGTGGAACCGTACGGATTCTTCGTGCAGGGATTGGAACTTCCCGTGGAGGGGCTGGTTTCCATTGCTTCGCTACACGATGACCGCTATCGCTTCGAGCGTAAGAGCCACCAACTCGTGGGGTTTCGCCGTGGCAACAGTTTCCGCCTGGGAGACCGCGTGCGGGTGGCAGTCGCGGAAGTGGATTTGGACCGCCGCGTGCTCGATTTCAAGCTGGTGGGCCGATCAGGCAAGCAGGCATCGAAATCATTCAAGGGCAAATCGCGAAAACAGCGCCAGCCTAAGAAACCGACTCGCCGACGTAAACGCTAAGTGTGAACAAAACTCTGAGTGACCTGAAGAGAGGCGACACGACGCTACCGCCGTCGAAATAGCTTTCGCAATGTGTCAGCGGCTGCTTCTCGGGAATCGGTGCCGGTTTGCTTGGAGGGCAATTTCCCAGCAGCTCCTTCCTTGTCCTTCTTGTCGGCTTTGTCCTTCGCTTCGCCTTCTTCAGTGGAATAATCCGGCACATAACGCCGAGGATCGGGGGCCGGAGGTTCCGGCTCTTTTTCTTCTTCTACTGCCGGCGGATCCGAAACGGGTACCGGAGCGGCGGTTGCCGCGGGAGGAGTTTGTGGTGGCGTGTTGGGTGATTCTACATCCGCAGGCGCTGCCGGTGAGGCCCCCATGGCTGCCGGCGGATGGGGAGCGATGGGAGTGCCGGAAGCATCATCTGGGTTGGGCGGAGCTCCCGGATATCCCGGAGGATACGCACCCGCATGCGGTCCGTAAGGATACGGATACGGCGCCGCGCCAGGTGGCATTTGACCATACGGCTGCCCCGGCATGCTGCCTGGGGGATAGCCCGGGTAGGCCGCGTTCGGGTCTTGCGGACCCTGACCCTGGTAAGGTGGCGCGTAGCCTGGCGGCGGATAATAGGGTTGGTAGCCTCCGTAAGGAGGATAGGCGGCGTATTGCGGAGGGTAGCCCGGCTGCTGCTGTTGTGGAAAGCCTCCCTGCTGAGGATACGCTCCCTGTTGTGGATATGGCGGCGCGCCGTAGGGACCCTGCGGGGGCCATTCGCCTGGCGGGGGCGTTTGGTCCTGACCCGCCGGCTGATCCGAAATCGATGTGGGCTGTTGAGGCGCGGCGGAAGAAGCCGCGATGTTCTCCGATGATTCCGGCGCTTCGGAACTGGCCGCCGTGTGCGGCGGTGGAGGTACCTGGCTGGCTAGTTCAGCCCTAGGCTGGATGGCGGTGTCATCCTTGGAAGAAGGAGTTGCCTGATCCTCTGCTTGGGGATCGCCAGATTTTGCGTCGGGGGCGTTGGCCTTTTGATCTTTCGCCGGCGGTTGCGGCGGGATATGGGTAGTTTCTTGGAGGCTCAGCGTCCGAGTCTCGTTGAGCGCGGCATCTTGAGGAGGAGCGCCCTCGTCCTTCATCCAATCGTCTAGGCTGAAGGTCGTGCCGGATGAGGCGACTTCCGTGGCCCGGGCCACCGCTTCTTGCACGTTCTTCACCGCAGCCCGTTTCGGACCGCCTACCGAAGTGGAAATGACCACCTCGAAATGCAGGGGACCGACTTTCAAGCGATCCCCCGCTTTGAGCTCCCGCTGCCCAATGACCCGCGTGCCATTGACGTAGGTGCCGTTTTTGCTGCCGAAGTCGCGCACATTAACGTAGTCCCCTTCGACGGAGATGACGCAATGGTGGCGACTGATGAGATCGCTATGGGGGCGGAGTTGGCAGTCTTCGGCACGCCCAATAAAGAATTTCGGGCCGACAACGGGAACATCTCGTCCCGTATTCGTGCCTTCGAGTATCCGTAACTTGAGTTCCATGTGATTGACTCTGCTTCGCCTAGGTCAACAGGAAAAAACCTGTAAGATCAGTGCGAATGGGAAAGGTTGCCTTCGGCTGGCTCAGCACGTCAACCGTACCAAAAAATCGGTACCTCGCTTCCTACGGTTCGAAATAGGGTCATTCCCGGTCAGATGGGACGCAAACGGGCGACGCGGCAATCAGGATCGGTGAGCGATAAATGAGAAATAAGAAAAGATTCGCTCTCCGCCCAGCTTACCGTGGGCACGCTGGTTGACGGGAATTTCATGGACCGTATCCGTTCGCTTTCTCGCTCTGGTATCATCGGATACCAAGCCGAGGGCTCTACAGCGAACACGCCCGATGGTACCAATATCTGGTTCCGCAGTCAAAGATTTTCCCCTCGCCGTGGTCACTTTTTCAGATCTCCGTCCAGACGGCCCCAGTGATGCCGATGCAAACCTTCCTCAATTGCCATCAACAGACTCTCCCTAAGATGCCGTCCAGCCCGTGATGCATGCTCGCTACCTCAGAAACTCTTGCCTCGCGAATCGATTTCAGGTCTTGCCCGTATTGGATCTGCTGCGGGGAGAAGTCGTACGGGGCGTCAGTGGACAAAGAAACACTTATCGACCGATCGAGAGCCGTATCGCCGCTAGTGCTTCGCCGTCCGATGTGGCCCAGGCCATGCGTGGATTGGGCCTGACGCGGGCATACGTGGCGGATCTGGATGCCATCCAATCGGGACCGCTTCAAACGGAGGCGATTATGGCCTGCCGAGAGGCGAAGCTGAAAATATGGCTCGATGCCGGATTTCGGCGGCCGGAGGACGTGGCCTCAGTCATCCAGCAATTGGACGTAGAACGCGTGATTTTAGGCCTCGAGAGCCTCTCCCGCCGCGACCAACTTCCCGAGATGATTCGGGCCACCGGAGATTCCCACGCCGTGTTCAGCCTCGACCTGTTCGAAGGGCGGCCCTGGAATGAGTCGCCTGATTTTCGTGACACCGATCCGCTGGAATTGGCCGCTTGGGCGCTGGACTTGGGAATTCGCACGATCATCGTGCTAGACGTCGCGGCAGTGGGGCGTGATACCGGGGTGAGAACGCGAACGCTTTGCCAGCAGATCCGCCAGATGTCGCCCGAAGTCACCGTGATTACCGGCGGCGGCGTACGCGATGCATGTGACGTGGAGCGGATTGAAGCGTGGGGATGTGGCGGCGTGCTCGTGGCCTCCGCCCTGCACGATGGCCGCTTGACGAAAGAGATGTTGCAACGCTGGACAAGTTGAATTGATCGCCGATGCGGCGAGTCCCGTCATTTCCCGTCGGCATCGCTGGCGGTCGAAAATTCGACCAAAAAACCGTTCACCTGCGAATGTCCATTAGCCGGCGAACCCTGGTTTGAAAGGTCATTCCAATACCGGCCTTGGTAGCGCCAAACGGCG
This sequence comes from Pirellulales bacterium, assembly GCA_028289405.1. Lineage (GTDB taxonomy): Bacteria > Planctomycetota > Planctomycetia > Pirellulales > JANQPP01 > JANQPP01. Next base: position 5,394 of record JANQPP010000131.1, read on the forward strand.
TAGTCTTCCCCTTCATTGTCCTTTCGTTTGTCGTGCGATCCATAGGGCTTATCGTTGGGCTCGCCGTGCCCCCAGTGATCGAAAGTCAGTGTGTGCCTTCTGCGATTTTTTTGCACGTAGAACAACGTATCGGCTTCCGGTCCAGCGACCCAGCGCCATTCCCCCTCCGCCTTCTGGTCGCTCGCCCCCATCCATGCGTTCCGCACCTTGGGAAACGCCATCCGCAGAAAATCCTCTTCAGCGCGGTTCACGATCGTGGCCAAATGGCCTTTCCGGCCTCGCCATGTGAGATCCTCGGCCCGGTGCGCGGCATCGTGCCAGGTAATCCCGGGTTCATGGACGTAGCGATAACCGCTGCCAGTGTGGGGTGAGTAGACGGTCTCTGGGAAGCTTGGCGGATATTCCACGACGTAGCCTTGGCTTGCATTGTCGCCCCCATCGGGAGAGACATCGTTCCAAGCCTGTCCATTCCAGGCAATCATCGCATAATCTTCGCCTTCGCGCGAACGTGAAAAGGTTTGGTCGTTCGGCTCATGCTCATTCCAGTCGCTGTACCCAATGCACTCGTCGGTTTCGGCCTTGAAGAAGGGGGTTCCGGCATCCTCGCCGTCGGTCCAGATCCAGGTCCCTTCCCGAGGGGAATCGCTGGCGGCGATCCAGACATTTCGCTTGTCTGCGATGAGCTGGCGCACGAAGGTGTCTTCCCGAGGGGAAGTGATGGTGGCCAAATGGCCGCGACGACCGTGAAGTTTCCGGCCCCAAGCACGTTGGCGTGCCTGATTCCAGGAAACGCGCGGTTCGGAAACAAACTCGTAATATGTATTGGTGTCCGGATCCAACTCGACCCGCACGACTATCGGTTCACTGTTCCCTCCCAGCACGAGGTACAGCGCGAGCATGATGAGAGCCAAACGGAAAACGTTCATGAGGTCTCCCCGCTTTCTCGGTACCGCCTGAATTCACGCACCAATCATTCTACCCACAGCCGGCGAGTGCCTGAAATCCTCTGCGGAATGAGTGCGCTGCGGCATCTGGTCGCCTGATGGAGTTCTTCTCCTCATCCACGGAGAAGAATCCGCTTTACAGGTCATTCGCCAAGGCGGACGAAATCTTGGCGAATTACACAAACGATCGCAAACCTAATCACCCCTCTCGGGAGCCTGAGCCAGCACTGACGCGGCCACGACGAGATACTCCGCCGCGGTCTCCACCCGCAAAATGCGCGCGCCCAAATGCACCGGCTTCCAACCATGATCCTCGGCGAGCCGGGCTTCTTCCGATGTCAGCCCGCCTTCTGGCCCCAGCGCCAGCCAGATTGGCCATGTTGTCGAGAGTGGACCCAACGCGACAGCCGCTGATGGAGCGGCTTCGGCGGGGTGGGCGAAGTAGGCCGGCTCGTCTTTTCGTGGCATGGCAACGAGTGCATTCCACGCCGTGGCAGCCGTGATTTCCAATATTTGATTGCGTCGGCACTGTTTGCACGCTTCGATTCCGTAGCGGCCGAGCCGTTGGAGGGCCTCCTCGGTCGGTTTGGCCACACCATGGGTGGTGATTAAGGGAATGAACCGGGCCACGCCCAATTCCACGATTTTTTCGATCAGCCACCGCTGGCGTTCCCCTTTGGGCAGCGGTGCGGCCAAAGTAATGGAAAGCTCAGGCATCCGGGGTAAAAGACGCCGGCAGAGAATCCGCAGCGTCGCCGATTGCTTACCCAATTCGACGATCTCGGCATCGTATTCCATGCCCGCGCCATCAAACAGGATGACGTGCTCACCCGGTCTCGCACGGAGGACGTTGCGCAGGTGGTGCAATTCCCCGCCGGTCAGCAAGGCTTCGTCCACCTCGTCAGGAGGATCGATGAAAAAACGTTTCATGGTGTTCGTAAGCCGAGGCGGGGTGGGAAATTGGAGCTTCGATTTTAGCGACTTCCCCAGTGCTTCGCGGAATGGTGCGGGCGAAGTACCGGGCAATTCGCCGCAAGTTGATCGATGGATTGTGCCGAATAATCCAGCGAGCACGAATTTAACGACAGGGCAAGCACGGCATTCATCCAGTTCCACTTGAGGCCCCGGGCCATGTACCATTCACATTGGGGATTGTCCGCATCGCCGTTTCAGACGGGAGCGGACGCGGACTTCTTCTTTTCCAGCAATACGCATCGCGAAGCGCTGGCACGGCTCCACTATCTCGTGGAAAACCATCGGAGGCTGGGGTTGTTATTGGGCGATGCCGGTTCGGGAAAATCCCTCACGCTGAAATACTTGCGCCAAGAACTGCTCCGTCAGAAATTGACCGTCGCCCAATTGCGGTTGACCGGCCTGGGGCTGCGGGAATTTCTTTGGTCCTTGAATGCCGAATTGGGGGTCAATCCGAGCACGCAAGAGGGAGCCTTCCCGCTTTGGCGGCGTCTGCAGGATCGAATCCTGGAAGCGCGGATCGTGGAGACTCCCATCGTGATCCTCCTCGACGACGTGGATGCGGCCGGAACGGATGGCCTGCTCAATGAATCGGGACGCGAGGTATTGGCGCACATCGTGCGGCTGGCGCAAGCGGACACGGCTCCGCAGCCTTTGGTAACCTTCGTGCTTTCGTGCGGCGTCGGCCACCTTTCCCAGTTGGGCCAACGATTGCTAGACTTGGCCGAGCTGCGGATCGATTTGCGGCCCTGGTCCGTGGAAGACGTTCGCGGCTATGTAACCACGTCGCTTTCCCGGGCCGGCAGGGAAGAACCGGCTTTTGACGATGACGCGATTGTCGCGCTCCAAGAACTCGCGCAAGGCAGCCCCCGCCGCGTCAGTCAACTCGCGGATCTTTCCTTGTTAGCGGGGGCAGGGAAGCAGTTGGGCCAAGTCGACCGGCCCACCGTGGAATCGGTGTACGGTGAACTGAATGTCTCGCCGTCGAGCACCGCCGCGGACCTGGTGATGCGGACCGCCTAGCGCGTTTCGCGCCTACATACCGACGTGACGGATGGCCATGCGGGCTGCGCCACTGATCTTTACCGGGCAAACCTCCACTTCCCACGGGCTCACACCTCCGGGCCGTGAGACAATTTCCTCCACGTCCGTATCATTTGCCGACCATCTGCGCGACGCCCGTCATTTTGAGGTTGAGCCCACGATTCCGTTTCCCACCGATCTTGCCAAGCTGAGCGAATTCATCACCGGTGAAAGCCAGGAGCTCGCCAAAGAAGTTCAGGCATATTTGTCAGGGCAAGGCATCTCGCCGCAATCCTCCCTGAGCCTGCGGATCGATGCCTGGGGACGGCTGCGGGTGGAAGGAGATCCGTCCCAAGCCGCGCGAGTCGAGGAATCGCTGGCCTCCCATCCCGAGATTTCCCAGCGATTGGAGAGACTCGCGCGGGCCCACGCGGTGGAGCAAGCAGCCGCGAAGAATCCGGAATTCCAACGGCGGTTTCTGGCACGACCGTCGGAAGCCTTGCAGGATTTCGCCGAGCTTCTGGGCCAAGGGGGGCAAGACTTTCAATTAAACGTGGCCACTCCCTTGGATGAGGCTTCGCTCCACGAATCCTCGCTGGCAGAAGGGCTTCGACAAGTGGCGGGGACGTTCTTGGGGCTGCTGCCCCGTCTTTAATCTCCGGCCCTAAGTCGGCGGCAAATTCGCGCGCTCGCAAATCGCGATCGGTCTCGCACCTGCCCATTCAACACGCATGCATGCCCCGTGCCAGAGGGCGTTCGCTAAGCCATGCGGAGGATCACGGCATGGAACTTGCATTCCCGCGAGTCGTCAGGCCTTTTCTTCTCGTGAAATTTATCTGTATTGACTCTATCGGATTCGGAATCCTTTTCACGGCAACAGTTTGCTTTGTCAAGCAGCGGTTTCTCATCGCGGGCAACTCTATTCTCGCCCGTTTTCAAGGAATAAATAAGCTACGTTTTGGATAGACCTAAGATTTCGGCAAGGTAGTGCCAAAATTCCTGGGGACAGCGGCCATACGGACACGCGGTCCGATGCGTCTGGCGAGCCCATCTTGATTGAAGTTTCCAGGAGAAACGAGGCCGTCGCATGGTTTCCAAACCGCGAAGGCGGAAGATTCTCATAGGTGATTAAATTGAACATTCGAACCTGTATTCGGCGTCCGCTCCGACAACGAGTTGGTACCACCGTGGTGGAGGCGGCATTCGTGTTGCCGGTCTTCCTGGCGGTCGTCTACGCGCTTCTTGAATTTTCCCATGTCCAAGCGGTCAAGCATATTTTGAACAATGCTTGCCGCGAAGCCGCCCGCCTCGGTTCCACGACCGGAGTGGGTGAAGCGGAGGTGCGCGGCCGCTTCGAGGAAATCGTGGAGACCTTGATCAACCCCGATGAAGCCACTTTGCTGCTGAAGCAGCTAGAAAGTTATGACCAAGGCAACCCGCTGCCACAGTCGATGGAGGATTGGGAAGCCTTGCCCAACATGAATTTCGCGGATCCCGAACCCCGGCAACTATTCGTCGTACAGGCGTATGTTCCGTATCAAAACGTGGCGATTCTTCCGCTGCGAATGTGGAACTTCATGCATGGCGACGTGGCGGCGGATCCCTTCACGCTCCGGGCGCAAGCATTCATGCGCCACGAATAATCCGGCCAGGACTGGCCTCGAATTGCTCAAGCCGCATGGCAATGAAATTTCATATCTGGAGATATTTACATTGTTAAATAAACGAATGAAATCGACATGCCCTGATGATCTTCGCCGCGGCGCCGTCGCCGTGGAGTTGGCATTCATGTTGCCCGTATTATTGGTCCTCCTTTTCGGAGTCGTGGAGGCGGGGAATCTCTACGAAGCGCAAAACCTGTTGTCCGTGGCGGCCCGCGAAGGGGCCCGATTTGGAGCCATGGACCGGAACGCGCTGCTCCTGGAAGGCCAGACCTCCAACAATCGGCTCATCGAGGATGTGAAGAACTTCCTGCAATCCTCGGGCCTCCCCAAGGACGACGTGACGGTATCCATCACGGAAAAGGGGGATATCAACACACCGTTCGATTTGGATAACCCCGACAATTTCCTGCGGTACTTCGAGGTGTGGGTCGAGATTCCGGTCTCCTCGATTACGTCGGTCGCCCCGCCCGGCACCGGGCCGCAACCCAAACTCGTGTCGAGCGTCGTGTTCCGGAATGCCAAGGCCGTGATCGTGAACTGATCTTTGGCCACCTTGGGAGAAACCCAACCGGCCCTCGGCGTCCATAAGGAATACAAAACTATCTCGCGGGGATTGATCCCGTGTCCATCCATGACTTGCCAAGGCATTTTGCCCAGGAGTATACGAATGAAATCTGCTCAACTTGATTCTTGCCATTCAGGTCCGCACCGCCGGCCGGAACGCTCTCGCCGGGGCATCGTCGCCGCGCTCACGGCCCTGCTCTTGGTCGTGATGTTTGGCTTTGCCGCGTTCGCCGTGGATGGTGGCTACATGGTCTTGGCCAAGACCAACTTGCAAAATGCCATGGACGCCGCGTCCCTGGCCGCATCCCAAGAGATCGTCGGCGCGGTCGAGGAAGCCGGTGAACAGCAGGGCGGCGTGGACGTCGACGCGAATTCGATCGCCATTCAAAACGCGCGGCAAGTCGCCGTGGAAGTCGCCCTGGCCAATGGCGTCACGATTGATCCTCAAAACAACGTGGCCTTCGGCAAACGTGTTTATGATGAAGCCTCGGATACCTGGCCCATCCTCTGGGGGGAAGCTCCCTTCAACGTCGTGGCGGTTTCGGGAGAATTGCCCATCGATCTCTCCTTCGGCTGGGCCGTGGGGAAGGACAGCGTGACGCTCCAGGCCAGTTCCACGGCTTTCGTGGAAGCCCGCGACATGGTGCTCGTGCTGGACTTTTCAGGATCCATGAGCGACGACAGCGAACTGGATTCCCCGGTGGGACATAATCTCGACGACATTTGGGACACGTTGGTGGCCGACAACCCCACTTTCCCCGATACGCGCGCGTCGAAGTTCCCTTCGGGAGGATTCGGCCTCATCAATTCCTACGCGGGTACTCACATCAGTGGGTATTCGGATGACGACGACATCTTCGATGCGTTGGAATTGGCCGATGATGATGCCGGCACTTACGTACCCTTCCCGCAGGCCGGTACTCACACGAGCGGATCCAGCGAGGGCCTGCCCAAGAATCAGCCGAACGCGAGCACGAGCAAAAGCAAATGGAAGGCCTATATCCGCTACGTGCGGGACATGGGTGGCGACTACAACCGGGACTTCGGTTATCGCACGCTCATGCATTATCTGCTCCTGAATGGCCAAATGAAGCACAAGACCTCCGAGGATCTGTGGCGCACCCCGCATTACCCGTTTCACGCGGTGAAGAATGGAGCCTCGCTGTTCATCGACTTCATCGAGGATTTGGACTTCGGCGATGAAATCGGCCTGGTGTCGTATGATGGGCATCCCAACAATGATCCCTCGTATGTGGCTGCCCGCGTTGAAGACAAACTCAACGATGGCGACGCCATCGTCGATATCAGCAGTGATCCCATCAGCAATGACTACACCGCTGTGGACACGATTCAGCGGCACAAGCAGGCGGGTCACTACGACGTATACACGGGCATGGGTTGGGGGGTGAAGGAGGCTAAGGAACTGCTCGACAACCACGTCCGCCATGGCGCCCGCCCGACGATCATCCTCATGACCGACGGGAACGCGAACCGTTACCCCAGCGACTTCTCCTTGCCTAGCGACTGGGATTGGGCCGAGTTGACGGACTACGACGGGGACGGCTCCCCGGATTACACTACGAGCGACATGGCCAAGGCTTACGCTTTTTATGAAGCTCGGGAAGCGTTTGATGCGGGATACACCGTGCACACGATGAGCGTGGGAGCAAACGCGGACCGGAACCTCATGGAAGCGATCGCCTTTGCCTGTGGGGGAACGTGGATTAACGTTCCGGGCGGAGCGACAATCGCGGACATGGAAGAACAGCTTCGCGACGCGTTCAGCAATATTGCCGCCAACGTGCCTCCACCCAAGTTGGTTTACCAGGACGATTCCGGAAACTGATCCCGCGTGTGCGGCCACCACGCACGCGCCAAAGGTTACAGGGCCCCCGGGGCAGCTTCATCCCGTCATGGCATGAAGTCCCTCGGGGGTCCCGTTTTTTTGCGGCGACGCCGTGGCTTCCCTCACTGACGTTTCGGGCTGGGATTGATCGAAACCCGCCACGTAAGCAAGGTCACTCACTAGCGAGGCCGAAGGTTCCAACAGTCCCAACCCGAAGTGTCAACGAGGGCGAATCCACGTCAAATCACCTCACTCCGCATCCGGTCGAAACGGCGTATCGCCTACCCGTTCACGCGGTGCGCGCATGCTGCGAGAGGCGACGAAGGGCCGTCCCTCACTGACGTTTCGGGCTGGGATTGATCGAAACCCGCCGCGTAAGCAAGGTCACGCATTAGCGAGGTTTTGTGGCGGGGAAGCTAACGGACGACAAAATTCACCAGACGTCCCGGCACGATCACGGTTTTGACTATCTGCTTGCCGCTAAGCAACTCCTCGATACGGGAATCCTGTTTCGCGGCAGTTTCCAATTGTTCGCGGCTGGCTTCCACGTCCACCACCACTCGGCCTCGCAGCTTCCCGTTGATCTGCACGGGGATTTCCATCGTCTCTTCACGAATCCGCTCCGGATCATACGTGGGCCAAGGTTCGTAGGCCAGCGTTTTTTCGTGGCCCAAGATTTGCCAAAGCTCCTCGGCCATATGTGGTGCCAAAGGAGAGAGCAGCAACACCGCCTGCTCCATCGCCGTTTGGGGCCTCGCGTCCTGCTTGAGAAAGAAGTTGGTGAATTCCATCAACTTGGCGATGGCCGTATTGAATGCCAGGCGTTCGATGTCTTCGGTCACCCCTTGGATGGTGCGGTGCAATACGCGGGCCTGCTCTTCGTCGGGCTCAATCGCCTCTATCGCCGGGTTTAACTCCACGCTTTCGGCCCGTTCATTGACGATCATCCGCCAAAACCGATCGAGAAATCCACGTACGCCGCTGACGCCTTCCATGCTCCAAGGCTTGGTTGCTTCCAGCGGTCCCATGAACATCTCATACAGCCGCAGCGCGTCGGCTCCATACTCGGACACGACGGCGTCGGGGTTGACCACGTTGCCTCGGCTTTTGGACATCTTGTGAGCCCTGCTTTCCAGGGCGATCTCCGGCTGGTCCTGCAGCACGAATTGGTTTCCCTGCTTCGTGGCTTGATCCGGAGAAACGGTCACCGCTTCGACTTTTTCACCGCTGGCCCGGTGAACCGCGTTTCCAGTTTCATCCACTTTGACCTCACTGGCGGAGACCCAGTTTCCATTCGCTGCCTGGTAGCCGGTGATCTCCACCTGCCCCAAGATCATGCCTTGGTTCACCAGCTTTTGGAACGGTTCGGACGTGCTGACGTGCCCCCGGTCGTAAAGCACTTTGTGCCAGAAGCGGGCATACAACAGGTGCAGCACGGCATGCTCCGCGCCACCGACGTAGAGATCGACCGGCATCCAAGCCTGTTCCACATCGGCTGCCACGAACGTTTCTTCATTGCGGGGATCCAAGAACCGCAGGTAGTACCAGCAGGAGCCGGCCCATTGCGGCATGGTGTTGGTTTCCCGCTTGTAACGGACGCCGTCGTGTTCGACATAGAGCCAATCTTTAGGAGCCGTTTCCAGGGGAGGATCGGGTGTTCCGTGCGGCTTGAAATCCTGCAGATCCGGCAGCAGCACAGGCAGTTCCTCGGCGGACACGGCACGGGTGATTCCCGTCGGTTCCCCGGCGTTGTCCAATTCATGCAGGATCGGGAAAGGCTCTCCCCAAAAGTGCTGGCGACTGAACAGCCAATCCCGCAGCTTGTATTTTATCGCCTCGCGCCCCAAGCCCTTGCCGTCCAGATCGCTGGTGATCTTCGACTTGAATTCGGACGTGGCCAGGCCGTCATATGTGTCCGACCCGATGGCGACGCCTTCGCCGACGTAGGCTTGTGCTCCCGCGAGAACTTGCTCCCGTTCGGCGGAGGGGATTCGGTCCTGGGGATCGACCACCGGCATGATCGGCAAGTCGAAGACTTCCGCGAATTCGAAATCGCGGGTGTCGTGGGCCGGCACCGCCATGATGGCGCCCGTGCCGTAGCTGACCAGCACGTAGTCGGCGATCCAAATCGGCACCGCGGACCCGTTCACGGGATTGATCGCATAGCTGCCGGAGAAGACGCCCGTTTTGGTCTTGGCCAAATCGGTCCGGTCCAGATCGCTTTTCCGGGAAGCCTCCTCACAATAGCGCTCGACGGCCTGTTTTTGATCTGCTGAAGTCAGCCGGGATACCAGTGGATGTTCCGGCGCGATCACCAAATAAGTCGCGCCGAACAGCGTGTCGGGACGAGTGGTATACACTCGAACGACGTTCTCCGCCGGCTTGGCGGGAAAATTCGCCTTCACACGTTCTGCTTGCCATTTCTCATAGACGGAAGTCGCCTCTTCGGACTCCTCGCGAATCGCCGTGGTGCCGATATAGAAATCAACCTCGGCACCAGAACTGCGTCCGATCCAATTGCGTTGCAGGGCCTTGATGCTGTCGCTCCAATCGAGCCCCTCTAGGTCCTGCTCCAACCGGTTCGCGTAGGCCGTGATTCGCAGCATCCATTGCCGTAACGGAAGACGCTGCACGGGATGCCCGCCCCGCTCGCTCACGCCGCCGATGACCTCTTCATTGGCCAGCACGGTGCCGAGTGCCGGACACCAATTCACCGGCGCTTCGATCTGATACGCCAGACGCTGTTCATCCACGTACCGCGCGACGGCAGTTTCTCCCTGCTGTTGAATCTCGTTCGGGATGGGTAGTTCCGTGATGGGTCGTCCCCGCTGTTGCTCCGTGTCGAACCAAGTGTCGTAAAGTTGCAGAAAGATCCATTGTGTCCAGCGAAAATACTCCGTGTCCGTCGTGGCCAATTCGCGGTCCCAGTCGTAGCTGAAACCGAGCATCTTCAATTGGCGGCGAAAGGTCGCGATGTTCTTTTCCGTTGTTGTCCGGGGAGGAGTTCCCGTGCGGATGGCATGCTGTTCGGCGGGGAGTCCAAAGGCGTCGTAGCCCATGGGATGCATCACGCTGTAGCCCCGCATGCGGTGGAAACGGGCCACGATATCGGTGGCCGTGTAGCCCTCGGGATGCCCCACATGGAGACCGTCACCGCTGGGATAGGGAAACATATCCAGGACATACAGCTTCTTCTCTTGGTCCGGCAGGCGCGGCGCGGAGAATGTCCGCTGGGTTTCCCAATATTGCTGCCACTTCGGTTCGATCACCGACGGGTTATAACGCGGCATGGCTGCCTCGGAGGTTCATCAGGAAAAGAAAAATGCACGGTCGTGCCGTGCAAAGGCGGAATTCTAGCCGATGCACGCACTTGCCGACAATCGCGCATATCTCCGCCAGAGCCATGGCCGATTCGTCGCGGTTGGCGGTGAAAGGCCGTGTGGCGACTGGAACGGACGTCTTCATCAATTGGCTCTGACACCGCCAACTGCTTGTCCTGATCGCCATTCGGACGGAAAATATAAAATGGGCTATTCGAGGACCGCTTATTCGTGGCCCGCGATCGTGACCATCATCTCCGGCGGAAGAAAACGTGCCTAGCCATTTCCCGGCCAAAACCGACGCGACTTTGCCCAGCGCCGCGCCGCTGAATGGGGCGGATGCCTTTGAGCAACGCGCCTCCGCCGGCCTCGTAAGCCTCGCGCTGCATGTGCTGCTCTGTTTGCTGTTGGCCATGGCGACCATCTACAAACCGGCCGCGCCGGTGGACATCGCCGTGCATGCCTTGCCGCCGGATACTGAGGTGATCGAAGTTGCCGAGGAATTCGCCAGCTCGGAAGAGGCGTTTGCTTCATTGGGCGCGTTAAGCGTCTCCGGGCCTTCGATGGCCTCCGCGACCACTCCTCGCCTGAAGCCGGACATGGTGGATTCCGCGCTCGCGGTGCCGTCGCACCAAGGAAGCCGAGTGGCTCTGGACGAAATCCGCGACCCGCTCGCCCAACGGCTTAGCCCCACGGAATCGGTTCCCGGCGCTGCTGGCGTAGGTGTGACGGGAGCGGAAGGCGCGCTCGACCGTATTACTCTCGAAATCGCGAATACGCTGGAAACGGGGCCCACTTTGGTCGTTTGGATCTTCGATCGATCGGGCAGCTTGGAACGGCAACGAAGAAAACTTCGCGAGCGTTTCGAGCGGATCTACCGCGAACTGGGCATTCTCGAAACGGCTGGTCGCAAAGGTTTTCAGCGGCGATCGCAGGCACCGCTGCTCAGCTCGATAATCGCTTTTGGCCAAACGGTCGATTACCTCACGCGCCGTCCCACCGAAGACGTCGCGGAGCTTCAAACCGCCGTGGCGAATATCTCTACCGACGAGAGCGGAGTGGAGTACGTGTTTTCCACGGTCATCGACGCCGCCGGGCGTTTTCGGACTTACCAGCGGCGGGATCCCGAGCGTCAAATTATGTTTGTCCTCTTCACCGACGAAGCGGGGGATGACGAAGCCCGGGTCGATGAAGCGGTTCAGCTTTGTCACAAGCTGGCGATTCCCGTGTATGTCGTCGGCGTGCCGGCACCTTTTGGTCGCCGCGACGCGCTGGTGAAGTACGTCGATCCTGATCCCCGCTACGACCAGAGGACGCAATGGCTGCCGGTCCATCAAGGTCCAGAAAGCCTGGAGCCGGAAGCTTTGAAACTTCACTTTTCCGGCATGGGCGGCATCGAGCGGTTCATGGATTCCGGCTTCGGCCCCTACGCGCTCACGCGCCTCTGCGTGGAGACGGGCGGAATCTATTTCGCCGTCCATCCCAACCGCACCACCAAAGGGACCGTGGCCCCACGCCAGACAGAAATCCTGGCCACGCGGCTGAGCCGGTTTTTTGATCCCGACATCATGCGGAATTACCAGCCGGGCTATGTGTCTACGCAGCGGTATCTGGAAGCGCTCCAGTCCAACGCCGCCAAACGCGCGCTGGTGGAGGCCGCGCGGCAGACGTGGATCACTCCCATGGAAAACCCGGATCTCGTCTTTCCCTACCGGAACGACGCCGATTTCGTGGAGCGGCTCAGCCGAGCCCAACGTGCGGCGGCCAAGCTGGAACCGCGAATCGAAGAGGTCTACCGCTTGCTCAAGGCGGGCGCGGATGCCCGACCTGAGTTGACCGAAGCCCGCTGGAAAGCCGGGTTCGACCTCGCCATGGGTCGGGTGCTCGCCGTCAAAGTCCGCACGGAGGGTTACAACGCCATGCTCGCGGCGGCCAAGCAGGGTCTCCGCTTTACCAAGGAAGAGAGCGATACCTGGCGGCTCGTACCGGCGGATGAGGTCACCGCCGGCAGCATCCTGGCCGATCAGGCTGAACAAGCCCGAGAATATCTGGAGCGCGTGGAGCGTGAACACCCTCAAACCCCTTGGGCCATCCTCGCTAAGCAGGAATTGCGGGTTCCCTTCGGCTGGAGGTGGCGGGAAATCACGACCGGAGTTCGCACACCTCCGCCTGGCAGCAACGCCGGAACGCCGCCATCACCTCGGGACGACGTCCCCCGCCGCGCGCCAGAACCGCCGCCACGCCGCCCGCCGCCCAAACTGTGATCCGCCGCTGGACGGGCCGTCCCATCAGAGCGTAGGGCAGCACATTCCGGTGTTCGCGAAGTCTGGCTCCCAGCGGTAGTGAAACGCCGAAAGTCAAGCGTAGGGGTCTTGGCCTCGACGTGCCACACCTGATACGTGCGTTTTTTCCCTAGCCGCTTCGGAGTGTCACGCTGAGGCGTCGTACCCGATTGACGTTTCGGCCCGGGTCGCGGCGTCCGCCGCAAGTCGACACACTCGCTCATCATCATGAGCGCGAGGCAGGGGCCGCCTATTACGCAGGATATGGCGGGACCGACGAGAAACCACTTGCTACAATGCGAATTGTGACGATTGGCTGCCTGCGTGTTGGACCGTACATTTGCGGCCTACAGGTGATAGGCAGAAACTTCCTATAACCGAGTTCTGTTGCAAAGGCGGGCGTTGCTGGAAACCTGGTATTCACCATGTCCTTACTTCGTCATCTACTCCTCATAGCGGGAGTCGCGATCGGATTTCCGCTTACGCTAGTTTCCATCGGTGCTGCTCATTGTTACGCCAACGAGGAATCGCTGTCAGTGGCCACGTTAGGTGAATGTCTTTATTTCCTCACGGGCGTCGCAACAGTCTTCATGTGTGTTGGCGTCACGCTGCTACTGTTAAATCGCTTGTTCACTCTGGAGCCGGTTGACTTGCCTGACGATGATTCTTTGACGTTTGTGCCCTGCCCTGGCCGCCAGATATCACTACCGAAACCGTATCGGATTCGTCTAGCGCGATTCTTAGGCATCCCTCCCTCCGACCTGGACTCCACGCGTTGTGGGGCACGATCAAATATGACGTTCTGGACTTCAGCCACCACATTCATTCGCCGAGGGCCAAAACCGCCTGCATTGATTCGCTTCTTCCTCGAACAAATTCGTCGCGTAGTGCAGCGGACAAGGATCACTAGAGCGATCCCTTTAGGACTGGGCCGACGAGTGACGGCCGTGGTTCACGCCGAACACGGTAATCACCGCACAGAACAAATCGGTGAAACGGAGTTGGCTCGCCTTTCGGTCTTTCGATGTCGGTTTCTTCGTTTACAATTCTTGGTGTACCAACATCAACTTCGTTGGCCCGCCAACCCGGCTACCTCGGCCGTTACGACGTGTCGGCTTCATCGTTCTGGGCAAATTCGTTGCCAACTTCAGCGTTTCACGCCGGTACTCGATGAGAGGCGCGATTACCCGACCATTTCTTGCCAGTTAGACCTGCAAGAAGGGCAGTCTCACGACGAAGAGTTAATGCGAGGCACGGAGACAATTTTCGGCGGACCACACGTACGGTGCAATGCGAACTAACTTGGAGGAAAAGAAACGCCATATCCTTGCAACGATATGGCTGGTCATCCTGGTAATCGGCAACGGGGCTGCTTCACCCCTATATCTACTTGGCTATCCTCCCGGATTAAGGGAGGCAATCCCGCAGGCGCCAGATGTGTTTTGGATATTCCTGGGGCTCCTTGGACCAGTAATTGTTCTTTGTTGCATCGCTCTATTGAGGTGGAAGAGATGGGGCTTCTGGGGTGTTTGTGTTGTGACGCTGGTGGCCTCCGTAGCCGAGTTTCTCTACGGCGCATGGCCTGCCGCCTTTATTGGGCCAGCTGCCGTCCTCTTCTTGTATGGTCTCTTAAGGCTTGGCAATGAGAACAGTGCTTGGAATCACTTGAGCTGATGCTAAGGAAGTGCGGGTCGATTGAGACAGCCTAGACCACTGCTTGCCCCCTGTTGTACTGCCGCGCGGTGATACCCTGGTCCTGCGTCCGACAAAGACTTTGCAGGTTGCTTTGACGAGTCGGCTTCATCGAGCCGAAGCAGTTTTCGGGAATGGCCCAATCTCAAAAACCGGCGTTTTGAGGCTTAGAGCGACAAGGCTTGTCAGAAGGTCTTACGACCTGCCCGGGATGCAGATCATGCGCTTGGTATACGAGTTAGCAGTGGCACCTGGCGCTATCGCGACTTGTTGGACGGTACATTAACGCTGATGCCAAACGAAAGGCCATTGTCCACTTCGACCGCCTTCCAGCATGCCGATACCGCCAAAGACGCAGCAAATCGCGCTGAACCAAGATTCCCAAGTCTGACTGTTCAGCCCTTCAAATATTGCTGCAGGTAGACCCACGAGAAGGAGAAATATCCCGATCAGGCCTGCCAACACTCGAAAGACCATTCGAGTCTCTCGCCTGTAGGCTCGGACTGACAAGTTACTAACCATGGACATTACCTCGTTACTTGACAGTGGAAGATAACGTCCTGATTGTTGCGCAGATTGTTTGGGCAGCCCCTGCTTGGTAGGAATTGAGTTGTTGAGATTCAATCCACCAAGCGAAGGAGACTGCCACG
>JANQPP010000137.1 GCA_028289405.1 Pirellulales bacterium
CCGAGTGGCAAAGCGGTGCGCAATGGATTTCAGTCGTCCGAATCGTTGAGAGATGTATCCGTTATTGGTTTCCGGCTGGGCTTTGGGACGAATGTCCAAAGCGGCCATGTCCGGTCGCTCTCGGCTCACCGCTTTGGTGAGTTCGGCCAGGCTATCCGTGAACAGATCCACCCGTTTCTTGGCCCGGCTCGCCGAGACATAAAGCTGCTGAGGCGAGCTAGCCGGAAAGGACAGCGAACTTTGGGCCACGAAGGCCCGGTTGACGGTCGTCCCTTGGGAAACGTGGCTCGTCAGCGTGAGTCCGTTTTCGAAGAACGCCCATTGGGCCGGGTTGATCTTCTCGCCGTTGTCGAGCGTGAGGATGTGCTGCTTGCCGCTGATGGACTTGATTTCAAACAGGCTGCCATTGTTGAGCCGCTTGCGGCCCGGCGCTTCCCGGCGTTTTCGCGTCACACGGATCACATCCCCTTTCGCGAAACGCTCCTGGTACGGTTGAAACACATCAAAAGCCCCGGCTGAAGCGAGCGGTACCTCACGGCCATCCGCTGTCAAAACCTTGCCACCGGAGATATTTGCAACCGCCACTTGAGCGCCCGACTGAAAGCCTCCCTTCCCCTTGCCATGAAACACCACGCGGTCCCCGGGCTGGTATTGCAGTGGATCTCGCTTTTGCGCGGTGGAAAGCTGCTTGGAACGGAGCGTGGTCAACTCCACATCCGTATTATCAATTAGTCCACGCGCTTTGAGTTCCGCACGCGCGACTTTCGTCACTTGCCGCCGTTCGGCATGCGTGGGCGCGATAATCAGCAGTTTCTTTTTCGATTCCCCTTCGTGTTCGATGGCATCGGCGTATGCTTTGGCGAGCGATTGATCGCGCTCACCATCGGCCAGTTCATGCACGAATCCCAATTGGTCCAGGGCTTCGATACCAGCGACCGCGTCGCCGCGACTCAGTTTGGCCACAGCCGCCTTGTAGTCACCTTGCTGCCGGCGGATTTCGGTGATCTGAAAGGGCCGGATGCCGGCGGAGGTTTCAATCTGCTTCAGCGGCGTGCCGCGACCGACCGGCGAATGTTGGCGGACATCGCCGACGAGCACCAGCCTGGCATTCAGCTCATCCGCCGTTTGCATCAGGGAGAGCATGGTCGGGTTGTCCACCAGCCCTGCCTCGTCCACCCATAGCACGCCGT